>CALKHT010000013.1 GCA_937988825.1 uncultured Phycisphaeraceae bacterium
ATCGCGTTGGAGCCGGACATCAGCGGCGTGTGCAGCGTCGCGGGCACCTTCGTGATCACTTCAAAGCCCACGAAGACCGCCAGGACAAATACGGCAATGCCTGCGATGAATGGATCCATGGCGCTTTGCTCCCGCGTCGACATTCCCGGGCAGATGGGACGTTTCCTATCTCCTGTCTCGACGCTACTCAGAATTCCTTCATCACCTTCCCATCGTGTGTGATCAGCGCGCCGCGGTGTAGTTCATCCTCAAGATCAAGCGTCACCTTGCCGTCGCGAATGATCTCACCCAGAAACGCCGCCATGTTGTTGGCATAGACGTGGCTGGCATCAGCCGCAAGAAGGCTGGGCATGTTCGTCTTGCCCACGATCACCACGCCGTTGTCGGTCACAGTAATGTGGTCCGGCTTCGTCAGTTCGCAATTGCCTCGGCCCGCCCGGGCATCCGCCGCCAGATCGACGATGACCGATCCGGCGGACATTTTTGCCACCATGTCGGCAGGGATGAGCAGGGGAGGGGCCTTGCCGAATACCGCCGCCGTGGTGATGACGCAGTCGGCGCCCACCACGTGTTTGGTCATGAGTTCGACCTGCTTCTGACGTTCTTCCTCGCTCTGCTCCCGCGCGTAGCCGCCGGTGGCAGCATCGTCCTGTTTGGCGGTGGGCAGCTCGACGAAACGCCCGCCCAGCGATTGCACCTGTTCCTTTGTCGCGGCCCGCACGTCATACGCCTCGACGATCGCGCCCAGCCGCTTGGCCGTGGCGATCGCCTGCAACCCCGCCACGCCCGCGCCGATGACGAACACGCGCGCCGGGGCGATGGTGCCCGCCGCGGTGATCATCATGGGAAACATCTTGGCGCTGTTTTCCGCCGCCAGGATCACCGCCTTGTAGCCGGCGATATTGGCCTGACTGGACAGCACGTCCATCGCCTGGGCCCGGCTGATGCGCGGCAGAAACTCTAGCGAGAAGCTGATCACGCCGTTGTCCGCCAGCACTTTCACCAGTTCCGGGTTCGCAGCCGGAGCAAACATGCCTGCCAGCACCGCGCCGCGCTTCATCGCCCGCGCCTGGTCCAGCGTGGGCGGCCGAACGACCAGCACCACATCCGATTCCGCGAAAAGCTCACTCGCCGATGCGACGATCGTTGCGCCAGCCTCCTTGTACGCGGCATCCGAATGGTGAGCACCCACACCGGCATCGTGCTCGATCAGCACGGTCAGTCCCTTGCTGACCAGTTGCTTCACCACACGCGGCACCAGCGCTACACGCGCTTCGTTTTCATCCACCTGATTGGCGACGCCGACCTTCATGAATACTCCACGCGTCAGGAATGGCAGCCATCAACCTACCGCATTCCTGCGTGAATGCAAAGATCAAACGTTCTGAAGGCGCTGCGAAATTACCCGTTCGTAAGGTATCATCGCGCTCATGCAACGATTCGAAGTCACCACACGTCAGCGCAGTCAGATGGTTGAGATCACGTCGCGTGTGCAGGAGATCGTCAGCGCCAGCGGCGTTCGGCAGGGCATCGTCACGGTTTACGTGCCCCATACCACCGCTGGCATCACGATCAACGAAAACGCCGACCCGGATGTCGTCCACGACATGTTGCGACAGCTCGATGAAATGGTGCCCTGGCGCCAGCCCTTCTACCAGCATGGCGAAGGCAACTCCGCTGCCCATGTCAAGGCGTCCATGATGGGATCGAGCGTGCAGGTGCTGGTCGACGACGGTCGACTGGTCCTGGGGACGTGGCAGGGTATCTGGTTCTGCGAGTTCGACGGGCCTCGCACCCGGAAGGTGATCGTGCGCGTGAGTGAAGGATGAAAGGGGGACTTTCTCCGGGGGAGACCCGGCCCTTCGCTCAGGGACGGTGTTGGGGCGCCGTCTCTGTGTATGCCTTCAAATGAAAAACCCCGCTGCCGCCGAGGCGACAACGGGGCGGAGGGGAGAAAGCTCGATGTTATGCTGGTCTATTCGGTCGAAGACCGAAAAAAGCTTCAATTTTTTTAGTGAAAACCATTATGGAAATCAAGCGGACTGACTGGAATGGCGTAAAACTGGGTCGTTGTGGATAACCTGTCATCTATTTTGAGCTTCCAACAGCCGCCTTTCCCAACCGTTGGCGTGCCAGAAGGGCGGCACCGATGACCCCGGCATCGTCGCCAAGCTGGGCCGTCTTGATCCGGCACTGTTCGCGCAGCTCCGCCGGGAACACGTTGGCTTCGAACGCGTCACGCACCCAGCGGGTGAAACGGCCTCCCAGGGCCTCGACCAGCCCGCCACCCAGCACCACGCACGGTAAGCTCAGTATCGTCACGATGTTTGCCGCCGCCAGCCCCACGTAACGGGCCCCCGTCTGCACCACCTCCAGTGTCAGCGGATCCTCCTTTTCGATGGCCTGCGCCAGCGTACGCGAGCGGATTTTGTCCAGATCGCCGCCGGTAATCTCGGTCAGCACGCTGGGGTGGTTGGTGCGGATCAGCTCACGCAGGTTGTTGGCGATCGACGTGCGGCTGGCGCAGTTCTCGACCGTGCGCCACCCTCTTGGGGCATCAGCGCGGATCACGGTGTGGCCGATCTCCCCGGCGGTGCCGAAGTGTCCGCGATAGAGTGTGCCACCCAGTACCAGCCCGCCGCCAATGCCCGTGCCGATGAACACCGCCAGCATATCGTCAAACCCCCGGCCGGCCCCGACCTGATGCTCCCCCCAGGCGCCGGCGTTTACATCGTTCTCCAGTGTCACCGGTACTTTCAGCTCGTCCTGCAGGATGCGGCCGAGCGGAAAGTTGTTCCAGCGCAGGTTCGGAGCGGTCCGTACCACCCCAGATTCCACATCCACCGGCCCCGGCGCGCCGATACCCAGCCCCGCCACCTTCTCCAGGGTAAGCCCCGCATCCTCCAGTGCCTCGTGCACCGTGCGCACCACCCGGCTGATCACGGTTGACTCGCCATGTTCCGCCTTGGTCTTGTTGCGTGCCCGTCCCAGCAGTTGGTTGTTTGGCGCAAGCACCCCGGCCATGATCTTCGTGCCGCCCAGATCAACACCGAGGTAAATCGCCTTGGAATTCGCTTGCGGCATGCGGTGGGATCCTGAGCAGGCTTACAGTGCGGGCCTGACCTTCCAGTATTCGGTTGCCGCCTCATACAGACGGGCGATCCGCAGGAGTTTCGATTCGTGGAACGCCGGGGCGTAAAGCTGGATGCCGATGGGCAGTTTCCGTCCGTCCACCTGAGCGAACCCCGCTGGCAGGCTCACCGCCGGGATACCCGCCAGGTTGCCGTTCACCGTATAGATGTCGTTGAGGTACATCTGCAGCGGGTCGTCCACCTTTTCGCCGGCTCGGAAGGCCGGGCCCGGGGTGGTGGGGCAGAGGATCGCATCGCACTGCTCAAAGGCGCGATCGAAGTCATTCTTGATGAGCCGCCGCACCTTCAGTGCCCGCAGGTAGTAGGCATCGTAGTAGCCGCTGGACAGGGCGTAGGTGCCGAGCATGATTCGGCGTTTCACCTCATCGCCGAAACCTTCGCCGCGCGATTTGTAGTAGACCTCCGCCAGCGTGGTGGCCGAGGGACTGCGGTAGCCGTAGTGGACACCGTCGTACCGCGCCAGGTTGCTGGACGCCTCAGCCGGCGCAACGATGTAGTACACCGGGATGCCATACTCGGTGTGGGGCAGGTCGACCTCGACGATCTGCGCCCCGTGCGAGCGGTAGATCTCGATCGCTTCCTGAATCGCGGCTGTCACTGCCGGGTCGTTGGCATCGGACATGTACTGTTTGCCGATGCCGATGCGCAGGTTGTCGATCGGCGCCTCCAGATGTTCGACATAATTGGGCACCGGCACGTTGGCGCTGGTCGAATCCAGCGGATCATGCCCGCTCATGGCGTACATCATCGCGGCGGTGTCGGCGACTGTGTGGGTGAGCGGGCCAATCTGATCGAGGCTGCTGGCGAAGGCGACCAGGCCCCATCGGCTGATCCGGCCGTAGGTCGGCTTCAGCCCCACGATGTTGCACAGCGCTGCGGGCTGGCGGATGGAGCCGCCGGTGTCCGAGCCGATGGCTGCGGCACACAGATCCGCCGCCATTGCCGCTGCGGATCCACCACTGGAACCGCCCGGTACGCGGTCCGGATCCCAGGGATTCTTCGTCCGTCCGAAGGCGGAGTTCTCCGTGCTCGACCCCATGGCAAACTCGTCCATGTTGGTCTTGCCCAGGATGATCGCCCCGGCTGCCTCCAGCCGTGCCACTGCCGTTGCCGTGTAGGGCGCACGGAAGTTTTCCAGCATCCGCGAGGAGTTCTTCGTCGTGCCCCAGTCGGTGCACAGGTTGTCCTTGATGGCGATGGGCACACCCGCCAGCGAACCGGTGATCTGGCCGGCGTCCACCTGCCGTGCCCGTTCCAGAGCCCGCTCGGCGTAGACATCGTCATAAGCGTGAAGGTCCCCATCGAGCTTTTCGATCCGGTCCAGATAGGCCCGGGTCAACTCAACGGCTGAAACCTTCCGCGCAGCGATCGCCTCGCGAATCTCAATCAATGTCGTTTGTGTGATGTCCATGCGGGAAAATTCCGAACGACGAATCCCCGAACGACGCTGCCATCTGGTGCCGGCCGGGCGAGCTTGTGACCCGCGGGCCGGCCGCCATCATGCCTACGCGCCACCGCCATCGCCCAGTACCTTGGGCACGCGGAAGAAGGGTTCAGCCTGCTGCGGGGCATTGGCGAGCACCTGCTCGACGGGCAGGGTCGGCCCCACGATGTCCTCACGCAGCACGTTACTCATGTCCATCGCGTGGGCCATCGGCTCCACGTCGGTCACGTCCAGTTCATTGAGCTTGTGGATGTGTTCCAGCACGTGGGCGAGCTGCACCGTGTAGGCACGGACCTGCTCGTCCGTCAGCTCCAGCCGGCTCAGCACCGCCACCCGCCGCACATCCGCTTCGCTGATCTCGTTGGCCATGGAAATAGATTAAACGGGATGGGCCGGGCGGTCGAATGAGCCGCAGCGGTGGGCGGGAACCGACGGGACAGGGGCCCGCCCGGTGGCGATTGCGCCCGCGAATCGGTACCATGGACGGACAACCGCAGTTTTCCGCGCGAGGACCGCTTTCATGCCCGCAACCACGACAAGCCCCGCGGAAGGTTACTTCCGCAACATCTGGCTGGCCATCAAGAGCATCGCCATCGGCATGCGCATCACCCTCAAGTACTGCTTCTCCAGGACTGTTACGGTGCAGTACCCCTACGAGAAGCTGGCCTTCGCCCCCCGGTTCCGCGGCATCCACGAGTTCGAGGCTGAACGGTGCATCGCCTGCGACATGTGTGCCAAGGCCTGCCCGGTCGATTGTATCTACATCGATAAGACCGGCCCGCGCAAGATCGACAAGAAGACCGGCAAGGTTGACCCCAAGGGTGGCGAGCTGGTGCGCTACGCCATCGACTACCAGAAGTGCATGTTCTGTGCCCTGTGTACCGAGCCGTGCCCGACCGACTGCATCCACATGGGCAAGAACCATGACCTGTCCAGCTACAGCCGCCAGGACATGGTGGTCGAGTTCGTCGAGCTGGACAAGAAGGGGTTGCGGACACCGATTCCCTTGTGGATGGAACGCAACGCGGCGACAATTCCGTGGGTTGGCAAGGAGCTGGAGCGCCTGAAGCGGGGCGAGCTGGCCACCACAGCCGCAGACATTCCGCAGGTGTAACCCGGCGAGCCTCACGTGCCATTGCGGGCCAGGCGTTCGTTAAACGCATAAAAATGGGGAACTTCCCGACGCCGGGAGGGTCACGGTGGGGGAATCATGGGGTTCATGGAAAAATGGATATGTCGGCAACGCGCTGAAATAGTTGGGTGCGGGTTGCCGTTGCGCGGTATGTGTACGTGGTCGTAGGGCACGTGCCCGCGAATCACAATGGCTTTTCCGGAGTAACTTGAAAGGAGCCTTGCCATGAGACGGACGATTTTGGGGTTGACCGCGGCGGTGGCGCTGGTCTGTACGACCACCCTCGCCCGGGCGAACGAGTTTCCCAATGACTGGTTCTTCGGTAACGAACAGCAGCGTGCCCGGCACAACGAACTGGTCGGCAAGCCCGCTCCGGAACTGATCCTCGACCACTGGATCAACACCGAGCCGCTCACCGCGAAGGATGTGAAGGGCAAGATCGTCGTGGTCGACTTCTGGGCGACCTGGTGCGGCCCGTGTATCCGTGCGATCCCCAAGAACAACGAGCTGCATGCCAAGTACAAGGACAAGGGCGTGATCATCCTTGGCGTGTGCGGCTCGCAGGGTCAGGAAAAGATGCCCGACGTCGCCAAGGAACACAACGTGCAGTATCCGATGGCGCGTGACCACACCAACCAGTCCGCTCAGGCGTGGCGCGTCATGTGGTGGCCGACCTACGGCGTGATCGACCGCAAGGGCAACCTGCGGGCGCTGGGACTCAAGCCTCAGCACGTCGAGGACGTGATCAAGAAGCTGATGGAGGAAGAAGCCACCGCTGCCGCCGATGAGGATGAAACCGCCACGGAACTGGTCGTAGCGAACGACATTCCGGCCGAGTGGCTGGAAGGCAGCGGCGACCGTCGCGCCAAGCTCAACGAGATGCAGGGTAAGGATGCCCCGGCCCTGGAGCTTTCCAACTGGATCAACAGCGATGCCGTGACGCTGCAGGACCTCAAGGGCAAGGTCGTGCTGCTGGACTTCTGGGCGACCTGGTGCGGCCCGTGCATCGCTTCGATCCCCAAGAACAACGAACTGGCCCGCAAGTACAAGGATCAGGGGCTGGTCGTGCTGGCTGTATGCCATGCACGCGGTGCGGAGAAGATGCAGCAGGTGGTGCAGGAGCGGGGCATTGAGTACCCGACAGCCGTCGACGCCGAGGGCAAGACCAATGCGGCGTACCTCGTCGACAGCTACCCCGACTACTATCTGATCGACCGCAACGGCAAGCTGCGTATCGCCGACTGCAAGAACGGCAACGTGGAAGACGCCATCAAGCTGCTGCTGGCGGAATCCGAAGTCGCGGCGAAGTGAACGCGAGCGACAGAATGTGAACGAAAACGCCCGGAGGCGAAAGTCTCCGGGCGGTTTTTTATTTGGTGATTTGGCGATGTGGTGGGTGGGGCAGCCGTCTCGGCTGTCGTTGGCCCACAGGCCAGGTGAGGGACTAAGGGGGGGCAAAACTCGCAACGGCAGGAGGAAGCGACACGACTGATGGGAGAGGCATTCCGTTTGTTATCCCCATCGTGCCTCCGTGTCTCGCCTCACGCCTTCTCCTTTTCTTCCTTCGCGATTTCCTCCGGGCGGGGGCGACGGGCCAGGACGCGGTCGCCTGCCTTCAGGCCATCGGTGATTTCGACGAAGGTTTCGCTGGCCCGGCCGATTTTGACGGGGACGCGTCGCACACCACCGCCGGGGGCGGGTACGTAGCAGTAGCGGTTGTTGCGTTCGGTATGCACGGCCTGCACGGGCACCGCCAGGGCGTTTTCCACCCGGCCGAGCATGATGTGGCCCACGCAGCGCATCGCCGGCTTGAGTTCCTCCGCCTCCTGGGCGGGCAGATCGACGCGCACCTTGTATTCACGCAATTGCGGGTTCCACCAGCCGCCGTCCTCCGCCATGACCGCCACCTGCGTGACGGTACCCTCGATCGGTCGACCACGCCGCGCATCGACCGTCACCGACACTGTCTGACCGACGCGCACCAGCGGGATCATGGCCTCGTGGACGCGAAGTGACGCCGCCATGTGCCGCGTATCCGGCAGCAGCAGAATCGTTTCGTTAAAGCGAATGGTCGTGCCCTGCTGGATGATCTGGTCGCGACGCGACCGGCCTACCGAGGTGGAATACACCACCAGGCCATCCTGCGGAGCACGAATCTCTGTTGCGGCGTACTGACGCTCCAGTTCCGCCAGTCGCTCCTCGCGAATACGCAGGCGACGCGTACGGCTTTCCAGATCGGCCCGCCGCTGTGCCAGATCGCTTTCGTTCTTTGCCAGCGTGCGTTCCAGTTCTGCAGCCGCCTGCTCCACATCCGAGAGGTACTGCTTTTCCTCCTGCGGGTAGGTGTACTTCTCGTAGACTTCCTTGTTCAGTTCAGCCGTGCGAAGGGCGGCCTCGGCCTCAACAAGTGCCAGCTCGTCGTCATCCAGTTCTGCCCGGCTGATGAAGTCGTCCGCGTAGAGCTGGCGGCCCAGTTCCACATCCTCCCGGGCTCGTTTGAGCTTGCGCTGCGCCTGCTCCAGAGCCAGCTCCAGTTCGTTCCGCTTCTGAACCACCTCGCCCAGACGCCACTTTTCCAGCGCCAGCTTCGCCAGCTCCAGCTTCAGTTCCGCAGCGTCCTGCGCGCTTTGTGCTTCACTGATGCCGATCGCCAGCGCCTGTTCGGCGGCGATCTTCTCCATCCGCGCCTCTTCGACGCTCAGCGTCTCCTGCTCGATTCGCTCACGCAGGTCATCATCCGCCAGCTTGACCAGCAGGTCGCCCTTATTGACCTGTGTGCCTTCCTCCACGAGGTAGACGATCGAGGTTTCACCCTGCACCTGGCTCTTGATCTCGACCTGACGGGTCGATTCCAGTTCGCCCGAGGCAACGACGAGCAAATCGAAATCGCGCTCCTCGACGACGAACCATTCACTGCTGGCGGCCCCGGCCGAACCGCCCGAACCACCGTTGTTGCCCCGCATCTGTGGCAGGGCGACAGCTGCCCCCACGATGACCACCAGCGCCACCACCGCGCCGATCATCGCACGCATTCGGCTGCGAACGGGTGAAGGGGCTTTCACGGGGGTGGGGGTTGCGACCTGCGTCATCGTCTTTCCGTTCCGTCTATGTATGTCCAACGTTTACAGTAGGTTCATCATTGCCCCGCGGGTTCAGGCGCGAGGTTTACCGGACCCTCAGAAGGTTCAGGTTCCGCCGGTGGCAATTCGTTGCGATCCTCATCCGGCTGTCCTTCGTTGGGAGCTGCGGCTTTGTTGGGCAGCGGTACCAGTTGTGCCGGTGCGAGCCATTGACCCGTCGGCGCGACGCGCATCTGTCCCGTCTGCAGCAGGAACTGCAAAACGCTCACCCGTAAATCGCGCACCGCGGCATCGCGACGGTTGCGTGCCTCCAGAAGGTCCTCCTCCGCCTCGATCACTTCGCGTGGCGACTGACCACGCACATCCAGCAGCACGCCCTGCAGACGCCGCGTTGCCAGATGCACGTTGCGCTCCTGCAGTTCCAGGGTGAAGCGGGCCTGGCGGATACGGCGGATGGCGCTGCGCACCTGTTGGGCCACACGGTCGCGCTCCAGCGTGAAGGAACGCTGCGTCCGGTCGTAAGCGATCAGCGCCTGACGGTACTGGATCGTCTCGATGCGCCGATCCAGCGGTGCCCCGAAGCGGACGCCCGCCGAGTAGCTGGCATCGTCAAGGCTCAGGTCCAGTCCACCGATGTCACGCTGCCGGTCGGTGGGGATGGTCGTGTTGGCGAAGAGGTCCAGGTCGGGCAGCAGCCGATTGCGGGCGACGGCCACGCGGCGGCGGGCATCGTCGATGAGATCAGCCGCGGTCTGCAGGTCCAGCCGATACTGATACGCCGTCTGCACCGCCTCCACCGTATCCAGGAGCGGTTCGGGCACCACCACTTCTGAGGGCACGATCACCAACTGCTGGGTCATCGGCATCCCGATGCGCAGCTTGAAGGCGTCCAATGCTCCGGCGTAGTTCTCCTCGGCGTTGCTGAGGTTGTTGCGGGCAAACAGCACGTTCGCCGCCGCCTGTTCCGCTTCGAAGAAGGGCGAGCGGCCGGCCCGCGCCAGCGCCTCGAACCGCCGCGCCAGATGCTCCAGCCCTTCCACCTGCCGTTTGAGGTTTTGGATCTGATCCTGTTGGGCGATCAGGTTGTAGTAGTCGATGGCGATGTTGACGAAGAACTCACGGCGAAAGCGCTCAAAGCTGCGGGCGGCGTAAACCAGATCGCGCTCCGCCTGGATCAGATCCTCCCTCGCCACCATACCCGCACCACGCAGCAGCGGGATGACTGCGTCGAAGGTGATCGCGGTGTCCTGCGTGGGGGAGGTGCGGCCGCTGGCGTTCTGCAGCATGTTGACGAAGTTGACCAGCGCGCCGATCGACACCTCGCCGCCATAGGGCAGACGCTGCGTAATGCGGAAGTCGTTCAGCAGTGAGAAGGCCTGATCGTGGTCGCCTCGCTCGGGCGTGCCGCTGAACCGCGCGGTGGTCTCGTTGAAGAATCGCGGCCCCCAAAGGTGACGCTCGATCAGCAGATTCAGCGATGCGATGAAAAGGTCTTCCTTCCGGTCGCGATACTCGCGGCTGTTCTCGATGGCGTAGGCGAGGATCTGCTCCAGTGTCATCGCCATTGCTTCGCCCTCGCTGTCGAGCATCTTGGGCATGGGTGGGTCGACCAGATGCTCATCGCCGGGTTCACGGCCGGGCGTCGGATCGGTCCGGGCGGGCAGCTCGTTCACCGAGGGGTTGTTGGTAGGGGGCAGGCGGTAGTCCGAGTCACTCGGGCGGGCGACATGCGGGGTAGTGGGTACGCGCCGCGGATCGTTCGGTGCATCCTCGCCCAGCGACAACGCCTGGCGCCGCTCGATCAGTGCGGCGGCCTCGCGGTCCAGTCCGTGGGTGTCGGCACAGCCCGCAATGACCGCACATAGCAGCAACACACCACACCACCAGGCGCCGAATCGGCGGCAGGCAACGGCGTCGCGATGGAAAACTTTCAACGTCACGCAGGGCATTCTAGCGAGTCGGGAAGACCTCGCATGGTGCGATAAAATCAGGGGATGAATCGACCAACCCATGCTGACGGCCGCGTTCACGGTGCGATTGTGGGCTGTCGGCGCGCCGATGGACGCTGGCTGCTCATTCGTCGCGCCGCCTCCGTCCCGGCCGCGCCCCTGAAAATCTGCTTCCCCGGAGGAGGGGTTGAACCCGGAGAACACCACGAAGCGGCTGCAGTACGAGAATTCCGTGAGGAACTGGGCGTCGGTGTTCGGCTCGTCCGCCTCGTCTGGCATCACGTTTTTGAAGACCGACCACTCGTTCTGTGGGGATACCTCGGCCTACTTGAAAGCGATGATCTGAACCCCGATCCGCAGGAAGTCGCTCAGACCCTCTGGATGACCGCCGAGGAAGCGGCTGCGCACGAGGATTGTCTGCCACGCACGGATGAGTTTCTGGCGGCACTGGAACGTGCGGTGGTGGAGGAGGGGATATGGTGAGGAGGGGTGTTATGTACGCGACAAGTCACGTCGCTTCGTAGACTTCTTCGCGTTTATTTGCCTTTCCCGGGTTCGAACTTCAACACCAGGTCGTACAGTTCCCCACCCAGGCACTTTGCCACGCACGGATCCTTGATCATCGCGATTTTCAGAGCATCGCAGGTGAAGCGGGCGTGAAGGTTGCTTTCGACGGCCCGGCCCATGCCTTCCAGCACGATCAGGTCGATCGGCTCGCGGCGGGCAAGCTCCGCCAGTTCCGCGGACACGCAGCGCAGGTCAATCAACGGCAGCCAGTTGCCGCTGGCAACCAGTTGCAGCCGGCCGTCGACAAGGGCATCGCCGATCACCGCATCCATCCCCGCCACGTGGTCGATGAGCACCTTCAGCTCGTCGATTGTCACATCATTGAGCGATGGCTGGGTGTTTGCAGTGAGAATGACCCGCGCACCACGACGCAACAGTTCGCGTGCGAAGGGGATCATACCCAGCACGATGTCGCTGCCGGCGTTGTCGACGAAAAGCAGGGCGCAACGGAAGGGGTTGTCACGGTTGAATTTCGCCAGCCAGGCGTCGCCATCGTCGATCAACCAGGGGCGAGGCTTGAGCTTATCGCGCACCTTGCGAAAGTCGACTGTGCCCGCATCGCGAAAGAGTCGCTCGGTATCGGTCGCGCCCATGTCGAAGATGTTGCCGGCGAAGATGCCCTGCGTGATTGCCAGCCCGCGTTCATCGTGCGGCAGGCTGTCCAGTTCCTTCAGTACACCGGACAGCACCGCCAATGCGCTGGCGTTTTCGCGTTCCTTGGCGAGGCGATATGGATCGTCGACGTTCTGCCCGCGCAGCACCTCTTCGCGCACCTTGCAGATTTCTAGGATGGTCAGTACCGGCCGATCATCACGATTCTCCGCTGCGGCATCGAGGAAAGCGTTGAACTGACGTGTTGCCTCATCCATCTTCGCGCGGATGTCAGGTCCGCCACCCGCCTCGGCGATTGCTTCCCGGGCGAGTGATGGAAAGTGCGTGCGAAACAGATCGACCCAATAGGCTCGCAGGTCATCTCGCTGGCGCAGATTCCACGTGCTGGGGTCGTAGTGGTCAGGATCAGCCAGCAGGGGCAGAACGTGACAATGGTCCGGACGCATAGGTCGGGCATGATAGCAGTTTGGAACCGTCATGGGGGTCTTACGAGTCGCTTATAATCGAGGGATTCCAGCAGGAGCGACGCATGGCGAACATCCTCGTGGTCGGGCCGCACCCCGACGATCAGGAACTGGGTATGGGCGGCACGATCGTGCGGCTGGTTCAGCAGGGGCACAACGTGCTGTTGCTGGACATGACCAATGGCGAGCCGACACCCTACGGTTCACCCGAACAGCGCGAAAAGGAATGGACGAAGGCAGCCCAAATTCTCGGCGTCAGGCGACGGCTGCTGGGCCTGAAAAACCGTGAGGTCCAGCACACCCTTGAGGCCCGGCATAAGGTCGCCGGTGTCATCCGCGAGCATCAGGCTTCGATCGTCTTCCTGCCTTACTTCGAGGATGCCCATCCTGACCATGTCGCCACCACGCGCATCGTGGAAGACGCCCGCTTCGATGCGAAGCTGACGAAGATCGACCTGCCCGGCGAACCGATCTACCCCAAATGGATGATCTATTACTACTGCACGCACCTGAGGCACGTGGCCAATCCCAGCTTCTGCATCGACATCAGCGACACGATCGAAACCAAGGAGCGGGCGATCCTGGCGTATGAATCGCAGTTCGTCGTGCCGGAACGCAACCGGCATGTCGTTACCTGGCTGCGTCAGATGACCGGCTACATGGGCAGCCGCATCGGTGTAGCGCACGCCGAGCCCTTCTTCATGCGCGAGCCGCTGGGATTGACGTCGCTGGATGCGCTGACGTGACTAGGTAAAACGAGGCGCTCTTAAGCAAGCGCCTCGCAACATGGAATCGAAACCTCAGAATTACGCCAGCTTCTGCAGGGCGGAGATGCGCTCTTCCATCGGGGGGTGGGTCGAAAAGAGTTTGGTCAAGCCCTGGGCCATGTTCAGGGGCTGGACGATGAACATGTGATTGTAGGTGGGCGCTTCGCCCTGCATGGGGATGCGTTTGTTCAGACCGTCCAGCTTGCGCAGGGCGCTGATGAGGCCGTGCGGTGAGCCGACCATGGTGGCGGCGTCGTGGTCGGCGACGAACTCACGGCTGCGGCTGATCGCCATCTGAATCACTGCGGCGGCGATCGGCGCGAGGATGAACAGGCCCATGCGCACCAGCGGGTGCATGTCGCGTTCCCACATCGCCATCCACGCCAGGAAGTTGATCGCACCGGCGATCGTGGCCGCCACCGCACTGATGAGTGTGTCGCGGTTTTTCACGTGCGCCAGTTCGTGCGCCATCACGCCTTCCAGTTCATCGTAATCGAGCAGTCGCAGCGCTCCCTGTGTGACCGCCACCGCCGCGTTCTTCGGGTTGCGGCCGGTCGCAAAGGCGTTGGGGGCATCGTGCGGCGTCACGTAGACGCGCGGCATGGGCAGGTTCGCGTTGCGCGCCAGCCGCTCGACCATGTGGACCAGATCAGGGTAGCTGCGTTCATCCACCTGCTGGCCCCGCATGGCCGCGATGGCGAGCTTGTCACTGAAGAAGTAGGCGAAGAAGTTGGTCGCCAGGCCGAAGAAGAAGGCGATGACCAGGCCCTCTCGCCCCCAGAGCGAACCAATGAACAGGATCAGAGCGAACAGTCCGCCCAGCAACAAGGCTGTTTTGAAGTTGTTCACGAATCGCTGCATAAGTTTTCAACTCCTGCGGTCGATTATAGACCTCCTGTTCGACCTCAATCGGCAAATGCCGCACCAATTCGCCATGGGATGGCGGGGGGGAGAGTATCCGGTGCGGGCGCAGATATAACAGCTGTCGTGGCGGGTCTATTCCCGGTGCTTGTGGATCGCTAACACTGTGAAAATATGGTGTTTATGTGTTCGGTGGTGTGGTTGCGGGGGGTGCGTGCGCAGCAGCGATCGCTGTTCAGGCGAATGTATCACCACCATTGAATATCGAGCATTCGCAGAGCGGCGACCGCCAGGAAGACGATCAGGGCGATGCGAACCTGCCGGACCGGCAGGCGGTGGGTGAGCGATGCCCCGATCAGCCCCCCGATCCAGCATGTGGGGGCGAGGATGCCGGCCAGCAGCAGACTGTCCTGCCAGCGGGCGTGGTGGAGACCGAGGCTGACATTCTTGTAGATAGCGCCAAGGCTGGCGCTGACGCAGATGACGGCTGAGCTGTTGGCGATGGCAGCCCGCAGGGGCATGCGCATGAGCACCTGCTGCAGGGGCACGGCCATTACCCCTCCGCCGACACCGAGCAACCCGGCGATGATGCCCATGATGCCGCCCACCGCGACGGCGGGGCCGGGCGTGACGTGAGGCTCAGGCTCATCCTGTGTCGCGGCCCGTCCGATGAGCTTGCGCACGTTCACGAATATCACGTAGATGATGAACGCCGCCAGCACGCGGCCCAGACGTCGCCCGCCCAGATGTCCAGCGAAAAGCGGCAGGTTGCTCAGGGCGACACCCACCAGTACCGCCAGCAGCGCCGCCGGTAACATCCACGCCAGGGCTTGGGGTACGGTTGCGCCCTTGCGGTAGTGTCGCCACGCAGCCGGGACGGCTACGGCGACGTTGGCGATCATCGCCGCCGCCTGGTAGAGGTGCTGGTTGACGCCCTCGATGCGGTCGTGGCCGAAAAGCATCACCAGGCACGGGATCATGATGAGGCTGCCACCGATGCCCAGCAGCCCGCCCGCGATCCCGGCGATCAGGCCGACCAGCACGATCAGCCCACCCTGCCATAACTCGATGGCCTGCCACATGCCGAGGTTATAGCACAAGTTGCGCGGTGGGGCAGACCATCACACCTGCCATTCCGTAGTGTGGCAGTTTGCATGAGCGGCGTGGGCGATTATGGTGCTACGCGCGACAGACGAATCCGCCCAACCGCTGGACAGCCCGCCTCATGCCCCCGATCGAGCAACAACCTGTTTTTCGCGTCAAGGAAGCCGTGCGGGCGGTATTGATGCTGCCGCGAAAGCTGACCTCGGGCAGCCGGTTGTTGCCCCACTGGCTCATCATTGGCACGCAGAAGGGGGGCACGACCAGCCTTTATGCGGAACTGTGCCAGCATCCGCTGGTGGCAGGTGCGTTCCGCAAGGAACCACACTTTTTCGATGAGCACTGGCATCGGGGTGTCGACTGGTATCGCGCCAACTTCGCCCGTGTCGCCCCGGGGCGGGTCGCCGGCGAGGCCAGCCCGTACTACCTTTTCGACCCGGTGGTGCCGCCACGCGTGCAGCAGGTTCTGCCCCAGGCGAAACTGATTGTCATGCTGCGCAACCCGGTGGACCGCGCCTGGTCGCACTACCATCACGAGCGGCGACGCGGCCACGAAACTCTTACTTTTGAAGAGGCGATCGAGGCGGAACCAGCCCGGCTGGCGACGAACGATCCCTACGCGATCAACCATTACAGCTACCTCGCACGCGGTCGCTACGCCGAGCAGCTCGAACGCTGGCTCAGGTTTTTTCCTCGCGAGCGGTTGCACATCATTCGCAGTGAGGACTACTACGCCGATCCGGCCGCCGTCTACGCTCAGACGCTGCGGTTCCTTGGGCTGCCCGCCTTTGAGGAGGTCAAACGGCAGAAACTGAATGCGGGTACGTACCGCGATCGGATGGATGAGGCGATGCGGCAACGGCTGCAAGCCTATTTCGAACCGTACAACCAGGCGCTCTACAAACTGATCGGCCGGGACATGCAATGGGAGACGACGGCTCGCGACTCCGCGTCCAACTCCACCTGAACGACCGACGACTTTACGGGCCGCGATCCGGTTTCTAACCTCCACGGCGTCATGGTTGTGCCCCCGTTGCGATATCTCGTTGCCGATGTCCTGCGCTGCCACCCCCGACTCTACCTGCCGCTGGCGCGCCGGTTCAACCGCGCCATTGACGGGAGTGACCGTACGGTCAGCCGCGACACCGATCTGGTGATCGAGGCGTACCCCCGCAGCGGCAACACGTTCGCCCGATTCGCGTTTGAGTTGGCGCAGGGTCGACCGGTGAAACTGGCGCATCATCTTCATGCTCCGGCACAGGTGATTGCCGCGGCGTGGTTGAACGTGCCGGCGCTGGTCATCATTCGTGACCCGGCCGATGCGGCGCTATCCCTGCACATTCGCACGCCTAGGCTGTCGCTGGCGACGTGTCTGGCAAGCTACCGCCGGTTCTACCGGACCGTGGAGCCATATCGGCAAAGCTTCGTGCTGGCTCGTTTTGAGACGGTGACACGCGATTTCGGCCGGGTGATCGAGGCGGTCAACGCCCGGTACAACACCCGTTTCGTGCCCTTTATCCATGATGCGGAGCACGAAGCAGAGGTTTTCGCCAGAATGGAGGCCAATCACCTGAGGACGCGGCCGACCGACCGCATTGCGGAGCAGACGATCTCGCGTCCGGCAGCGCTGAAGGAAGCATACAAGCAGAAGCTGCGACAGACGCTCGACAGTGCTGCCCTGGCAGGGCTGCACGCCCAGGCCAGGCAGGTGTATGAGCGACTCGTTGCCACCGCCGATGTTTAGCCCGACTGTCGCCACGAAGCGGTCGTGCATGTGTTCAAGGAGGACCGACCCATTTCCACCACCGCGTCTGAAACGAAGTTGCCCCGTGCGGGCGGTGGTCTGCGACGTGGCGCCATGGTCGCGCTGGTACTCAACGTCAGCAGCGTGGGGGTGCTCTACATCACACGTATCTTTCTCGCGCGCTGGATGGGCAGCACTGAGGAATTCGGAGCCTACATTTACGCGTTCAACTGGGCGCAGATGCTTGGTTTCATCGCATCGCTGGGGTTGCCCACCGCGGCGGTGTACTTCGTTCCGCGGTATCTGGAACATCAGGACCTGGCCCGGCTGCACGGCTTCCTGCGAAGCAGTTGGCTCATCAGCTTCTTCGGAGGTGTCATCCTTGCCGCGGCAGGCACCGTGCTGACGTACATCTTCGCTCCGAATGATCTGCGTGCCTCCTTGCTCATCGGCCTGTGGATCAGCCCCATTCTCGCCATCGTCAACTTTCAGAAGGAGGCTGCTCGCGGAGCCAGGCACATGGCTCTGTCGCTGGCGCCGTCACAGGTGCTGTATCCCGCGATGCTGCTCGGCGGGGCGGGGCTGATCTGGGCGATGACCGGCACGCTGGGACACCTGCAGACGATGATGCTGCTGGGCGTGGCGGCGTGCATTGTGCTGGTTATCCAGTGGGTGGGGCTGAACCGCATCATGCCGCCGTCCCAGGGCGTCAAGCGGGTGTTCGAGCTGAAAACCTGGCTCGCCTTGGCGATACCCCTGTTTTTCGAGCAGGAATCACGCACGGTGCTGCGTCAGACCGACGTGGTGATGATCCAGTTCTTTCTGGGGGACACCGCGGAGGTGGGACAGTACAGTGCCGCACTCCAGACGGCGTTACTGGGGCGATTTGCACTGCTGACGCTGAACACCGTGGCGGCACCGCACATTGCTGGTCTGTACGCCCGGGGCGACCACGCCAGCCTTCAGCGTATGGTGCTGACCGCGACACGCCGAATCTTCTGGCCCTCCGTGGCGCTGACGCTGGCGGCGTGCCTGCTGGCCAAGCCGCTGCTGGGGTTGTTCGGCAAGGACTACCACGGTGCGACGACCGTGTTGTGGATTCTGGCGATCGGACAGTTGATTGGCGCGAGCTTCGGCCCGGTGGGGCATCTGCTCAACCTGACGGGGCATCACGGCAAGAACCTGCGGGTGTTCAGCGTCACGGCGGTGGTGAACCTGGCGCTCAATGCCATCCTGATCCCACTGGCGGGCATCGAGGGCGCGGCGCTGGCGGCTGGAATGTCAATCCTCATGCGTAACCTTTGGTCTTACCTGTTGGTCAGGAAACACCTGAATATTCACAGCTTCGCCTTCTTCGGTCGCGAAAAAGCGTAGCATGGAACAACCTGCGCAGGCGTTGGGGGGGATGCCCCCGCTCCAAACGCCGCGTGCCGGTGCGAACGAACGATGAGTCACGGGCCTTTGAAATTATTGTACCTCGCCGGGGAAAGCCGCAGCGGCACCACGCTGCTGGAGATGACGCTGGGACAGGTTCCGGGCATCTGGCCGGCGGGCGAGCTGCGCTATCTGTGGGAGCGCGGCCTGGTGGAAAACCAGCTTTGCGGCTGTGGCACGCCGTTCCGCGAATGTTCGCTCTGGCGGTCGGTCATCACCGGCGCGTTTGGTGAATCGATGCTCACCGATCCGCAGCGGGTGCGGGACGTGTGCGAACTGCAGGCCCGTGTCGATCAGCCGCGATCCGTCTTCCGCAACGCCTTCTTCTCACCCAAGCGCTACACCGGTCGGTTTCGCGAGGATCGGATGCGTTACGTTGATGCGCTGGGCAGCCTTTACCGATCGATTCGCGAAGTTACGGGCACGACCTGGCTGATCGATTCATCCAAGGCTCCGTCGCACGGCTGGCTGGCGGCGGGGGTGAAGGACATTCAGATGCATGTTGTGCATGTGGTGCGCGACTGCCGTGCGGTGGCGTTTTCGATGCAGCGCAAGAAGGTGCGGCCGGAGATCACCGGTCAGCAGGTCTTCATGCCCATCTACCCGACGTGGAAGACCGCGCTAAGGTGGGTGCTCATCAACAAGGTCTGCCGTCAGTTCGCCCACACGCTGCGGCCGGGTGGCAACGGACAGCGCGTGCCCACGGGCTACACCTGCGTGCGCTATGAGGATTTCATCCAACAGCCTCGCGCCGTCGTGGCGACCATCCTGCGCGACATTGGCATGGCTGACGCGGGTATGGATCACATCGAAGGCAACACGGTGCATCTCAGGCCCAACCACACCGTGGCGGGTAACCCGATCCGTTTCAAAACCGGAGCGGTCGAACTGAAGCTCGATGACCAGTGGCGTCGTGAGCTGCCACTGACGAAAAGGGCGCTGGTGCGCACTGTGGCGGGACGCATGTTGCGTGAATACGCCTACGTGTGATGTGAAGGAGCTGCGCGATGATTCGGCCCATTGACCCCATGCCTGTCGTTCGCACCGCGCAGTCCAGCCGTGCCGGTTTACGGTTCATGCGCCACGGCGGCTGGGTGGTGGGGCTGAGCATCGCAGCTGTCGCTATCCTCGGCGCGGTGGCCCTCGTCCGCCGGCAGCGACGCGAACGCGAACTGGATTTCAGCCACTGGGACGAAATCCGGCGCTCCCCAGGCCGGGAACAGTTCCACCGCGAGACCGGGCAGTTGGGGTATTGATGCCGCCCCCCGACACCGAACGCCATTACGGTCCACGCCCCTGCGTGGCGAACACTTCCCACTGCTTATATGACTGATTATTGATTACCGATTACTACCCCTGTTCCTTCCCGCGTGAGCTGTCCTGGCCGGAGATGCTCTGACGCATCTCGGTGTCTGCCTGGATATTGCGCAGGCGGTAGTAGTCCATGACGCCAAGGTTGCCGTTGCGGAACGCCTCGGCGATTGCCTTGGGAATTTCGGCTTCGGCGAGCACGACCAGCGCGCGGTTCTTTTGCACCTCGGCCTGGAACTCCTGTTCCTGCGCCACGGCCATGGCGCGACGCTTTTCCGCCTCGGCCTGGAAGCGACGCTTGTCGGCCTCGGCCTGGTCGGCCTGCAGCTTCGCGCCGATGTTGTCGCCCACGTCGATGTCCGCGATGTCGATCGACAGAATCGTGAATGCGGTGCCAGCGTCCAGGCCCTTTTCCAGCACCGTCTTGGAGATGCGGTCGGGGTTTTCCAGCACCGCCTTGTGGCTGGTGGACGAGCCGATCGTGGTGACGATGCCTTCGCCAACGCGGGCGATGATGGTTTCCTCGGTCGCACCGCCGATCAGCCGGTTGATATTGGTGCGCACTGTCACGCGGGCACGAGCCCGGAGCTGAATGCCATCCTGTGCCACCGCGTCGATGGTGGACCTGCCCTGACGCGGGTCGGGGCAGTCGATTACCTTGGGATACACCGACGTCTTGATGGCGTCCAGAATGTCGCGGCCGGCAAGGTCGATCGCGCAGGCATTGTCCCACGTCAGCGGAATCTTGGCGCGGTCCGCAGCGATCAGCGCCTGCACCACGCGCGGCACATTACCACGCGCCAGGTAGTGCGTTTCAAGCTGGTTCGTCGAGATATCCAGCCCCGCCTTCACCGCCTGAATGCGCGCCTGCACGATCACGCGCGGGTCGACCTGCCGAAACCGCATCCCGATCAGTGACCACATGCTCACGCGGGCATCGGACAGCCAGGCCTGCACCCACAGTTTGATATACCCGGCTGCCAGCACCAGCACGAACAGGATGAAGATCAGTACGACAAAAATGAAGCCGTATATCAGGTATTCCATGGCAATTCCTGTCCCCGGTCTTACCGTGCGACCGACGGTGGGTTGGAAGCGACATCCCCGGGGCCCCACCCGGGTCGATCATTCTACGACATTAGCGACACTGAAGCGAGGGAGAAAGGGAGTTCGAGGTTCAAAGTTTCAAGGTTGGGGATTGGTTCAAGTGCAAAGTGAGCGGGACGAGCCACGACACGGCTGGCCAGGCTTTCACCGCATCGCCAAATCACCGCATCACCAAATCTTTATAATCCTGTCATGCGAGCGATCGTTACCGGTCAGGTCGGGATGGACAAGAAGCCTTATCTGGAGGCGGTGGCGGCGTTGGCGCGGGAGCGGGGCGAACCGATGACCGTCTACCACGTCGGTGAGCGCATGTACGCCGAGGCGCGGGATGTGCGGCCGGGACGCATTCTCGACCTGTCGCTGTCGCGGCTGCAGGCGATTCGCCGGGCTGTCTTCAAGGACATCATCACCGACGCGGTGGGTAAAAAGAACATTATCGTCAACACCCACGCCACCTTTCGCTGGCGGCATGGCCTCTTCAGCGCGTTCGATTTCGATCAGGCCCGCGCGCTGCAGCCGGACATGCTCATTTGTCTATTGGACAACATCGAGATCGTCGCTCATCGACTGCGACAGGAGCACACGCTCGACGTCACGCTCAAGGACCTGATGGTCTGGCGCGAGGA
Source organism: uncultured Phycisphaeraceae bacterium (assembly GCA_937988825.1). Taxonomy (GTDB): domain Bacteria; phylum Planctomycetota; class Phycisphaerae; order Phycisphaerales; family Phycisphaeraceae; genus CALKHT01. Next base: position 21,352 of record CALKHT010000013.1, read on the forward strand.
GGAGATCATGGCGACCGAGCTGCTGGCACAGGCGCTGGGATGTGCCAGACAGTTCTACGTGTTGTCGCGTGGTCGGACGGTCGACACCATCGAAACGTGCTATCGCCTGATCTGTCGGCCGCAGATGCGCAAGGTCTATCCCTCGTTTCCGATGACGCACGTAGAGTCGCTGCCGGAAGTAAAAGCGGAGATCAACCTGTTTCGTCAGGAGCTGGCCAAACACTTCATCACGTTCGACCCAGGCGATGTGGATGAAAAGCTGCTGCTGGAGCGCGCGATCGACGCGGCGACCAGCGGCATCGACTTCATCGAAGCACAGTTCGGTGACCAAACAATTCCCGTTTCCGTCAAGCAGGTGCTGGACATCGCCGGCGACATCGATGGCCAGATCTACATGCGCGACTTCAAGCTGATTGACCAGTCGGACATGATCGTCAGCTATATCCCGCAACTGCCCGGGGGGATTCCCGGTTTGTCCAGCGGCGTCGAACGGGAACTGCAGCACGCCTTCGAACACGGTAAAGAGGTCTACGTCGTCTACAAGCCCACCCGCTCGCCCAGCCCGTTCATCACCGAGACCGCCACGCGTGTCTTCTCCTCGACGGAGGAGGCGATCGGCTGGTTTGAGCAGCAGGGGATGTTCGCCCCGACCAACCTGTTCGGCGCGTGAGGTCCGGCTGCCCGCCTGTTCGGTTTCCCCCCTGTGAATTGGTCTTTGGCGCGGGAACGACGGCCCGCGCTATGGTAGGATGCGGTGCTTGACTGGCACGCACTCTGAGTTGAGAAGGAATGACGATGAAGAGCGATCCGTTCAGCGCACGTGAGATAATCGACACCCCTCTGGGCCGGCGGACGGTTTACCGCCTGGACGCCCTGCAGAAGGCGGGGCTGGGCGACCTGAGCCGGATGCCATACTGCATCAAGGTGTTGCTGGAGGCGGCTTTGCGCAACCTGGACGGGTTCGTCGTCACGCAGGACCACGTCGCGGCGCTGGCGCGGTACGACGCCCGGGCGGTGGCGGATGAGGAAATCCCCTTCATGCCCGGCCGGGTGGTGCTGCAGGACTTCACCGGTGTGCCGGCGGTGGTGGACCTGGCTGCCATGCGGGCCGCCATCGTGCGGATGACCGGCGACGAGTCCGCTGCTGCGAAGGTCAATCCGCTCGTCCCGTGCGACCTGGTGATCGACCACTCGGTACAGGTGGACGCCTTCGGATCCGACGATGCACTGAAGATCAATCTGGAAAAGGACTTCGAGCGTAACAGCGAGCGCTACGCGCTATTGAAGTGGGCTCAGAGCGCATTCAACAACTTCCGCGTTGTCCCGCCGCAGACAGGCATCGTCCACCAGGTGAACCTGGAGTATCTGGCGAAGGTGGTCTGGGACCACAACGACACACTCTACCCCGATTCGCTCGTCGGCACCGACTCGCACACCACGATGATCAACGGCCTGGGTGTCGTGGGCTGGGGCGTGGGTGGTATCGAAGCCGAGGCGGTGATGCTCGGCCAGCCCATCTACATGCTCATCCCCGAGGTGATCGGCTTCCGACTCACCGGCGCGCTGCGCGAGGGGGCGACGGCGACCGACCTGGTGCTGCGCGTCACGGAAATGCTGCGACAGCGCGGTGTGGTGGGGCGGTTCGTCGAGTTCTTCGGCCCGGGCCTGGCGACCATGCCGCTGGCCAACCGTGCCACCATCGCCAACATGGCGCCTGAGTACGGCGCGACAATCGGCTTCTTCCCGGTCGACGAGCAGACGCTGCGTTACCTGCACCAGACCGGCCGCGATGAGAAACTCATCGCCACGGTTGAGCAGTACTGCAAGATGCAGGGGCTGTGGCGAGACGATTCACTGCCGATCGTTTACAGTGATGTGCTGGAGCTGGACCTGTCGACGGTGGAGCCTTCGCTCGCCGGTCCGCGTCGCCCGCAGGACCGCATCGCGTTGTCGGGCATGAAGTCGCAGTGGCGGCAGGACCTGTCGATCACCTTCAACAAGCCCACCCCCGCAAAGCTGGCGACGACGTCCGGCTGGACCGGCGAAGGTGGCAGCGATGCCGCGGGGGCGGGTACGGCGGTCGCGGTCGAAACTGATCCGGGCTACGACGGTGTTGAGGTCACCTGCGACGGCCAGACCTTCAAGCTGCGTCACGGTGCGGTCGTCATCGCCGCCATCACAAGCTGCACCAACACCTCCAACCCCGAGGTGATGATCGGTGCCGGTCTGCTGGCGCGTAAGGCGCGGCAGCGTGGCCTGACACGAAAGCCATGGGTCAAGACCTCGCTCGCCCCCGGCTCGACCGTCGTCACCGAGTACTACAACAAGGCCGGCCTCACCGAGGATCTCAACGCCCTGGGCTTCAACCTCGTGGGCTACGGCTGCACGACCTGCATCGGTAACTCGGGGCCGCTGCCGGAGGAAATCTCCAAGGCGATCAACGAGAACGACATCGTTGCCGCAGCGGTGCTCTCAGGTAACCGCAACTTTGAAGGCCGCATCAACCCCGATGTGCGGGCGAACTATCTCGCTTCGCCGCCACTGGTGGTGGCCTACGCGATCGCGGGCACGGTCGACATCGATCTGGAGAACGAACCGCTCGGTCAGGACAAGGACGGCAACGACGTCTACCTGCGCGACATCTGGCCCAGCCAGAAGGAAATCGCCGAAACGATCGAGCGGTGCGTTACCCGCGAGCAGTTCGTCAACCAGTACGCCAACGTCTTCAGGGGCCCGAAGGAATGGCAGGATGTGCCGACGCGTGGTGGGGCGTTGTACGACTGGGATCCGAAGTCGACGTACATCCAGGAACCGCCGTTCTTCGTCAATCTCTCACAGCAGGTGCATCCGATCGAAGCGATTCGCAACGCCCGCTGCCTGGTGAAGCTGGGCGACAGCGTGACGACGGACCACATCAGCCCGGCTGGTTCGATCCGCAAGGATTCACCTGCGGGCAAGTATCTGATCGAAAACGGCGTGTCGCCGGTGATGTTCAACAGCTACGGGGCACGTCGTGGCAACGACCGGGTGATGACCCGTGGCACCTTCGCCAACATTCGTGTGCGCAACCAGTTGGCCCCGGGCACCGAGGGCGGCTGGACGACCTACCTCGGCCCGACGCCGGTCGATGGCCTGAAGCCCGGTGACGTCACCACCATCTATGACGCCGCCATGGCCTACAAGCAGATTGGCACACCGCTGGTGGTGCTGGCGGGCAAGGACTACGGCATGGGCTCCAGCCGCGACTGGGCCGCCAAGGGTACCTACCTGCTGGGTGTGCGGGCGGTTATTGCCGAGAGCTTCGAGCGTATCCACCGTTCGAACCTGGTAGGCATGGGCGTGCTGCCGTTGTGTTACCAGGATGGGCAGAATGCGCTGTCGCTGAACCTGGATGGCACGGAGGTGTTCGACATCGAGGTCGACGACAACATCAAACCCCGGCAGGATGTGGTCGTCACCGCCACCAAGGCGGACGGCACCCGCATCCGCTTCACCACCACCTGCCGCATCGATACCCCCGTGGAGGTCGACTACTACCGCAACGGCGGCATCCTCCACACCGTCCTGCGCCGCATGGCGCAGGGGTAAAAAGCGTACCCCACACATTGCAATGCGCGACCCATGCACAGGAGTGCATGGGTTTTGCGCGCGCATAACGCACGGCGCGTGTATATCGCACCCTGCCCCCCGAAGCCTACGCAGGCAGTGCGTGGGTCTCCGTTTTACCGTGCGTTACTTCGCCTGCTTCAGACGCTGCTCCAGTGCATCCAGTTCGTCGCGCAGTGCCTGAGGCAGGCGGTCGCCGAACTGGGCGTAGTGCTCACGGATGGAGGGGATCTCCTGCAGCCACTGTTCGGCGTCGACGGTGAGCAGCGCCTTGAGGTCGGCTTCCGTGATGTTCAGGCCCGTAGTATCCAGTGCCGTGGGCGTGGGCACATAGCCGATGGGCGTATCCTGTGCTTCAACGCGGCCTTCGCATCGGTCGAAGATCCACTTGAGCACGCGCGAGTTCTCGCCGTATCCGGGCCACAGGAATCGGCCATTGGCATCCTTGCGGAACCAGTTGACATAGAAGATGCGCGGCATGTTGCCGAAGCGTTCGCCTTCCGCGCCGCCGCGTTTACCCATCTCCAGCCAGTGGCCGAAATAGTCGCCCATGTGGTAGCCGCAGAAGGGCAGCATCGCCATCGGGTCGCGGCGCAGCTCGCCGATTTTGCCCGCCGCCGCGGCGGTCTTTTCCGACGCCATGATCGATCCCAGGAATGTGCCCGCCTGCCACGACCTCGCCTCAGTCACCAGCGGAACCGTCGTGGCGCGACGCCCGCCAAAAAGGATTGCGTCAATCGGCACGCCCGCCGGGTCTTCCCACTCGGGTGCAATCACCGGGCACTGCGACGCGGGGGCGGTGAAGCGGGCGTTGGGGTGGGCTGCCTTCGTGCCGGACTGCGGCGTCCAGTCGTTACCCTTCCAGTCGATCAGGTGGGCCGGCGGCTGTTCGGTCATCTCCTCCCACCACACATCGCCGTCATCGGTCAGGGCGCAGTTGGTGTAGATGCAGTTGGCAAAGAGCGTGCGCATCGCGTTGGGGTTGGAGTTCATGCTCGTTCCCGGGGCGACGCCGAAGAAGCCCGCTTCGGGATTGATCGCACGCAGTCGACCATCCGGCCCGAACTTCATCCACGCGATGTCGTCGCCGACCGTCTCCACCTTCCAGCCCGGAAGCGTCGGTTCCATCATGGCAAGGTTCGTCTTGCCGCAGGCCGAGGGGAACGCTCCCACGACATACTTCACGATGCCTTCGGGGCTGGTCAGCTTCAGGATGAGCATGTGTTCGGCCATCCAGCCCTGCTCGCGTGCCATCACCGAGGCGATGCGCAGCGCGAAGCACTTCTTGCCCAGTAGCGCATTACCGCCGTAGCCCGAGCCGTAGGACCAGATTTCCTTCGTCTCGGGGAAGTGGGTGATGTACTTGTTCTCTGCATCGCAGGGCCAGGCAATGTCCGGCCGCTTGTTGCCCTGCTTGTCGATGAGCGGGTAGCCCACCGAGTGGAGGCAGGGGACGAAGTCGCCGTTGCCCAGCGTGTCGAGTACCGCCTTGCCGATGCGGGTCATGATCCGCATGTTGGCGACGACATAGGCGGAATCGCTGATCTGCACGCCGATATGGGCGATGGGTGAGCCGATCGGCCCCATCGAGTAGGGGATGACGTACATCGTCCGGCCGGCCATCGCGCCGTCGAAAAGCTTGCGCAGCGTCGCCTTCATCTCAGCGGGGTCGGCCCAGTTGTTGGTCGGGCCGGCGTCCTCCTTGCGCTGCGAGCAGATGAAGGTGCGGTCCTCGACACGGGCGACGTCGGCCGGGTCGGAGCGGACCAGAAAGCTGTTGGGCCGTTTGGCATCGTTGAGACGGATGGCGACACCGGTGTCGACCATTAACTGACAGATCGCGTCGTATTCAGCCTGCGAACCGTCACACCAGTGGATCGCGGCCGGTTTGCACAGGGCGGCCACCTCCTCCACCCAGGCCAGGAGCTTTTGATTCTGCGTCAGGGAACGACCATCGGATCGATTCAATGCCACGTCGGACCTCATTAAAGGAATGTCAAACAACAGCCCAAACAGTCCGAGATTAGCGATTACGGCGGCATGGTTCAATTCGCGGGCCATGAAAGGTGTGGATTGATGGCAGATTCGCCGCGATTTGGAAACTTCGCCGCTCCTTCCATACTCTTGCACACGTGAAGGTTCCGCGACCCATCGTGATCCTCGGCCCGACGGCGGGCGGCAAGAGCGAGCTGGCGGTGCGCCTGGCGGAGATGGTGGCTGCACTGGACGGAAAGCCCGGCCAGATCATCGGTGCCGATTCCATGCAGGTCTACCGCCACATGGACGCCGGCACCGCCAAACCCACGCCCGAACAGCGGCAGCGCGTGGTGCACCACCTGATCGACATTGTGGAGCCAACGGAGCGGTTTACCGTGGCGGACTGGCTCGCCCGGGCAGACGCAACGGTTGAGCGGCTGCAGTCTGAGGGGGTGCGGCCGATCGTGGTGGGGGGGACGAATCTTTATGTCAGGGCGTTTCTGGAGGGGCTTTTTGAGGGGCCGCCCGCCGATCCGGCCTTCCGGGCCACGCTGGAGGTGGTTCCGGTCGAGGAACTGCATACCCGGCTGCGAGCCTGCGATCCCGCGGCCGCACAGCGCATCGCCCCGACCGACCGCCGGCGCATGATCCGTGCCCTGGAGGTCTACCATTTGACCGGTCGCCCCATCAGCCAGTGGCAGGAACAGTGGCACGACGAGCCAACCAACGGGGCCTCGGGCTACCGCCACAACCCGATTCTGATCGGCCTGCACTGGCCCGCTGAGGCGATCAACCCGCGCATCAACCTGCGGGTCAAGGCGATGTTCCACCCCGAAAAGGTCGACCCGGAGCTGGCGGCAGCGGTCTGCATCGGCGGTGAAAGTCTGCCGCAGGAGGTCCAGCGTCTGGAGGCGGCCGGACTGCTGGGGCCGCAGGCCCGCGAGGCGCTGGGCTACAAGCAGGTCCTGGCAGCCCTGGCGGGCGGATGCACCATGGAGGAGGCGTTTGAGCAGACGAAAATTCAGACCCGCCGTTTCGCACGCCAGCAGCGAACCTGGCTTCGCCGCTTTCGCGACGTCCACTGGCTGCCGGCTGCGGAATTGGACGCGCAAACGCTTGCGCAAAAAGCCTTTGAAATCGTTGCGACGGTGGACGAACCATCCGGCAGTGGCGAAGAATAAACCTTTTGCCGGTCCAGGCCGATGGTCTCATACCGTCGGGGGAATGCCCGTTTCGGACCGGCGCTCGCATAAGTTGAACCCGCCGGAGCTTTTAGGTGGTTTGGCTTGACAAGCGGCGGTTGGGCGGTTGAACTGACCGGCCAAAACGCGACGATCACCAGGGTGGATCGACCCGCCCCAAACCATGGATACGATTCTCGCATGGCCAGGAAAGCGGCGACAAAACGAACCAGTTCCAAGGCTCCCGGGGCGGGCAGCCGCAGCACTTCCCGCGCCCGGACCGCCACGCGGAGTAGCACCGCCGGCTCGGCCAACGCCCAGGGCAAGCACCTGGTCATCGTCGAGTCACCCACCAAGGCCAAGACGATCAACAAGTACCTCGGTCGGGACTACATCGTGATGGCCAGCGTCGGCCACGTCCGCGACCTGCCCGAACGCTCCCCCAAGGGCGTCAAGCAGGAAGTGCCCGGGGTCGACATCGAACACGACTTCCAGCCCACCTACGAAATCCTGCCCTCCAAGAAGAAGACGATCGCGGAACTGCGCAAGGCAGCCAAACAGGCGGCGGACGTCTGGTTCGCGACCGACCTTGATCGCGAGGGTGAGGCGATCGCCTGGCACCTGGCGCAGGCGCTGGGGGTGGACCCCGCCAACGCCAAGCGAGTGGTCTTCAACGCCATCACGAAAAGCGAGATTGAAAACGCCTTTGCCCGGCCCCGGCCGATCGACCAGAAAAAGGTCGATGCCCAGCAGGCACGGCGCATCCTCGACCGCATCGTGGGCTACCAGGTGTCACCCTTCCTCTGGAAGAAGGTGGCTGGCGGCCTGAGTGCCGGTCGCGTGCAGTCGGTGGCGGTGCGACTGGTGGTCGAACGCGAGCGCGAGATCGAGGCGTTCGTCCCCGAGGAATACTGGAAGATCACCAACACCTTCGCCACGGATGTGGACCGCGCCCGCGAATTGAGCGAGGCGTGGCGCGCGTTTCTGGCGAGTGCACCGGACGACAAGCCGCGCACCGTCAAGGAAAAACTTGCCTGGCTGAGCGAGCACAACTGCCTCCAGGCGGAACTGGTCGAGTTCGAGGGCCAATCCTTTAAACCGGACAACCGCGAGGCTGCTCTGAAAGCGGCGCAACGGCTGGGGTTCGACCTGCGTGAGACCCGCGAAACGCATGACCCGGAAGCCAAAGGCCCCGCCCAGCACCGCGTGACCTACATCGGCGGCGTGGGCAAAGCGCCGCTCTACCGCATCCGCTCCATTGAAACCAAGCGGACCAGCTCCCGGCCGAACGCGCCCTTCATCACCAGCACGCTGCAGCAGGCGGCCGCCAACCAGCTTGGCTTCTCGCTCGAACGCACGATGCGCATCGCCCAGCAGCTTTACGAGGGTGTGGACATCCGTGGCGCTGAGGGCCAGACGGGTTTGATCACCTACATGCGTACCGACTCGACACACCTGTCGGGCGAAGCGCTGAAGATGGCTCGCGACTACATCGGTCGCGAGTGGGGCGGACAATATCTGCCCGAGAAACCCAACTTTTACGCATCGAGCAACAAGGCCGCTCAGGAAGCCCACGAGGCGATTCGGCCGACCGATGTTTCGATCACGCCGCTGCGTGTGCGGGACAGCCTGACGGATGAGCAGTACAAGCTGTACCGGCTGATCTGGGAGCGGTTCCTGGCGTCGCAGATGACGCCGGCGCAGTGGGATTCGACCACCATCCTGATCGAGGCGGTTGAGGGCGATCGGCCGATCGCGGTGCTCAAGTCGACCGGCCGCAAGCTGGTGTTCGACGGTTTCCTCAAGGCGGTCGGCATTCCGGCGGGCAACGATCTGATCCTGCCGGAGCTGAAAGAGAAGCAGCCGTTGGCGCCGATTCAGGTCGATCCATCCCAGCATTTCACCGCGCCGCCGCCGCGTTACACCGAGGCGTCGCTGCAGAAGAAGCTGGAGGAGGAAGGCATCGGCCGACCGTCGACCTATGCGCCGATTATCTCCACGATCCAGGCCCGCAAATATGTGACGCAGGTCGCCCCGGGCGATCGGCGACTGATGGCGACCGATCTGGGCAAGGTGGTGACCGACATGCTCACCGGCGCCTTCCCCAAGGTCATGGACGTCGCTTATACCCGGCAGATGGAAGCCGAACTCGACAAGATCGAGGAAGAGGCCCATGACTGGGTGACGATGCTGCGGGAGTTCTACGGACCGTTCCGGGCGAACCTGGAGCGCGCCCACGAACAGATGACGCACGCCAAGGCGGTGACGGAGCCTGCCCCGTTCAAATGCGCCAAGTGCGGGGCGGACACGGTGTACCGTTTCGGTCGCAACGGCCGGTTCCTCTCGTGCAGCCGCTATCCGGATTGCGATTACGCGGCCCCGATCGACGCGAAGGGCAAGCCGGTGCTGCCGGAGAAGTCGGACATCGTGTGTCCCGAGTGCGGTGGGGCGATGACCAAACGCACCGGTCGGTTCGGCCCGTTCCTGGGTTGCGAACGCTATCCGCAGTGCAAGGGCATCGTGAAGCTGGACCCGAAGAAGGGCACGGTGGTGCTACCCAAGCCGCCGCCGTTCACGACCGACCTGCCCTGTCCCAAGTGTGAAAGCCCGCTGAACCTGCGGCGGTCGAAGCGCGGGCCGTGGCTGAGCTGTTCACGCTATCCCAAGTGTCGCGGCCGGCTGGCCTGGTCGACCCTGCCGCCTGAGAAGCAGCAGGAGCTGGAGGCGGCCCTGACGAAGCATGAGGCAGAGCACCCCGTTCCCGAAATCCGCAACGAACAGGGGCAGGTCATCGGTGAAGACTACGTCCCGCGCGTGGCGGAACCGCACGCCATCGACGGATCTGAGCAGCATCCCATCGAAGACGCGGCCTGACGCCTCGCCGGACGGTGTTTTGAACCGCGAATGAACGAATGGACGTAGTGTGGGCGGGGGCCACGCCGTTTCATGTTGGTTAGGCATGTCGCGATCACGAAGATCACGGTAATAGAACACGCATCTGGTAATCGTGGGCGGCACGTTGAGGCGTGGCCGGGCTTTCGGAAGGACCGCTCGTCCGCTATCTTGCGTGGCTCGCGCCCATGACGGGCAGGCAGGAGTGACGCAGTGGCGGACAAGGCGATTGGTGTGGGCATGATCGGGTGCGGCACGGTCGGCAGCGGCGTGGCCAAGCTACTGCGCGAGCAGGCTGCACTCTATCAAAGCCGTATCCCCGCACGGATCGAATTGCGCCGGGTCCTGGTGCGTGATGTCGCCAAAACCCGGCCAGGGTTGGATTTACCCCCCGACACCTTCACTGACGACGTCGAGACGTTCTTCAACACCCCGGGGCTGGACATCATCGTCGAGGTGGCTGGCTCGGTGCGCATGCTGCCGTTGGTGGAGCGGGCGATCCGGGCGGGCAAGCACGTGGTCACCGCGAACAAGAGTCTTTTGGCACACCACGGGTCCGATCTTTTCGCCCTGGCGCGGCAGCAGGGGGTGTCAGTCGCATTCGAGGCATCCTGCGGCGGGGGCATCCCCATCATCACGGCGTTGCAGTTCGGCCTGATGGCCAACCGTATCGATGCGCTGTACGGCATCCTCAACGGGACGTGCAACTACATCCTGTCGGAGATGACGCACAAGAATAAGGATTACGCCACCGCGCTGGCTGAGGCACAGCAGGCCGGTTACGCCGAGGCAGACCCGACAATGGACGTGAGCGGTCGCGATGCGGCAGAGAAGCTGGCGATCCTGGCGTCGCTGGCGTTCGGGGTGCGTGCGACCGGTGCGGATGTGTGGAGCGAGGGTATCGACACGCTGGAGCCGACCGATTTCAGCTTCGCCCGTGAGCTGGGCTACCGCATCAAGCTGCTGGCGATCGCGGAGCATCGCCGCGAAGGCTCCAGCCCGGTAGCGAGCCTGCGTGTCCATCCCTGCTTCGTTCACGCCGACACGCCGCTGGCACAGGTGGATGGCTCATTCAATGCGCTGTCGGTGTTCGGCCACGCGGTGGGGCACACGATGTACTACGGCCGGGGTGCGGGCCAGCTTCCCACGGCGGGAGCGGTGGTCAGCGACCTGCTGAACGTGGCTTCGGGCTGGTATCCACAGGCGTTCGGGGCGATGAACCTGTGGTGTGATCGTCACGAGCCGGTCGAACTGGTCGATGCCGACGACCTGACCAGCCGGTTTTATATTCGTGTGAACGCTCTGGATGTGCCGGGCGTCATGGCGAAGATTACACGCATTCTGGGCGATGCGGGCATCAGCCTGGCGTCGTTCCTGCAGCACGAATCGGCGGTGGGCCAGTTCGTCTCGGTGGTGCTTACCACGCATCTGGCGCGTCAGGGCGCGGTGCGTGAAGCGCTGGCGGCGATCGAACGCCTGGACGAAATCAACGGCCGGCCGGTGAGCGTGCGGATCGTGGATCTGCCGCAGGGTTAACGCGATAAGTCGCGTCGCTTCATATTTGTCACACTTTTGACGATCCCAGAGATTGCAGGAGCGTCGGCAGTTCGACCGTGAACTGGCCGCGAGACATGACTTTATCCGCGCCGGCCTCGCGCGCGGCAGCGAGGCGTTCAACGGCCACATGCGAGCCGTAGGCGATCACCGGGATGGCCGGGTCATGCTGCTTGACCTGGCGGATTCGCTCAATGGCATCCGGCAGGTCCATATCGACGAGCACGCCGGTGACCGGATTGTTGGCCCGGCCGTCGGGAACTTGGTTCAGTCGGTTCTGCAGTGCCTGTTCATCGCGGGCAGGGCGGGAAACCACCCCCAGCGCCTCGGCGGTCGAACGAATCCGCGTGGCGAAAATCAGATCCGGACAGCAGTAAATCACCATGCGGGCGTCTCCCAGATAAAACTCATGGATTCGTCGCTGCCCCGTGGATGCTCGATTTAAGCATCGGGCGGGATATGATAGCCCAGACAGCGCCTGTTCAGCCCCCGGCGCTGCATCGTGCCCCCGCCTGATGGATCGCGATGGTGAAAGTGATCCGCCCGACTCACCTTACCACAGGCAAACGGCCGATCTTTACAAGGGTGCTTTCGTTCTTTCAAACGGGAGTTCTCTGCGATGTCAACTACCACGACCCGGTCCTCGTCCACCAACACTGCCCGTGGGCATGGCCCGGAGGTCGCATCCGGCAATTCTGACGTTATGCCACCTCATCCGCATTCTGTCCTGTCGGAACTGGGATTCCGTTACGATCCATCAGGCCTGTACCAGCAGGTCGTCGAAAGCATGTTGGGCGCAGCCGAACTGCTGGATGTGCCGCGACACCTGCAACTGATTCTGGCGCAGCCCAAGAATGAGACGATGGTGCACTTCCCTGTGCTGCTGGATGACGGCAGTTACCGGCTGTTCAAGGGCTATCGCGTCCAGCACAACAACATTCTCGGGCCTTACAAGGGGGGGATCCGCTACCACCCGGATGTGAGCCTGGACCACATCAAGGCGCTGGCGGTGCTGATGACGATGAAAAGCTCGCTTATGCGGCTGCCCTTCGGCGGTGCCAAGGGCGGGTTGCAGGTGGATCCGCGCGCTTTGAGTCGCGATGAACTGATGCGGCTGACGCGACGCTTCACCAGCGCGCTGGGTAACCTGATTGGCCCCGACCACGACATTCCCGCGCCGGATGTGGGCACCAATGCGCAGATCATGGCCTGGATGGCGGATACCTACATCAACCTGCAGGATCCGGCCAAGCGCTGGCTGGGGCAGGCAGTGGTGACGGGCAAGCCGGTCGAGTTCGGTGGATCACTCGGACGCGACCGTGCTACGGGACTGGGGCTGGTTTATGTCGTCGAGGAGCTGATCGACGAGCTGGGCATCGACCTGACAAAGATGACCTACAGCCTGATCGGCTACGGCAACGTCGGATCGTGGACCGCTCGGTTGCTGCAGGAACGCGGCGCCCGGCTTCGCGCGGTCCTCGATCACACCGGTGCCATCGTTGACGAAAAGGCAATCGACGCAGTGGAGCTGGCGAACCACGTGGAACGTCACGGAGGCGTCGCGGGCTTCAACGGCGCGACGGCTGTCAGCGAAAACGAGTTTTACAGCTTACCGGTCGATGCGTTCATTCCGGCAGCGCTGGAACAAATGATCGACGTCGACAAGGCCAAGCGGATCAACGCGAAGGTGGTGGTAGAGGGCGCCAACGCGCCGACGATCCCCGAAGCCGACCGTATTCTCAAGCAGCGCGGCATCGAGGTGCTGCCTGCAATCCTGTGCAACGCGGGTGGTGTGACGGTCAGCTACTTTGAGTGGCGACAGAACCGCAGCGCTGAAACCTGGTCGCTGGAGCGCGTGGAACGCGAACTGCGCGAACACATGTACGCGGCAGCACAGCGCGTGCGACTGGCGGCCCATCAGTACGAATGTGACATGCGCACCGCGGCGTACTGCGCAGCACTGGATCATCTGGCGAAGGTGTACCGGACGCGCGGCATCTTCCCGTGATGGGGATAAGTCAAAGTTTCAAAAAGCAAAGTGCGAAGTGAGGGAATGACGCTTCGTATCACACCGCGTCTTCTTTTCACACTTGCATCTTCGCGGTGTAGAGCGTGAACCACGCCCTCATCCCTGCCCTCTCCCGGAGGGAGAGGGGGAATACAGGTGGTGCTTTGCGATGTAAGCAGCGACGGCGGGATCGAGCAGATCATCGGTGGGTTCGCCCCGCGCGATGCGGCGGCGTGCTTCCGTGGCGCTGATGTCCATCAGCGGCAGGTCGATGAGGCGGTTGCGCCACTCGTCGTGCGAGTAACCGGTGGGCAGCATATCCAGTACCGATTCGCGCGTGGCGGGAGGGCGCACCATTACCAGCGGTTCCGCCAGTTCGATGATGCGCTGCGGGTTGCGCCAGCGATCAAATTGCGCCAGTTGATCCGCGCCAATGAGCAGCCGCATGTGCAGGTGCGGGTAACGTGCGTGCAGCGCTTCGAGTGTTTCGACGGTGTAGCTGGGGCGGCCATCGGCGGCGCGGTCCAGTTCATCGGTGAGGATCACTGCGTGCTCCCTGTCGCGCAGCGCCAGACGCAGCATTTCAAGGCGATGGGCCGGATCGACCAGCACGCGATCGGGTTTGAGCGGTGAAATCGCGGCGGGGATGTAGACGATGACATCCGCGCCGATCGCCTGCCTCGCCAGTTCCGGCAGGTGCACGTGCGCCAGGTGTGGCGGATCGAAGCTGCCGCCGAAGATGATCGCCTTGTCGCACTCATCCAGCTTCTTCATGGGGGTGTGCCTCGCTGAAGGCTCCACAGCTTCGCTTCGACGGCGGCGGCCAGTTTCTCACCTGCGTGCTGCGCGTTTTTCTGCAGTTGCAGCATCCTGCCCAGATGCCACGGCCGGCAGGCCAGGTAGCGCATCGCGGCAGCCTTGTCGGCCCGGCCGTCAGGCGTCACCCACGACGCCGATTCGGCAGGCAGCACCGTGGCAGCGTCATCACTGACGGCGCGCAGCAGTGTGACGGGATGCTGGCGCTCGCGGGCTGCCTGCGCGATATAGAAGGATTCCATATCGACAGCCGCGGCGGCGTAGTCGTGGAAAAGTTCCCGCTTTCGTTCGATGGTGCCGACGATGCTGTCGGCGGTGAGCAGCGTTGGGCCTGCCTTGTCGTCGCGCAGCACGATGTGATCACGCCGCATGTTCATGACGACAGCGGCATCGATCACATCGCCCACGTGATGTGTGGGATCGAGCCCACCCGCGAAACCAAGGTCGATGATGTGGCTCGGGTCGTATTGCGCGACCAGTCGTTGCAACACCGCGACCGCCCGCTGTACGCCGATGCCCGTCACGGCTGCGACGATGTTCAGCGTGCCCAGCCTTCCGCGCCATACATCACGTTCCGGCATCAGTCGAAGCCGTCTGCGCACCGGTATCAGCTCGATGTCGATGGCTGCCAGCAGCAGCACGGGGCGGGGATCGGCCGAGGAGGCGGGCGTGGTCATGTTCAACGGTCCGTGGTGGCCGGCTGATTCACCACGTTGATGGGGTTGCCTTCGAGGAACGCGCGCAGATTGTCAGCCGCCCACTGCATCAGCCGCTGCCGCGCCTCGAAGGCGTACCAGCCAACGTGTGGCGTGATGATGCAGTTGGGCGCGCCGATGAGTGGATGATCGGCGGGTGGCGGCTCGGAGCTCAGCACGTCCACAGCCGCCCCGGCAATGCGCCCCGATCGCAGCGCTTCCAGCAACGCCTGTTCGTCAATGAGCGGCCCGCGGCTGGTGTTCACGATAAACGCTGAAGGTTTCATGCGGTTGAGCCGTTCGGCGTTGACCAGGTTTCGCGTCGCATCGGTCAGTGGGCAGTGCAGGCTCAGAACATCCGCCTGCGCGAAAAGCTCATCCAGATCGTGGAACGTGACCTGCAGGCCCCCGGTGTCGACCGATTGTGGGTTGCGGCTGTAGGCGGCAATACGCATGCCCATCGCGGCGCCGATGCACGCCACGGCCCGGCCGATCTGCCCCATGCCCACGATGCCCAGTGTCTTGCCCGACAGCTCCACGATGGGTGTGACGGCGAAACAGAAATCGGGGCAATCGGACCATGCCCCCCGGCGGACCGCTTCGTCATGCACCGCATTACGCCGCGCCAGCTCCAGGATGAGTGAGACCGTGTGCTGGGCGACCGAGTCAGTGCTGTAGGAAGGCACATTGGTGACGACGATGCCGTGCCGGTCGGCGGCGGCGGTGTCGATGATGTTGTAACCTGTCGCCAGCACCCCGATGTATCGCAGGGCTGGAAGGGCGGCGATGGTTTCGGCATCGAACGCCACCTTGTTGGTCAGCACGCACGGGGCGTCACCCACCCGCTCAATGACCTGATCGGGGCTGGTGCGGTCGTGGACGGTCAGGGTTCCCAGTCGCTCGAAAGGCTCCCAGCTCAGGTCGCCCGGGTTGAGGGTATACCCATCGACGCAAACGATCTGTGTGGACATGGCGGATATGGTAGCGGAAAAGGGGGGCGAGCCGTAGGTTTTGCGGTGAGTCGCCGTTTGGAAGCCGCAGGCGGTCTGGGGGGAATATGACGCGACCGGCGCGGTTTTTCGCTATGATTGCTCCCCATGGCGATCTACGTGGACGACATTGCGGTGGACTGGCCCGGCGAGCGGCTGGGGGAACTGTTGGCGACCGCGTCCGACCGGATCGAGCCGTCAGGCCGCATCATCGTCGAGGTGGTCGTCGACGGGCAGGCGATCGTCGGCGATGAGCTGGTCGAGCGCCGCGACGAAACCGTGACCGATCGCGAGGTGAGGCTGGTCACGGCAGACCCGACGGAGCTGACGCTCACCACGCTCAACGAGGTGCGAGGCGGGCTGCAGTCGATCCGTGACGAACAGGAACGGGCGGCTGAGCTTTTCCAGAAGGACCAATCGGCCGAGGCGCTGAAACTCGTGGGCAATGTCCTGCAGTCGTGGCTGCACGTTCAGGAGGCGGTGCTGCACTCGGCCCGTCTCGCACAGATCGATCTGGATGCACTGGATGTCGACGGCATCCCGGTCAGGGAAATGACCGACAGTCTGCTGCGGCAGTTCGAGCAGTTCAAGGAGCAGTTGACGCACAACGACCTGTTCGCCATCGCAGACGCCCTGGCTTATGAATGGACCGGATCGATCGATCAGTGGGACCGACTGCTGGAAGAGATGATTCGCATCATCGAGGAACGAAAGTAAACGGAACCGCCACGCTATGCGGTTTCGCAACAAACGATTTTGACCCGCCATGAAACCCAACCTTGACCATCCCACGCTGCCGATTGTGAAGGAACGCTTCCCCAACGTGCGCTTCATGGCGACGGAGTTTCGGGGGCAGACGACGCTGATCGTGCCCCGGGAGCATCTGCACGAGGTGATGCGCTTTCTGCGCGACGATGAACGCTGCGCGTACAACTTCCTCTCGGACGTACTGGGGATCGATTACCTGAACTACCCCGATGCGCCAGCCCGTTTCGCGGTGGTGTATCTGTTGCTGAGCCACAAGCACAATCGGCGGTTGCACGTGAAGGTGCTGCTCAACCCGACGCTGGACACGCGGGGCATCGAGGATGACCCGGCCCTGCATGTCGACAGTGTGACGGATCTCTGGCCCGGCGCGGAGTGGCCCGAACGTGAGGTGTTCGACATGTTCGGCATCCGCTTCGACCATCACCCCGACCTGCGCCGCATCCTCACCTGGGAAGAGTTCCCGGCCCACCCGCTCCGTAAGGACTACCCCCTGCGCGGCCGCGGCGAACGCGAGTCGTATAAGGTGATCGACCGTGAGGACGCGTAAGGAGTGGTGTGATGCGGTGATGTGGCGATGGAGGGCCGTCACCGTGGATATTCGATTGAGTAGAGCTTTCTGAGCCCCGCCTGCGAGGGCGAAAGCAACCTTTCTTCCCTGGCCGCAATCAACTCAACTAGCGCTGAATCAATGCGCGGACTTCTGCGTTTCAATTGGTTCTCCGCCTCAAGTCATGGCCGGTTATGCCGATCATAGGGATTGGGGGGAGAATTTCGGGAGTCAACACGATGGACGCAGGGGTGGCGTTGCAGGTTCGGGATCGACGCAACGATGTCCGGCTGAGCCGGGGGATGCGGCTTCATGCTGTGCTGCTGGATCGGTATGGCCAGCCGATCGGACCGCTGCGTGACGCCCAGGCGGTGGACGTTTCGGCACGCGGGCTGGCGGTGGCGACGACCACGCGGGTGCGGCCGGGGGCGGCGCTGGCGATTCGCACCGTTGCCGACGCACCGCGACTGGCGGACAGCGGCAGCACCTGCAAGGTTCGCGTACTGGCCGCGACTGAGGACGGCCGGGGAGGCTGCACCCTGCACTGCGTCCTTGCCGAAGGACTGATGCCCGCAGCCCTGATCTACAACTGGGCTGCGTGATCCGAAAATAAAATCTGAACAGTCGCTTCGCACTCAGCATCGCCCATTAAGAACAGCCTCGCGATCCGCGCCGGATTTTTTTCAAGCCGGTGCGGTTTTTTCATTCCGTTGTCGCTGCATGGGGCGTTCACGGGACGGCACACCATTGTGATGGGCGGTGATTTCTTTTTGAGTTGCGTTTAATCTTAATCTTTGTGTTACAACGTTCTGGTTTGTGCCCGTGCCTGACGTGATTCCTGTCTGAAAGGAACGATCATGAGGTCGTCGCTGTTGTGGACGCTGTTCATCTCGCTTTCCGTAGCGTCCGCTCTGAAAGCGGAGGAAGGGGGAGCAGCTGGGGCTTTGGTGGACAACCGCACCATCCCGCAATGGATCTGGCTCAGCAATCAGCCGGGCAACAACGAGTCGGTCTATTTCTTCCGCGAGTTTGAGCTTGAAGAGGGCACGCTGGCGGCGATGCTCACCGGCACGTGCGACAACTCCATGGAGGTGTTCCTCAATGGCACGCACGTCGCCAGCAGCACCGACTGGCATCAGCCGGTGGGTGTGAACGTGACAAAGTTGCTCGTGGCGGGACGCAACGTACTGGCGGTGTCGGCACGCAACTGGGATGGCCCGGCGGGACTCGTCCTGAAGCTGGAAATCACGCGGGCCGATCGCAGCCGGGTCGCGGTCGTCACGGATGACCGTTGGCTGGCGACGAAGGAAAAGCCCGAGGGCTGGGCTGAGGCGGGGTTCCGTCCTCAGGGGCTGTCGCGAGCGCACGCTTTCGGCCCGCTGGGGATGGCGCCGTGGGGTGAGCTGCCGCGTGGTCGGGGTGGTGCGCCCAGCAGGGCGACCCCTGCGGAGGAACTGAAGCTCCTGCCCGGTTTCAAGGCTGAACTGCTCTACACCGTGCCGCGCCTCACGCAGGGCTCGTGGGTGTCGATGGCAGTTGACCCGAAGAATCGCTTGTACGTCAGCGATCAGACCGGTCCGCTCTACCGCGTGACGATCGAAGGCGATGACGTGAAGGTGGAAAAGGTACCTGTCGATCTGGGGCATTCGCACGGGCTGTTGTGGGCGTATGACAGTCTCTATGCCATGGTGGCAGAGGGTGGCGGCCGGGAGCAGGGCATGTATCGCCTGCGCGATACCGATGGCGACGATCAGCTCGATGAGGTGCAGCAGATTCTGAAGCTGCAAGGTTCGGGCGAGCATGGCCCGCACGCGATTGTGCTGGGACCGGATGGCCTGCTTTACATCATCGCAGGCAATCACACGCGACCACCCGCGCAAATCACCCCTGATTCACCGCTGCGCAACTGGGGCGAGGATCAACTGCTGCCACGCCTGCCCGACGGCAGAGGTCACGCGACCGGCATTATGGCGCCGGGTGGCTGGCTGGCCGCCACGGATGAAAATGGCTCGTTTGTCCGTCTCTTTGCCGGCGGTATGCGCAACGCCTACGACTTCAGCTTCAACCGAGACGGCGAAATCTTCACCTTCGATTCCGACATGGAATGGGACACCGGCACCGGCTGGTATCGCCCCACGCGCGTCAACCACATCGTCAGCGGCGCGGAGTTCGGGTGGCGCTACGGCACCGGCAAGTGGCCCGCCTATTACCCCGACAGCGTTGGCGCGGTGGTGGACATCGGCCTCAGTTCACCCACCGGCACAACGTTCGGCTATGGCGCAAAATTCCCCGCACGCTATCAGGATGCCTTCTTCATCCTGGACTGGTCCTACGGCAAGATTTACGCGGTGCACCTGCAGCCACAGGGAGCGAGCTACATCGGCTCGTTTGAGGTGTTTGTCGAAGGCAAGCCGCTGCCTGTGACCGATGTTGTCATCGGGCACGATGGCGCGATGTACTTCACCGTGGGCGGGCGACGCACACAGTCCGCGCTTTACCGCGTGACGTATGTGGGCGATGAGTCGACCGATCCGATCGACCTGACGGAACCGACCGGCGATTCGGAAGCGCAACACGCACGCTGGCTCCGGCGGGAACTCGAATCGTTGCACGGCAGGAAGGACCCGTCGGCGATCGACTTCGCCTGGCAGCATCTGAACAGCCCCGACCGCGCGATCCGTTACGCCGCCCGCGTCGCGATCGAGCATCAGGATGTGATGCTATGGGCAGAACGCGCACTGGCGGAAACGCATGTGAATGCGTCGATTCAGGCGCTGCTGGCGCTGGCGCGTTGCGGTGATGCGTCGTATCAGGGGCGGCTGATCGAAAGTCTGGGCCGGCTGCCGTTGTCGCGGCTGAGCGAGGAACAGATGCTCGACCTATTGCGTGTGTACGGTGTGGCGTTCATTCGTATGGGCCGGCCTGATGAAACGGTGACTCGGGCGGTGCTGAGCAGGTTCGAGTCGCGCTTCCCCAGCCGCAGCGACCTTGTGAATCGCGAACTGGCGCGGCTATTGATCTATCTCGAATCGCCAACTGTTGCGGCCAGGACGATGCAATTGCTCGCTGAAGCCCGCACACAGGAGGATTTCGTCTACTACATTTTCGTGCTGCATTCGCTGCGGTCGGGCTGGACGATGGAGCTGCGCGAGCAGTACTTCCGCTGGATCAATCTGGCTGCGACGAAGTTCAAGGGTGGCGCCAGCTTCACCAACTTTATGAACAATATCAAGAACGAGGCGATCGCCCGCCTGACCGATGAGGAGAAGGCGGCGCTGGAGCCGATTCTCAACGATCCGGTGCAGGTCGCGCAGGTGGAGATGGGCCCGCCGCGACAGTTCGTGCACAACTGGCAGATGGATGACATCGTGCCGCTGCTCGATCAGACACGGAGCGGCCGATCGTTTGAAAGCGGCAAGGCAGCCTTCACCGCGGCGAGCTGCATCCAGTGCCATCGTTTCGCCGGAGAGGGCGGCAGCACCGGGCAGGACCTCACAGGTGTGGGCGGGCGGTTCAGCCCCGAAGATTTGCTCGAATCGATCATCCACCCATCGCGCGTGATTTCGGATCAGTACGCCGAGACCGAATTCCGTACCGTCGATGGCGATCTGATCATCGGTCGTGTGGAGCAGGAGGATGATGAGCGTGTGGTCGTGCGCACGCATCCGCTTGCCCCTGACACGACGGAAATCCTCAAGGAGGACATTGTCAGCCGAGAGCTGTCCAGGATTTCGAAGATGCCCGAGGGGTTGCTGAACGTGCTGACCCGAGAGGAAGTGCTCGATTTGATCGCGTACCTGCGATCAGGGGGCAACCCGGACGACGCGGCGTTCAAATAAATCAAAGCACGCGCGAAAAGTACATTACGCAGCGACACGACAAGTCGCGTCGCTGCGTAATCCCTTTTCCCTTAGTCATTCAGTACGGTGCTTCGTGATTACACGTGCAGCACCGCCTTGATGACCCCCGTCTCCGGCTTTGTGAAGCTCGGGAACTTTTCGATCAGTTCATCGAAGCTGCTGTGGTGGGTGATCCAGGGCGTGGTGTCGAATCGGCCGGATTCGATCAGGCCGATGATGTGCCTGAACTCATGCGGCAGGGCGTTGCGTGAGGCGTAGAGCGTCATCTCCCGCCGGTGGAAGAGCGGGTCGGGGAAGGTGATGTCAGCCGTCACGATACCCACATAGACCAGCTTGCCCGTGTGCGCGACGTATTCGAAGGCGGCGCACATGGATCGGGGGCTGCCCGTGCAGTCAAAGACGACAGTGGGCAGTTCGCCATTGGTGATTTCCTCAATGGTGCGCAGCGCATCGGGCCCTGCCTGAACGGTGTGGTCGACGCCGATCGTCTTTTTGCAGAAATCCAGCCGCATGGCGTTGAGGTCCAGCACGATGACCTTCGCACCAGCGAGTTTGGCGAACTGCATCACGCCCAGCCCGATCGGCCCCGCGCCGATGATCAGCACATTCTCGCCCTGTTGCACCTCCGCGCGGTTCACCGCGTGCAGGCCGATTGCCAGTGTCTCCACCAGCGCGAGCTGCTCGTAGCTGAGCTTGTCCGAGGTGTGCAGCTTGTCCGCCCGCAGGATGAAGTAGGGCCTCATGCCGCCATCGCGATGCACGCCCAATACCTGAGTATCCATGCAGCAGTTGCCGCGACCGCGTCGACAGGCGATGCATTTGCCGCAGTTCATATACGGCTCGACGACACAGTGGTCGCCCGCCTTCACGTTGGTGACCCCGTCGCCCACTTCGACGACCTCGACACCCAGTTCGTGCCCCAGTACGCGCGGGTAGGTGAAAAAGGGCTGATTGCCCGCGTAGGCGTGCAAGTCGGTGCCGCAGATGCCCACGCGATGCACACGCACGAGTGCTTCACCGTGGCCGGGTTTGCCCGGTTCCGCCATGTCAATCTGCTTAAACCGCCGCGGTTCCTCAAGAAGGATGGCTTTCATCGTTGTCTCGCCAAAAAAGGGATTAAACCCGGGGGCGGGGCGACCCCGGGCACGATGTTTCAGTTGTTCTCCGGTCGACCCTCGATGTGCGACCAGTCGCGCACCGGTTCGAGGATCGTCAGCACTTCCTGAAGCAGTTGCTCATCAATGGGCTGAGCGGCCCATTCGGCCCACTTGCGCACGTTGTCCGGGTTGGCTGAGCCAACGATTGTCGTCGCGATGTCGGGGTTCGCGATCGAGAACTGCACGGCGAGCTGGGCAATGTCGACACCTTTGGCAGCGCAATGCTCAGCTGCTTTGCGGCAGGTCTGGCGCACCTCCGGCGTCGCCTTGTGCCAGGCGGGCAGCGGTGCGTTGGTGAGCAGTCGCGCGGCAAAGGGAGCTGCGTTCATGATGCCGATGCCCTTTTCCTTGAGCATCGGGATCAGCCGGGCGAGCTTCTGGTTCTGCAGTGTGTAGTGGTTGTACGAGAGGATGACGTCCAGCTCGGCCCGCTGGGTTACCCACTCGAAGATCTTCATCGGGTAACCGGAGATGCCCACGAACCGCACCTTGCCCTGTTCCTGCACCTTGCGCAGGGCGGGCAGCGTCTCTTCCACGATCTGATACATGTCGACGTATTCGATGTCATGGCAGAGCATGATGTCGATGTGGTCGACGCCCATGCGGTGCAGGCTCACATCCACGCTTTCGACCACGCGCTTGGTGGAAAAGTCGAAATGGTTGACATCGTACCGGCCCAGCTTGGTGCCCAAGATGTAGCTGTCACGCGGTACACCCCGCAGCGCCACCCCCAGCAGCACCTCACTCATCCCCCGGCCGTAGTAGGGCGAGGTGTCGATGAAGTTCATCCCCAGGTCCAGCGCCACCCGCACGGAGCGCAGCGCTTCGTTCAGGTCGACCTGCCGAAACTCCTGGCCCAGCGAGGATGCGCCAAAGCTGAGAATGGGTAATTGCAGACCCGTCCTGCCCAGTGGCCGCGTTTGCATCGATCGCCTCCCTCAATGAATCGTGGTGCGGAGCATAAAAGCGGCAACCATTCTAGCTTTTTGTCTGATGTGCCGTTTGCTGGTAATCTTGCCCCCCACGATTTGGCATTACCCCCAGGAGGCACCGATGGGATTGTTGGAAGGTAAACGCGGCATCATCTTCGGCGTGGCGAACGATCGCAGCTATGCCTGGTACATCGCCCAGTCGCTGTTGAAGCACGGCGCGCAGTGCCTCTTCACCCACCTGCCGGGCGACAAGATGCAGCGCCGCGCCGCCGGGGCGATCAAGGAGCTGGGTATCGAGGACCCCTGGCTGGTGCCCTGCGACGTCAGTTCGGATGCCGATCTGGACGCTGTGTTCGACAAGCTCAAGGCTGACTTTGGCACGATCGACTTCGTGGTGCACTCGGTGGCGTTCGCCGACCGGGCGTTCCTGGAGATTGGCAAATTCCACACAACCACCCGACAGGCCTGGGCGCAGGCGCTGGATATCAGCGCCTACTCGCTGGTGGCGATGGCGCAGCGGGCCATGCACCTGATGCCCAACGGCGGGTCGATCATCTCGATGACCTACTATGGCGGCGAGAAGGTGATCCCCGGGTACAACATCATGGGCATTGCCAAGGCGGCGCTGGAGCACTCGACGCGGTATCTGGCAGCGGAACTGGGCGAGAAGAACATTCGCGTGAACACCATCTCCGGCGGGCCGCTGCGAACGCTTGCCGCCTCGGCGGTGGGGGGGATCCAGGAAATGTTCGAGCACCAGCAGCGAAAGGCATCGCTGCGGCGTAATATCGAGGGCAGCGAGGTGGGCGACACGGCTGTCTACCTCCTCAGCGATCTGTCCAGTGCCGTCACCGGTGAAACGATTCACGTGGACGCGGGCTTCAGCATCATCGGCCTGTAATCGCCGACGTGCCGCCGCCCGCACCGGAGCCAGATGACCAGGCGTCCTCAAAGGGAACCGGATGCGGGGGCAACCGCCGTGAAGGCGACCGCGACCGTGCTGCAGCCTGACGCGACGCGGCAGGTGCCATCTTTGCCATCCGATCGGTTGCGCTGGTGGATGCCAGCGACGCTGGTGCTGGCGGGGCTGGCGGTTTACCTCAATAGCTTCATCGCGCCCTTCATCCTCGATGATGACCAGATCCTGCTGGCCCTGCGAGACTTGCGCGAGGGCGAGGCCTGGGCGTTCTTCTTTTCGACCCGGCGCGTGCTGCTGCACGTGACGATGTGGCTCAATTACCAGCTCGGCGGTGAAGACCCGCTGGGCTATCACCTGGTCAACACCGCGATTCACATCACGGCCGGGCTGGCGCTTTTCGGTGTCGTTCGGCGAACGCTGAGGCTGCCGTTGTTGCATCAGCGGTTTGGGACGGCGGCGGATGGACTTGCCTTTGCCATCGCGCTCCTATGGCTGGTCCACCCACTCAACACGCAGGCGGTGACCTACATCATCCAGCGCGGTGAGTCGATGATGGGCATGTTCTTCCTGCTCACCCTCTACGCCGCGATCCGCGATCTGGAACCGCTTGTGTCTTCGCACCGCCGTACGTCCCTGCCGGAGGCGTTCCTCTGGCCCGCCATCGCTATCCTGTGCTGCCTCGGAGGGATGCTTTCCAAGGAAGTGATGATCGCCGCGCCGCTGGCGGTGGTCGTCTACGACTGGACGCTGACACGCCTGCCCCTGCGTGACCTGTTGCGACGGCGGGGGGTGCTCTATCTCCTGCTCACCGCTACGGCGGGTGTACTTTTCCTGCCCCAGACACAGGCCGCCGCCTCGGCCGGGTTCGGCTACGAGTCGCTGACGTGGTGGCAGTATGCCCTCACGCAGCCGCTGGTCATCCTGAAATACCTGCGGCTGAGTCTGCTGCCGTATCCGCTGGTGCTCGATCGGATGCACCCGGCGCAGCACACGCTCTTCGACCACCCGGACATCCCGTGGGTGATGGCTTTGGTTCGCGTGAGCGTGCCGGTGCTGATTGTGGGGGTCGCTGTGGGGTCGACCGGCTGGGCATTGATTCGCCGCCGGCCGTGGGCGATGGTGCCCGCATGGTTCTTCCTGATTCTCGCGCCAACCTCCAGCATCCTGCCCATCGCCGACCTGATGGTGGAGCATCGCATGTATCTGCCACTGATTGCGGTGGTTATGGTGGTGGTGCTGGGAGGGTATGCATTTTTGAAGCGACGTGCGGCAGCTGGTGCGCCGGTCATGGCAGGGGCGTTCGTTCTTGTCACGTTGGTGCTCAGCATCCTGACCGTCAGCCGTAACCACGACTACCGCTCCGAGCAGGCGATCTGGCAGACGGTGGTCGAGCGTGCCCCCCACAACCCTCGCGGCTGGCATCATTTAGGTTCCGCATGGTTCGCTGAAGGCGATCGCGAGCAGGCGTATGCGTGCTGGTTGCGAACGATCGAGCTGGGACCGCGATCGTTTCCGGAGGCGTACCTGAATCTGGCGCGAATCGATCTGGAGGCGGGGCGGATCGACACAGCCGTCGCCAGGCTGGAGCAGGGGCTGTCACTGCGACCGAACGATCTGGACTTTCGCCTGGCGCTGGGGATTGCTCAGCTCACCGCCAACCGTATCGATGAGGCGACCGCCACACTGGAAGCGGTGCTGGCGGACGAGGCGAACGCGACGCCGGGCAGCCGACGGACTCGCGCCCGGGCGGCCAATGCGCTGGCGGGCATCGCGATTCGACAGCAGACGCTCGATGTGGCACAAGCCCGGCTGGATGAGGCGCTGACGCTCGATTCTCGCCTGGTTGATGCCCACGTTAACCGGGGCACGCTGCTGGCCCGGCAGGGTGATTTCGAGCGGGCCATCGCAGCGTGGGGGGCGGCCCTGCAGTTGGACGAGCACCGGCCGGACGTCTACACGAACATCGGCGAGGTGTGCCTGCTGCGGGGCGATCTGGCCCGCGCGGAAGCGAACCTGATGCGGGCACTGGAAATTAATGCACGCTACGCCCCGGCGGTGCAGCGGCTGGTCCAGCTTGCCGTGAAACATGCCGAGCAAGGTGATTTTCCACAGGGTGCCCGGCTGGTCCAGACGGCGATCAGTGTGATTCAGTCGTGGCAGGGCGATCCGAGGCAGTGGCAGGAGTTGATTCCGCTGCTGGAGGCACTGCGGGCGGGGCGGCTTCCGGGGGGCCGGAGCAGGGCTGACGTGGGGCGCTTACGCGACCATGCCAAGACGGGCCAGGACCTGCCGGGCGGTTTCGCGGACGAGTGGGTGTTCAGCCTCATCCTTGGCGAGTTCCGTGATGCGGGCTCGCAGGGCAGGGTGATCCTGCCTGGCCAGGTGGTTGCCCGCGGCGATGAGGGCGTTGCGCTTCACCATCTCCAGCTTCATGCGTTTGAGGGCTGAGCGGGTGAAGGTCCGCTGTCGGTCCTCGGCTGACCAGTTGAGCAGTTCAAGCAGGTTCAGCCCGCCGGCGACTCCCGGCCGGGGTTCGTATTCGGCCCGCACCGGCTCATCGCGGGCCTCGCCGGGTCGATTGTGCGGGCAGACCTCCTGACACACATCGCAGCCTGCGACCCAGTTGCCTATCGCATCGTGTAGGTCCGGGGCGATCAGCGATCGGTGCTCCAGCGTGAGGTAGCTGATGCACCGGCTGGCGTCGAGGGCGTAGCCTTCGGAAGCGATGCACCGGGTGGGGCAGGCTTCGATGCAGCGGGTACAGGTGCCGCAGTGGTCGGTGCCCGGCCGCAGCGGAAGCGGGTAATCCGCGTCGCCCGAGGTTTCGATGGCGAGAGTCGTCACGATCTCGCCCAGCAGGAGGTAGGACCCCAGCCGGTGGTGAATGAGGAGGGTATGTTTACCGATCCAGCCCAGCCCGGCCCGCATGGCGTGCTCACGTTCCAGCACCGGGGCGGTGTCGACCGTCACTTTGAACTGGTGGCCCGCGCCAAACCGCTCACGCAGCACATCGGCAAGAGTGAAGAGCCGTTTTTTGATCGTTTGGTGGTAGTCGTCGCCCCAGGCGTATCGTGCGACGCGGCCGTGCGGATTGGAGGGGGCTGCGGTGGAAGCTTCCGGGGCGCGTGCCGCGTAACGGTCCGCCACGCAGATTATGCTTTTCGCCCCTGGCAGCAGGACCGTTGGGTCGATCCGCTGCGACAGATGCTCGGCAAGGTAGGCCATCTCACCGTGCAGTCCCTTGCTCAGCCAGTCGCGCAGGAACGCCTCGTGCCCGGTCAGCTCGGCGGGGGCGACACCCACCAGGGCGAAGCCCAGTGGCTGGGCCAGGGCGTGCAGTTGTGACAGCGACAGGTCGGGCGCGGCGGTCATGACCGGTAAGTGTAGAAAGATGAATGTTCAACGGCCCGGTGGGGCGACTCGCCACCATCCGGCGCAACGATTACAATCCCCACCACCATGAGCGCAACCGATACGCAGACCGAGCAGACGTATATCATTCCCAAGCCAGATGCGCCGGGCACACGTGTGCCGCTGGAGGAACTTGGCCAGACGATTCCGGTTGAGTCCAACGGCTCGCCCGTCGAGCAGGCGGATGTCCAGACCGAGGAGATGCTCGTCAACATGGGCCCGCAGCACCCGTCGACCCACGGCGTGCTGCGTGTGGTGCTGCGTACCGACGGTGAAATCGTGCTGGAAGCGATCCCGCACCTGGGCTACCTGCACCGGTGTGCGGAAAAGATTGGCGAGAACGTCGCCTACTACCAGTACATCCCGTACACCGACCGCATGGACTATCTGGCCGGGATGAACGAGAACTGGGCGTTCTGCCGGGCGGCGGAGAAGCTGGCGGGTATCGAACTGCCCCGCCGGGCGGAGTTCATCCGCATCATCATCTGTGAGCTGAACCGTATCGCCTCGCACCTGGTGTCGTTCGGCACTTATGGGCTGGACCTGGGCGCGTTCACGCCGTTCCTCTACGCCTTCCGCGAACGCGAATACATCCTCGACCTCTTTGAAATGGTCTGTGGCGCCCGTCTGACCTACAGCTACCTGACGATCGGCGGCACCACGCATGACCTGCCGGATGGCTATCTCGACAAGGTCATCGAATTCCTGGACTACTTCGAGCCGAAGGTCAAGGAATATCACGACCTGCTCACGTACAACCACATCTTCATCAAGCGCACCGCCAATATCGGCGTCATCTCCAGGCAGATGGCGATTGATTACGGCCTGACCGGCCCGGTGATCCGTGGCAGTGGCATTCCCTATGACCTGCGGCGCGACAATCCCTACAGCCTCTACCCCGAGCTGGATTTCGATGTGATCGTCGGCACGGGCGAGATGGGCACGCTGGGCGACTGCTGGGACCGCTACATGGTGCGAATGCGGGAGGTGATGGAGTCGGTGAAGATCATCCGCCAGGCGGTGAAGATGATCCCGCCGCCGGGCGATGGCGATGGTCGTTACCGCGTGAAGATGACGCGGGCGTTCAAGCCAGACCCGGGTGAGGTGTACGTGGAAACGGAAAACCCACGCGGCGTGCTGGGCTTCTATCTGGAAAGCCAGGGCGGCACAATGGCCTACCGCTGCAAGGCACGGGCAGGCACTTTCTGCAACCTCAGTGTGTTGAACGCCCTGTGCCGCAACGTCCTGCTGGCGGACGTCCCGGCGATCATCGGTTCGATCGACGTCGTGATGGGCCAGGTCGACCGGTAATCGAACGCTGATTGCGGTACCGCGACGCGCTTCGTCAGCACGATGATGTTCATCTAATCGCTCCGCTGCACGAAGCTGCAAGCGGTAGGGTGTCGGGTTGTGCGCCCGGGGGGCATTTCGTATTGTTTGGCGACGCCTGTGGGTGCGGCCGCGGGGCCGCGCGGGGGTCGATCAGGGTCTGAATAACGGCAAGTTTTCATTGAACCGGGCGGGGAAACTGTTGAACCGTGCCGGTATTGCCGATGGTAGCGGCGACAGGGGTTGTCGCGGCTGCGCACCGGGGCGAAATCGGTGTGCCCGTTTCGGGCAGATAACGGACGATCGAGGCGGGATGCCGCGGCGGGGGCGACGTCCGACAGAGTCTGTGAGGCACAAACATGCTGGATTACCCATCGATGCTGCCGGCGATCGTGTTCGTGCCGTTCGCCGCGGCCATGTTGGCGCTGCTGATCGGCCGATACACCGGGCGGCATACCGGCCTGCTGATGGTGCTGGCGGCGTTGACGTGCTTTGGCATGTCCACGACGCTGTTCCTTAACACGCATCAGGCGGGGCAGGCGCCGGCCCTCTTCACCACAACCTGGTTCTCTGTCGGCACGTTTCAGATCGACCTGCGTCTGCTGGGTGATGCCTTCGGGCTTTTTTTCGCCATGCTCGTCTCGGGCATAGGCACGCTCGTGGGCATCTACTCGTTGAGCTATATCCCCACTGACCTGCCCAATTCGCGGCTGGGAAGGTACTACGCGGCGCTCATCACCTTCATGGGCGCGATGCTCGGCGTGGCGCTGGCTGACAATCTGATGCTGCTGTACGTCTTCTGGGAAATCACGACCATTGCGTCGTTCATGCTCATCGGCTTCTGGTATGACGAAGCCTCCGCCAAACGCGGGGCAAACATGGCGATGCAGGTCACCGTCACGGGCGGACTGGGACTGCTGGCCGGCGTCGTGCTCATTGGCGTGGCGGCGGGCACGTTCACGCTCAGCGAGTTGCAGCAGCAGACGGGCGCCTGGTCACGATTGCTGGCCTCGCCGCTGGCGAATATTGCCCTGATTCTGGTGTTCCTCGGCGCGTTCACGAAGTCAGCCCAGGCGCCGTTCCACTTCTGGTTACCCAACGCGATGGTCGCGCCGACGCCGGTGTCGACCTATCTGCACGCGGCCACGATGGTGAAGGCAGGCATATTTCTCGTTGGGCGGATGCTGCCGATTTTCGGGGGAACAGCTCTGTGGTCGCCGGTGCTCATCACGGTCGGGCTGATCACGTTCGTACTCGGCGCCTATCAGGCGATGCGCGAGACGGACCTCAAGGCAATCCTCGCCCGCACGACGCTGTCGATGCTGGGCATGATCATGCTGGTGTACGGTCTGAACGCATCGGAGCAGGATGCGCTGCAGATTCTCTCGCACGCCACCTACAAGGGAGCGTTGTTCCTCGTGGCGGGCATTGTGGAGCATGCCACCCACACGCGCGACATCCGTGAACTGGGCGGGTTGCGGCGGAAGATGCCCATCACGTTCATCATCTGCGCCGCCGCGGCGCTGTCGATGGCGGGTGTGCCCCCGTTCTTTGGTTTCCTCGCCAAGGAAGCGCTGTATCACGAACTGTTGCACAGCGAGGTGCTGCATGCGGCGGGTGTTGGGCAGTGGCTGGTGGTTGCGGGCAGTGTGCTGGCCAACGCGTTCATGTTCGCGGTAAGCTTCAAGATTCTGCTGGGTGTATTCTGCGGCCCGGAGACGGAAAAGGGACATCACGCGCATGAGGCGGGGCCAGGCTTGTGGATACCGCCCGCGGTGCTGGCGCTGGCGGCGACCGGGCTGGGGGTGATCGGCGTTACCTCGGTGACCGAGCATCTGGTGCAGGCGATCTCGTCTGACCCGCACTCGCACGTCCACATTTCGATGAACCCGGTCCACTGGTCGATCGGTCCGGTGGTGCTGACGTTCATCACCATCGCGCTGGGCGTGGGCTTCTACATGCGGCGCACGGCGGTGGAGGCGGCGCAGGCCAGGCTGGACGTACTGCCTTCGGCGCCGCGCGTGTGGGAACGCATGATGGAACACATTGCCGGCTTCGCCACGTTCTATGCGGGCCGGTGGCAGAATGGGTCGCTGCACTGGTACATCGCCGCGACGATGGCATTCTTCATTGGCGTGAGCGCTTACGCCCTGGTGCATGGCGGATTGTCGCTGGCGAACGCCACCGTGGATCTCACCGAGTTGCCCTGGTACGCCATCGCACTGGGCGTGCTGACGATCGGGGCGATGACGGCGGTGGTTCGCGCGAACACCCGCATGGGTGGTGCGATCGCGCTGGGGGCGACTGGTTTCCTCGTGTCGCTGATGTTCGTCGTTTACCGCTCGCCGGACATTCTGCTGACGCAGATTCTCATCGAGACTGTGTCGACGATCTTCATTCTGCTGATCCTGTTCTTCATGCCGTCGTTCCAGCCGGAGCAGATGTCGATCACGCGCAAGATGATCAACCTGGGCATCTCGGCCGGCGTGGGCATCATCGTGTTTCTGATGGTGCTTCTGAGCATGAGTGATGGCATTCGTGCGACGCGCACACTTAAGGAGGATTATCTGTCCCGGGCGTTAGATGGCGCGGGTGGTGCCAACGCGGTCAACGTCATCATCGTCGACTTCCGTGCGATCGACACCACGGGTGAAATCTGTGTGCTGGTCATCGTCGGACTGGCGGTGTTCGCTCTGCTGCGGTCAAGGAGGAAACTGGCATGACGGTCAGTTCGCCCATTCTTCGCACGGTGGCGCGTTTCGCGCTGCCGCTGAGCCTGGTGGTGTCAGCCATCATTTTCATGCAGGGTCACAACCTGCCCGGCGGTGGATTCATTGCGGGTGTGCTGGGTGCGGCCGGGGCGGCGATCTACCTGCTGGCGTTCGGTGTGGAGCGGGCGGCACGCATCCAGTGGTGGAAGTTCGCCGTCGTCGGACTGTGCATCTCGCTGCTGACCGGTACCGTGCAGGCGCTGCTCGGTTATGGATTCATGAATCACACCATCTGGCACATCGGCAGCTATCACCTGCCGACAGCCACCTTCTTCGATCTGGGCGTCTACCTCATCGTGCTGGGCACGCTGATGACGATCTTCGTTGAACTGGGCATGGAGGACCGCTGACATGGAATTGATGATGGCGACCATTGTGGCGCTGCTGTTCGCGGGCGGCACCTACATGATCCTGCGGCCGAACTTCATCCGCATCGTCATGGGGCTGGGCCTCTATTCCAACGGGGCAAACCTGCTGCTGATCACCAGCGGCGGCTACGCCCGCGCCAATGATGCACCGTTCGTCGCCGAGGGACAGACGCAGTTTTCCGCGATGATGGACCCGCTGCCACCGGACATCATCCTGACCGCCATCGTCATCAGCTTCGCGGTCGGGGCGCTGCTGCTGACCATCAGCTACCGCGTCTACCTGGATCACGGCACAGACAATCCCGAGCAACTGCCCAACCTCGATGAGGATGAGGGCGACCAAAAGTTGCAACACCTGACGCCTGTGCCCAACGTGTTTGAGGAACTGTCGCGCCAATGCGCTGATGCGCCGCGCGAGAACGTCAGCGGCCTGCCCGTGCGGACCGCGCACGGTTGACGCGTAAGCTGAATGAGAGTGACTGGTTCCGACTGCGAACCTGACCTGATCTGAGACGATCATGAATACGCATCTGATCATCCCGATCCTTGTTCCACTGTTCACCGCGATGGTGCTGACGTTCTTCAGCAGGCAGCCGGTGCTGCAGCGGGCGATGAGCCTGGCGTCGGCGCTGGGCGTGCTGGGCTACGTCTTGTGGCTGCTCTTTTACGTGGACCAGCACGGCATCCAGACGATGGCGGTCGGCGGGTGGGAAGCGCCCTGGGGCATCGTCTTTGTCGCGGACCGGCTGGCAGCCATCATGCTCTGTCTGACGATGGGCGTGGGCACGGTGGCGATGATCTACACCTTCTGGACCGTTACCCGCGTGCAGCAGCAATACTTCTTCTATCCGCTGATGCACGTGCTCATGGGCGGGGTGAACTGGAGCTTCCTCACCGGCGATCTGTTCAACCTGTTCGTGTCCTATGAGGTGATGCTGATCAGTTCCTACGCCATGATGATGGCAGGAGCGTCGCGGCAGCAACTGCGTCAGACGTTCAAGTACATCGTCATCAACGCCATAGGTTCGAGCCTGTTCGTCGCTGCGATCGGGTTGATCTATGCCACCGTGGGTACGCTGAACATGGCGGATATCGCAGTTCAGACCACTCAGTTGACCGGCCAGCGTGCCGCGATGGTTACGGCTGCTTCGATCATGCTGCTGGTCGTCTTCTCCATCAAATCGGGCGCTTTCCCGCTGTTCTTCTGGCTGCCGGACAGCTATCCGATCGTGCCCAGTGGTGTGATCGGCTTCTTCGCGGGAATGCTCACCAAGGTGGGCGTCTATTCCCTGCT
This sequence comes from uncultured Phycisphaeraceae bacterium, assembly GCA_937988825.1. Taxonomy (GTDB): domain Bacteria; phylum Planctomycetota; class Phycisphaerae; order Phycisphaerales; family Phycisphaeraceae; genus CALKHT01. The sequence continues at coordinate 54,426 of CALKHT010000013.1, forward strand.
GCGTGTCTTCATCACCGTCTTTCAACAGGAAGGCGGGGAGTTGATCGTACAGATTCTGCTTGTGCTGTCGGGCTTCACGATGTTGCTGGGGGTACTGGGCGCGATGTGCCAGTGGGACATTCGCCGCATTCTCTCCTGGCACATCATCAGCCAGGTGGGCTACATGCTCATGGGCATCGGCTTCACCGGCCACGTCGATCCGCTGATCGTAAACATGGCGATCGCGGGCACGATCTTCTACGTGGCGCACAACATCATCGTGAAGTCGTGTCTGTTCCTGGTGGGCGGCATCGCTGAACGCATCACCGGGACGCAGGAACTCAAGAAGATGGGCGGGCTGCTCAACGTCGCGCCGGGCGTGGCGGGGTTGTTCCTCGTGGCAGGCCTGTCCATCGCGGGTATTCCGCCCTTCACGGGATTTGCCGGCAAGTTCACGCTCATCGGCGTGGGGTTCTCGGGCGGATACTTTCTTGTCGTTGCGGTAGCGATCATCACCAGCTTCTTCACGCTCTACTCGATGATGAAGATCTGGACCTACGTTTTCTGGGGCAAGGCCCACGAGAGCCAGTGGCAGCCCCTGAGCTATCGCGGCATGATGGCGCCCACGGCTGTGCTGGTGCTCGCGACGACTGCATTTGGTGTGTTTGCCCAGCCCTTCATCGATCTGGCGAGCAAGGCGGCGACGGATGTGCGCGACCCGAACAACTACGTCACGGCGGTGCTTGGTCAGGGCGCCTGGCCCGTCGTTGCCGAGGCAAAGTCTGACGAAGCTGACGCCGTTGCAGCGGATGATGTTGAACAGTCCCCCGATGCCGAGCGGCGTGCTGTCGCCGTGGTCGCGAACCTGACGCGGGAGGCGCACTGATGCTGATGCGAGTGGTCTACTTCCTGCTGTACGTGCTGATCTTTCTGCGCGAACTGGTGAAGTCGAACATCCAGGTGGCGAAGCTGGCACTTTCGCCCACACCGGCGATCCGCCCGGGCTTTCTGGCGGTGCCCATGCGTGCCAAGACGGACTTTGAGGTGACCAGCCTCGCCAACTCGATTACGCTGACACCCGGCACGATCACCGTCCACATCGAACGCGACAAACAGTTGCTCGTCATTCACGCGCTGGACATTGGGGCTGACCCAGACGAGACACGGCAGGGTATTCAGACCGTGCTGGAAGACAACATTCTCAAATGGACGCGGCCGGGCGGTGGTAATCCGCCAGCGCCGCGCATGCAACCGCAGGGAGGTGCGGCATGAGCCCGTTCCTGTACAACGTGACGTTGTTCTGTCTGGCGTGCCTCTTCATCGCCGCGGCGATGTGCCTCTACCGCATCTACATCGGCCCGCGTGCGGCCGATCGGGCAGTGGGCTTTGATTCCCTCACGATGAGCTTCATGGGCATCGTCTGCCTCATGTGCATCCTCTACCAGCAGCATTTGTACTTCGACGCGGTATGGATTCTTACCGTTGTCGGGTTCATCGGCAGCGTCGCCGTCGCCAAATATATCGAACGTGGACGAGTGTTCTGATATGCCAGACATCCTTGAAATCATCATTGCGGCTTTGATGATCGGCGGCACGTTCTTCATCTTCGTCGCCGGTGTGGGGCTGATCCGCTTCCCGGACGTCTACTGCCGTATGCACGCGGCGGGCAAGGCGGGTACGCTGGGCATCACGCTGCTGATTCTGTCGACCGTCGCCTTCTTCGCGGCCACAGACACGAGCATGGTCTACCGCGGCCTGCTGGCGATCTTCTTCCAGTATCTGACCACCCCGGCCGGCGCCCATCTGCTCGCCCGGGCGAGCTACCTGCGCGACTATCCGCTTTCCGATCGCACCATGGTGGACGAGCTGAAGTCCTACCTGCCCGCCCGACCCGAGGAAGAGATGACCTGGAGTGAGTGAACGACATGATCGCCTGAGCGACCCACGCATAGGGTCCACCCGGGTTCAACACTTTCGTCGCACTTCGTGTTAACTTATTCGCCATGACGCACCAGAACCTGTGGGCCCCGTGGCGCATCGACTACATCCGTCAGATCGAAGCGAATCCGCCGGAATCGACGACCGGCAGCGGATGCTTCCTCTGTGACGCGGCCAGCCAGAAGCCCGACCCAGCCCTCATGCGCGAGCGGCTCATCCTCCTGAGCGATGAGCGCGGCATGATCCTGCTCAACCGCTTTCCCTACACCAACGGCCACCTGCTCATCGCTCCGCGCGACCACGTGGCTGACCTGACCGATCTGACCACGCAGCAGCGTCACGACATCATGGACCTGACCGTCCTGGCGGAGAAGCTGCTACGGACTGCGCTGAACCCGCAGGGGATGAACGTCGGGTTGAACCTTGGCCGCTGCGCCGGCGCGGGGCTGCCCGGCCATGTTCACGTTCACGTCCTGCCACGCTGGAACGGCGACACCAACTTCATGCAGACCATCGGCCGCATCCGCGTGATCCCCGAAGCGCTCGATGTCAGCTACAACAACCTGCTGACGACGCTTCAGTCGATCACGGCGTGAGCGACTTGGCGATTAAGTGATGGGGGCGGCGCGTTTTACCCTGTCAGATTACACGGCGGCGGGTTTGAGGCCCAAAAAGTTGGCCAGCAGTTGCGGTCCGACTTCGGTAAGGAAGCTTTCGGGGTGGAACTGGACACCTTCCAGCGGCGCGGGGCCGAAGACGCCGGGTTTGGCTCGCAGGGCCATGATTTCCTGCTCCCGGGTCCAGGCACTGATCTCGAAGCGTTCGTGGTCGAAGCTGTCGCGGCGGATGACCAGACTGTGATACCGCGTGGCGGTGAAGGGGTTGGGCAGTCCTGCGAAGATGGTGCGGCCATCGTGTTCAATGGGGCTGGTTTTGCCGTGCATCAGGCGATAGTTGCGTTCGACAACCATGCCGAACGCCTGGCCGATCGACTGATGCCCAAGGCAGACCCCCAGGAGCGGCACCTTTCCCGCCATCGCTTTGACCAGCTCGACGCTGATGCCCGCTTCATCGGGGGTACAGGGGCCCGGCGAGATGATCACGTGGTCCGGCTTCAGGGCGAGGCACTCCTCGACCGTGATCTTGTCGTTACGGACGACGCGCAGTTCCAGCGAACGGTCCAGTTCGCCGATCCGCTGCACGAGGTTGTAGGTGAAGCTGTCGTAGTTGTCGATGAGCAGGATCATGGGTGCGTTAGTGTAGAACATCGCGGGCGGGATTTCGACCGGAGCGGACTTGCGTTATGGTTAGGGAGGCGATTACGCCAGATTGCGGCGTCCTGGCCGGGGGGTCGCCTTGATCGGCGACGGGTTTTCGGGTTTCATGGTGCCATTACGACCATTTCACAACCAGAGGTGACGTCATGATTCAGCGGACGATGATGGTCTGGGGGATTTTGGCATTGGCGGTATGGACGGGAGTACTGGGGGCGACGCCACGGGCCTACGTGTTCGAGGAGGTCGCGGACGAGTGGTCCCGCGCTAAGGGCGAAGGGCCGGCCTTTTTGAAGGAGGCGGGGTTCGAGGTGATTGAGCTGCCGCTGAACCGCTCGCCTGAGAACCTGGAGGGACTGATTTACTTCGGTTCGTTCACCAGCCAGCATCCGCGATATCAAAGTTACATGCGGCAGTACGGCGCAGCCCTGCACGCGTTCGTGCGCCGTGGCAATGTGATCGTCCACATGACGCAGGCGGATCAGACTGAGTCATTCCCGGCGGTACTCGCTGAACCACTGAAGGCGACGCGCAACGACCTGGATACCAATGAGCTGACGATACACAGCCCGGACCATCCGCTGCTCAGGGATGTGCCGCGCAATGGGAACAAACTGGCGCTGGCAGGGCCGCGGGCAAGCTGGGAGTCGCTCAACTCGCACGCGAACTTCGAGGTGATCGTCAGCGCGACGGGCACGACGGAAGCTCCGGCCCTGATGGAAGGGGCGATGGAGAAGGGGCGGGTGATTCTCAGTTCGATTCCGTTCGACAAGCCCGCCGGGGCCGGGGGACATCGGCTGGATGAGGCACAGCGGCAGGCGTTTGCCCGGGCCTTTTTCCGGAACCTGCGCGAACACGTCGAGGCGGTGCAGCAGGGCAATGCCCGGCCGATCAACGTGACGCCCAGCGCGCTGGCGATGTCCGAATTCACCGAAGGCGCCTGGACGCTGGTGGCGCTGCCCGACACGCAGGTTTACTCGCGGGTCTATCCGGGCATGTTCGACCTGCAGACAAGCTGGATTCGCCATAATGCCCAGAAGCGAAACATCAAATACGTGCTGCACCTGGGGGATATCACCGACACGAATGCGCCAATAGAGTGGGAGCGTGCCGCACGTTCGATGTCGTTGCTGCACGACGTGGTGCCCTATGCACTGGCCTTCGGCAACCATGACTACGGCCCGCGTGGCAACTCCACTACCCGCGATACCTACGGCAATGAGTACTTCTCCTACGAGGAAATCTCCAAATGGGAGACGTTTGGCGGTGCGCTCGATAAGGGCAAGCTGGACAACACCTACCACCTCTTCGAGGCGGGCGGGGTCAAGTGGATCATCATCAGCCTGGAGTTCGGCCCCAGCAAACGGGCCGTCGACTGGGCCAACAAGGTGATGGAGGCGCACCCGGATCGTGAGGGAATCCTCATCACCCACGCCTACATGTTCCATGACGATACCCGCTACGATCACACCAAGGGACGCCAGAACTGGAACCCCAAGTTCTATCCCATCCCCGGCGAACGGTATGACGGCCAGGAACTGTGGGACCACCTTGTGAAGCAGCACCGCTTCCACCTGGTGCTCAACGGCCACGTGCTGGGCGACGGGACAGGTTATATGGTCAGCGAGACGGAGCGCGGCACGGTGTGCCACCAGATGCTCTCCAACTACCAGACGCGCAACCTTGGTGGCGAGGGCTACATGCGCCTGCTCGAGTTCCAGCCCGACGGCAAGACGGTGCTGGTCAAGAGCTACACGCCGCTGAACGACACCTTCATGCTTGCCCCGGATCAGACGTTCCAGATCGAACTGAAGCTGGACCGGAAGACGGGCGCGACACGCTGAGCTGATTGTGCTCAATCCTGGGGGACGGAGCTATTCCACCGCCTGTGGGGCAAAATCGGTGGGATCGATCCAATTGGGTACGATTGGTTCACCGCGCATCCGCCTTTCGTAGAAGTTGACGGTTTCGGTCTGCATCCAGGTATAGCGGTCGAGGATGTCGACGTTGCCCAGGATGCGCGGGGCATTCTGCTGACGCAGAAGCGAGAAGAGCCAATCCTTCATTTGCGAGGCTCGCTGGCTGTATTGCGGATGCAATCGCGATCTGTGGTAAGGGTGCACAGCTCCTCTGCCGGTTGTTTGCCGAAACACAGCTGCCAGGGTCGGCCGAGCATTTGACGTTTTCGGCCGTTGGTGGTCCTGGCGAGGCCTGGCCCTCAGCTCTTGCCCGTCATGCCCACGTGATAACCATGTTTTTCCAACGCCTCGAGCCAGGTGATGAACCTGGCGGGAAACTCGCCTTGGCAAACGCGGGTGTCCGTGCGGGCACTGGCGGCCAGGAAATCACAGTCCCGTCGGTATCATGCAGGTATGGAATGCAATCTCTTGATCGGTGGACGCTGGATGGATGGTGGGGAGCCGGTGGCGGTGCGCGACAAGTACACCGGCGAGACGATCGCCCAGGTTGCTACCGCGCGACGGGAGGATGTGGCAGCGGCCATTGAGGCAGCACAGCGTGGGGCAACCGCCATGGCGCAAATGCCTGCCCACCGTCGCAGCGACATCCTGCTTCGCACCGCCCAGCTCATTCGTGAACGCCGCGAAACCTTCGCCCGAACCATCGCGCAGGAAGCGGGCAAGGCTCTGAAGTACGCCCGCATCGAAGTCGACCGTGCCGTACAGACCTTCACCTTCGGTGCGGAGGAAGCCAAACGCATCCACGGCGAGACGGTGCCTCTGGATGCGATTCCCAGTGGGGAGGGTTACTTCGGCTTCTGGCATCGCCGGCCGCTGGGGGTGGTGGTGGCAATTACGCCGTTTAACTTCCCGCTGAACCTTGTGGCGCATAAGGTTGCCCCGGCGCTGGCGGCGGGCAACGCGGTAGTGCTCAAGCCTGCGGAGCTGACGCCGCTGTCAGCCGTGCTGTTATGTCAGATTCTGCAGGAGGCCGGGCTGCCCGACGGCGGGGTTAACCTTGTGATGGGCCCGGGGCGTGTGCTGGGTGACTGGCTGGTGACCGATGACCGCGTGGCGAAGATTACCTTCACGGGCAGCACAGCGGTGGGGCAGTCGATTCTGGCGAAGGCGGGCATCAAGCGCGTCACGCTGGAACTGGGCAATACATCGCCGGTGATTGTTGCGCCGGATGCGGACCTGGACCTGGTGGCTAAACGCTGTGCGGTGGGGGCGTTTTACAACTCGGGGCAGGTGTGCCTGTCGGTGCAGCGGGTGTATGCCGACGTGAGCGTGGCTGAAGCATTTAACGAGCGATTCGTGGCGGCGGCGAAGGAAATGGTGGTGGGCAACCCGCTGGACGAGGCGACGGATGTCGGCCCGATGATCGAGTTGAAGCACGCCGAGCGCATCGCCGAGTGGGTGGAGGAAGCCAAATCGGGCGGTGCACGGGTGCTGACGGGCGACCGTCGCGAGGGGCCGGTCTATTGGCCCACTGTGCTGGATAACGTGAAGCCGACCATGCGCGTCGTAGCGGAGGAGGCATTCGCGCCGGTGGCATCGGTGCTGACCTATGACAGCTTCGACGAGGCGCTGCGGCAGGCGGACGCCACGGCGTACGGGCTGCAGGCGGCAGTCTTCACCCGCGACATCGACCGCGTCTTTCATGCGATTCGCAGGCTGAACTTCGGCGGCATCATCATCAACGACACCCCCAGTTTCCGGGCCGACCACATGCCCTACGGCGGCACTCGTCAGAGCGGTATCGGCCGCGAAGGCGTGCGCTACGCCATCGAAGAGATGACCAGCGTGCAGATGGTGGCGATCCGGCTGGGATGAGCCGTCGCGGCTAAACTAGTGCGATGACGTTTGACCCGGTGCACATCATTTCGCCCGAGGGGCCGATCGCGCGGCGTCTGGGCGACCGATTCGAGTATCGGCCGCAACAGCGGGCGATGATTGAGGCGGTGCGCGCCACCTTCGGCACGACGGGATCGCAACCGGGGGTGCTCCTGGTCGAGGCGGGCACCGGCGTGGGCAAGTCGTTCAGTTATCTGCTGCCCGCCATTGAATGCATTCTCAACGCCAAGCGCGAAGACAGTGCCGAACGCCACAAGGGTGATGGTCGCGGCCGCATCGTTGTCTCCACACACACCATCGCATTGCAGGAACAGCTCATCAACAAGGACATTCCGCTGCTGCAGTCGGTCATTCCCGACGAGTTCACCGCGGTGCTGGTCAAGGGGCGGGGCAACTATGTGTCGCTGCGGCGTCTGGACCGCGCGATCGAGCGTGCCAACCAGTTGTTCCCGGACCCTGAGGAAGCGGAAACATTGGAAACGATTGCTCAATGGGCAGCCACCACCACCGATGGTTCGCTGGCGACACTGCCACCCCTGCGCAAGCCGATGGTGTGGGACAAGGTGCAGAGCGATTCGGAAGACTGCATGGGCAGGCGATGCCCCAACTACAACAAGTGCTTCTATCAGGCGGCCCGGCGGCGCATGGAACATGCCGATCTGCTGGTGGTGAACCATGCGCTGTTTTTCTCCGATCTGGCGATGCGGCGGGAAGGCCGGGGTATCCTGCCCGATTACGAGCATGTGGTACTCGATGAGGCGCATACCATCGAGGACGTCGCCAGCGAATACTTCGGGTTGTCATTCAGTCGCTTTCAGGTGAGGCTGCTGTTGGGCAGTCTCATCGGCCGCAACAATAAGGGGCTGATCCCTGCACTGCAGCGCAAATATGACGCGGAAGAGACGGGGTTGAACCGTGTGGCGCACAACGTCGCGTACGCGCATCAGGTGGCCGATCTCTTCTTTAAGCAGTTGGCGAAATGGCAGGAGACGCACGGTCGTGAAAACGGCCGCATCGACGAGCCGGACATCGTCGAGAACCGGCTGACACCCGCATTGACCGATGTGTCGCTGTCATTGAAGATTGTGCGCGACCGCATCGAAAACGCAGATGATCGCAAGGAGCTGGAAAGTTACGCCAATCGTGCGATGGGACTGGCGGGGACGATCGCGGCGGTGCTTGGTCAGAAGGTGCCCGACTGTGTGTACTGGATGGAACTGTCGCGCGGCGCGCCGCATGGTGATGCACGCATCACGATGACCTGCGCCCCGATCGATGTCGGCGTGCTGCTGCGACCGCATCTTTTCAACGCCACACGCCGTGAAGGCCGACCCATCGGCATTGTCCTTACCAGCGCGACGCTCGCGACGGGGATGCAAATATCCGAAAACGGTGCAAATGCGACCAGCAACGGCGATGCGTTCGCGCACTTAAAGCGACGGCTCGGCTGCGATCAGCCCGGCACACTGCAGCTTGGTTCACCCTTTGACTACGAGCAGCAGGCTCGTCTGATCGTCGAGCCCGATCTGCCCGAACCCAACAGCCCGCGCTACTTTGAACTGTTGTGCCCTCGTATCCTCGACCACATTGACCGCAGCGATGGTGGGGCGTTCGTTCTTTTCACCGGTTATGACCTGCTGAAACGAACGGCTGACTGGTTGCGGCCGCACCTGCGCGCACGTGGTATGCCTATGCTCGTGCAGGGTGAGGGCGAACAGCGCACCGCGCTGCTCGAACGTTTTCGTGGCGACCGGCGCAGCGTGTTGCTGGGCACCGACAGTTTCTGGCAGGGCGTGGATGTGCAGGGCGATGCTCTGCGCAATGTCATCATCACGCGCTTGCCCTTCGCGGTGCCTGACCGTCCTCTCATCGAGGCACGCATGGAGCGCATTCAGGCGCGTGGTGGTAAACCATTCGTTGAGTATTCGCTGCCCGAAGCGATCCTCAAATTCAAGCAGGGGTTTGGCCGACTCATCCGCAGCAAACACGATCGCGGTACGGTGGTGGTGCTCGACAGCCGTATCATGCGCAAGCCCTACGGCAGACAGTTCATCGCCGCACTGCCGAAACTGCCTGTGATTGTGGAGGACAGTCGCAGGACGATTCATCCATAGTGATGAGGTGGAGGCGGGCGCAACGGGTAATCTTCGTCATCGCGAAGCTGGTAAGTGGCTTTAATCCTTCGCTGACGAAGCTGATTCTTCGGAGGGAGAGGCGGCGGACGGGTCGCACAGTTCGACGCGGCCGTCTTCGTGTTCATAGGCCAGGTTCAGTTCCTTCAGAGCGTTGAGCGCGGCTTTCTGCTCCGCTTCCTTCTTGGAGTTGGCCCACGCGCTGGAGAAACGTCGGCCGTCGATCTCCACGCACACTTCAAACGCCTTGGCATGGTCCGGCCCTTTTTCGTCCAGCAACACATACGAGGGGTTGGCCGGCAGGTGCCGTTGAGCGTATTGCTGCAGGACGCTTTTGAAGTTTTGCTGGTGGGCGGAGCCAGCCGCCTCGTGAATGAAGGGCACCATGTGTTTGAGGATGAATTCGCGTGCCGGCTCGATTCCACCGTCAAGGTAGATCGCGGCAATGACCGCCTCCAACACGGCTGCAGAGATGCTGGATGGCAGTGCTGACCGGCCGCTCATCCCCTTGCCCAGATTCAGCATGTTCGCCAGCGAGATTTGCTGACTGATGCGGGCGCAGACGCGACGACTGACCACCGCGCTTTTGATCTTGGTCATTTCCCCTTCGAGCAAATCCGGGAAATTGGCGAACAGATATTCACAGACGACGTACCCCAATATGGCGTCGCCGAGGAATTCCATCCGTTCGTTGCTTTCGAGGCGATGACCGGCACTGGAGGCGTGCGTCAGCGCCACGCGCAGAAGGGACTCGTCCTTAAATGTATAACCGAGTACTTGGGCGGCTGGTTCAATCATGCAACTTGAACGAGCCGAATCGTCCTCGAACCCGGATTCGTGCGGTCACAACTACCGCCCAAAGGAACCAGGAAAACCCGGGGGCGAGGACGCCCCGGCGCGCTTTTTGTCATCCTGAGGTGGGAATCACCGAAGCTGCGGCTCACGGATTATGCAAGTATCCGCCCAGCGTCGCTACTTGTCAATGATTCACCGGACGATTAATCTGCCATGATGCAATCTTATCGCCGAATCGTTCTGGGGCCAGTCGCCGCGGTGTGCGTGTTGCTGCTGGCGATGGCAAGCCCACTTCCCGCCGCCATCAAGACCCCCGCCCAGCCCCAGCCGATCATGCCACTGGACGAGGTCCGCATCGGCATGAAGGGCTATGGCCTGACGGTCTTTCACGGAACCAAAATTGAGCCATTCCCCGTCGAGGTCATCTCCGTCATGCGCGATTTCGCCCCCAAGCGGGGGGTGATCTGGATCCGCTGCCTCGATGAGCGGATGCAAAAGAGCGGCCCCGTGCAGGGCATGAGCGGCTCGCCGATCTACCTCTGGGACGAGGGTGAAGAAGGTGAGCTGGGCAAGGGCGGCCGACTCATCGGCGCATTCGCCTTCGGCTACACGGCCCAGGTCGACTGCTACGCCGGGGTGCAGCCGATCGAGTTGATGCGTGACACCGCCAGCCGCGTCCCTGTCGAGGGCGAGCAACCCGTGGCCGATGCCCAGCACAGCGGCCTGAGCCTGCACGACATGGTGGCGGTGCTGGACCGCATGAACGCGCCTCCGCATGTGGGATGGCGGGCGCGGACGCTGGCGCAGATGCTGCCGGGTGAACCGCGCGGGGACCTGGCTGCGGAACTGAGTGGACCGGCCCAACTGGCGGGGCAGCCTCAGCGGTTGCTTCTGCCGTTGCGCGTCTCCTCCTCGCAGATTGCGCTGGCAACTGCGCCGTTGCTGGAGAAGGTGGGGCTGATGCCGCTGGCGACGCCGCGCGGCCTGCTGGTGGGCAACCCGCCCCGTGAGGTGCAACCGGACCAGGTCATGATCCAGCCTGGCAGCGTGCTGAGCATTCCGCTGGGATTCGGCGATGCGGACCTCAGTGCCGCGGGTACGGTGACCGATGTGCTGCCCGACGGCCGTGTGCTGGGGTTCGGCCACGCGATGTTCGGTGAGGGTGGTGTGGCGCTGCCTATGGCTACGGGGTACGTCCACTACATCGTCGCCAACCGACAGACGAGCTTTAAGCTGGGCGGGAGCCTGGCGATCAGCGGCGCGATCGTGCGCGACGAGAACAGTGCGGTGGTCGGTACGCCCGACGGCCGATTCAATGCCGCGCCGGTGCAGGTGCGTGTCAACATGCACGGCCAGCCGCCTCAGGTCTACAACTATCACATGGTGAACCATCGCGGGTTGTCACCGATGATCGCGGCGATGCTGATGCTCGAATCGATCGAAGCGGTGCAGTCCCTGCCACCGGAGAACACGGTCCGGGTGGTGGGCAATTTCACATTTGAAGGTGGTCGCACGCTGACGGTCAACTCGTTGTCGCCCATGGCGTCGCAGACGGCGATGCTGTTCAACGTCGTGCCTGTGGTGAACACCGCCATGGACAATCCGTTTGAACCGTTGGATGTGACGTCGATTGATCTGCAGGTGGATGTGGAGGCGATCCGCCGTGATGCCCGCTTTGTCGATGCCCGCATTGATCGCCGCGAGGTCGCCCCGGGTGAGGCGGTTCACATTGCAATCGACGTACAGCCCCACGGCCGACCGGTCGAAACGGTGCGCATCCGCTTCCAGGTGCCCGAGAACCTGCCCGAGGGTGAATACGAAATCGCCGTTTCCGATTCGTCCCAGTTTGCCTCGCGGTTGGCGGCGAGCCGACCGCACCTCAGTCGTGTGACCAACCTGGACGAGCTGTTTGAACAGGCGCAGAAGGTTCTGGCTATTCCCGATGATGCGCTGTTCGTGTCGATGATGCTGCCCGAAGGCGGCGTGGCGGTGGGGCGGACAGAACTACCGCAACTGCCCTCCAGCCACCGCGCGATACTCGGCTCGGGGCTGCGCTCCGGTGTGAGCCTCTTCCGAGAGATGATGCACCAGGTGGTGCCGGTCAACTTCGTGCCCACCGGGCAGGTGACGTTCACCATTCAGGTGAAGGAAAACAACATTTAATGGGGCGACGTTCACGGCTGGAGGGGGGATGGGCTGTGTTATCGACAAATGCTCGTTTGATCATCCACAGCCCAAACGACTACGCTGCCTGACGTCGATCGCTTGGCCGTTTGATAATCAAGGAATCATTCATGAGCTTGCGTCACGGTCTGGTTCGCCTGGGGGGGATTGCCGCGGTTCTTTCACTCACACTTCCGTTGGCGGCCATTCAGCCCGGTCAGTGGGAGCACAACACCGAAGCTGACTTCGAGCCTGGTCAGCGACAGAACACGGTGGTGACCAACCTTGGCGACATTCAATTGTCGCGCCTCACGCAATCGCTGGGAGATCTGCCCGAGGAAGTGGGCATCATCTACGACGTAGAGCAGGTGGGTGATGCGCTCTACATCGCGGCCGGCCCCGAAGCGAAACTGCTGGTGCATCGCGATGGCACCATCGAGGAGGTCGCCACTCTGCCCAAGGAGCAGGTCTTTTCGTTGGCGACCTACGATGGCAAGCTGCTGATCGCGGCGAGCGGCGCGACCAGCCGACTCATCCTGCTGGATGAGGGCGAGCTGCGCACGATCGTGCGGCTGGAGGGTGTGCGATATATCTGGGAAGCCATCGTCGATCAGCAGACCGTTTATCTGGCGACGGGTACCGACGGCAAGGTGCTGGCGGTCCGCCCCGACCTTTTCGATGCGGAAAAGAAGGATGAGAACCCGGGCCTGACGGTGGTCCTGGATGCCCAGCAACCCAACATCCTGTGCCTGGGGCGTGATCAACAGGGACGCCTGTATGCCGGCACCGATCGCGACGGGCTGATTTACCGCCTGACGCCAAACGGCGACGGTGGGTGGGATGTTTTCGTACTGTTCGATGCCCCAGAGCCGGAGATCGGCGCGTTGCTGGTCACGTCGGATGGCACGGTCTACGCCGGTACCGCGGATGCCAACCAGGCACGGCCGGGCCGACTGGAAGGCGCGGCTGAAACGGAGACCGGCCGACCCGAAGCACCGCGCGAACCGGCACGCCAAGCCCCTCAGCAGCCCACGCCGCAGTCACAGAACAACGGCAAGGAACCCGTCACCCCGGCTGAACCGGAACCGACTCCGTCAGACAATGGTGCTGCCCCCGCTGAACCGGCGGGTGATACGCCAGGTCCGAAGATCGACACGCCCCCCGTCCCCGTGCCTGAAACGCCCCAGCCCCAGCCGATGCAGGCGGGTAAGGTGCCCGACGCGGAAAAATCGACTGACTCCGCCGCTCAACCGACGCCGCCCGCACCCACGGCCGAGCAGCGCGACCAGTTGCGTGAAACGATTCGCCGTCGACTGATCGATGCCCGACGTAGCGGCCAGTTACAGGTGGGCCCGCAGCAGGTGCAGCAGCGTCGCCCGACGCCTCAGCAGCAGGCTGCCCGCCCTCAGGCCGGCCCTCAGCGCGGCCGACAGCAGGCACGGCCCGGTAACGCGATCTACCGCATCGACGCTCACGGCTTCGTCCACGAGGTCTTCCGCGAAACCGTCATGATCCTGCGACTGGCGGAGCAGAACGGTCACCTGCTGGTCGCCACGGGTAATGAGGGTCAGATTTATCGTGTCGACCCCGCCACGCGCGAAACGGCTGTGCTGCTGGATCTGGATAGCCAGCAGGTGCCCGTGATTGTGCCCGCTCCGGATGGTGCCCAGAGCCTCTTGATTGCCGCGGCGAACCCTGCGGCGGTGCTGCGGCTTGAGCCGGGCGTCGCCAGGGAAGGTACTTTCACCAGTGCCGCTCTTGATGCTGGCCAGATCAGCCTTTGGGGCAAGTTGAACGTTACGGCTGCGATCCCCGAAGGGGCGGAGTTGCGAGTCGAAACCCGTAGCGGCAACGTCGAGGATCCTGAGCAGGGGCCTTGGTCTGCCTGGTCGGAGGCAGCGGTGCTTCGTCACGACCCGAATATCCACGACCTACAGCCCCGGGCGGTGTCGATCACCAGCCCGCCGGGCCGATTCCTGCAGTACCGCCTGACGCTGGTGAGCGCCGAGGAAGCGTCGCCGGTGGTCGACCGCGTGGCGATCGCCTACGTGGTGCCGAACCTGCCGCCTGTGGTGGCGTCGCTGCAGACGCGGTATCAGGAGACGCAGCGTCCCGGTGCCCGGCCCGGGCCGCAACAGCCTGGCGCGGGGGGTGACAGCGGCATCCCAGAGCCGAAAACGAACCTGTTGATCGAGTGGCAGGCTGGTGACCCCAATCAGGACCGCCTGCGATACACCCTGGAGTACCAGCCTTCCGGCTCCAGCCGTTGGCTGCTGCTCAAGGACGACATCGAGCAGAACACCTTCGAGTGGAACACCCGTCAGGTGCCAGACGGCTGGTACACACTCCGGGTGACGGCCTCGGACCACCTGGATAACCCGCCGCAGATGGCCAAAACCACCAGCCGGCGGTCTGCCCCCGTGCTGGTCGACAACACGCCCCCGGTGGTCCAGACCACGATCGACCGGCCTGAACGACAGGGCGACATCGTCATCCGCATCGACGCCCGCGACCAGTTCTCCGTCATCCGGTCGGCCCGCTACGCCGTCGATTCCACCGACGATTGGCAACCGATCCTGCCCGACGACCTGATTTTCGATTCGACACACGAGCGGATGGAGGTTAGAATCACCGACCTTGCGCCAGGCTCCCACCTGGTCGTGCTGAGCATCAGCGACGCCCAGGGCAACACCACGTTGAAACACGTGATGATCGAGGTGGAGTGACGCCCGCCGGGGGGCGGGGCCGCTTTTCGAGCGTGACGTCCCCACGCAATGACGCGGCGCACCGGATGAAAACGATATAACCTGCAACCGTAGATTCGAGTTCGACCATGACCACGCACTATCCCAAGCGACGCAGCCTGATCAAGCGTTACCGGAAGCACGGCTTCCGCGCCCGGATGCGCACGCGCAACGGCCGCAAGATGCTCAACCGCAAGCGCCGCGCCGGTCGCAGCCTCAACGTGCGTCGCCAGTTCTGATTATTCAGCCGGTTTTCCAGCGTGACGGTTTCGGGCAAGCCTGATCCAACAGCTTGCGGCCGACCGCTATCGCTGTAAAGATGTCCCGACCATCCATCCCGAGAGATTCGAGGAAGATCCCATGAGCTTTGAGATCGATGTCACGCATGCGCGTCAGGTGCTCGACAGTCGCGGCAACCCGACGGTCGAGGTGGAAGTGGAGTTGACCAACGGCGCTCGCGGCCGGGCACTGGTTCCCTCTGGCGCCAGCACCGGCGAACATGAGGCGGTTGAGCTGCGTGACGGCGACAAAAAGGTCTACATGGGCAAGGGCGTCGAGCAGGCCGTGCTCAACGTCAACCAGCAGATCGCTCCGGAGCTGATTGGTCAGGACGCCCGCGACCAGCAGTACATCGATCACCTCATGATCGAACTGGATGGTACGGAGAATAAGTCCCGCCTCGGCGCCAACGCGATCCTGGGTGTGTCGATGGCGGTGGCGCATGCGGCTGCGGAGGCATCCGGCCTGCCCCTGTGGCGCTACCTCGGCGGCAGCGGGGCGAAGGTGCTGCCCGTGCCCATGATGAACATCCTCAACGGCGGCAAGCATGCCGACAACAACGTCGACTTCCAGGAGTTCATGATCCAGCCCTGGGGCTTCGACAACTTCGCCGATGCCCTGCGTGCCGGTGTTGAGATCTACCACACCCTCCGCAAGGTCCTGCACGACAAGGGGCTGTCCACGGCGGTGGGTGATGAGGGTGGCTTCGCACCCAACCTCGCCTCCAACGAGGACGCCCTCAAGGTCATCGAGGAAGCTGTCGACAAGAGCGGCTACAAGCTCGGTGAACAGATTTTCATCGCGCTGGACCCGGCCACCAGCGAGATGTGGGACGCAAAGAAGGGGGGCTACGTCTTCTTCAAGTCCAACCCCGACAAGGTGCTGACCAGCGACGAAATGATCGATCACTGGGCCGATTGGTGCGCCAAGTACCCAATTCGCTCAATCGAGGACGGGCTGGCGGAAAACGACTGGGATGGCTGGAAGAAGCTGACCGATCGGCTGGGTGACAAGGTGCAGCTCGTCGGGGATGACCTTTTCGTCACCAACCCCAAGTTCCTGGCCAAGGGTATCGCCAACCATACGGCCAACTCGATCCTCGTCAAGGTGAACCAGATCGGTACGCTCAGCGAGACGTTCGATGCCGTCAACCTGGCGATGCGCAACGGGTACACGGCCGTGTTGAGCCATCGCAGCGGCGAGACCGAGGACGCCACGATCGCGGACATTGCGGTGGCGACCAACTGTGGTCAGATCAAGACCGGTGCGCCCTGCCGCAGCGACCGCAACGCCAAGTACAACCAGCTCATCCGCATCGCGGAACAGCTCGGCGACGCGGCAGTCTACGGCGGTCGCTACTGGAACAAGGGCTAAGCCGCTCACGGCTTGCGCTGCGATGCGATCACCTGTGGCGCCACCACCTCGGCATAGCGACCGCATCTGGAGCCGCGACCCGTTCCACGCTACGCTTGTGGCATGAAACCCTCGTTCGCGCGACTGCGCCGAATCCTGATTTCCGCGGCGGTGTGCGTCAGTCTCGCCGTGCCTGCGGCGTATTTCGGCCGGCCGCACATCGAACGATGGGTGCGTCTGAGCGAACTGGACAGCGCCGATCTGCGCGTGCGCGAACACGCGCTGAATTACGTCATTCGTGTGGCTCCAGGCGATGCCCGCGTGGTCCGCGGCGCCGCCAATCGTCTGGCGGAAGTGGATGATGATGCGGCTGTGCAGATTCTGCGTGCCCTGATGCACGCGGGGGCGGTCGACCATCCCCGGGTGATCGAAGCGCTGGCATCGCGTTTGGCACGCGGCAAGGATGTGCCCGCGATCACACTCTTTCGCGTGATCGGTGAGGCGGGCCTGGCCGACCGCGCCCCCATTCTGGATGCAATGCACGCGCGGATGCGCGGCCGCGATGATGAGATCTTCCGCTTCTACGTGGCAGAACTGGATGCGGCGGGCGTCTGGGGCTGGCCCGATGTGCCGATCGACCTGTGGATGCGGTCGATCGAAATGCTGCTCTCCGACCCGGCGCCGATGGCGCGGGTGTTGGGTGTGCAGCGTCTGGCGGACATGCACCTGATGGCGTGCGATCCGGCCGTGTTGAAAATGCTGGAGCAGGCGGCGACGGATGCCGATGGGCAGGTGCGTTATGCCGCGATTCTGGCGGCCGCGGAATTGGCCGGCACACCTGCCGCGCAGATGCGGCGGATGGAGCTGGAGTCGATCATCGCACTGGGGACCAAGGACGACGACCCGGCGATCGCCCGCGATGCTTGGCTGCTGTTGGCGTTGCTCGACCCAATGTCGGGTTTCACCGCCGACTGGCGAAGCGCTCCGCCAGAAGTCGCTGAAGCGATTCTGTACGCAGCGCTCAAAACCAATCCTTCGCAACCGCAGCCCGCGCTCGAAGCGCTGCACGATAAGGCGCAGCCGGTGCAGGTGGGTGCCGCTGCTGCATATACACTGCATTTCGCGGAAAACCCACCCATTCCCGAGGACGTGCGCGAGGCGCTGGTTCGTTGGCGGTTGATGCTCAGTGCGCCGATCAGTTCGATGCCCAACGACCTTGGATCGTTACCCACCACTCCGGATATGCCACCCGTGGAACTGCCGGTTATCGAGCTGGCACAGCTCTTTCGTCTGGCCCATACCGATGCGTGGTATGCAGAACATGCGTTCGATGAACGCTGGTCCACGTTGCAGCAGCTTGCAATTCTCGAAGGCACATTGGTCGACCAGACGGTTATCGCGATTCCGCCCGATGCGCCGGACATGCACCGCCTGGCGGCCGTGGCGGTGACACGCGATCCGCAGCCGGATGATTTGTATCACCTGTTCCAGCACGATGAGCCGACGATGCGTGATCTGGCGTGCGTCGTCGCCGCCCAGCGTTTTACCGCGGCTCAGAATGAAAAACTCATCGCCGCGTTGCTGCGCGACTACAACGATGATGCGAAGATCTCCGGAGCGATCCTTGCGGGCATCACCGGGCTACAACTCGATCTGCTCGCCGAGCGTGCCGCCTCGGAGGACATCTGGCGCGTGCAGAGAATGATGCAGCTGGGCCTGTGGATGCAGGGCAGGGGTGAGTGGGGGGACGATTACGCTTCCAACCTCCTGACGCGCGAGGATCTGCCGCACACCACCATCATGCTGGCGATGTTGCACCGCGATCGGGCCGCGGCGCTGGATCATCTTCTCAATCCGAGAGGCGAGCCGCCGATCGATCTACTGGAACTGCTCGATCATTACCGCTGGAACCGCGTGTTACGTTACTACCTGCCCGAAGATGCGCCGCCCCTGTGGCACTGGGCAGACCCTGACCTGAAGTTCTTTCAGATCGACGTGTTGCGCAACTGGTGGCTGGTGACGCGCGGCAGCTTCCTGGCGACGCAGGAGAATCACACTCGGCCGGGTGTGTAGGAAGGCGCATCACTGGCCGGGAACGACTCGCGTGAGCCTTCTTCCACCGGATCGAGTCTGCCTTCGTATTGGTTCGCCGCCGATGTGCCGTGCGACATGGTTCCCACACGTTCCTGACCGCGATACTGCACTTTATCCGGCTCGGTGACTTCACCTGTCTCCAGAAGCTGCTTCATCTGTCGCAGCCCCTGCTTCGTCAGTGAGCGGCAGCCAAAGCCCATGAGCGAAGCGAGGATATCGCCCAGCACGCCCATCGGTGGCGTGTACCAGTAGGACAGTTGCACTTCCGTCCCCCGTCCGTCCGGTGTTGGGCGAAACTCGACCTTGCCGCGATGCTTCACTTCCGATGCGCCGATCGTCCGCCACGAAATCAGTTCATTCTCCCGGTCCTCAACGATCAGTGTTTCGAAATGAATCTCGCGTCTGCCCGGCCCCAGGCTTACCCAGTGCGAGCGTTGATCGTCGCTGAGCACGACCGAACGAAGCTGCGGCATCACCCGCGGCAGATTGCTCAGGTTGCGCCAGAACGCGTAGACCTCCTCGACGGGCCGCTGCACGTTGATGCTTGCCCGGCCGTGAATCTCGCGGTTGAGTGGATGGCTGGTTGGGTTGGCGTCCTCGCCGCGCACGCCCATCGCCTGATACATGGGGCAGTGACCCGTCAGGCCGCGCCACGCCAGCGGCGTGCCCAATGCCGCCAGTAGTAACCCGCCTGGCGAGCGCCGCGCCAGCCCCGCGAGGATCAGGCCCGCCCCGATCGAGGTCGAGATGATGCGTTCAGCCGTGCCGACGTTCATCGGCGATTCGCAGGCCTGCCGGTTCGCTTGCATGGCAACAACTCCCATCTGTCTGGCTGCGACTTGTGCGTCGCCGCCCACCCGAAACAGACGTGCAAAGGCTGTACCGCTGAGGCAACCGTCAAAATGAAAAAAGCCCGCAACATCGTGTCGCGGGCTTCGTGTTACATGACAGATTCAGTATCGAACAGCGAGGGGGCCTTCACAGCAGCCCCAGCATCAGCTTCGCCTCGTCTGACATGCGTTCCTGCGACCAGGGAGGGTCGAACACCACCTCGACCTCCACCTGTTTCACCTCCGGCACACGCCCAATGTTGCGGCGAACCTGCGCAGGAAGCTCCTGCGCCACCGGGCAGGCCGCACTCGTGAGCGTCATTGTCACGCGTACGTTCTTTTCTTCGTCGATGTCGACATCGTAGATCAGCCCCAGGTCGTAAATGTTGACCGGAATCTCCGGGTCGTGGACCTGCCTGATCGCCGCGTAGATTTTGTCTTCCAGTTTGTCGTACTGCTGGATTACCTCATCAACGCGCGCAGCCTCTTCGTGATACCGCTGTTGCGGATCGAGCAGGGGAGCGGGTTTGACGTTTTCGGATTCTTTCACGGTTAAGGGCTGCGGTCGCGTGGGTTGCATGACGAACTCCTCCTGACCGTCACCATCCTGCATGCGTGACGCCAAGTTAATTTTAGGCGGTCATCACACAGCCGACGACTACGATACCGGCTTATGAGCGGGGGCGGATGCGGCGATCTCGGCGGCGTTGCGCTTGATCCTCGCCAGAATCGCCGAAAGCCCCACAGCGCGTGTCATGCGGATCGCATCGGACAGGCCCAACCGATCCAGTAGATCGTTGGGCACCGCCTCCACCTGCTCTGGCGCGATGCCGTCGCAGGCGTGAACCAGAATCGAGATGAAACCCTGCACGGTGGGCGATTCTTCTGCCACATCCACGTAAATGCGAAGTTTGCCAGCATCGTCCCGCTCCATGAAAAGGAACACGGGGGTCTGGCACTCAGGCACGCGGTTGATCCCCGCATCGCGCTGAGCGATAAACCGCTCGGGAAGACGCGGCAGTTTGCGCGCGTAATCCAGCAGCATCTCCAGACGCATGTCCGCGTCGGCCCACTGAAACTGTTCGATGATTTCGTCAAGCGACGTCATGATGCGTGTAGCATACTGTGCAGGGCAGCTCTCAGTTTTACTTTTCGATGGGCAGGCCGACGCTGTTGCCCCATTCGGTCCACGAGCCGTCGTAGTTGCGTACCTTCTCGAAGCCCAGCAGGTACTTGAGCACGAACCACGTGTGGCTGGACCGCTCGCCGATGCGGCAGTAGGCGATCACATCGTCGTCAGGCTTGAGGCCGACCTCACGCAGGTAAATGTCCTCCAGCTCCTTGCGGGACTTGAACGTGCCATCCTCCGCCGCGGCCCGCGCCCAGGGCACGTTCACCGCGCCGGGGATGTGTCCGCCGCGCAGCACGCCTTCCTGTGGGTACTCGGGCATATGCGTGCGTTCGCCGGAATATTCCGCGGGGCTTCGCACATCGAGCAGCGGCTTGCCTACCTTCATGTGTGCCAGCACCTCATCGCGGAAGGCGCGGATGCCGTGGTTCGTCTGTTTCACTTCGTAGGGTTTGGGGGAATAGCTGGGCTTAGCTGTGGACATTGCCCGATTTTCCGCCTTCCACTTGGCACGTCCACCGTTCATCACCACGCACTTTTCGTGGCCGAACAGCTTGAACACCCAGAACGCGTAGCATGCCCACCAGTTGTTCTTGTCGCCGTAGAAAACGACCGTCGTGTCATTGCCGATGCCGTTGCGCGAGCACAGCGCGGCGAAGCGATCCGCATCGATATAGTCGCGCACCACCGGGTCGTTCAGATCGTTGATCCAGTCGATCTTCACAGCCTCGGGAATGTGGCCCGTGTCGTAGAGCAGCACGTCCTCATCGGATTCAACGATGCGAATGTTCTCGGTGTCGCTGCGATGCTGATCCACCCATTCAGTGGAGACGAGCACTTCCGGATGAGCGTATTCGTTCTGTGCCATATTCTGATCCTGTTCACTCCATGACAGAAGGCAGCAGAGTAACAGAGAGGATTGTGTTATCCAGCTCTGTTGCTCTGTGCTGCCTCCTGTGCAATTCCCTTGTGTTGTCTTACAGCACCTGATCGAGCACTGCGCCGCTGGGCAGCTTCTGAATCAGCAGTTTTTCCAGGAACTGCCGCACCGGAGCATGTTTGATGCGATCGAAACTCTCAGCCGCGAAGGAGTAGACCATGAGCGCCTGGGCGGCTTCATGGCTGATGCCGCGCGACTGCAGATAAAACACCGCGTCCCGGTCGATCTGACCGATCGTCGCGCCGTGCGTGCACTTCACATCATCCGCGTAGATCTCAAGCTGCGGTTTGGTGTTCGCCTGGGCGTCGTCTGACAGAATCAGGTTCGCGTTGGTCTGCTTGGCGTCAGTCTTTTGCGCGCCCGGCCGAACCACGATACGGCCGCTGAATACTGTGCGGGCCTTGTCGGTGAGAATGCCCTTGTAGAACTGCCGGCTGTCGCAGTGAGGCTGGGCATGCTCGACACGCATGTGGTTGTCCATGTGCTGCGTGCCGCTGGCCAGGTACAGCCCGTTCACCAGACAGTGTGCCCCGGAGCCATCCAGCACCGGATACACGTTGTTGCGCACGAGCGAGCCGCCGAACAACAGCGTGTGCGATGCCACATCCGCATTCTTCGCCAGATGGATCGCCAGCGTCGAGAAGTTGAACGCCTGCTCACTTTCGCGTTCGATCAGGTAGTGATGCACGACCGCATTTTCGTCGGCCGCAATCTCCGTCACCGCGTTGGTGAAGTAGGTTCCGCCGTCCAGCGCGACGTAATGTTCGACCACGCTCACCTCGCTGCTCGGATCTGCCACAATCAGGTTGCGCGAGTTGATGAGCATGGGCGCTTCGCTGGACGTCGCGATGTGCAGCATTACCAGCACGGGTTCGACGGCGGTGCCGCGGGCGACGTGGACGAACAGTCCATCGTCCAGCATCGCCGTGTTCAGCGCGGTGAAGGCGTCTTCATCGAAGCGGGCGTGTTTGGTCAGATGCTGCTCGGCGATGGCGCGTTCCGCGTCGGTCAGGTCAGTGATCGGCTTGACCGTCACACCGGCTGGCAGGTTTGCTGTGTCGGAAAGCTGTGGGGCATATCGGCCGTTCACGAAAACGAGTGTGCGGGCGTTCAGGTCGGGGATGGCCAGCCGCGCCACATCGCGCGCGGTGACGCCGTCCACGCCATAGGTCGGCAGCGTGAAGGCGGTCTGGGCGATCGGCGCGACGCTGGTGAAGCGCCACTCCTCATGGCGCGTGGTGGGCAGGCCCAGTTCCACGAGCTGCGCCAGCGCGGCCTTACGGGTGTTGCCCAGCCAGGCCGGCCCACTGGCGACGGCTGCCTGCGCCAGCGCCGTCACGCCTGTTGTTGTCTGACTCTCTTGAGTTGCCACGGTCATGGTGATCTCAGGTTCCGGTTTGAAGTTTGCTGCGTTGGTTGCCGGGCGAAGCCAGCGTCACGCCGATGCCGACGCCGCTGCCAGTTCCTGCTCGATCCACGCGTAGCCCTTTTGCTCCAGCTCCAGCGCCAGCGACTTGTCGCCGCTCTTGACGATCCGGCCGTCCACGAGCACGTGCACGTAATCGGGCACGATGTAGTCCAGCAGCCGCTGGTAGTGGGTGATGACCAGAAACGCTCGCTTGCCGTCGCGCAGGGCATTAACCCCGTCGGACACGATGCGCAGCGCATCGATGTCCAGACCCGAGTCGGTTTCATCCAGCACCGCGAACAGTGGCTGCAACAGGGCGAGCTGGAAGATTTCGTTGCGCTTCTTCTCGCCGCCGGAAAAGCCTTCGTTCACCGATCGCTTGAGCAGATCGGGGTCGAGCTTCACGAGCGCGGCCCGCTCCTTGACGAGCTTGAGGAACGACATGGCGTCGATTTCCTCCTCGCCGCGATACTTCCGCTGCGCGTTGAGTGCCGCCTTGAGGAATTGCATGTTGCTCACGCCCGGGATTTCCACCGGGTACTGGAAGGCCAGAAAAAGTCCCGCCAGCGCACGCTCCTCCGGCTCCATTTCCAGCAGGTTCTGACCGTTGAAGATCACCTCACCTTCGGTGATCTCGTACTCCTCGCGACCGGCGAGAACCGACGCCAGGGTGCTTTTGCCCGAGCCGTTGGGCCCCATGATCGAGTGAACCTCGCCCGGGTTGATCGTCAGGTTAACGCCACGCAGAATCTCCTGGCCTTCCACGCTGGCGTGCAGATTCTTGATTTCAATCAGACTCATCGCTTCGTAATACCTGTCAAGTGTTACTTATGAATCTGCGTGAATCGCTTCAGCGAGCCACGCATTCAGACAATTTCGTCACCCCACGCTGCCTTCCAGGCTGATGCTCAGCAGCTTCGTCGCTTCCACAGCGAACTCCATGGGCAGTTCCTTGAATACTTCCTTACAGAAGCCGTTGACGATCAGCGAGACGGCATCTTCAGTGTCGATGCCACGCTGCTTGCAGTAGAAAAGCTGGTCCTCGCCGATCTTCGACGTCGATGCTTCGTGTTCCACCTGCGCGGTGGTGTTCTTCACCTCGATGTAGGGGAACGTGTGCGCGCCGCACTTGTCACCGATGAGCATCGAGTCGCACTGGGTGAAGTTGCGGGCGTTCTCCGCCCTTTTGTTGATCTTCACCAGGCCGCGGTAGGTGTTGTGTCCGCGGCCGGCGCTGATGCCCTTGGACACGATGGTGCTGCGCGTGTTCCTGCCGATGTGCACCATCTTGGTACCGGTGTCCGCCTGTTGCCGACCGTTGGTCAGCGCGACGGAGTAGAACTCGCCCACCGATTCATCGCCCTGCAGGATGCAGCTTGGGTACTTCCACGTGATCGCCGAGCCGGTCTCCACCTGCGTCCAGGAGATACGGCTGCGTCGGCCGCGACACGCGCCGCGCTTGGTCACGAAGTTATAGATACCTCCGCGACCTTCCTCGTCGCCCGGGTACCAGTTCTGCACCGTCGAATACTTGATCGTCGCATTGTCCAGCGCGATCAGCTCGACCACTGCCGCGTGCAACTGGTTCTCATCGCGCTTCGGAGCCGTACAGCCTTCCAGATAGCTCACGTACGCGCCTTCATCCGCGATGATGAGCGTGCGCTCGAACTGCCCGGTGTTTTCGGCGTTGATGCGGAAGTAAGTGCTCAGCTCCATTGGGCAGCGAACACCCTTCGGCACGTAGACGAACGAGCCGTCGCTGAACACCGCACTGTTGAGCGTGGCGAAGAAGTTATCCGAGTAGGGCACCACCGAACCCAGATACTTGCGCACCAAATCGGGATGCTCGCGAATCGCTTCGGAGATGGGGCAGAAGATCACACCCGCCTCCCGCAGCTTCTCCTTGAAGGTGGTGGCAACGGAAACGCTGTCGAACACCGCGTCCACCGCCACGCCCGCCAGACGCTTCTGCTCCTCCAGCGGGATGCCCAGCTTCTTGTAGGTTTCCAGCAGCTTGGGATCGACCTCGTCAAGGCTGCCCAGCTTCGGCAGCTTCTTCGGCGCGGAGTAATAGCTGATCGCCTGATAGTCGACCGGGCCCCAGCCGTAGGGCAGGAAGGGCCAGTCCGGCTCCTGCATGGTCAGCCAGTGGCGATAGGCTTTGAGCCGCCATTCAAGCATCCAGTCCGGCTCGTTCTTCTTGGCCGAGATGAGGCGGATCGTGTCCTCGTTCAGGCCCGGTGGGGCGGTGTCGGACTCGATGTCCGTCACGAAGCCGTACTTATATTGCCGTTTGGCCAGTTCCTCGATGGAGGGGGTCGCGGTCGACATAGTTCTATCTAAAAGGCTGAAAGTTCCGTTCTTCTTTTTTCGTTGCACGACACACCGGGACGACGCTGCTGATGTCGGTCAGGACGTCACGTGCAGCGCGGTCTCGTGTTCTTGTAGTGGCTGACTGCGCTGGGCTTCCGACAGCGTGATACGGGCCAGGCGGTCGCCGAAGTCACTGGCCAGCAAATCTCCCAGTGTGATCTTTTCGAACAGGGCGTGCAGCCGTTCATTGATCTGGCGCATGCCCTGACGGATCGTACACCTGGGTAATGTCTGACACGCCAGGCAGGCATCCGCCTGATCCTCGACGCAGCAGGGGGTAAGCCGGGCGGCACCCTCCGTCGCGTCGATGACCGCCCCGAGGGTGATGCGATCGGCGCCACGTGTCAGGTAGTAGCCGCCGTGTGCCCCACGGGTGGAGGCGATCAGCCCCGCGTGCTGAAGGTTCTTGAGCACCTTCATCAGTACCTGAGCCGGCAGGTGGCGGTCCCGGGCGATGCGGGCGGCGCTGAGCGGCTGATCCTCGCTTGCACCTTCCGCCAAAGCCGCCAGGGCGACCAGGGCATAATCCGTTTTTCGCGTCAGACTCAGCATCGGGTATGCTCGTCGATTTCGGCGGACCGACGCCGCCACCGGAAAAACTCACGCATTGGCGCGGTGGGCTTAATTAATAGGGTATTTTAGGTACTAATTCAACCGGCCCGCTGTCCCGATTCCGGGAAAACTGCCGCCCCGGCCATCCGCGAAATGCGGTAAATCCTGTCAGATCATGCACTACCCGTTGTGGGCAGTTGTGGCGGGGCCATTTTATTCCGAATTTCGTTATCCGGCCGGTAACACCTGACCGCGCCAACGCACGCCCCACAAGCGGGTCAACTGCACCCGCCCGGCAAACTCGCGCATCGCAATGTCCAGCACCACCCGCGATGCCGAACACAGCGCCACCCGCGCGGTGCCCTCGTCCGCGCGCATGACGGTGCCCCGGTTGTTCGCCACCTTGCCCTGATAGGTCAGGTAGAGCGGTCGGTGGGGCTGGATCACCGTCAGGTGGAACACGCCCGCGTTCGCCCAGTCGCGGCTGGCCAGCGATGTCCGGGCGGTCCAGATCAGTCCAGGCGCAGGTGACTCACTCACTGGGGTGGCAAACGGCGCATGAAGACCGCACGTGGGCATAGCCTCAATCAACCAGTCGAAGTGGCGACCTTCGCGCGTCGTGTGACACAGCAGCACTGTTCGCATGGTTCCAGCCTAGCGGCTGGGGCGGTCGCAGCCAATCGGCACCCGCGTGCGCCGCTTTGCCGCCATCGCCCAGCTTGTCCGACTTTCCCCGTCAACGTATCCTGTGCTTTTCCTGGCTGCACCTGATTCGAGGGAACGAACGATGCGTGCACGACTTGCGGCGATGCGAGGAATGGTCTGGGCTGTCATACTCCTGCCTGCCATCACCCTGACCGCCTGCCAGCAGCTTGATGTGAGCCACGGGCGGCGCTACTACGAACTGAAGCAGTACGACGAGGCTGACGTCCGTCTGTCGCGCATCGTGGAGAATGACCCAACCGACTGGGAAGCGCACTACTACCTGGGCCTGGTGCGACTGGAGCAGGGGCGGCCGATCGATGCAGAATTGCTGCTCGAACGAGCGTTGCGGCTGCGGCAGGATTACCCCGAAACCTCGCAGATCCTCGATGCCCTGGCGGAGGCGATCTACCAGCAGAACCGCATCAACGCGCTCTATGCCATGCTGCAGCAGGCGACCGAGCAGTACGGAACCAGCCAGGACTACCTGCGGCAGGCGATCTACCTTGGCAAGACCGGTGATGCCGATGGGGCGGTCGTCGCGTTCCGCAAGGCGGCCCAGTTCGCCGCACCGGATGATGCCCGGCCCTACATCGCCGCCGCGGACTTTTACGAGTCGATCGGTAACAACCCCGAGGCGGTCATCAACCTCCGCCACGCTCTCTACATCCGCAAGAACGACCCCTTCATCGGCAACCGCCTGCGCAAGCACGGCATCGTGCCAGGCCCGGCTGCCGAACTACCGCCGGTGCGGGAGTGAGGGGAGTTGGTTGGTAATTAGTAGTTGTGGTCCAGAACGGTGGTCCATTGTGGGGTACGACACACTGCGAACAACTCACCACTGGCCAATCTTCATAACATCCAGTCTTCCTTCTCCGCTTCATCTTTGATGCCAAACTCGCGAAGCCAGTGTTCCACCTGCTCCTCGGTGAGCGGTTCGGTGGGGCGGGCTGGTGCGGATGACGTGGTCGGGCGGCTGTGCATGAGTAGTCGGATGAAAGCGTCCGCACTGAACGCATAGGCCCTACGGCGACGAGCGGCAGCCTGAATCGCGCGGTCCGAACTGACCACCACCAGTCGTCGCGGTGCGGTGTCCCGCTCGATCAGCTCCATGATGACGTCGTCCGCCGTACGGTCGGACCCGGAATAGACTACTTCCACGCCGTCGAATGTTCCCGCCGGGGCATGCGGCTTAGGCCGACCGTCGCACACCATCACTATCCGCTGCCCAGCGAATTCGCTGCGAGCAAGCAGGCGGCACAACCCCATTTCATCCAGCCCCGCCAGTGATGGTGGCATCGTGGCGTGCAGCAGGTTGTAGGTGTCGATGACGAGCGCCATTGAGGCATTGTAGAGATAGGGACGGAGGGG
>CALKHT010000014.1 GCA_937988825.1 uncultured Phycisphaeraceae bacterium
CCGCGGAGCACTGGGCGCATCCTCGCACGACGAACCCGATCGAATCGACGTTCGCAACGGTGCGGCTGCGGCATCGATGAAACCAAGGGCAACGGCTCCCGCCGCGGGTGTCTGGCGATGGTGTTCAAGCTGTGCCAGGCGGCGCAGAAGCGCTGGCGCCGCCTGCGGCATTGATCCAAGACGTCATCGCGGGCGTGACCTTCACCGACGGCGAAAAACAACAGGCTGCCTGATACAGACCGCATCCACAGGAGTTGAGGATAGCTCCAGTACCGACTGACGGTCGACCAATTGCGCTGGGGTCTTGGGAGGCAGGCAAAATTCATCCTTTTTGCATGACACACGAAACTGGTAATGTTCAACATATGCCTGCAAAGGACAAAAGCAGCCGGCTCGCACCACCAACTCGATTCAAAGTGGACATTCATCGACCTGGCGGTCTCCCGAGCAGTTTCGTGTCTATCGCTGCCGCCGCAGGCACACACCCGTCAATGCGGACAATAGCACCATCACTGTCATCGGTTCGGGAACGAATGTACCGTCGGTCAGGGCGACCAGGGACAGACCTTTCGAGTCGCCAGTGAACTCGTATTCGAAGTCGTCTGCCAGGTTTTCGATGACCACATCGAACGAACCGTGCAGCGTGCCGGCTGTGAGCAGGTCGAAGGTCTGGCCAGTCTTAGGGGCGAAGCCATCGATGAAATGCAGGACCAGCATGCCGCCCATGGTTAGTTCGCCTGTCACGGTCAGCACATCGAATTGACCGTCGCCAATACCTGCGATCTCCATTTCCAACACGCTGGAATCTTCGAACACCACGTCGCCTTCGATAATTAGATGACCGGGTGAGAGTCCCGGGGCGATGTGTCCGTGGTTGACCAGCGGCGGGCCGAGGACTGTGAGCGTGCCGACGCCGATGATGCGGCCGCCTGCTTCGATATTGCCACTGCCGATGGTTAGCGAGCCATTGATCAGGCTGACCGTACTCCCGGAGCCGATGTTGAGCAGGCCCTCGGTCGAGACCGCAGCACCGCCGCTAATTTCCATGAGGCCGGTGGCCCCTTCCACACCGACCGTGATGTTGTTGTCAAACTGACCGATCGTGCCCGCCCCGATGAACCGGGCAACCCCCTGCCCATCATCTGCACCGACGACCAGTGAAAGTCCAGATGCCTGTGCGCCGTTCGTGATGGTAAGCGTCCCATTTCCGCCGTTGACACCCACATGAAGCGCGCCCGCCCAAAGCAGCGTTCCGGCACCGTCGGCTGTAACGTGACCCGTTCCGTTGTCGCCGATGACCAGTGCCAAGGTGTCAACCTGAGCACCATTCTGGACCGCCAGTTCACCGACACCGCCGTTGTATCCGGCGCGCACGCCCTGAACCGATGAGATCAGCGTAGCGCCCGCGCCGGTGAGTGTCACGACACCGTGACCGCCGGATCGCTCACCGATGTCGATACGGTCGGAGGTCAGCGTGCCGCCGTCTGCGATGAGCACTTCGCCTCGCCCTTCGCGACCGACGACCAGCGACAGGTTCGACCTGAGCGATGCCGAAGAACCACTGACCGTGAGCCGGCCGGTGCTTCCCGTGTCATACCCCAGGATCGCCAGATCCGCGTTGAAGCTTGCTCCGTCGCTGACGGTCATCTGGCCGTTGCCCAGCGCGCCGACGAGTAGGGCGGCGTCCTGCGGTCCCAGTTCCCAGTGGCTGGAGTGACCCACGTCATCGTTGCCGACCACTTCACCCCTGGAGCCATTGCCGGTCAGCGTCAGTGTACCTTCACCTGTGACGGCGATGAGTGATGCGGTGAGGCTACCGCCATCAGCAACATGTACGTGCTGGCTGAAGTTGGCATGGGGATCACTGACAAAAGCGCTGACATCACCCACGAGTAGTTCGTAGTCGAACACTGCCTCGCCTGATGAGGCAACGATGAGCGAGCCGGCCCGCAGCCGCCCCATCGTGGAATCCCCGCCGATCTGAACGTGCAGTTTCGCCTCGCCACCACCGCCATAGGTTCCGACGCGCACAACAGGATCGTCGGGGCCGGGGCGATTCAACAGCACTCTGGCGTTCGGTTTGATTACAAACGTCGCCGATGCCCCAGCCGCAGATTGCACTTCGATGTCCTGGTCGGCGATGAGTGAGCCGTTCTGAAGCATGAGCGACCCGGCATCCGCAGCGTCCAGTCCGATGCGCATCGCCAGCGTCGCGTCCGAATCCTGGTGCGCGAGCAGACGCAGCGTGCTGCCGCTCAGATCGAGCGTAAGCGTGTCATCGCCGACATGAAGTCGATTCACGGTCCGGTCGACGCCGAGGCTGACGTGATACGCCTCATTGGGGTCAGCGTCGAAAAGGACGCCCGCAGCGGCGGAGGATGGCACGTGTCCACGGTGCCAGCGATCGTCATCACCCCAGGATCCTGCCAGCAGACCTTCGCCACCCGGCCGAACCCAACGATACATCGGCGCAAGGACCGGCTTGATGTCGCCGAACTGCAGTGAAAGTGTTCCCGATGCGGAGCTGGTGCTCATCGCCGAGCCAGACTCGCGTACGGCAGCATCGGCGTAGGCATTCGCTGAAAGACTCATCCGCCACGACCATTCGGCGCCGATGAACGTTTCAATCGTGACTGAATATGAAGTCGTGTTCTCAAACGGCGTGATCGCCAGACCAAAGTTGAAGCGTTCGTCTTCGTGGTATAACGAGATCGCTCCTGTGACGGCTGCTGGGGTCCATTGCTCGGGGAATGGGATCGGCGCATGCGTGCTGCTGTATCCACCGCTGAGAATTACCATCACGGGCAGCTCGACCAGTGTTCCTTCCTCCCAGGGTCCCTGTACCTGGAAAATCGAACCATAGCTCGCCGCGCTCCCTGCGCTACCCGTTGAGGCGATGAGTGTTCCCGGGTTACCGGTATATCCGTTTCGGGCGGCAAAGACGGTGACGTTGCTGCTCGCCGTGAGAAGTCCTTCACTGGCGGACGCAGTTGCCTGAGCGTCGACCCAATAAAGGTCGTGCGCATCACTTGTGTCGTCGCCCGGCGGCGAACGATCGAACGTATACTGGTCCTTCAGACTCACGTCGGTGCTGCCCGACCTCCTCACGGTCGCGTGCCCGTAATTCCAGTAAACGTTGACGCTGGTGTCCGCCTCGGCCGCCTGCGTCACGACACCCAGCACAGCCACGATGCCCCACGCCCATAGCCGAAGAGAACCACCGCGCCGTGGGTCGAAATCGACCGTCTTCGCCATCTTGAAATGATCCATTCGCTTCAAAATTCACCGCCTCCCATTCCTGGTGCGAAATGATCGCACGGATACTAATGTTCGCTTCGCAGCTCACCTGACCAACCAATAAGCTAGGCCAAGGTTGCCGTCGTGCAACCACGTGAGCGCCGTCAACCCCCGATTATCATCGTGCCCGTATCGACATGCCGAGTGACTTGCTTCAGGCCGATGATCAAATGCTCAGGTAATATAGCCGATCGGGCGTTGGAACCCAAGTATCGAGCGTTTATTCATCTGCCCGATGCAATAGCGATAGCTGAGTGTGGATGCTGGCGTACAGTTTCGCTGTCTATTCCTGAATCCGGTCTTCCACTGTCGCCCGACCACGCATCAGGCAGATGATGCGCGGCTCGACGATGAGAGTGACGGCGCCAGCAACGGCGACAATACACAGAGAGATGACAACGCGTCGCAACATGGCGACGACATCTTAACAGGTATATCCACGGTCACGTTCCTTTACCGATCCGGCGTGACGCCCTGTACCGGATCGATGGGCAGATCCTTTGTGCTGGGCGCCGCGGGGCTGCGCAGGCGCAGCGCCAGGGCCTCGGCTCTGCGGCTGTAGTCGATCGATTCCGCGAGGATGCGGGCCGCTTCCTGGTCAGCGTGGAAGCCGCGCGAGTTCTCGCTGCTGATATAGTCCAGCCGCCACATCGCCTTGCGCTGGTAGCGGTAAACCTCAGCAAGCTGCTCATCGGTCACGCCTGACGCCTTGGCTTCACGAACGGCATCAAGCATCTGTGTCATTGCCTCAGCCGCGCGATCGATCAGCGCCAACGTGCGATTCTGAATCGTCGCGACACGGTCGCGCAGCTCCTGCTCCGGTACATGATGACAGGTCTGACACGCACGGCTCAGGTTCTCCATCGGACTGCGCACCGTGTGATGCGTCAGCTTCATCGCGCCGACACGCTCGTAGGGCATGTGGCAGTCGGCACAGCTCACCCCCGCTCGCGCGTGAACGCCCTGGTTCCAGAGCTCGAACTCGGGATGCTGGGCCTTGAACACCGGCGCGCCGGTTTCGCCGTGGATGTAATCGTGGAATGGTGTGCCATCGGGGAATTTCATTTCTTCCCAGAAGCGTTCGATATCCTCGACCTTCAGGCCATGGCCCCACGGGAAGGTGAGCGTTTCTTTGTTGGCGCAGTAGTATTCAACGTGGCACTGGCCGCAGACGAAGGATCGCATTTCCTGTCGTGTTGCCAGGACGTTGGGGTCGTAGGGTTCGCTGCGGTCGCCGGCCCGCCACTTTTCGATGCTGGGCATGTTGTGCACCTCAGCGTCACTGGCCGCCAGGGCCGCGATACCGATCATGAAGCCTGGTCGGGTCACACGAATCGACATCGTCTTCGGGTCGTGGCAGTCGATGCAGCTTACCGGATGGGCTTCGCTCATGGCGAAATGCCCCTCAGGCATGTTTTGGGGATCAAAGCCTCCCACCGGCGGCGAGGGGAACGGCGGCTGGGCATTCGGATCAATCGGCGTGCCGTCCGGAACCTGCGTCAGCATCGACAGCACCTCGTGATACGGCTTGCGACTGAGTTCCTCAAAACCGCGAATCACCGCGGCCATGTTGAACTCCTTTGCCAGCGTCTGCTCATCGGCAGGCAGCCCCATCGCTTCCAGCCCTACCTTGCGATACAGCACTGTGGTCGAGGCGTGGCAGTGCAGGCACGCCCCCGCCTGTGGCCGCTTATTCACACGCTCGGTGACGACCTGATCGTAGAGCATGTAGGCGTGGCCACGCGCCTCGCGGTAGTCGATGCTGAAGGCGTAGCCGGCGTAGAGCCGCCGGAGCCAGGGGTTCTGATCGAGCTTGCTCTCGGGCAGGGCGCTGGAGCCGCCGTAGAACTTGTCGCCCGCGGTGGCCTTGTATTGTTCAAACTGACGCGGCCAGTTGACGCCCCACGGTGTCGGGTCGGTGCTCACTTCGCTCACCTCCACCAGCCGCAGGTAAGGCGTGCGAGCGGCCTGACGATGCTCGAACATCGTCACCAGTGTGAAGGTCACGATCAGCGTCGCAACTGTGGCGAAAATCAGCACGCCCAGCAACAACAGCATCGGGCGGCGTCTGGCGGGCTGAGCCGGCTGAGACGCGTTCGCGTGAGGCGATGGGTTAAGCTCATTCGGGGTCTGGGGGTTATCCGGACACATTGGCGTATCCCTTCCTACCTCGGGGGCGGTGCTTGATCAGCGTTGCGCGTGGCCAACACCCGAGTGACAATGCACGCACATGAGCATGTCGCCGCCCAGTCTGGTGGGCAGCATCGAGTGCACGAACTCCTCATGACACTTCAGGCAGGCGTTCTGGGTGACCACACGATTCCGCGGCTTGATGCGGATCGGCTCGGGAAAGTTTCCGGTTGTAAACGCCAGTGAGTGAAAAAAGCCGTTATCCGCCTTGACGATCCATTTGCCCACGGGGTGCGGCGACAGATGGCAGTCGTTGCAGGTGGCGACATCATGGTGGCTGGAGTTGAGCCAGGAGTCGTAGTGGTCCTGCATGATGTGGCAGTTGGCACAGGAAGCGGGGTTATTGGAGAGGTAGGAAGCCCCCTGGCCGTAGCCGAAGGTGAACGAGCCGATGCCGACGAGAATGCCCAGCACGACCGTCACCGCGAGCGGCAGGAACCCGATCTGCGCCCAAACACCACGACGCCACCCATTGTTCCTGGGCGGATCGTTTTGTTTGGCCGATGAGGAGGTCATGCTCCAACCCACTGGCAGGCGTGTCATTCGTAAACCCTACCTGCCGCCCACATGGAATAGATCGGCTTTTGACACCCTGTGCAATTACAGAATTGTCCGGCTCAAACCTGCAACACAGTCGCAAACACGCGGCGCTGATCAGCATCAACTTCACCGACGGCGGACCCGGTATGGGCAATGCCTCAGCCAGCAACATTGCAGGCGTCATGAAGCGGGCTGGTGGGAAACCATCGCGAACAGCGGCGTGAAGAACGACACAGACCTCAACAATTCGTCTGTGTTCATCGTTGGGCTAACCCGGCCACATATTGGCGCACAAGATACCGGCTTCTAACACCCATCCCGCCGGACGCTATGATACTGCCGCTATGGCTTACGAACGTGCAAACATCCAGCGGCTGGCCGCCTACGTGCCGGGTGAGCAGCCTCAGGCAACGCGGCTGGTGAAGCTGAATACGAACGAGAACCCCTACCCCCCCTGCCAGGCGGTGCTGGACGCGATTCGGTCGGTCTCGGCTGAGTCGCTGCGGCGGTATCCGCCTCCGACGGCGGCGGCATTTCGCCAGACAGCAGCCCGGGTGCACGGGCTGGCCTCCGAAAATGTCATCGCCACCAACGGCGGGGATGAGCTGCTGCGACTGGCGGTCACCGTCTTTTGCGACCCGCGGTGCGACGATGGCAAGACCCGGGCCGGGGCACTGGGCGTCGCGGAACCGAGTTATTCGCTCTACCCGGTGCTGGCTGACATCCATGACACACCGGTCGTGCGGGTGCCGCTGAACGAGGATTTCAGCCTGCCGGACGACACGGCCGAGCGGCTCAACGCCGCCGGCTGCACGCTGGCGATGCTGGTCAACCCACATGCCCCCTCCGGCCGGCTGACGTCGCTGGACCAACTGGAGGCGATCGCCCGGGGCTTCCGGGGCGTGCTGCTCATTGACGAGGCCTACGTCGATTTCGCCACGCAGGATGCAATCCCGCTGGTGCGGATGGGACTTCCCAACGTGCTGCTACTGCGGACGCTAAGCAAAGGCTATTCGCTGGCCGGACTGCGGTTTGGCTACGGACTGGGGCACGCCGCCCTGATTGCCGCGCTGGACAAGGCCCGTGACAGCTACAACACCGATGTGCTCTCGCAGGCGGCGGCCCGGGCGGCACTGGAGAATCGCGACGTTGCGGCGGAATCATGGCGGAAGGTGATCGCAGAGCGTGACCGGCTCACCGCCCGCCTGCGGGAGCTGGGCTTCACCGTGCCTGACAGCCAGACCAACTTCGTGCTGGCGACCGCCCCGGCTCACGCCGATGCCAGAACGCTCTACGAATCGCTCAAGCAGCGCGACATTTTCGTGCGATATTTCGATCTGGACCGCCTGCGCGACAAGCTGCGTATCACCATCGGCACCCCCGAACAGAATGATGAATTGCTCACAGCTCTGGGCGAGCTTCTAAAGAACCCGAACTGATTCACCATGGCCCGAACCGCTACCCTGACGCGCAAAACCAATGAAACCAACGTCACCGTCACGCTCACGCTGGACGGGGGCCTGTATGAGAACAGAACGGGCGTCGGGTTTTTCGATCACATGCTCGACCACATCGGCCGGCACGGCGGCTTCGGCCTGACGGTCCACGCCCAGGGCGATACCCACATCGACGACCACCACACCGTTGAGGACGTCGGCATCGTCTTCGGTCAGGCACTGGCTCAGGCGCTGGGCGATAAGAAGGGCATCGAACGTTATGGCTTTGCCAGCGTACCCATGGACGATGCTCTGGCGCGGGTGAGCATTGACCTGTCCGGCCGTGCGGCACTGGTGTTCAACGTGAAGTTCTCGCAACCGGGCGCGAAAATCGGCACGTTTGACACGCAGCTCGTGCGCGAGTTCTTCAACGCGGTCGTCGCCAACGGCAGGTTCAACTGCCATATTGAAGTGCCCTACGGCGAAAACGATCACCACATCGCCGAGGCGATATTCAAGGCGTTCGCGCGGGCACTGCGCCAGGCTGTAGCCATCACCGGCAGCGATATTCCCAGCACAAAGGGCGCGCTGTAAGGCTTTCCGTGCGATCTGGACCAGGCAACCTCGAACGGGGAGCTTGGACGTGGTCGTGTAGGTGTTGGCAACCAATACCGGCCACCCCACGAAAACATACACATTGAAAAACGTGACGTCACGGCAGCACCGGAACGAGGATGATCTGCCGCAGGTCCATGACGGCCACGCCTGCTTTACGCTGCGGTTTCACCGCCAGCGTATATTCGCCGGGCTGATCGAGCGTCACTCGCCCCAGCTCCACGAATGTGAAGGTGTGAAAACTGCCCGTGTCTGCCACGGTCCACTTGAGCGTCTGCCCTGCGCACACCACATCCACCTGACTGCCCCCGCCAGGCGCTCCCTGCATGGCGAAGATAATGAATTGCCCGCCCTCCTTAACGATGAAATCCCAGCTTGCCCAGTCGGTGGCTTGCGTCCAGTAGCCCAGGGTGTTCTTCTTCGGGTCACGTTCGAAGCGCAGGCGCGTACCGTGGATCGTCGCATCACGGGCGTGCAGCGTGATGGAACGATCGGATGACTGAACGATCGGATCGCCTTCGGGGGCGGGGTACAGCTCGATCCGCTGAACCGTATCGGGTCGCCCTTCGATCAGGCGTACAGTCAACTCGCCCTCGCGAGGCACATCGATGCGCTCGCCATGCCTCGCATGTTGCACCCTATCGCCCAGCGTGAGCGATACCCGCACACTGTCCCGCGCGACTTCATCCGTCGCATGGATTCGCAGGTGATAGCGGCCCGACCGCGTTGTGCGGAACGTCCACGATGCAACATCACCACCGGGCGCGTTGGTGAACGTAATCACCCCATCGGCATTCTGACGGACAGGCACATCGTCCGTTGCGGCGACCGCAGCGAACACGCTGAGCAAGCCGCAGATCACAACCGCGATCGCCGACGCTGTACGCATGTGGCCCCCATTACATGAATGCGTCACACGTTGAACAGGAAATGGCAGATGTCGCCATCCTGCACGATATAGTTTTTGCCTTCGATGCGCAGCTTGCCGGCCGCACGGATGGTCGCCTCGGTCTTGTACTCTTCCAGATCGGCGACGGTGTAAACCTCCGCCCGGATGAAGCCGCGCTCAAAGTCGCTGTGGATGACGCCCGCGGCCTGTGGCGCCGTCGCGCCGATCGGGATTGTCCAGGCGCGAATCTCCTTCGGCCCGGCGGTGAAGTAGCTTTGCAGCCCCAGCAGCTTATATGCCGCCCTCGCCAGCGTTGCCAGTGCCGGCTCGGTCAGGCCCACGCTTTCGAGCATCTCCTGCCGATCGGCCTCGTCCAGCTCCGCCAGTTCGGATTCCAGCTTCGCACACACCGGCACCACGGCCCCACCCTCCGCAGCCGCCCGCTCGCGCAAACGCTGCACGTGGGGCCCCTGGCCGTGAATATCATCCTCGTTCACGTTGGCGACGTAGAGGACCGGCTTGGCCGTCAATAGCGACAGGCTCCTGAAAACCTTCACCGCATCGGGGTTGTCAAAGGTCAACCCACGCACCGGTTTGCCATCCGCCAGCAATGACTGGCACTGTTTGAGCACTTCCAGACGCAGCTTGCCTTCCTTGTCGCCCGTTCGGGCCGCCCGCTGCGCTTTGTCCATCGATCCCTCGACGGTCTGCAGGTCGGCGAGCATCAGCTCGGTGTCGATCGTCTCCACGTCGCGAATCGGATCGACCGAGCCCTCCACGTGGGTGATATTGGTGTCCTCGAAGCAGCGGACGACGTGCAGAATCGCATCAACCTGGCGAATGTGTGACAGAAACTTGTTGCCCAGTCCCTCGCCCTGCGATGCCCCTCGCACCAGGCCGGCGATATCCACCAGACGCAGCACCGCGGGCAGAATCTTCTGCGTAGGCTGGTACTTGTTGATGATCTGCAGCCGAGGATCGGGCACGGATACCACGCCGACGTTCGGCTCGATCGTGCAGAAGGGATAATTCTCCGAGGGAATCCCCGCCGCCGTCAGCGCGTTGAACAGCGTGCTCTTGCCAACATTCGGTAAACCTACGATGCCTGCTTCCATGGGGCGGGAATTATAGCGTTCCCGCTGAGGGCAGGCGAAAGCAGTGGTCTACCCCGTGACGAGGGATCGGCAAAAGCCCCGGTCCAGGTTTCTGTTCGTATTGGTGAGATACACTGCACCTCGCCCGCCTGAATCGACACAACGGGCAACAGAATCGACACAACCAAGAAAAACACGATTGGGCAACGAATCAGACGCGACATGGTGAGGCTCCCGGGAAGTTCGCGCCGAGAACAGATATGAACCGCGCCTTTCCATTATGCCAATGGAAATGAGCAGAGCTATCTCGTGAAATCAGCGTTTTATGGTGACGACCGCTATTTCAGCCAGCGGTCGAAGAAAGCCCAGCTTTGGTCGAGGGTGCGGGTCAGGTCCTCATCGAGCCAGCCGTGGCCTTTGCCGATCAACAGTTCGACACGGCCGGGTACCCCTGCCTGGTGCAGGGCTTCAGCCATGCTCACCGCCTGATTCCACGGCACGAGCGGGTCGGCTGTACCGTGAAAGAGCAGCATCGGTGCATCGCCCGTATCCACGTAGGTGATCGGTGAGGCACGGCGGTACTGGTCGCGCATGCTCTCCTGCGTGCCACCAATGAAATCCTCCACGAGACGCATCGCCTGCGGCGGAATTGGCTGCAGCAGATCGGTCGGGCCGAAGAAGGCGACCACCGCCCGCACCTTGCTCGATTGATCACGCCAACCGCCGTTGCCTTCCAGACCATCCTTTGAATCCATCGTGCCCAGCAGCATGGCCAGATGTGCTCCCGCGGAAAAGCCCATCGCACCAATGCGATCGGGATCGATCTTCAGTTCATCCGCATGAGCGCGCAGGTAGCGCACCGCACATTTGGCATCCTCGATCTGCGCAGGGAAGCGATGCTCCGGTGCGAACCGATAGCTGATGCTCACTGCGACGTACCCTCGCCTCGCCAGCGTGTTGATGAGGGCATCGTGCATCCCGCCGCGGTCGCCGCTGCGCCACGCCCCCCCATGGATGACGATAACACAGGGCAGCCTGTCCTCATGTGCACGAGGTCGTGAAAGGTTCAGTTTCAGTTCCACATCGCCAGCGCGGCCGTAGACAATGTCGCGCTGCATGATGATGTCGGGCTGCGTTGTGGGCGGCTGATCCTGTCCGCGAGTCAGTGCCGGCGGTGGGATCAGCGTCGACGAAGCGACAACCACCACGACGCAAACGATGAACCAGCGACTCCAGGACATGGGCTGACTCCTCGTAGCGAGCGACATTTCAATCGCGACGCCTCACATCGCGAAACAATCACGCCAACGCCGATTCCATATTGTGCGCCTGAGCAACGGCGGCGTTGGTCAGCCGACCATCATGCATATTCAGCGCCGAAGCAAACCCGGGGTGCGATTCGATCAGCGCCTCCAGCCCGTCGCGTTCCAGTCGGTCGGCAAGCTGAATCACATAAGGCTGTGTCGCATGACATAGCGCCTGAGTACTGGTGCGGCTGACCGCGCCGGGCATGTTGCTGACACAATAATGCACCACGCCATCGATCACAAAGATGGGATCCTTGTGCGTCGTGGGACGACTGGTTTCCACGCAACCGCCCTGATCAACACCTACGTCGACGATCACCGCACCGTTCTTCATCTCGGGGAGCATGGAACGGTCGATCAGCACGGGCGTGCGTCCGCCGGGAATGAGCACCGCGC
Organism: uncultured Phycisphaeraceae bacterium; assembly: GCA_937988825.1. Lineage (GTDB taxonomy): Bacteria > Planctomycetota > Phycisphaerae > Phycisphaerales > Phycisphaeraceae > CALKHT01. Next base: position 11,765 of record CALKHT010000014.1, read on the forward strand.
CGATGATCAGATCCGCCTGCCGGGCATGTTCCCGCACGGCATGGGGATCGGAATAGACCGTCTGCACGTTGGCGGGCATCACCTCATCAAGCTGACGTAGTCGATCGAGGTTGATGTCCATGATGGTGACGTGTGCCCCCATGCCGGCGGCCACCCGCGCCGCGTTGGTACCGACCACGCCCGCTCCCAGAACCAGCACCCTGGCCGGTTCGACACCCGGCACGCCGCCCAGCAGAATGCCCCGGCCGGACATCGGTGTCTCCAGATACTTGGCCCCCTCCTGGATCGCCATCCTGCCGGCCACCTCGCTCATCGGGGTGAGCAGCGGCAGTCGGCCGTGCCGGTCCGACAGTGTCTCGTATGCCAGAGCCGTAATTCGGGCATCCAGGCAGGCCTGCGTTAGCGCGCGGTCGGCAGCGAAGTGAAAATAGGTAAACACCACCTGCCCCCGCCGCATCATCGTCAGTTCTGGACCGATTGGCTCCTTGACCTTGACGATGATCTCGGCACGGCCGTAGACCTCCGCGGGGGAATCCACAATCTCAGCACCCGCCGCAAGATAATCCTCATTTTCATACCCCGCCCCACGGCCGGCGTCCCGCTCGATGATTACGCTGTGGCCGGCCCTTGTCAGCAGTTCCACGCCCACCGGCAGAACCGCGACACGATACTCGTGGTCTTTGATCTCACGTGGCACTCCGATGATCATTGCGACAGATCCTGAAAAAGTTTGAGGTATTTTAGCGCAAGCGACCGCCGGACGAAACCACCGCAAGGGCACGAACCCTTACGGAACCCCATGCTCCGGGGGTATATCGGTTTTTTGACCCCGCATTCGCCGGTTCGGTACAATGGATGGGATTCCTTTCGGCAGGAGTGCCGCCATGCTCCCTTCCAGTGCCACAGCTCACGTCGTCCTCCCCACCGCACCTCCGGCCAGTCCTCGCCGCATTCTTGTGGCGGAAGATGAACACCTGCTCGCCCGCAACCTTTGCAATGAACTGACCGGGCTTGGTTACGACGTCATCGGCCCCGCACCCAACGGCCGCCGCGCCATCGAACTGGCGTCCGTGGAACGCCCGGACATGGCACTGCTGGATATCCGCATGCCCGAGATGGATGGGCTGGAGGCCGGCCGCGTCCTGTACCAGCAGATGCATGTCCCCATCGTAATCCTCAGCGCGTACAGCGACTCGGCCTACGTCGACAGTGCTGCAGGGATCGGCGTCTTTGGCTACCTGCTCAAACCGATCAATCTGGACGACCTTCGCGTGACGCTGCCGGTCGCCTGGGGCCGATTCCTTGAACAGACCCGCCTGGTGGGCGAGGTGCACACCCTTGAGGAGAAGCTCGAGAATCGCAAGATTATCGAGCGTGCCAAGGGGTTGATCATGAAGCACCTGAACCTGTCGGAAGAAGAAGCCATGCGCCGGCTTCAGAAGCAGGCTCGCGACTCGCGTCGTCCCATGGTGGAACTGGCCAAGGCGATTCTCGACACGCAGGGGCTGCTGAACATCGACCGCAAGGCCGACGCCTGATCCCCCCGCTATCACAATCGTCTCACGATTGATCAAACCTCGGCGAGAACCCGTTCGCCCGTCAGAATGTCACTGTCGTCGTCACCTGACGAGAACAGACTGTGCTGAAGCACACTGCCAACCGTGTTCACCAGAGTGAGCCGGGGTGCGGTGATGCTCAGCGTCACGGGAAGAGTCGACGCCTTTGCAGCCGCCGCCTCCATCGCATACGCTGCAGTCGCCAGGCTTGACAAGGCATCCGGATCCGTTGATACCGGACTCATCGCCGCAAACTGATTGTTCCATTTCTTGGCGCTGATCGGCTTGGCGTTCATTTTCAGGTTGTAGTCGACGTACTGCCCCGGCTCCGCCTCAACAACAATGTAGTAGACACCAGCCGGCAAGGGCGTCTTCATGTTCAGTTTGGCAACGTTGTTCGCCGCCACCATGCCCTGCGACAGCACCTGTCCCGTCGCACTGACCAACTGCACGCTGGCCGTCCCGGCGACCTGCTTGACGTTCACCATCAGATTGTTGTACGGCTTCTTCAGTTCGACGCGGTAGTAGTCCACCTCGTCTCCCACCCCAACGTATTCATTGATGGGCTTGTTCAGGCGCTTGACCTGCATCGCTTCCTCGATCGTGTTGCCCGCCTTGTCCGGCGCCGGCACGGGAGTGGTGATCGAGAGCGAATAGTTGGGGTTGCCTGCCCCCTGATAGCCGTAGACTCGCACGTAGTACGTGCCGCTGGTCAGCCCCTTCAGGCTCACCTGCTCGGTGTTACGAATACCTTCACTGCGCCGAATGATTGCACCGGTCGCATCATAAAGAATCAGATCAAGATCGCCCTGTGCATGGATGAAATTGATAGCGACCTTGTGTTTCTTGCCCGCCTTGCCCTGGATACGGAAGCTGAACCAGTCTTCTGTGCCATCAAGCGTGTTGAGGTTGTCGATTGTGAGCTTGCCGTCGATCAGGCCCAGATTGGGGCTGTTGGGCGCCCCCTCGGGGCTGGAGTCGACTTCGGTCCTGCTGTTGTTGCTTTCGTAATCGTCGCCCAGGTCCAGGCCCGGCGCAATGGTGAGGCTGTAGGTGTTTTCCGCGCCATTGTGCGGGGTGATGCGGACGTAATACACCCCCGCTTCCTCACCGGCGAGGCTGACCGTATGCAGGTCGCTGGCCCCCGTGCTCTGGCCGACCAGCGAACCATCCTCGCGATAGACGGCAAGGTCCAGACGTCCCCGGCTGGAATCGAGGCTGATCGAGACACGATCACCCACGCGGCCCGTGCCGGTCATCTCGAACCGGAACCAGTCCTCCGAGCCATCATAGGTGTTCAGGCTGCCAATCGTACGTGTGCCGTTGAGTGTGCCAAGGTTGGCGCTGCCGGGTGCCCCGGGAGTCATGCTGTCCACGTCGGTGCGTGAATCGTTGGCCTCATACTGATCGGGGCTGGGGCCGTTATAAATCTGCATGAGGGCGTTATAGGCGTTGAGCCGGCCGCCGGTGGCAACTTTGTTCGCCAGGGCATCGACCTTGTCCACGCCGTTGAGGATCGCGTCCTTGACCTCGCGGTAACTAAGATTGGGATTGAGCGACCAGAGCAGTGCCGCAACGCCGGACACATGAGGAGCCGCCATCGAGGTGCCACTGTACGCGCCATAGCCACCACCGGGGATGGTGCTGCGAATGACCACACCGGGGGCTGCCAGATGCACGCGACTAGCGCCCCAGTTGCTGAAGCCCGCCAACTCATCGTTGTAATCGGTCGCGGCGACCGAAATGACGTTGTCCAGTTCATAGTTAGCCGGGTAGGCACCGCGGACATCGTTGTCCGACTTGTCGTTGCCAGCCGCGGCGACGAAGAGAATGTTCGCTTCCTGAGCGGCGAGAATGGCGTTGAACATCTGTGAGTTGTATCCGCCGCCGCCCCAACTGTTGTTCGCCACGACCACGTTGACCCCGAACTGGGTCTTCATCATGGTCACATAGTTGATCGCCTTGATCGCGTTGGAGACGAAGCCGGAGCCGTTGGCGTTGAGGAACTTCACTGCCATGATCGAGACCGACCAGGCGACACCCGTCACGCCTTCATCGTTATTACCCACCGCGCCGATGGTACCGGCCACGTGTGTACCGTGACCGTTGTCATCCAGCGGCGAGCCGTCGTTGTTCACGAAATCATAGCCATAGACATCGTCGACAAAGCCGTTCCCGTCGTTGTCGATCCCATCGCCGGGAATCTCACCGAGGTTCACCCACATGTTGGCGCGGAGGTCGGGATGGTTGTAATCGACACCGGTATCGATGACCGCGACGACAACCTGCTGTGAGCCTGTGGTGATCCCCCACGCCTCGGGTGCATCGATATCCGCATCAACCTTCCCGCCGGTCTGCCCTGTGTTATGCAGGGCCCACAACTGCGAGTAGCGGCTGTCCGAAGGTGTAAGCCTTGCCTGAATGACGATGTTCGGCTCGATGGCCGCAACCAGATCGTTGGCCTTCAACGCCGAAACAAACGTGCTCTGGTCAACACCGACATCCGTTTCCACGAGCACCAGGCCCTGCATGCCCAGGCCCTGAATCACACGGCCGCCAAGGCTGCTCAGGTTCAGCATTGATTGCACATTCGTGATCGAGCCGACCTGCTGAATCGCCTGTTCGGTCAGCAGCACCACCCACTGGCGTGTGACCACATCAACTTCGTGACCTTCCCATTCGATCGTTTCAATGTATTCATCGTAGGAAAGTGTCGCCGGCCCTCCGACGGGTTGCACCGTCGAAGGCGCCAGTTCCGCGAACCAGTCGGAATGAATCACCGGCGAGGTCAGAACCGGATGTGTACCAGATGTCGAGCTGAGCAATAGGCGCGGCTCGAGCATCTCCAGTACATAGCCCCCATCCCGAAGCTGATCCACCGCAACGAGCCGTTCGACGACACCGCCGCTCATTGACCAGTGATCCGCCCCAACCACGACAGTTTTCACATCAGATTCACGCATTGGAACGCCCGTCTGATACGGATGAAGCACGCATCGGGCATCGACCGTCCGGGCGCGACGTATGAGGCGATCAGGGCTTTTTGCCCCGTGAACCCCGTTGATTGGTTTTCGTATTCGCCTTTATCAGTACAGGCCTTACAGCCGGAACGCATTAAACAAATGCAATACCATCCGACTTGCCGTCGGTATGATCGCTACAGTGCGTTTTATCGGGCGTTCACGTACGGGCGTATGCATACCCATCGCCGCGCATGAGATAGGACGATGCGCGCGACAGGAACTTTCGCGCATCGCGCGAATGCTTTGATCTGATGTGCATTACTGTCGAGGCAATTCCTGCTCGACCATCTCGCACAAGGTGTGATAGATCAGCTTGTGCGCTTCCTGGATGCGAGCTGTGACATTATCGCACACGATGATTTCGATGGTGGCCAGATTCCTGCATGCGCCCCCATCCCGGCCTAGCAGGGCGATCGAATCAATGCCACATTCTTGCGCCTGCTTCAGGGCGGCCACGATGTTGAGCGATGCACCGCTCGTGCTCAATACGATGAGCACATCGCCCTGCTGAGCGAACGCACGAACCTGCCGCGCGAAGACCTGGTCAAACGCATAATCATTGCCGATCGCCGTAAGCGTGCTGCCCGGGTCGGTGAAGGCGATCGCGGGATAGGGTCGCCGGTCATGCTGAAAGCGGCAGACGAACTCGGTCGCCAGATGTGCCGCATCCGAGGCGCTGCCCCCATTTCCACAGATCAGCAGCTTGTGCCCCCCGCGAAGACAGGCGCTGACCAAAGCGGCGGCCCGCTCGATCGGTTCCTCCAGCGACACAAGCGACTCAAACACCCGAACCGCCGCGGCGATGTTGTTGCGAAGCATGCTCATGGCGCGACATGCTACAAAACGATCTGCCCCCCTGCCCGACCAGCATCTTCCGTCACCGGTGTCGGCTCCCGCACGTCACCGGGATGACGTCACGCCCAAAACCCTAAAATTATGTTAAACTCTTGCTCATGCTGGCACAGGTGCACAGCTTCCTCTGTCAGGGCATCGACCCGCTGGTGTGCGAGGTCGAGGTCGATATCGCTGAAGCCGGAATGCCGCGCGAGACGATCGTCGGCCTGCCCGACGCCGCGGTGAAGGAATCGATCGAACGCGTGCGCTCCGCCATCGTCAACAGCGGCTACCCTTTTCCGCTGGCGCGGCTACTCATCAACCTGGCCCCAGCCGACATCCGCAAGGAAGGACCGGTCTACGACCTGCCCATCGCGGTGGGATTGCTACTGGCGGCCCAGGTGATCCAAACACAACGGCACCGCAGGTTGCTCTTCGCTGGCGAACTGGCGCTGGATGGCCGGCTGCGACCGATCAACGGCGCGATCAATCTCTCCATCCTCGCCCAGCGGCTGAAGATGGACGGCATCGTCGTGCCGACTGCGAACGCTGACGAAGCCGCGGCTGCCGGCGGTGTACCCGTGTATCCTGCCGATTCACTCGCCAGTGTCGTCGGTTTTCTGAACGAGCAATACGAGATCGAACCGCACGCGGAGGTGGATATCGACGCCATCCTGGAAAACACGCCACCCGCGATTGACTTCGCGGATGTGCGCGGCCAGGAAGCCGCAAAGCGTGCCCTGATGATCGCTGCGGCAGGCGCTCATCATGTCCTTCTTCTAGGCCCACCTGGTGCCGGCAAAACAATGATGGCCAAGGCACTCGCCGGCATTTTGCCTCCGCTGACGCGCAACGAAGCCCTGGACGTGACGCGAATCTATTCCAGCGTCGGTCAGATTCCACGTGGCCAGCCACTGGTTACGCAGCGTCCCGTGCGCAGTCCACACCACACCGCCAGCAGTATCGCGCTCATTGGCGGTGGCGCCGTGCCGCGTCCCGGCGAAGTCAGCCTCGCCCATCACGGTGTGCTCTTTCTCGACGAAATGCCTGAGTTCCCGCGCACCGTGCTCGAAACCCTGCGTCAGCCGCTCGAAGATGGCGATGTGACCATTGCCCGGGCGCACAGCTCGCTCAAGTTCCCAGCGCGTTTCATGCTCGTCGCCGCGATGAACCCGACACCGCGTGGTGACAAGCCTACGGACGAAGTCTCCCACCGCGCCATGGAGCGTTACCTCGCCAGACTCAGCGGGCCGCTCATCGACCGCATCGATATTCATCTGGAGGTGCCAGCCGTGGCCTATCGCGATCTGGCGGGCAAGGCGAATGGGACCGATTCCGCCACCATGCGCCGCCGCGTCGTCGAAGCGCGCCGACGTCAACTGGCGCGCACCGGTGACCCCACCCGCGTCAACGCCACGCTTACCGGCCGCGAACTGGACAAGGTTGGCCCCGTCAGCCCCCGATGCAAGGACATTCTGCGTCAGGCCATGACGGAACTGGGGCTTTCCGCCCGTGCATATGACAAGATTCGCCGCGTGTCACGCACTATCGCCGACCTGGAAGGCTGCGACGAAGTGCAGGAGCAGCACGTGTTGGAAGCGGTGCAGTATCGCGTGCTGGATCGGCAGA
>CALKHT010000015.1 GCA_937988825.1 uncultured Phycisphaeraceae bacterium
CGGTGCACCCGACTCTCATAACGGCTGGTACATGAATGGGGGGCAGGTCACCTCCGTCTTTTTTCACTGCACATCAAATTTATAGATGCAGATGCTGTGGTACGTCTCTCCCGGGCGCACAATGATGCTGGGGAACGACGGCTGGTTGACCGAGTTGGGAAAGTGCTGCGTTTCCAGGCACAGCGCTGCATGCTTGTTGTAGATGACGCCACCCTTACCCCGGAGCGTGCCGTCGAGGAAGTTACCCGAATAGAACTGGATACCCGGCTCGTTGGTCAGCACCTGCATGATGCGGCCACTTTCAGGATCATATAGCGTCGCGGCACGGCGCAACGGGGTGCCATCGTCGTTGAGCACATAGTTCAGGTCATAACCACCCGGCGGATTGCCCGTGGTCGGCTTCATCTGATCGATGCGCTCGCCGATCGCCCGTGGCGTGGTGAAGTCGACCGGCGTACCCGCGACCGGAGCGATCTGGCCCGTGGGGATGAGCATCTCATCGGTCGGGGTGTAGTGGGATGCATTGATGCGCAGCACGTGATTGAGGATGTTGCTGGTGTGCTGGCCGCTGAGGTTGAAGTAGCTGTGATTCGTGAGATTGATGGGCGTGGGGGCATCGGTGGTCGCCCAGTATTCGATGCGCAGCTCGTTGTCGTCGGTCAGCGTGTACTGCACCGTGATCTGGACGTTGCCGGGGTAACCTTCCTCACCATCGGGGCTGAGGTAGGTGAATCGCACACCCGGGCCATCGGGAGTGTTGACCTCAGTGGCGGACCAGACGCGCTTGTCCAAGCCCTTTTCACCGCCATGCAGGTGGTTGGGGCCATTGTTGCGGGCTAGCGTATAGGTCCTGCCTTCCAGTTGGAACGTGCCGTTGGCGATGCGGTTGGCGACCCGGCCGGTGGTGCAGCCGAAGTATGGGCTTTGCGTTTCATATTGTTCAAGAGAATCAAACCCGAGCACCACATCGGCGAAGTTGCCCTCGCGATCGGGCACATGCAGCTCGGTGAGCGTCGCGCCATAAGTGATCAGCCGGGCGGTCATCCCGTGCCGGTTCTTCAGGGTATAGCGGTGGACCTGTTGCCCGTCCCTGGTGACGCCGAACGTTTCCTTCATGGTCACTCCTCGACTGCCGGGCAGCATACCACAACCGGCAAACCAACTGGTGAACAGAATCAGGCTGGCGATCACGAACATCGGTCGGGCACTGGTGTGGAGCTTATCCAACATGCTCATAACTCCCTTGGGTTTGAGGTGGCTTATGAACAGAACACTGAAAGTGCCCGTCCATCATAACGATCACGCGTGGCCGAAGGTAGACATTCCATGAGGAAAGAATCACCTGCCGCCCGCACCCGCGGTCTGTCCTAACCTCCCGCAACGGGATAACATGGATACGGATCAGCCGATTGCTTTCCTCTTGAACTGCACGAGCTATGAACGTATCCGACTTTCTGGCATATCACGGCGTCACGGAGAATCCCTTCAACGCGGAGGAGGCGCGGCACGACCCGGTATTCGAGCGGCTGCTCGGGGACGATGCTACACATCCGGACTTCGCCAAGATTCTCGGACGCATCGATCAGCCCTCCACTTCGATCGTCTTCGGTGAAAAAGGCAGCGGCAAGACAGCGATTCGCCTCCTCATCGGTCGACGCATCGCTGAACACAACCGGGCGGTGGCCAGCGGTCAGGCACCCGATGGCAAACGTACGCTGCTGGTCGCCTACGACGATCTGAACCCGGTGCTCGATCGATTCGTGAAGCATCGGCGGCGACTGGCGGGGGACCTCTCAGACGCGGCCACGGAGAAGCTGCTGGCACAGTTTCGTCTCGTCGATCATCAGGATGCGATCCTGTCGCTGGCGGTGACACGGCTGACTGATGCGGTGCTGGGCGAAACCGGCGGGCCGGGAAAAACGGACGACGAGCGCGTCGATGCCGGGGCACTGTCAGGGCGTGGGCTCAAGAGGATGCCGCGACGGCTGCGGGCAAATCTGGCGGTGCTGGCGGCCCTTTACGACCAGCCGGCCGACGGTAGCGTCACGGCACGCTGGCAGCAACTGCGACAGCGATTGCGGCTGGGGTGGCGGCTGCCCTTCAACCTCACCAAATGGACCGGCATCGTGCTGGCGTTCGCGGCGGTGGGCCTGGGCGTCACGTACGCGGTTATGGGTGAGGATCGGCCGGCATGGCTGATCTGGGCGCTCATCGCGTCGGCGGTGACGGGCGCGGCCCTGCTGGCGTGGTGGGCGTGGAAGTGGATTGCCCTGTGGAGCCTGGCGCGACGCATCCACCGCGAGACACCCACCATCGACCGCACCGCGGCAGAACTCCAGCGGATGCTCGGGATGCTGCGTGCCACCGATCTGGCGCATCAGCCCTGGCCCATCGCACAGGCGGGTAGCGATGCCCGCTACGACCTGACACGCCGGCTTCTGGATGTGCTGAACTATCTGGGCTATGGCGGCATGATCGTGTTGGTCGACCGCGTGGACGAACCCACGCTCATCAGCGGTCGGGCCGAACGCATGAAAAGCATCATCTGGCCCATGCTCGACAACAAGTTTCTCCAGCAACAGGCGATCGGCGTGAAGCTGCTGCTGCCGATCGAGCTGCGCTACCTGCTGCAGCGCGAGCCGGGCGACTTTTTCCAGGAGGCACGGCTGGACAAGCAGAACATGGTCGACCGGCTGACCTGGTCGGGGGCAACGCTGTACGACCTGTGCTCGAACCGGCTGCGTGCCTGCCGCAAGGGCCAGCCGCACGGCGACCATCCGGCCAGCACTCGGCCAATCCAGTTGACTGACCTTTTCGAGGAGGATGTGAGCCGACAGCTCATCATCGATGCACTGGACCAGATGCACCAGCCACGTGATGCCTTCAAGTTCCTCTATGCCGTGGTACAGGAGCATTGCCGCACGGTCAGTGCAGATGAGGCGTCGTACCGCATCCCCCGGCTGACACTGGAGACGGTGCGGCGTGCCCAGGCGCAACGCGTGCAGGAGCTGCACCGCGGCCTGGCGCCGGCCTGATCAGCGGCCGTTTCTTCCCATCTGCCCCCCTCTTCAACCCTGCACATTTTCTGGGCAGGACAAGCCTTCCGGTAGCGCGATCGCTGACGCAGCGCGCAGGGAGCCGCCGCACGGCCTCATTTCGGCGAATACATTTTTCCCGCGAAATTCCCGTGAATTCCCGCGTTTTTCACGGCTTTGAGCGGCTATCCGGAAATTCCCGACAGTTGCGGCACACACGTTGCGAATAAAGGGGCGTCAGCACACACGGTTGTGAGCTGACACGACGCCAACGGAAAGGACTTCGCAGATGATGAAGATCGGTCGCCACGTTCGGTTGGGGGTCACGGGACTGTCGCTCGTCGGGGCGACACTGGTTACGCCCATGATGGCGAAGGCTCAGACGGAGCCGGCACCCTCCCCCAACACCGGTCGCCTGTCGCTCAGCGCGTCGGTCGACTGGACCACTGCCTACTTCTATCGCGGCATTTTGCAGGAGGATCAGGGCATCATCGTTCAGCCAGGCATTGAACTGGGCGTCAACCTCTTCCAGGGCGATGGCACGATCAGCAGTGTCGATATCTTCGGCGGCATCTGGAACTCGATTCACGATGAACGCACCGGAGCGCCGGCGGGCGACAACACGGGTTCGTGGTACGAGGCGGATCTGTACATCGGGGCATCCGTCACGCTCTTCCAGAACATCAGCGCCGGCATGGTCTTCACCACCTACACCAGCCCGGCCGATGCGTTCGACACAATCAACGAGATCGCGATATTCGCCTCCTACGATGACAGCCATCTGTGGGAAGAAATCCCCTGGTTCGTCGGCTTCGCTCCGGGTGTGACGCTGGCGATCGAAACGCACGGCTCGGCGTTCGGCCCGGATGAGGGTGTTTACCTGGAACTGAGCATCACGCCGACGTTCGACTTCTTCGATGAAGGGTGCCTGGCTGATCTGGAGATCGCGGTGCCGGTGGTCCTGGGCCTGGGTCTGGATGATTACTACGAAACGACCGACGATGACGATACGTTCGGCTACGTCAGTGTCGGCATCGTCGGGACGCTGCCGCTGCCCATCCCGGCTGAGTTCGGCCAGTGGACGCTCAGCGCCGGTGTGAATTTCCTCTTCCTCGGCAACAACCTCGATGACGCCAACAACGATGATGACTTCGAAGTGATTGGCACACTGGGCCTGGGTATCAGCTACTAACTTCGCTTTCGATAGTGCAGGCACTTCGCTCCATTCTCCAACCAACCACGCGCAACGTCCCGCGAAGTGCCAAGCTAAGCCCGACTCGTCTCACGGCGAGCCGGGCTTTTTGCTTTGAAATGAAACGGATTAAACCGCGAACAAACGCGAATGAACGCTCATAGATTTGAAAAGGGACAAGGCACAGAATCTTGAAGGAGATTTATGAAGCGACGCGACTTGTCACGTTCTTTCTCCCACATTCGTGTCCATTCGCGTTCATTCGCAGTTCCACACCTCACCCGGCGATCTGCTCCAGCGCTTCGCAGAGCTGGGCAAGTTCATCCTCGGTGTTGAAAACGCCCGGGCTGATGCGGACGGCACCCGATGGGAAGGTGCCCAGTCGTTTATGGATGTAGGGCGCACAGTGCAGGCCGGGGCGCACGGCGATGTTGAAGCTGTCGTCGAGAATGGAGCCGACGTCTGATGGTTCGTAGCCTTCAATGTTGATCGACACGGTACCCACGCGGCGCTTGGCGTCCGGCGTGCCGTAGACGGTGAAGCGGTCGTCAGCCGAGAAGCGGTCGATGATGTGCTGCACCATCGCCTGTTCGTGGGCAAGCGTGGCTGCCATGTCGTTGGCGACGACGTAATCGACGCCCGCGCCTAGGCCCGCGATACCCACCGTGTTGGGTGTGCCGCCCTCCAGGTAGTATGGATAGAGCGCGGGCTGGGTGGGTGAAGAGGAGTCGCCACCGGTACCGCCCTCGCGCCACGGCCGCAACCGGCCCGGTTCGCCGCAGCGCTCACCGACGTACAGCCCGCCCGTGCCCGTCGGCCCCAACAGCGACTTGTGACCCGGGAAGGCCAGCAGGTCGATGTACATCCCGGGAATCGAGACGGGCACGATGCCAGCCGTCTGCGCGGTGTCCAGACAGAACAGCACCTCGCGTTCGCGAGCAATCGCTCCAACCGCAGCCGCATCCTGCACAGTGCCCAGCACGTTGGAGCTGTGCGTCATCACGATCAGCCGGGTGTGAGGCGTGATCGCCTTGCGAATGTCATCCGGGTCGATGAAGCCGGCATCATCACAATCGATGCGCGTCAGTTCGATCGCCTTCGCATCAGCCATCGCCTGCAGCGGACGACTCACCGAGTTGTGTTCCAGCACCGTTGTGATGACGTGCGGCGTGTCTGCGCGGGCAGCGGCGATGGCATCGCCCAGCACACCCTTGATCGCCATGTTCAGTGCATCGGTACAGTTCATGGCGAAGATCATGCGGTGCGGATCGTCGCCCTGAAAGAGACGCGTGAGCTTGAGCCGCACTTCATCGAGCATCCGCTCGGCCGCCACCGCCATGCGATGGCCAGCCCGCCCGGGATTGGCGGCATCCTCAGCCAAAAACTTCGCCATCGCCTGCGAGACGACCGGCGGCTTGGGAAAACTCGTCGCTGCGTTGTCGAAGTAGATCATGACAGGTTGTTCACATTCTCCCCACACAGCTTGATTTAGATCATGTGCTCGGCCACACCCAAAGCGACAGATACGTTCCTGCACGCTGACAGTAATCCGTCACTGGGGTCGACACCCACATCCCCCGCCCCTTCTCACACGCTGGGCAGGCCTTGCACACGGCGCCAGGCGCTGAGCTGGCCCAGGTGGGTCGATTCGTGGTACATCATCAGGTATGGCAGGCTTTTGCCCACCACATCCCAGCGGGTTTTCCAGCGCTCGATGGGCATCGGATGCATCAGGGCCGCATCGCCGCCATCACGCAGGGCAACAGCGATCTCGTCGTGGCCACGGTTGAATGCCTCCAGCAGCGTCTGCTTGCTCGGGTAGGCCGACACATCCGCCACCGGCCTGGACTTCTGGCCGAACGGATGGTCCAGCGGGTCCTCCGGCTTCTCGCCGCGGAGCATCTGCAGGATTACCGGGTGATACGCATTAAGGTGGCTCAGCGTCCAGGCCGGATGATTCATGCCCGGTTGCGGCTGCACCACCATCTGCTCATCGGACAGGTCGGCCAACAACCGGTTGGCATAGTCCCGGTTGAAATTCCACGCGAACAGAATGCCGTCGATCAGAACATTGCTCATGGAAAAACCTTGTCACTGAAAAAGGCTGACGGCGTCGCGCCAGCCATACGTGCTTGTACTCAGAATACGGAGGGCAGCCCCGCAGCCCGGCGCCAGGACGACAACTGTCCCAGGTGCATCGTCGGGTGAGCCGTCGTGAGGAACAGGACCAGATCGCCCATCGTGGGAAACCGTCCCGCGAGCTTTTCATTCGGGTTGGCCTTCTTCAGTTCCTCATCCGTCAGCCTGCTGACGCGCTCACTTACCGCCTGCGTGGTTTGTCGCAGGGCATCGAGCAGTTCCGCCTTGGTGGGATACTGGCTGCGGTCGGTGGTTGGCTTCGAACCGGGGCCGAAAAGAGGCCCCCATGTCTCGGGCACCGCAGCCTTCCCGCCAAGCATCGACAACAGGAACGCGTTGCTCACCACCAGGTGCCCCAGCGTCCACGCGGGATGATTCGGCACATTGGCGGGCTGCTCCGCCATGCGCTCCTCGGCGACATCCTTTACCAGTCCCTCGGCGTACTGCACCGTAAAATCGATCGTCTTCTGCAGATAGGGCGTCATTGAACACAATCCTCCTAAATCGTCGCATCATCACGTTCCAGCAGTCGAACCAACTGCCGAATCGCCCCCAGATGATACGCATTGTGGCCGATCAGTGCTGTGATGCCGATCAGGTAAATCGCCGGCATCGCGTGCAGTGGCTGGGCGCACACCCGTCGAACCTGCTCCAGCACAGCCATGTACGCCCGACGCAGCTCTGCTTTCAGGTGCTGCCACGCCTCATCGCTCGGTTCGGGCGTGTCGAAACTGCTCGCCCAGTCGGCTGGCGGGTTCGCTCCCTGCAGTCGCTCGCAGGTCAGGTCGAGCGCGAAGCGCAAATGGCTCACGTGCGCCGCGACCGATTTCATCCCCGCAGCAGGTGCGGCAAACGCCTGCTCGTGCGTCAACCACTCAATCGCGCCGAACACGCCCGAACCCGGCCGGGTGTCAACGATCCACGTCCATGCGCCGACCTGGCCTTCAAACGTCTCGCGCAACAGGTCGATCAACGTGGCGGTGGCGTCCAGTTCCATAGACGTATCCCCGGAAACAAGGTTGTGTGATAGATCCTGCGACCGCCGTCACGCACCCACATACTTGGCATAGATGCTCTTGGCGACGTTCGCTTCCTTCGTGCCCTTTACGATCGCCCGGCCGTCAGTGAACAGCGTCAGCTCATACGCGTTGCCGTTATCCGTGATGTCAGCCCGCAGCATGAACTTGTTGGCCTTCACCTGGCCGTGCGCCGCCAGCCGCTGAGCGATTTCATCAAAATCGAGCTTGCGTCCCTCGGCGAGCTTCTGCGTCAGTTGCACGGCGTTGCGGCCGCACAGCGTTGTCGTGCCGCTGGCGAACTTACCTTCCAGAAACTCGAACTGACGCTGCTTGCAGCACAGGCAGTTGCCCACGTCATACGCCCGCGCAACCTTGAGCTGACGGATCGTGTTCTCCCACACATCAAAGCTCAGCAATGTCGGCCGCACAGCGCTGTAGTTGCCCGTGAGAATCTTGATCGCCTCAACGCACTGATAGTTGGCGACGATCGAAACCACCGGCCCCAGCACCCCCGCTGTATCGCACGTCGGGTTCATGCCCGGCGGCGGCGCCTGCTCGAAAATACAGCGCAGGCACGGTGTGGCTGCGCCCGCCAGTTCCCACGGCGTCTCATTCGCATCGTCAGGATGGCTGTGCGGCAGGATCGCGTAGGTCATGCCCGTCGTACCCACCGAACCGCCGTACACATACGGAATGCGATGTTTCACCGCCACATCGTTGAGCAGGAAGCGCGTCTCGAAGTTGTCCAGCCCGTCCAGAATGATGTCGCAGTCGGCTGCCATCTTCTCGACGTTCGTGTGGTTCACGTCGTCGATGAACGTCGTCACCTTCACCTGCGAGTTGATCTGAGCGATCTTGCGGCGGGCGGCCTCAGCCTTGGGCAGCGCGTTCTCCACGTCCGATTCATCAAAGAGAATCTGACGCTGCAGGTTCGTCATCTCGATAAAGTCACGGTCCGCGATCACCAGATGCCCCACCCCCGCCCGTGCCAGCATGTTGGCGATCACCGTCCCCAGCGCACCGCAGCCGCAGACGAACACCTTGGCGTTCATCAGCTTCCGCTGCCCCTCCTCCCCAATGCCGGGCAAAAGCATCTGACGGTGATAACGATCGAGTTCTGTTGTCTGAATGGTGGTCATGATTATCCGATGATTGCGTCAATCGGCTGGGAATGGTGAAGGTGAAGCATCTCGCCTTCGCCCCTGCCGCGTAACAAAACAACTATCCTGCAACGAGGCTCCCACCTTCGACCGGGTCGACCTTGACACCCAGTTCGATGAGGTACTTCAGCGCCGCCTCGATCTCCTCCTCCTTGCCGCTGAAGAGCACCGCCATGATGCCGATGTCCTTCTGCACACTCGCCTGGCGAATGTCGAACACCACATCGGGATAGCGGCGCGACATCTTCCAGAGGCAGGGCTCATTCTGATGCCCGCCCTCAAACGTCAGCCAGCATTTCCGTGTCGTTTCAGACATATTTACTTTGAACAGAAGGTCGCTGAGAAAGCTGAGAGGAAATTAAAGGCGGGCTTTTATCGATGATACAAATCCCATTCGTGCGACGAAGTGCCACACGCTCTTCCCCGTCTTACTTACCACCCTTTAAACTTTCTGCTCTCTGTTATCTCCGCTGCCTCCTGTTAAATCCTTTTGTTTTCTCTCACCCGCCGGCGATGGCCGGGATGATCGACACCTCATCGCCTTCCTTCAGCGCGGTGTCGAGGTTGTCCATGAAGCGGATGTCCTCATCGTTCACGTAGACGTTGATGAAACGGTTCAGCTCGTTTTCGCCCGCATAGAGCCGCTTGCCCAGTTCGGGGTACTGAGCGGTCAGCGCGCCCAGCGCTTCGCGCACCGAGCTTCCCGTCACCTTCACCGTGTCCTTGTTATCGACCTGCGGTCGAAGCGCGGTCGGAATGCTGATCGTCACTTCCATCAACTCTTGCTCCTGTTCGTCCTGCCTGAATCGTTCCCACAATCCACAGCAGCGCTGCCGGCTTAAACGCCGGCCGTCGCCGTCGCAGCCGCGGCCTTCTCCTTGATCTCGTCCACAATCACATCAAATTCGCTGAGCTTGGCGTTGATCACCGGGGCTGCGGCGAACTGGCCGTGCATCACCTCGATCGTCTTCAGACCATTGCCCGTGATGCACACGCAGATCGACTCATCGCGGGGAATGCGACCCTGCTGGATGAGTTTGATCGCTGCCGCCAGCGTCGTGCCGCCCGCCGGTTCGGTGAAGATGCCTTCCGTCCGTGCCAGCAGCTTGATCGCGTCGATGATCTCACTGTCCGTTGCAGAAGCGCCATAGCCGCCCGATTCACGCACCACCTTGATCACGTAGTAGCCGTCCGCCGGGTTGCCGATCGCGATCGACTTGGCGATGGTCTGCGGCTTCTGCGGGCGGAACAGGTCCGAGTTTTCCTCGATAGCGGTCACCACCGGGTTGCAGCCGGCTGCCTGGGCCGCGTACATCTTCGGCTTGTTGTCCTCGACGATGCCCAGCGTGATGAACTCCTGATATGCCTTCCAGATCTTGGGCAGAATCGTACCGCCCGCGACCGGCACCACCGTGTGCTGCGGCAGCTTCCAGCCCAGTTGCTCGGCAATCTCAAAGCCGTGCGTCTTGGCACCTTCGGTGTAGTACGGCCGCAGGTTCACGTTGACGATCGCCCAGCCGTACTTGTCCGCGATCTGTGAGCACAGGCGGTTCACATCATCGTAGTTGCCGCGAATCTTGACCATGCGCGGGCTGAACACCTGCGAGCCGATGATCTTGCCCTCTTCCAGGTCATGCGGGATCATCACGAACGCGGTCAGCCCGGCCTTGGCGGCATGGGCAGCCACCGAGTGCGCCAGGTTGCCCGTCGAGGCGCAGCCCACCGTGTCGAACCCGAACTCGATCGCCTTCATCAGCGCGACCGCCACCACACGATCCTTATAGGAAAACGTGGGGTAGTTGGTCGAGTCGTCCTTGATGTACAGCTCCCTGACCCCCAGCTCGGCGGCCAGGTTGTCCGCCTTGATCAGCGGCGTGTAGCCCGAGTTCAGCCCCACCCGCGGCTCGGATGCCACCGGCAACAGGTCGCGATAACGCCAGATCGACCGCGGCCCCGCCTCGATCGACTGCCGCGTCACCTTCCCCCGCATCGCCTCGTAATCGTACGCTACCTCGACCGGCCCGAAGTCGTGGTCACACACCGTGCGCGGCTCAATCGGGTACTCCGCCCCACATTCCTTGCACCGCAGACAACTGACGTAACTCATGATTCCATCATCCTTTCGACCCACCCCCGGGCATGGGAAAACCGCCCCTCCGACAAACCCACGCTGTCCCCCGCACGTGAACGCGACAAGTCGCGTCGCTTCATGGGCATGAAAAAAAACCCCGTCTCATCGCAGGATAAGAAGGGGCTTGGGTTCCTCAGATTGGGGACGTTTGCCGCTTCTTATCTTTCCCCACTGGCCGACGCCGCGGGGTGGGACTTCGCACCATTTCCCACGCCGGCAACCCGACACGGGCGGTTGCGGTGGCGTCACAGGGCCCATTCCCTCAGCCACTCGCGATAAGTCGCGTGTACCAAATTGTCAGTCCGTTAGAATAGCGTGGACCACACTTGCGGTCAATCGACCGTGCCCCTCACACAGCGTTCATCTTCCAATGAGTCAAACTCCATTCGACTATATCCCAACGCTGAGCTACGAGACCTTCAGCAACGAAGCAGGCTGAGCAGGCGACTCAACATGAACGCCTCAGCAAAATCGTGAAAAAAAGAAAACCCGCTCATAAGAGCGGGTTTTTTAGTGCTATCACCGGGTATTGCGGCTTACCACGCGAAGTGGGCGAAGGCCTTGTTGGCTTCGGCCATGCGGTGGGTCTGCTCGCGGGTCTGAACGGCCTTGCCTTCGTTGTTGGCGGCGTCCATCAGTTCCTTGCCCAGCCGCAGGTGCATCGGCTTGCCGCGCTCGCTGCGGGCCGCCTGGATGATCCAGCGGAACGCCAGGCTCTGCTGACGCCGGGGCTTGACGTGCATCGGCACCTGGTAGTTGGCACCGCCGACACGCTTGGAACGAACTTCCACGCTCGGCTTCACGTTGTTCACCGCCCGCTCGAAGATCTCCAGCGCCGTCGGGTTGCCCTTGGTGCGCTTCTCGATCTCGTCAAACGCGCGGTAGACGATGCGCTGCGCGACGGACTTCTTGCCGCCGTACATCAGGCAGTTGATGAATCGCGACAGTTGCTTGCTGTTGTAGCGGGGGTCGCCGACAAGCTGCTGGTCGGCCTTGGTCATACGTCCAGCCATAATTCCATTTCCTTTCGCAGCGGCTCATCCATCCCGTTAGGGGATCCTGTTCATCGTCGGCCGCTGGAACGACGCGACGATTACTTGCCGCTGAGGCCATGAGGATAAAAGCGCCACCCACCGCGTGGATGGCGATGAAACGACAATTACTTGCCGCCGCGCTTCACGCCGTACTTACTGCGGCCCTTGCGACGGCCCTCGACGCCCAGACAGTCCAGAGCGCCGCGGACCACGTGGTAACGCACACCGGGCAGGTCGCGGACACGGCCGCCACGCACGAGCACGATCGAGTGCTCCTGCAGGTTGTGGCCTTCACCGCCGATGTAAGCCGTCACTTCCTTGCCGTTGCTCAGCCGGACACGGGCCACCTTACGAAGCGCCGAGTTGGGCTTCTTGGGGGTGACGGTCTTGACCTGCAGACACACGCCGCGCTTCTGCGGGCAGGCTTCCAGGTCCTTGACCTTACTCTTGGCCTTGGGGGCCCGCCGGGGCTTTTTGACAAGCTGGTTGATCGTGGGCATGAGAATCCTCGGATGCTTTCAAAAAGTCGAGCTGAGCAGTATAGCCGGGAGGGAGGGGAGGTTGCAAATCGGTGGCCAGGTTCAGGGGAGAGAAAATTCGAAATCCAAAGCCCGAAATCCGAAAGAATGCCCGAATGTCCAAAATCCCAATGTCCCAAAAGGCCGTCGCAGGCAGATTTTGAATATTCCGGATTTCGGAATGGGGATTTGTTTCGGATTGCGGGCTTCGGATTTCCGCCGCAGGCGGCAATTTTTCATTCCACCGCAGCCGCAGCCCGATCCGCCTCACTCACCCGCCACTCCACCTCTCCGCCGGTCGCGCGCGCCAGCCGGTCGCGGTAGGTCGGCAGGTAAGGCCGCTCGGTCTGGGTGTGACCCGGCAGGAGCACAGCCCGGCCGTCCTGTACCGCTGCCAGAACATCGTGGTGACGCATCTCGCCGGTGAACCAGGCATCAGCATCGGTCGCCTGCGCCAGCACCGACCCGCCCGCGCCGGCACAGACCGCCACCGTGCGGATCGGCCGGGGCTTCGCCGGACGCCCCACCGCCAGGGCCGTCACCCCCAGCAGCCGCTTCACCCTCGCGATGAGGGTGTCCAGATCGACCGGCTCGTCCAGCACAATACGTCGGCCCTGCCCGGTGCGGGCGGGCGTCGCTGCCGGGGTCGCCAGCAGCCGGTAAATGTCAAATGCTGGCTCCTCATAGGGATGCGCCTCGCGCAGGGCTGCCACCACACGCTCCACCTGTTCGACCGGACAGATCGTTTCGATGCGAATCTCCTGCACCGTTTCCAGCCGGCCCGCCTCCCCCACCGTCGGGTTCGCTCCCTCCTCGCCGCGGAAGGTTCCGGTACCCGGAATGTTGAAGGTGCAGTGGCTGTAGTTGCCGATCCACCCCGCCCCGGCCGCTGCCAGCGCATGGCGAATCCGGTCGGCGTGCTCCGGCGGCACGAAGGTGACGAACTTGACCTGCTCCGGCCCGGCCGTGGCGGCGGTGGCGGCGATCGGCGAAACCTGTCCTGCCCCCAACCCGCGTGCCAGCCAGTCATTAAGACCATCCTCCGCCGCGTCCAGCGCTGTGTGCGGGCTGTAAATCGCGATTTCCCGCTTGGCACATGCCAGCACGATTCGCCCCTTCCAGTCATCGCCCGTGAGCCGGACCAGCGGCGAGAAAATCGGCGGGTGGTAGGCCACGATGAGCTGTGCCTCCGTCTCGATCGCCTCAGCCAGGACTGCCTCGGTCAGATCGATGCACAGCAACGCCCTTCGCACGGGCCAGTCGCCATGGCCCAGTTGTAGCCCGACCTTGTCCCAGCTTTCCGCCAGATGTTCTGGCGCCAGCGGGCGTATCGCCTGGAGAACCTCTTCAAGTCGCATGGGTGACAACATACCCCCGCCGCCACCATTTTGCAGCCCGTTCACCTGACAGGCCGATAAAACCGCACAGGGCCTTCCTTATGAAGGCGGGTTCGATTATTCCGAGCCGGACGGCTCGTACGCTTGCGGTTCAGCGCTCATGCCCGACACCCCCACGGTTCTGAAGAATCTGCCCGGCCTGCCGCGCCAGCCTCTCACGGCCGCCCAGCAGTTGGAAGCCCTGCGCCGCGTGCAATCGCAGGCGGAACAGCGCATCAAGCTGGGCACCCAGCTTTTCAAGGCTGCCGAGGCACACGCTACCCAACAGAAGGCTCTGATCGACGAGCTGCGTCAGGAGCAGCAGCGTCTGCGCGTCGAGGTGCAGGAGGATGTCGCCCGCTCGCTCCAAAGCTACGACCAGTGGGTTGGTCGCATCGATGAGAACTTCACCCGGGCGATGCGATCGCTGGAGGCGAAGATCAATCGGCTGGAATCGCAGTGGACGCAGACGCTCGACCGCATGGAAACCATGATGGCGCGGGCGGAAAAGCTGCTGGAGCAGAGCCGGGCGATGCTCGAATCGGCACGCGAGGCGGTGGCGGCCCGTCAGGATGAGATCGCGATGCCGCTGGAGGCAGACCTGACGCCCAGCCGACCGATGCGTTCGCCACTGGCGATTCAGATCAAGCTGCCACCCAAGACGGAGGAGGCGACCGTCGAACCCACCTCGCCACAGGAAAAGGTGCCCGGCAGCGTGAGCGCGGACATCGAATCGACCGAGGCGCTGATCGAGGACATCGCAACTCTGGTCGCTCAGGAACTGGACGCCGACGCCGCCATGCACAGCGAGAACCGCGCGGCTGAGGACTGTGGCAACACCACTGCCAGCGACGGAATCACGGGCGATTCGTCCGCGGATCCCTCGCCGCAGGTCCCCCCCGCCGAACCGATCTGCTACAGCACGATTCTGAGCCGGATTCGCCGCCTGCCGCGTGTGTCGAACGAGGCGGACACATCGATCGACACGAACAAATCTGCTTAAGACGAACTGCCCCTGCCGAACAAGTCAACCGTTCACCCGAATGCAGCGTTCGATGCGCGCCAGCGTCGCATTTCGGCCGAGGATTGCCAGCGTGTCCTGAATCGGCGGGCTGACCGTCGAACCCGATACCGCCACGCGCAGCGGTTGCGCCACATCACCCATGCCCCGGCCGGTCTCCTTCGCGAACGACTCCAGCAGCGCGTGGATCGTCGGCCCATCCCACGGCTCACACCCCGCCAGTCGCTCGCGCAACTCCCCGAGTACCGCTATGCCCGCCTTTTCGTTCTTGTGCAGCACCTTCTGCACCGCCTTGGGATCGTAGGCGAGCGATTCATCATCCGCCACGAAAAACGCGCCGAGCACTTCCGGATCGTTCAGCGTGCGCGACCGAGGCTGATACACCGCAGCCAGCGCCCGCAGCGTTGCCTCATCGAATTTCGCCAGGAATGGTGAGCCGCCCCGCCGCTTCATGTGTTCGATCCACAGCGTGGCGAACTCCTCCACCGGCAGATTCGCAATCGCATCGGCGTTGAACGCCAGCAGCTTGTCGCGGTCGAACCGAGCGTTGGCCTTGCCCACCCGTTCCAGCCCGAAATGCTGGGCCAGAAACGTGTTGTCGAACTTTTCGATGTTGTTGCCCGGGTTCCACCCCAGCAGTGCCACGTAGTTGCACAGCACCTGCGGCAGATAACCACTTTCGCGGAAGTCCGCCACGTCAATTTCGGGCAACTTCAGATCGAGCACCTTCGCGATCCACTGCGTCACCGCCATGGAATCGTTCTTCTTGTCGAGGAAGTCCGCGATTTCCTCACGGATCTCCGGCGGCGCGGCATCGATGGGCAGCGTCTTATCCTTGGCTGCCGCACGGGCCGTCCTGGCCTTGTCACGTTTGGACATCTTCGAACCGTCGGGGTTCATGATCGACGGCGTGTGGGCGTAGACCGGCCGGGGGAAGCCCAGCGCATCCTGCAAAGCCACATGCTTGGGCGTGTTGCTCAGGTGCTCCTGCCCGCGAATAACGTGGGTGACCTTCATCAGGGCATCGTCAACGACGACCGCCAGGTGGAACGTCGGGAAACCATCCGCCTTGAGAATGACAAAGTCCTCCAGGTCCGCCGCCGCCACACTGATCGGGCCAAACACCTGGTCTTCGAAGGCGATGTCGCGGTCCATGCGAAAGCGCACTGCCTCGCCATCGCGATACGCCAGTCCGCGATCGAGCAACTGCTGCACGTACTGGCGGTAGATGTCCAGTCGCTGGCTCTGGAAGTAAGGCCCGTGCTCGCCGCGCTGATTGGCCGGGTCGTAGGGATCCTTCTCGCCCGTCGGGTCGTAGATGGGCCCCTCATCCCAGTCGATGCCCAGCCATGTCAGGTCGCGCAGGATGTTGCGCGTCGACTGCGTGCTGGAGCGGGCCTGATCGGTATCCTCGAAACGGACGATGAACCGGCCGCCATGCCCGCGAGCAAACGCCCAGCTGAACAGGGCCGTCCGCGCTCCACCGACGTGCAGCTCCCCTGTCGGACTGGGGGCAAACCGCGTCACCACCATTGCGTTCGTCTGATTCATGGTCGCGAGATTGTAGTCATTCGGGCGCGGGGCACACGGCTACAATGGCCGCGTTCCGCGATTCCTGCAGTCCCAGGGGGTGTCATGCCGACACGATCGCCGTTTCGCTGTTGTGTGCCGACGCTGGTACTCGTGCTGCTGCTGGCTACGGGGTGGGCGATAGCCTCAGAGCCAGCCAACCGCCCCGCGCCTTTTGCGGTACGGGTCATCGACGCCCAGACGGGTCGCGGCGTGCCGCTCGTCGAACTGCGCACCATCCACGGCGTGAGCTACATCAGCGACAGCGCCGGCTACATCGCCATCGACGAACCAGCCTTCCACGGTCGCGATGTCTGGTTCCACATCACCAGCCACGGCTACGAATACCCGGCCGACGGCTTCGGCTACCGCGGCAAACGCCTGCACATCACACCCGGTGGCAGCGCCACGATCGAACTCAAACGTCTTAATATCGCGGAACGTCTGTACCGCGTCACCGGTGAGGGCATCTATCGCGATTCCATCCTGCTGGGCCAGCCCGTGCCGATCGATCAGCCGCTGGTTAACGGCGGGGTGCTGGGGCAGGATTCGGTGATGAACGCCATCTATCGCGGCAAACTTTACTGGTTCTGGGGCGATACCAGCCGCGCATCCTACCCGCTGGGCAACTTCAAAATGTCCGGAGCGGTCAGCGATTTGCCCGAACGCGGCGGGCTGGCGCCCGGCATGGGCGTCAACCTGCGCTACTTTGTCGATGGTCAGGGATTCAGTCGGCCGATGGTCCCGCTCGATGGCCCCGGAGCGATCTGGATGGAGGGTCTGTGCGTCGTGCCCGGCCCCGAAGGCCAGCCGGTTATG
Organism: uncultured Phycisphaeraceae bacterium; assembly: GCA_937988825.1. Lineage (GTDB taxonomy): Bacteria > Planctomycetota > Phycisphaerae > Phycisphaerales > Phycisphaeraceae > CALKHT01. The sequence goes on from CALKHT010000015.1 coordinate 17,014, forward strand.
TTCGCCCACTACAACCGCATCCGCAGCCTCGCTGAACGCATCGACCACGGCCTGATCGTCTACAACGACGAAAAGGAAGCTTTCGAGCTGCTGCGGCTGCTGGAGGATGAACAGGATGTTCACCCCTTCGGCCACGCGACGATGCTCAAGGTCGACGATCGCGACTACATCGGCTTCGGCGACCCGCAGATCGTGCTGCGCGTGCCTGCGACATGGGAAGCGGTGACGGACCTGTCACGCTATGAGGCGTTTACGTGTCTGCAGCCAGGCAGTCGCTACGACCGGGACAACCCCACGATCGAGCGTGACGTGACGGGCCGGGCCGTCTGGGGCTGGAAGCGTGACACTGCATACATCGACGCGATGCGCGAGCACGAGCTGGTGAAGGTGGGGCACCTTGCCGAAGCCGATCGCTTTCACGTCACCCGCGATGTGGAAACGGGCAAGCCGATCCTCCTGCATCGCGGTACGGTGGCGTGGAACGCGTATCGGCAGTGCTGGATCATGATCGCCGTCGAGATGGGCGGCCGCAGCTTCCTCGGCGAGGTCTGGTACAGCGAGGCCGACGCCCCACACGGTCCGTTCCCCCTCGCGCGACGTATCGTCACCCACGACCGCTATAGCTTCTACAACCCCCGTCACCACCCCTATTTCGACGAGGAAGGCGGCCGCATCATCTACTTCGAAGGCACCTACGCCCACACCTTCTCCGGCAACGATACCCCCACCCCCCGCTACGACTACAACCAGATCATGTATCGCCTCGACCTGGCGGATGAACGGCTGCGGTTGGAAAACCACCAAGACGACACCAAGAAAGACACAAAAATGAAAAGAGAAGGAGCAACTCCCCCTAACGCCCGCCCCTGAGCGAAGCGAAGGGCGGGATCACGAACTTCAACGACAGAAGAAGATTTTTCCCCTCCATACCTTCGCGCTTTGCCCCCCCTACTTTCCTATCCGATACACATGCCTTCGTGTGCGCACAAACAGCGCATCGCCCACTACCGCCGGGGACGACATGAAACCGTCATCGAGTTTGTTCTGCGCGACGATGCGGAACGTGCCATCGGCGGGGATGACCACCGATTCGCCTGTTTCGCTGAAGAAGTAGATGTACTCGTCGGTCGCGACGGGTGAGGCGGAGTAGCTGCCGCCGATGCGTTCCTTCCAGATTTCCTCGCCCGTCTGGCCGTCCAGGCAGGTCGCCACACCCTGATCGTTCACGAAATAGATCCGCGTGCCCACCACCACCGGCGAAGGCTTGATCGGCACACCCCGGTTATACGTCCAGACCACGTGCGTCGCGGTGATGTCACCACGACCATCCGGCCTCACCGCCATCAGCGACGCCCGGGGATGCGACGTATTGATGACCACCAGGTCCCCCACGCGCACCGGCCGGGACGCTGCGTTGTAGCCGTTGTACACCAGTTTCCACAGCTCTTCGCCCGTCGCCGGGTCGTAGCTGAACGCTGACATCGCCCCGGCGCTGATCAACTGCCGACGACCACCCACCTCCATCACCAGCGGCGTGCCGTAACCCTTACGGAAATCGCCCTCCGCGATCACGTTGCCATTCGCGTCGTAGTCATTCCAGATGGTGCTGCGCTCCGTCTTCCACACCGTACGTCCGGTCGCCTTGTCCAGCGCGACCAGGTACTGCACATCCACCCCGTCCATCGTCAGCACCAGCTTGTCATCGACGAGGATGACCGACGAACCCGGCCCGCGATAGTGTCGGCACGGCAGGTCCCGCCGCGTCCACAGTATCTCAAATGTCTTCGTGTCGATCGCCGCCGTGCCGTAACTGCCGAAATGGACATACACCCGGCCCGGTTCGATCGCGGGGGTACACGAGGCGTAACCGTTCACCGCATTGCCCAGCGGCTCCGGGTCGGCGTTCTCGAAAAGCAGCTTGTCGAAAAGGATCGCGCCCGTCGCCGCATCGAGGCAGTAGACGTACATCTTTTTGCCGTCGGACGTCGCTCCGGTGCACCAGACCTGCCCGTCCAGCACCACCGGCGTCGACCAGCCCGCGTGCTCGATCGGCGTCTTCCAGACGATGTTGCTCGATTCGCTCCAGGTGACCGGCAGCTTCGCCCCACCGGCATACCCCTGCTGCGAGGGCCCGCGGAACTCCGGCCAGGCACTGGGCCCGCCGTCCGCCCACGCCGCCACCACCGCCCCCCAGACCAGCAACCCTGCCGCCAGCCAGTTCGTCCTGCGTCGTCCCGCACCACCCATTCGCTTTGGACTCCTTGTCAACAAACTATCATCGCGCCACCGACCGCAACCGGGCCGGGTACCCCCCGCGCGATGGATCGCCCCCGGATGCGGCGACAGGCGGGACGCTCCCCCGATCAGCTCGACTGCTGTTCCAGTTGTTCCAGCCGCTTCTGCGCTTCCGCCTTCGACTTGATGTCGCGAATGGTCGCCCACTTGGCCAGTTGGCTGCGGCGGGGCGAGCTTTTGCCGTGCTCCCAGTTGTAGATCGTCAGCATGCTCACACCCACCAGCTTGCCATACTCGGCAGCCGATAGTCCCAGCTTCTTGCGATGAGCAGCGACCCACTTAGGCGAAAACCGCACCTGCGGCCCCGATTCTTCCGTCGCCGCCACCCGGGTCGACGACGCGGCACGACCGCCGCCCACCTTGCGTTCCAGGGAACGGAGCCGCCGCTCCAGTCGCTCATTTGCCCGCTTGAGCTGAACGATGGTCTTGCGCTGCTGCGCGTTCTGATCGCGGAGCGCCTTGAGTTCGGTCCGCAACGCCTTGCGTGCCAGTCGCTGAATCTCAGTTCGCAGCAATGTGGAGAAGTTGGCCATACCAGAAATCACCTTGTGTTAAATGGCGGGTCATCAGGCGCACGAGCCTACCAGACACACGCCATAAACCCAATAAAAAAGGACTCACGACCGGAGAAGTCGTAAGTCCTTCTTTTTCCAGCGAGGGTGACGGGGCTCGAACCCGCAACCTTCGGATCGACAGTCCGATGCTCTGACCAATTGAGCTACACCCCCGACCTGACCAACCGGCCCTGGCGGACCGGCAGCCAAACCAGAGACTCACTAATTTATGCACGCGAACGTAAATGTCAAACCCACCCATTTCGCATCCCCCTTGTGCTCTCATCGGCGTGGCTGTTTCAGCGCCCCACGCACCTGACCGAGCGTCTCCCACGCGGGGCGCCGCCCCTTTCCTGCCCCTGATACAATGCCCCTCACACGCACGCCCTGTCAGGAGCCTTTCCTATGATCGTCGTCAATACCGAAACCATACCCGGGCGAAGGATCACGGAAGTGCTGGGGCTGGTCCAGGGCAACACCATCCGCGCCAAACACGTCGGCCGTGACATCGCAGCGGGGTTCAAGAACCTGATCGGCGGCGAGCTCAAGGGCTATACCGAACTGCTCACCGAAGCCCGCCGGCAGGCCACCGAACGAATGCTCGCCCAGGCACGCCAGCTCGGTGCCGACGCCATCGTCAACGTACGCTTCACCACCAGCTCCATCACCTCTGGGGCTGCGGAATTGTATGCCTACGGCACGGCTGTAAAGCTTGCCCCGCCGGACAAGGACTACGCTCCCCAGACCGCCACAGCCTACGCCGACGAAGTCAGCCATGGATGACCTGATCCAACAGCTTGTCAGACTGCTGTTCCAGTTGCTCATGCTGCCGATCGGCTTTCTCGTGGGCAGTACCATTGAGCGGCGGCACATCCGCGACCTCGACGAGCGTGAGGCCCGTTATCGCCACATCCGTGTCAACAACCTCAAACGCATCACCGATCCACACACCGTTGCCCATGCGGAAATGGTGGTCGGTCAGGTGGTCATTGCCACCGACTACTACAAAACCTTCGTCACCTCGATCCGCAATCTGGTAGGCGGAGAGATGCGGGCGGCCCAGTCGATGATGACCCGCGCCCGCCGCGAAGCGCTCCTGCGCGCGATCGAGCAGGCGGCCGCGATGGGCGCGACGGAACTGTGGAACATCCGGTATGGCTTTTCCAACATTTCCCAAATGAGAGGCCGGCAAGGCGCGATGCAGGTCGAACTCATCGCCTGGGGCACCGCGGTGGTGCGCCGCTGACGCCGTGAAGGTTCCACACATCGCCCACGCAATCCACTTTCATCATGAACAGGCACGGCATCGAGGACGAACCACACTTTCGGCCCGCGCCCAGCCGCGAGGATATTCGTAAGCTTGAAGAAGCGGAACGTCGCGCCGCGGAGCTGTTGCGGCGTGAAGCGACCACGGGCAAAGCTTCCCGCCAGCAGGCTGAGCAATCCGTCTTTGAGGAGCCGTTCACCGTCATCAGTGCTGCCGATGGCAGTCAGCCGCGTGATGCCGACGCCGTGTGTTCCAACTGTGGTTACGCGCTGCGTGGGCTGACGATGGGTGATGCCTGCCCCGAATGCGGGTATCGCGAGCCACAGACTTTCGCCGACTGGCTGCGAATCCACCAGGCACGCGTCAGTGAGGACCAGAGCTGGTTCATCACGTTCGCAGCCGCCGCGATCGGAGGTCCGCAGGCCATCATCACCGTCCTGCTGGCCATGATGGCCGAGTACGGGCTGATGGCAGTGATCGTATTCGGCCCCGTTGCGGAGGAGGTCATGAAGGTCGGTGCGGTCATGATGATCGTCGAGACCCGCCCCTACTTTTTCCGCCACCGCATCCAGATCTTCCTCGCGGCCCTCTTCTCCGCCTTTGGCTTTGCCGTTATCGAGAACATCCTGTACCTGAACGTCTACATACCTGAGCCCTCGGCGAAGATGGTGCTGTGGCGGTGGACAGTATGTGTCATGCTGCATGTGGGCTGCACCGCCATCGCCGTACAGGGGGTGGCCCGCGTGTGGACCGCGACGATGACTCAGGGCAAATCCCCCGACCTGGGCCCCGCCATGCGCTGGCTCGCCGCCGCCATCATTTTGCACGGCTGCTACAACGCGGTGGTGACGATCCTGCCGTGGGCGGGGATGGATTTTTGAAATCCGAAATCCGAAGCCCGAAATCCGAAACAAATCCCAAATCCGAAAAACCGAATGCCCAAAACGTCCATATCGAGGCTTTGGACATTGGGCTTTGGACATTCGGACCTTTTTTCGGATTTCGGGCTTCGGATTTTCCCCTCCCGGATTTCTGACCCGGCCCCGGGCGGCCCGACCTCCCCACTTGACCCTTTGCACCGCCGACTCAACAATGAGCGCATGGCGATTCGTGACGAAGACATTGTGGTAGTCGACCTTCCGCCCATGGATGCGCGGGAGTCGTTTTTCCTGCCCGAGGTGTTCAAGGGCCTGGGCACGACGCTCAAGCATATGATGGGCACCATCGGTCGGGGTCGGCTGAACAAGGTCATGGAATACCCCGAGGAACGCCGCGAACACCTGCCCGTCGAGCAGGGCGGCCTCTACCGGGGTCACTACCGCGGTGTGCATCGCCTCAACCGCGATGAAGACGGCCGCGTCAAGTGCGTCGCCTGCTTCATGTGTCAGACCATCTGCCCCGCCCACTGCATTCACATCGAAGGCGCCGAAGCCCCCTGGGACGACCGCGAAAAGTATCCGGTCAAGTTCGACATCGATGAACTGCGCTGCATCTATTGCGGCATGTGCGAGGAAGCCTGCCCTGTCGACGCGATCGAACTGACGCCGGTCTACGACATCGTGGGCCTGAGTCGCCAGGAGATGATCTTCGACAAGCAGAAGCTCCTGGCCGTCTACGACCAGACGATCAACGACAAGCCGATGTGAGGTTGTGGTCGGCATCACGACTTCTTTGGCGAATAGGAATCGTGCGCAATCATCTTCCGCCCCGACGATTCTGACGGTGCATGCTTCATGGCGTGAGAGCAACCGGTTCAGACATGTCCCGGCCGATGTCAAATCAATTGTCAAAGCCGGATAAGAGGTCCGACAAGTGCGGACCGGAGTGAACAATCCGGCTCCAACCTACCGCTCGTCGCTCGGAGAATCCTCCGAAACCTCTCATATATCATCTGAAAGGAAAGTCCCCCTGCTGCACCTCATATTTCGTGAGGGTGAGGAGTTAATGTGTGGTGGGGTCAGGATGGTCGCGGATGGATGAACGACGGTTTCGAGCGAGCTGGTGGTGCCGGGGTGGGCATGCGCAGACGTTGTGGCCGGTGTTGGTGCAGCGGCGGGTTGGGGTGGTCACGCGGGAGGAACGGCTGGAGTTGCCGGATGGGGATTTTGTGCGGCTGGACTGGGCGGGTGAAGGAACGGGGCCGATTGTGATCGTGCTGCCGGGGCTGCAGGGTGGGTTGACATCGCATTATGTGGGACGGCTGCTGCGGGCATGTATGCAGCGCGGGTGGCGGGCATTGGTATTGAACCATCGCGGATGTGGGGAGCCGAACCGGCTGCCGCGCGGGTATCACTGTGGGATGACGTGTGATCTTGAGCATCTGGTGGCGCTGCTGCGCGAGCGGGAAAGCGATGTGCCAGTGGCTGTGGTGGGATATTCGCTGGGGGCGAACATCGCGCTGAAGTGGGTGGGCGAGGCCGGCCGGGAGGGACGCGAGGTTCCGGTGCGGGCGGTGGCGGCGGTGTCGGCACCGCTGAACCTGGCGAAGGCGGCACGTCATCTGGAACGCGGCTTTTCGCGGATTTATCAGCGGCATCTGCTGCGGAGCCTGTATCGCGATGTCGAGGCGAAGCTGCGGGTGATGGATTGCGGGCTGACGATCACACCTGCGGAGCTGCGACGGCTGAACACGTTCTTCAAATTTGATGACCGCATCACCGCCCCACTGCACGGATTTGCCAGCGCGGCGGATTATTACGAACGCACACGGACCGATGTGCTGCTGCGACATATCCAAAGGCCGACGCTGATCGTGAATGCACTGGATGATCCGTTCATTCCGCCGAGCGTGCTGCCCACGGCGGACATGCTGTCGGATCAGGTGATGCTGGAGGTTGTACCGACGGGTGGGCATGTGGGGTTTGTTGAAGGGCGCGTGCCGTGGCGGTGGCGGAGCTGGATTGATGGAAGGGTGATGAGGTTTGTGGCGCCGCATGTGGAGTGCGGGGAGCGGTTCGTGTTGACCGAGGGCGATGCGAAGAGCTGAATCCGGAGGGGAAATTTGAAGCCCGAAATCTGAAACAAAGAGCAAATCCAAAGTCCAAAATCCGAATATGAAGACGTGAACCCGACAGTGAATCGGCCATCCGAAATAAGGGGCGGAATGCGAAGGTTCAAAATCCCGAATTCGGAGGCGGAACAGGGACGTAAGGGGTGATCGTGAATCACTCCCTCGGGGGGGGCGCACCGCTTCGTCATTTTCGTTCTGCCTGCACACCGCGCCGTGGTCGCGGAAGCGACCACGCCGATGTATGTGGGAACGCGTGAACGGTACGTGCGGGTGGATACGGTATTTCACACACCGCACGCTTGATTATGCATCCGGGTCAATTTCGGCTTCGGGGTCTTCCTCGGGGGTGGACTGCAGGACATTGTTGACACCCTTGGCATTGAGAACCTTGGAGCGGATTTCCTCGAAGAGGTCGGGGTTTTCCTTGAGGAAGCGCTTGGCGTTTTCGCGGCCCTGACCAAGACGGATGTCGCCGAAGTTGAACCACGCTCCGCTCTTGCCGACCACGTCGGTGGCGACGGCCAGATCGAGCAGGTCGCCGGTGGCACTGATGCCCTCATCGAACATGATGTCGAACTCGGCCTGCCGGAACGGCGGGGCAACCTTATTCTTGACGACCTTGGCGCGAACGCGGTTGCCGACGGCCTCCTCCCCTTCCTTGATGGATCCGGTACGTCGGATGTCGATTCGGACGGAGGCGTAGAACTTGAGGGCGCGGCCGCCGGGCGTGGTTTCGGGGTTGCCGAACATGACGCCGATCTTCTCGCGGATCTGGTTGATGAAGATGACGGAGGTTCGGCTGCGGTTGATGGCGCCGGTGAGTTTTCGCAGCGCCTGACTCATGAGCCGGGCCTGCAGGCCGACGTGGGAGTCGCCCATTTCGCCTTCGATTTCGGCCCGCGGGATGAGCGCGGCGACCGAGTCGACGACGATGACATCCACGGCGTTGGAGCGGACGAGCAGTTCACAGATTTCCAGCGCCTGTTCACCGGTGTCGGGCTGGGAGACAAGCAGTTCTTCGAGGTTGACGCCCAGCCGACGTGCCCAGGAAGGGTCCAGGGCGTGTTCGGCGTCGATGAAGGCGGCCACCCCGCCATTCTTCTGGCTGTTGGCGATGATGTGGAGGGCGAGGGTGGTTTTACCGGAGGACTCGGGGCCGAACACCTCAGCGATGCGTCCGATGGGCATACCACGGCCACCCAGCGCCAGATCGAGGCTGATGGAACCGGTGGAGATACCCGGCGGGACATTGGCCGGGTCGTCGTCCAGACGCATGATCGAGCCTTTGCCGAAGGCGCGTTCGATCTGGGTAACGGCGCGTTCGAGCGCCTGCTTGCGACCGGGGTCACTGGTGGGCGTGGCGGCGGTTGCTTTGGCCATGGGCGCTCCTTTTCGAAGTCGGACGGTGCCGTTGACGGGCGTCTGAAGCGTGGCACTTACCATAATAGGGCTCCAATCGAGCGTCAAAAGGTTCGGTGAATGATTGGTAGCGTTATGATATCGGTTGTTCGGGTTTTGTCAACCAATATTTTTCCTAGCGCGGTAATTTTTTTGCGGAGGGGTGGGCGGAGGTGAGTGGGGTGGTAGAGGGAGGGCGAGAGCAGGTGGGAGGAGAGCACCCAG
>CALKHT010000016.1 GCA_937988825.1 uncultured Phycisphaeraceae bacterium
CTCACCGATCGAACGCCTCCCAGATCGCGTCCATGTTGTTGTTCCATGTCGGGTCGGGGCCGCCGGTCGGTTCGGTGCAGGGAGCGAGCGGGTCGTTGAAGGTGTCGCGTTCGATCCAGCGTGCCCGGCCGTCGGCGTGGACGACGTTGACGCCATCGACGTGACGGTCATCCACACGCGGCGGGCTGGAGATCAGGTCGCTGTAGATCGCGCGCGTGCCCAGTTCATCCAGCTTCGGCATGGCGTCGCGCGGCGGCATACCGTCGGGCAGTTCAACGATCGGCCGACACGCATAACCGCTCCAGATGTTCTGCGCAAAAACATCCTCCTGCCCCGGCGGCCAGGGGTTTTCCTGCGTGTTGAACATCATGCGCTCGTTCGTTTCCGAGGGACAGAAGAACGCGGCCGGCTGGGACATCATCCCCGCACGATAAAGGTTGCCAAAAAGCACCAGCTTCTTCGAGGTGCCGCTGTAGATCATCGCGTTCCACTGCCTGGTGTTGCGACGGTAACCGATGGGCACGTGCCGGTTGTGATCCAGCGCGAACGTCAGCGTCATCTGATGCACCTGCGAGAGGTTGCTCAGACAGCCTGAACGTCTGGCCGCCTCGCGCACGCGGCTCAGCGCGGGCAGCAGCAGCGCCACCAGCAGTGCGATCACGACGATCACCACCAGCAGTTCCATCAGCGTGAACGCGCGCTGCCTCATGTCACATGATTCCTTGTCATTCGCTTCACTCATCGACTGGCGCCAATCGCGGCCGGTCTGTCGGTTCGCCATAGCTTATGCAATAGATTACCCCGTGCGGGTCATCGCTGACCAGCAGCAACTCATCGGGCGTTGCCGGATCGAGCGGGCGGGGGAAACCACGAAGACACGAAGGAAGGCAGGGAAAGTTGGTTTGACGCGAAAAACCAGGATGCCAGGTGGCCAAGAGGAAGGAAAGAAGATTTGAGCCGGATCATTGCCCGCCTGTGAGTCCCAATCTATTTCCCCACATTTCCTGGCTCCCTGGCTCCTGGCGTTGAAAACTCATCCTCCTGCCTTCCTTTGTGCCCTTCGTGTCTTCGTGGTTCAACATTTCACCAACGGCCTTTCCCGCGATATGGTGATGGGCGTGAATGATCGCGGTTCCATCCGGCGATGGTTCATCATCGTGCCCAGCGTGCTGTCGGTGGGGCGGCTGGTGCTGGCGGCATGGTTCGTTTGGGCATCGCCCGCGGTGGCGGTGTGGCTCATCGTGGCTGCGGCTGCCAGCGACTTCATCGACGGCTACATCGCCCGACGCTTCAACCTGACGAGCTGGATCGGCGGACTGCTCGACGCCATCGCCGACAAGGCCTTCGCCCTCACCGTGCTGGTCACTTTTGCCTGGCGTCAGGAACTGGCGTGGTGGCAGGTGGCGCTGTTGCTCAGTCGCGACGCGGTGGTCGCGTCGATTGCCGCCTACGCCGCTGCCACGGCCCAGTGGCACGCGTTCAAGAAGATGCCCTCACGTCCCTTCGGCAAGGTGACCACCGCGGTGCTCTTCCTCTTCTTCCTTGTGATCGCCCTGTGGCCGACGATGCAGCCGCTGATCCTGACACTGTGGGCTTTGGCTGTCATCCTCAGCGCCCTTGCCGCCGGGGACTACGCCCGCCAGTTCTGGTGCGCGCTGGTTGAAAGCAGGGAGCCACGAAGACACGAAGGGCACGAAGGAAGGCAGTGAAAGTGGGTTTCAACGCCAGGGAACCAACGAACGCCAGGAAGATTGGAAAGTTGATTTAGGTTCATGAGTATGAGGCTGTGTGAAGCACGCATGATCTGTGTGACAAGTCACGACGATCTGATCCGTCCACACCCTCGAATGCTCACACTATGAACGTCAACTTTTCTCCTTCTTCCCATTTTCCTGAACTTTTCTCTCTCCTGGCTCCCTGACCTCTTGGCTTCCTGGCTTCGAAAAACCTACTTTCCTGCCTTCCTTCGTGCCCTTCGTGTCTTCGTGGCTAAATTCTTACCTCACAGCCTGGCGAAGGCGTCGAAGATTTTTTCGATGTGGCTGGGTTCCAGGGCGGCGGAGACCTGGACGCGCAGGCGGGCCTTGCCCTGCGGGACGACCGGGTAGCCGAAGCCGATCACGAAGATGCCCAGTTCCAGCAGGCGCTTGCTCTTGGCAATCGCCTCCGCTGTGTCGCCGATGATGATGGGCACGATCGCGGTGGGGCTGTCGTGCACTTCGAAGCCCAGTTTGCGCAGCCCTTCACGGATCGTCTTCACGTTCGCGTGCAGCCTGGCGACGCGCTGCGGCTCGCGCTCGACAATCTCGATCGCCTTGTTGGCGCTGCAGGCGACGGTTGCGGGCAATGCGTTGGAGAACAGGCTCGGCCGACTGCGCTGAATGAGCATGTCGATCACATGCTGCGACGCTGCGACGTAACCGCCCGCTGCACCGCCCAGCGCCTTGCCCAGCGTGCCGGTGAGAATGTCCACTTTGCCCAGGCAGTCAAAGTGTTCGAGCGTGCCGCGGCCGCCTTTGCCCAGCACACCCACGCCGTGCGAATCGTCGACGACCAGCATCGCCTGATACTGCTGGCACAGCTCGACCAGTCGCGGCAGGTCCGCCAGGTCGCCTTCCATCGAGAACACGCCATCGGTCACCACCCAGCGCGTTTCCCGGTCGGCATACTGTTTGAGTTTGGCTTCCAGCGCATCCAGATCGTTGTGCGGGTAGACCTCGCGCGGGATTTTGCGGTTCACCAGCCGAATCGAATCGATGATGCTGGCGTGGTTGAGTTCATCGGAGAGGATCACATCGTTCTCACCCACGAGTGTGGGGAAGACCGCTTCGTTGGCGTTCCAGCAGCTCACATAGGTGAGGGCTGCCTCGGTGCCGCTGAAGCGGGCCAGTGTCTTTTCGATCTGCAGATGCGGTTCGAACGTGCCGCAGATGAAGCGGACCGATGCGGTGCCCGCGCCATACTTGCGAAGGCCCTCGACACCCGCCGCGATCACCTCCGGATGATCCGCCAGTCCGAGGTAGTTGTTCGAGCACAGCACGATCACCTCGCCGTGCCCGGCCATCTGCACGGTCGGCCCCATGGGCGACAACAGCGTCTGCAAATGCTTGTACTGCCCGGTCTCGTGCAGATTCTTCAGAAGCTCCGTCGCTCGCTTGTCAAAGGCACTGTTCGGCATGGGTTGCTACCTCGGTGTTTGTTGAACCACGAAGGCACGAAGGACACGAAGGAAGGTATGGAAGTTGGATTAGGATCGCCAGGTAGTTCAGAAAGAAGAGAATGCAGGGCGCGATGACGTTACACGCTGAACCTCACGCCTCATGCACCAGCTTTTTCTGTTTCTTTTTGGTGGCGTCCTTGGCTCCTTGGCGTCAAAACGACACTTTACCTTCTCTCCTGCCTTCCTTTGTGTTCTTCGTGCCTTCGTGGCTACCTCTCAGTCTTTCTGCGGGATTTTCAGGACGACTTTGATCGCTTCGCCGGACTGCATCATTTTGAAGGCCTTGTCGTAGTCGGCCATGTCGATTTCGTGGGTGATGATCGGGTCGAGGTTCAGTCGGCCCGAGAGGATGAAGCTTTCCACCTGATACCACGTTTCGAACATGCGCCGGCCGTTGATGCCCAGCACCGTGGCGCCCTTGAAGATGATGTGGTTGGGCAGGTCGAACTCGACCGGGCGCGAGGGCAGGCCCAGCAGTGCCGCTGTGCCGCCGTTGCGCAGTGCGGTGAAGCCATCCTGAATCGCGCCGGGGTGGCCGGACATCTCCAGCAATACCTGCGGCCCCTGATGATGCGTGATCCGCCGGGCTTCCTGCGGCCAGTCCTTGTTGGATGCATGGAACGCGAAATCCGCGCCGAGTTTCTTCGCCAGTTCCAGCCGCCGTTCATCGGCATCGGTGACGATGATCGTGCCCGCCCCGGCTGCGCGGGCGATCGTCACCGCCATCAGGCCGATGATGCCCACACCGGTGATCAGCACGCTGCGTCCGCTCACGCCCGCGGCCATCACGGTGTGCATCGCGTTGCCCAGCGGGTCGAACACCGCGGCGATCTTGTCGGGAATCGAAGGATGCACGGGCCAGACGTTTTCCTCGGGCACGGCGACGAACTGCGCGAAGCAGCCGTTGCAGTCGATGCCCAGGATGTCCACCTTCTCGCAGATGTGGCCGTTGCCCGTGCGGCACGGCTCGCACACGCCGCAGCCGATGTGGCCCTCGGCGCTGACGCGGTCGCCGATCTTCACCCGGCTGACGGCATCGCCCACGGCGACGATGCGGCCGACGAACTCGTGGCCCACCGTGGTGCCCAGCGGCACGCGCGAGGCACTCCAGGCGTCCCACTCATAAATGTGCCGGTCGGTGCCACACACCCCGGCATGGGTGACGGCGATGAGCACATCCCGCGGGCCGATGTGCGGCACCTCGGTGTGCGGCGCCCAGCTCAGCCCCGGGGCGGCTTCGGTTTTCTTGATGGCGAGCATGGTCCGGTCGAGCAGGGCGGGCATGGCGCACACTCCAGAAAAAGGTCGGGTCGTTCGATATCCCGAACGTCCATGCCGATATAATAGAGTCTGTCGTTCAGCTTGCAAGACGATTTTTCCATCATATTGGATTTTTCTCCATGGCCCGCCAGATCCGCAAGGCTTCGCCCTCTGCCGTCCCGTCCGCCGGTGAATCTGTCGTCGAGGCTTCTTCGGCCGCCCGGTCCGCCGGTCGCCAGCCGCCCGTCGACCAGGTCAGCCAGCAGTTGTGCCAGCGTGTGCGTGAGCTGCGCACGAAGCGGAACTGGACGCTGGAGGAACTGAGTGCCGCCTGTGGGGTCAGCCGGTCGATGCTCAGTCAGATCGAACGGCAGCAGGCGAACCCGACGCTGGCCGTCGCCTACCGCATCGCGCAGGCGTTCGGCATGACGCTGGGCGAACTGGTGGAGACGCCCGGGGCGACCACGCGCATCGATGTCATTCGCAGTGATGACCGCACCTACCACTACCGCAGCGACAGGCACTGCCGCATTCGCACGCTTTCACCGCTGCATCTGGAAAAGGATGTGGAGTTCTATGAACTGGCGCTGGCCCCGGGTGGGGCGCTGCGCAGTGCGCCGCACTTCGAGGGCACGCGCGAGTTCCTGACGGTGCAGCGCGGCCGCATCCGCCTGACCAGCGGCGATGACACGACGGAACTGGGGGTCGGCGACAGTGCTCACTACCCTGCCGATGTCCCCCACGCCATCGAAAACATCGGCCGCGGGGAGGCGCTGGTGTTCCTGGTCGACATCTACCGGCAGGGGTGATTGGCCACGAAGACACGAAGGGCACGAAGGAAGGCAATTCAACGCCAGGATGCCGAGGAGCCAGGAACGCCAGGAGAAAAAAAGAAATTTGAAGGGATCATGCTTATAGATCGACGTGCAGCATTTCGCCTGCACGATCGACTCTTCGCATTAACACGCTTTATCCCACTTGCCGACCTTGGCTCTTGGCGCCTGGGCGTTGAATCCCTTCGTGATCTTCGTGTCTTCGTGGCTATTGTCCACGCCGCCCAAGTTCATACAGCAGCGCAGCGTGCGTTCGGCGGCCGAGGTCGAAGCAGGTCAGTTCGAATTTTTCGTTGGGTGAGTGCAGGCGGTCATCGTGCAGGCCGAAGCCGATCAGCAGGCTGTCCAGCCCCAGCATTTTTTTGAAGTCCGCCACCACCGGAATCGTCGCGCCTTCGCGCACGAGCGCAGGCGGTTTGCCCGTGACGGTGCTGACCGCCCGTGACGCTGCCGCCACATGCGGACTCGTCCGACTGACGACCACCGGCGTCGCGCGACCGAACTCCTCGATCTTCCACGTCAGCCCGTGCACATCCTGCGCGTGCAGCCAGTCGACGAAGCTCTGCGCGATGCGGGCCGGGTCCTGCTGCGGCGCGAGTCGGAAGTTCACCTTCGCGCCGGCGAAGGCGGGGATGATCGTCTTGGCGCCCTGGCCCATGTACCCGCCATACAACCCGCAGATTTCCACCGCCGGCCGCGCCCAGCGACGCTCCAGAAACTCATAGCCCGCCTCGCCGAACGATTGCGTCACGCCCACTTCGCCCAGGAACGCCTGCGCATCGAAGTTCAGCGCGTTCCACTCCTGCCGCTCCGCATCGCTCAGGGGCAGCACATCGTCGTAGAAGCCGGGAATCGTTACGCGATGGTCGCTGTCGAACAGGCGGCCGAGCACCTGCGTGAGCATCGTCGCCGGGTTGGCGAGAGTGCCGCCGTAGATGCCCGAGTGCAGGTCGCGGCTGGGCCCGTGCAACTGGATGTCGAAGTAGAGCAGCCCGCGCAGGCCGTAGGTGATCGCGACGGTGTCGCGGTCCCACATCGCGGTGTCGCTGATGACCACCACATCAGCAGCCAGCAGCTCGCGATTGGCTTCGATGAACGGCGGCAGATGCGTCGAGCCGATCTCCTCCTCGCCTTCGATGAGCACCTTCACCCGGCAGGGCAGCCTGCCCGTCGTCTCATACCAGGCACGCACCGCTTCGATGAAGCAGTAGACCTGGCCCTTGTCATCGCTGGCGCCGCGGGCAAAGATCGCCCCATCGCGAATCGTCGGTTCAAAGGGCGGCGTATCCCACTTCTCCACAGGATCGGGCGGCTGCACATCGTAGTGGCCGTAGAACAACACCGTCGGTGCATCAGCGGGGGCGAGATTGTCCGGCGTCGTCGCCACCACCACCGGGTGCCCCTGCGTCGGATGAATCGCCACCTCCAGCCCGCAGGCGCGCAGCGCATCGGCCACCCACTGAGCCGCCTTCGCGATGTGCGGCGTGTACGCCTCATCGGTGCTCACGCTCGGAATCGCCAGCAGGTCCTTCAGCCGCTCCAACGCCGCATCGCGCGTGGCAGCCAGATGATCCAGAACAGCGGTCAGTTGCTCAGCCATGCAAACCCCGTTTCCCTCGATTGCCGTTGTCGCGAAATGTCATGCCATCGCTCAGGATCGCTCCGCCGGCTGCGGGTCCGGCAGCTCGATCTGCACACGCCCATCCACCACCCGCACCGCATATCGCGGCACCGGCGGCTCCTCCCGCGGAAAATCAATATTGCAGCCGGTCTCGATGTTGTACGTATAGCCGTGATACGGACAGGTGATCACCTTGCCGCTCACCTCCCCATCCCCCAGCGGCAGCCCCGCATGCGGACAGACATTGCTGATCGCAAAAAACTGCCCGTCCACGTTGATGACAACAATCTTTTTCCGCTGAGCCTCCGTACAAACCTTGGCCCCGGGCGGAAAGTCACTTTCAGGTCCGAGATCGATCCAGGTACTCATCAGACGTCACGGCTTGGAATCAGAAGGTTGAAGATAAACCGGGGCTTCAGATTTCGTTACGATTGAAGCTCCTTGTGGAGGTGAAGTGTACCGTGGAACTGCAGGCGTATCACTCGCTGGTGGCGGATCTGGCTGGGCGCGTGCTGGATGCGGCGGGGCAGGTGGTGGGGGGCGCCACACCCGTGACGGCCGACAGTGTGGCGCTGGGGGTGCCGGCAGCGCGGTTGCTTCTGACGGGTGAGGCGGCGCTGCACCATGCGCTGGTCGCGGGGTTTCGCACGCTCGCCGGAATCGGACGATCCGCAGCCACGACGGGCCTGATGCCCATGATGCGTACCGCAACGGGCGATCGACGGCCGATCTACCACCCGCTGGTCCTGCACCTGCATCTGGCAGCCTTCGAAAAGGCTTACGAGGAGATGCCCGCGGGTCTCTGGTCCGCCTGCGAGGATGCGATCCCCGATGCCATCGCCCCGTCGCGGTCGATCGAAACCTGGGCGGACACCCCGCCGCCGCACGATCAGGTCGATCAGGTGCTCTGGCACAGTCTGTGTGTGCTGGAGCAGGCGTCGCTGTTGAGCCGGGATGTGGACGTGGAGCTGGTCGAGTCGGTGGTACACGCGGCATTGAGCCAGCCCGGGCCGGCCGGGGCGCTGCACCCGTACGAATCAGACGATTCGCCCGACGCCTGGACCTATCGCGAGCTGACCGGCCTGCATGCTTTGGCGAACCTGGCACTGCGTCGACGGAACCAGACCTGGGCCCGCCGCGTCCAAGAGGTAGCCATGTACCATCTGGACCACACCCAGCCCGACTACACCACCTACGAGCCCTGGGCGGTGTTCGCCTTCGCCTGGTCACCCGCGACGAGCCTTTTCGCCGACCAGCAGTTGCACGATGTGCAGACGCATCTGGCAGCGGGCGGGCCCATGACCGGCATCGTGCCGGGGCTGCTGCTGACGGATGCAGCTTACGCGCTGGGGCAGTTCACGGTAGCCTGACGGGAGCGGCCGCGCGGTCACATGGCGTGTGGGGCGCTGGCAAATAGAATCAGGATCGCACCATGATTCAACGAAAACGACACCCCCGGTGGTTGTTCAGTCTGGCGGCGGTCGCGGGGGCGATGGTCGTCAGCGTGGCGCCGGCGCAGGAGGATGGGCCCACCCCCGGAACGATCGAGCCGGCACAAGCCGCGCCCCAGCAGGAGGTGTCTGCTCAGGCTCGTCTGCACGCCGCCCGGCAGGAGCTTGAAACAGTCGTCGATGAGGCGGGTCTGTTACGGCAGGGCGATGCACAGGACCGTGTCGCCCGGCTGGAAAAGCTGACCGAGCTTGGCCGTTCTCTGCAGGGGCAGGTCACAGCCGACGATCAGCTTGCCCTGGCGGACCTGGACCTGCGTGCCAACTACGCCCTGGCGCAGCATGCCCGTGCGACGGGCCATGAGCGGGAAGCGGGCTACCGCGTGGGCCGATTGCGCACCCTGGCGATGTCCACGCGGAACCTGTCCGCACCCGGGGCTGCCCTGCTGGGTGACTTCTGGCTTCTGCAGGCTGACCTTTTCGACCTGAACAACGCGGGACTGGACCTGGATGCCCGGCAGCGGGAGACGATCCGCCGGCTGGAGCAGTTCGTCACGACGCATGGCCCGCTGCTGACGGAGGCTGATCCCGAGGCTGAGCCAGCCGACGGCAAAGCGGATAGCGATCTTCTGACGGAGCCTGCTGAGGATGTCCCGCCGGCAGCGCTGGCTGGCACCCCGCCACCCGCTCCACCGCCACCGCCGCCGGCCGAGCAGGCCACACCCGACCAGCAGGACAATGCAGGCGATGCGAAGGAGCGCAGGCGTGCCCAGCTCAAGGATCTGGTCGAGAGCATGATTCTGGAGCAGCGGACTCCCGCGACCGCCGGCTCCCGGCCGCAGCCCCAACCTCAGCCCGATCAGCCGGTCGCACAGCCCGCCACGCCCGTGGTGAGCGTCGTCCCGTCATTCCGCTTCGACACCGCCACCCAGCGCGCACTCATCACCGATGTTCATCTGGCCCTGCTGCGGCTGTACGACGAACGCGGCCTGAGCGACCGCGTCGGCCCGCTCGTCGATACGCTTCGCCAGACCGCCCAGCGGCAGGGCAACCCTGCTTTGCTGACCAAACTTGACCGCTGGTTCGGCTACCGCCAGACCCTGGGCCGCATCTTCGCCGCCCGGGTGCCCACCGCCGACGGCGAAACCTGGTCCAGCGAGGACCATCGCGGCAAGGTAATCGTGCTGCACTTCTGGGCCAACTGGTACGAACCCTCGGTCGAAGGGTTCCAGGCTCTGGCCGCCCTGCAGCGCGAGGTCGGCGAGGCGAACCTTGCAATCCTGTCCATCGACATGGGCGGCACGGCGCAGGCCGCGACATCTCCCACGGTGAACTGGCCGATCACACGCGATGCCGCCATGCGGCAGCAACTGGCTGAACTGCTGGCGGTGCACACGCTGCCGCGTTACATCGTGCTCGATCGGGCCGGCCGGGTCGCGCGGGTCGGGTCGGGCGTCGCAACGGTGGCGGAGTACCTCAGGTCGGAGGCTGCACGCCCATCCGGTGCGGCGGAATCGCCCGCTCAGAAGCAGCCCTGATCGCCCGCGATCACGCCTGTTTCTGCAGCGCACGCACGAGCTGCGACTTATTCATCTGGCTGCGGCCGGGGATGTTCAGCCGGCGGGCACGCTGGTAAAGCTCCTGCCGCGTCTGCGATTTCAGGTCGCTGCCGTTGCCCGAAGCGGTGCGACGCGAACCGCGGGTCGATCGTGTTCCCGCCCGGCTCGATCGTGCCGAGGGACTGTCGCCCGTGCGGCCTTCCTCACGCCGCTGCTTGTTCACCGTCCGGGCGGCGATCTCCTTGGCGCGACGGCTTTGGCCCCGCTTGCGGGCGCTTTCCTTGATGTGCTCGTACTGACGTTCGTCCTTCGCGCTCCACTTGGCCATCGCAGACTCCTTTGCATGGGCGAACCGGCGGCACACCACGCCGCGCACCGCTTGTCGCAAATAACATGAAACGAGCAATCGCCCTTCGTCACCATCGGGTCCATGCGGAATGTGGGGTACGACATCGGACCAAAGTGGGTGGGCCACGAAGACACGAAGGGCACGAAGGAAGGCGCGATGGGTCGCGTTTCATCGCGCTTTGCATTCTCTTCTTTCTAAAACTACCTGGCGATCCTGGTCATTTGCCGTTTTAATCCATCTACCCTGCCTTCCTTCGTGTCCTGCGTGCCTTCGTGGTTGTTGGCGCGGGATCGGGCGGTTGCGGATAAACTGATGGGACACCGGGGCACCGGCCCCGGGGACTCGCTCTCAGATAACAACGGATGCTGGTCAGGAGGCGCGACGTGCGACAGAGCCTATCCATGATTCCGATCTGGGTTGCCGGGCTGCTACTGGCGGTCAGCCTGAACATGGGCGCCCAGGCGGAGGAACAACAGTCGCTGGAGGACCTGGTCGCGATTCTTCAGAACGTCGCCCAGACCCCCAGCAACGTCGAAACGTCCCAGGAGGACGCCCGCAACTTCGAGATGCTGCGGCGGGGAATGCCTCAGCTCAACGCCTATCTGCAGCGTAGCGACTTCGTGAACGCCCGCCGAATCGTGCGCACCTGGATGCGGCAGACCCGCTCCGATGCGCTGCAGAAGCTGTGTCAGGCGGTGATCGGTCACCTCGACAAGCGGCTGGATGAAACGGAAACACCACTGCTCGATCAGGCGGATGACCTGATCGAACGTGCGCGACAGGTTTGCCGCGCCGCGACGACATCAGCGGAGATCGACCCGATCATCGAAGCGTTGTACGAGTTTCGCAATTTCGAGCTGGGCCACAACCAGTCGCGTTCGCTGCAGCGCGCCCGTCAGCGCCTCGACAGCGCTGCACGGTTCGTCGAAACCTATCAGCTTTACCTTGACGCACTGGAGAACGAGGAACGCCTGCTGGCACAGAACTATCTCAGCCAGCTGACGCAGAGCTTTCAGTTTCGGCTGCTCACATCGAGCGAACTGAATGAGCGGCGCAACGAACTGGAGCGGCAAATCTTCGAGGATGCGACGAAGAAACTGGATCAGATCGCAGCGGCGATCCGTACCGCCTCGAACCTGACGGACCTGCAGAACCTGCAAGCGCAACTGGAGGAGGTGTACCAGCTGATTCAGAACAGCCGGTCGCTCTACGGCCTTCAGATGCGGGTGTCTCGCGCACGCACGTCACTGCAGACGTGGATGGCGATGCTGATGGCGGAAGCCGAGGGCGATGTGCGTACCGCACTGGAACATCTGCGTCAGATGCAGGAGGCTTCCTACCGGGACGCGAATCTTTTCCCGGCTGAGATGATCGTTGCCCGTCACGATGCCCTGCTGAAGAAGCTCAACGATGAAGGCTCGCCCCAGGATGCGGAAGTGGCGCGGTTGCTGGCGTCGATTCGTCAGCCTTCGGATTTCGCCCCGGTGCGTGAGCGGGTGGACATGCTGCGGATGACGGCGCTGTCAGCCACCACCCGGCGCGATTTCGATGCCCTGGTGATGGATCTGGACCGGCTGATCGCGCTGCATCAGTTGGTGGACGCCGGGCGAATCGATCCGGTGTGGACCGGAACCAACGCGCTGGATTCGTGGCAGCGGCACCGCTGGTCCGATGCGATCATGCGCTTGCGCGACGATGTGACGCGACGGGCGATCGCGGTCAGCGCGGGGCTGGACAAGTTCGAGCAGCGCGATGCGAACGAAACGCTGGCGGCGGGCACGCTGCGACTGGCGGATGAGGCGGCCGCGGCAGGGGACTGGCAACGTGTCTACCGCCTGCTGGATGTTTACGCGGTCGCCTTCGCCCGGCAGGTGCGACCCGCCTGGCTCAACGCCGAACTCACCGCCTGTCAGGCTTACCTCGCGGGGCTGCAGCTGGAGCAGTTCGGCCAGCGCGAAAAGGCAGCCGAATCCTACGTGCTCGTCCTGCAGCAGGTGGGCAAGCGCATCCCGCGCAAGGAAGCGGCTGAACGCCTGCAGGCGCTGACGAACAAATGATCGCGCCCGGTGGCAAAGCCCCCGTTCACTCGGCAACGTATGCCTGTGCTCCTTCCCGCAGCACAGCGGTTACACGCACGAGTTTCTGCACGATCTGCTCGATTGCACGCTGATCGGCGGCACCGACGAGCCGACCCTGTTGGTCGAACGCCTGGGCTGCGTTGGGGATCGACTTCTGATCGGGCAGCACCAGCACCTGCAGTTGCGTGAGAATCGCACGCAGGTGGACCAGGCCACGCATACCACCCAGGGCGCCGGTGGAAGCGGATACGATGACCGCCACCTTGTTGGCAAAGCACGCCCGCGGCGGATCGCCCGGCTGCGGACGCGACAGCCAGTCGATCGTGTTCTTCAGCACGGCGCTCAGCGAGCCGTTGTACTCCGGCGAGGCGATGATCAGAGCATCGTGCGACAGGAACAGCTCACGCAGTTGGCGGGCGCTGCTGGGCAGGCCCTCGCGTTCCTCCAGATCGCCATCGTACAGCGGCATGGGATAGTCACGCAGGTTGATGAGCGTGACTTCCGCGCCGGCCTCGCGGGCGGCCTCCGCGGCAAGCGCCGCCAGCATCCGGTTGTATGACCCCGTGCGGGTGCTGCCAGCCAGTGCCAGAACCTTGATGGACATCGATCTCCTCCTGATCGAACCGATCACGTTGGGCGGCAGTCATGTCGTGTTTGTCGTGGGGGTGACATGTGCCACTGTCTCTGTAAGATCTTGAAAAATAAGTGCCTGTGAAAATTTGGCGAAATTTGGGAAATTGGGGACGACACGTGTCGGGCGACAACCGCCCGGACCTTCACCTTCGCCAGCAGGGGCTCACTTCTCCGCGAAAAGCGATTCATCCTCGTCGGGCAGTGTGAGCTTCAACCCCAGGTGTTCCACCGCCCGTCGGGTGAGCTGCCTGCCCTTGCGGGTGCGCGCCAGGAAGCCGATCTGCAGCAGGTAAGGCTCCACGACATCCTCGAGCGTGCCGGCATCCTCGCCCAGCGTGGCGGCGATCGCCTCCAGCCCGACCGGGCCGCCGCGATACACACTGGCGATGACGCCCAGATACTTGCGGTCCAGCTCGTCCAGCCCAAGCTCATCCACGCCTTCCAGCCGCAGTGCCTCATCGGCGACGGCTGCATCGAACGTGCCGCGGTGCTTCACCTGAGCGAAGTCGCGCACCCGTCGCAGCAGACGGTTGGCGATGCGGGGCGTGCCGCGCGACCGACGCGCGATCTGCTCCAGGGCATCGCGCCGGGCATTGGTAGCCGGCAGCCCCAGCAGGTTGGCGCTGCGCTCGAGAATGCGCAGCAGGTCGCGCTCGCTGTAGTACTCCAGGTTGTGCGTGATGCCGAAGCGCGAACGCATCGGGCCGGACAGCAGCCCCGCCCGTGTCGTCGCGCCGATGAGGCAGAACGGCTTGAGCGGGATCGTGATCGTCTTGGCGTGCATGCCGCTGTCGACCGTCACGTCGATCCTGAAATCCTCCATGGCGGGGTAGATGTACTCCTCCACCACGGGGGACAGACGGTGAATCTCATCGATGAAAAGCACATCGCCCGCCTGCAGCTTGGTGAGCGTGCCAACCAGATCGGTGGGGCGGGTGAGCGCCGGGCCCGACGTCACGATCACGTGCGTGGCCATCTCGTTGGCGATGATGTGGGCGAGCGTGGTCTTGCCCAGCCCCGGTGGGCCGTGCAGCAGCACGTGCTCCATCGGCTCGCCGCGCTGCTTCACCGCCTGCAGCGTGATGCGCAGCTTCTCCACGAGCCTGGGCTGGCCCACGTAGTCGTCCAGCCGCTGAGGCCGCAGCGAGAAATTGAGCTGCTCCTCGCGTTCATCGGTCGCCTGGGCCGAGATGATGCGTTGTGTCGCCATGTCGAACCCGATTGTAACGGGCCCTGCACCGCCCCGCATGGCCGGTGCGCTCCAAAACGCGGAACACGTACGGAGGAGTTAGACGCAGGAAAAATGGAGGAGATGGACGCAAGGATGGAGGCGCTTGGCGAAAAAGATGGAGGGGAGACAAGCGCAAAAAGAAGCCCACGGATGAAAATCCGTGGGTTTCTTCTTTGTTGCGTTGAATGTGCCCGACAGCCGACCTCAGCGGCGCCGCTTACCCATGACGAGCATCGCGCCCAGCCCCACCAGCGCCAGCGACGCCGGCTCGGGGATGA
>CALKHT010000017.1 GCA_937988825.1 uncultured Phycisphaeraceae bacterium
TTTTAATCACGTTCCGCCAACTCACGAATCTTTCGATAGTTATCGCGGAAAAACTTTGTCCAGCGAAGACGTGCTTCTATAAGCGCTTCGGCATCGCCGAAGATGGGGCGCAGACTCTGCTGAAATGCATCGAGTGTGGCGACGACCTCCCCATATCGCAGGTGATCAGGATCCGCCAGAATGTTCGCCCAATCGGCCGCCAGTTCCGCATCGGGCCAGGTGAGTGTCAGATCGGGTGGCATCGCGTCGAATAATTGCAGCATCTCCGCCCGGTGGGGATGGTTCGGATGGCGCACGATCGCTTTCCACGCAGCGATAAGATCGCTGTGGATGTCGACCGCCATGGCATGCGTAATGGGGCCGACCGCGCTGAACCAGTTGGGCGTCGCGGCAGGCAGCGGACTGGCAATGGCAAAGGGATCAATATCATCCGCCCAATACTGCATGTGCTCGGGTGTGTAGACATCTCGGCGCACGGGCAGACGACGAAGCTCAAAGCGCAGCGGCCCGCCGGGTGTGCCCAGTCGCTTCTGCCAGAGGTTCTGTGCTTCGACGCTGAGCAGCCAGGCGATGAACTCCAGTGCGATCTCGCGGTTGGGCGCATCCCGGATAATGCTGATGGGATCGGCGGTGATCGCGGTGACGAATGGTGGATCGACGTAACCCACGCGCGAGGAGCCATCGGCATTGTGTATCGCGCCCGCCTGGAATCGGCCGTAGAAGTCGATGCACATGCCCGCAGCAGCCTCACCGGCGCTCACATCCACCGGCACCTTCGATGCACTGGCGACGAAGTAACGACCGTTGGCAAAAAGGCGGCGCAACAACGCCCAGCCTTCTGTCCAGCCATGGCGGCGAAGGATGACGTTGTAAGTGGCGGCGATCGAGCCAGAGTGTGCCGGGTCCGCCAGCGCCAGCCAGTGCAGATAGCGTTCATCCTGCAGGTCTGCCCATGTTCGCGGCTCGGGCAGGTCGAGCATGGCCAGCACATCGCGGTTGTAGACGATGCCGAAGCTGGACAGCGCGGTGCCGACCCAGAGCATATCGGGGCGATAGAGGCGTTCACCACCAATGGTCGGCTCGGGGAAGACCTCCTCCAGCAGGCCTGGGGGCAGGGAGATCGGTTCGGTGGCGGGAATGCGCACGGATTGGCCATCGCGCTGGATCACGACGCCGTCGGCCAGTCGATCGTGTTCAAAATCGCCACCGCCGAAGAAAAGGTCATAGCCGATGGATCGCGGCGGACGTCCGGTGCGGGCTGCTCGATGTTGTTCCGCGCTGAATTCGGTGAGCACCTGTTTGCGCAGGTCGCTCGTGCCACCACTTGTGCGCCAGTCGAAGACGACGGCGGGTTTGCCCTGCTCCACACGCCAGCGATTGAAGGCCCGCTCGAACTCGAACCGCATCTGCTCGTTGTGCGGCGTGATGATGACAAGTCGCGGGCCTGATGTCGCTGCCGTCGCCGCCTCATTACGCGGCCTCAACACGAACGGCACGCCGATGATCACGGCGAGCAATGCGACGAGGATGATGGCGGTGACACGAGTGGGCATGGAAAAACCGAGATTGAACCGCGAATGAACGGGAATTGACGCTAATACAAAGACAAAGATTAAGGATTATTTGGAGGGTTACGTGAAGCCACAAGCGGCTTGTTTTTAACACAATCTATTTCTTTATTTTCTTATTAGCATTCATTCACGGTTCCAAAATTCTTGACCACCTTGTGACCACCTTGGCCGCGACGGTTTCGAGCAGTTCAGCCGTGCGGCGAATGGACTCGTCGCGCGGCAGGCCGGGAGCGAGAACATGATACGCGGTGAGGCCAGCGGCAAGTGTGCGGCCAGCATCATCAGCGGCGGAGCCAACAAGGGCGATGGTGGGCACGTAATGCTTCGCCGCAGCTCTGGCAACACCGAGGACCGCCTTGCCGGCCAGCGACTGACCATCCAGCCGCCCCTCCCCCGTCAGGCACAACGTCGCATCTCGGACGCGTTCATCGAAGCGCACCACGTCGAGCACCAGGTCGATGCCGCGTTGCAGAGTCGCGCCGCAGAAGACGACAAGCCCCGCGCCCAGTCCGCCTGCCGCCCCGGCGCCAGGCATGGTTTCGACATCTCGGCCCAACTGATCATGCCACAGGACTGCCAGGTGTCGCAGGTTGGCGTCGAGCCGCTCGATCTGTTCGGGTGTCGCCCCCTTTTGCGGACCGTAAACACGGGAGGCACCGTTGAGACCGGTAAGCGGGTTCGTCACATCGCAGGCAACGGTGATGGTGGTATGAGCCAGTCGCGGGTCGAGGCCCGTCAGGTCGATTCGGGCAATGCGATCAAGTGTGCCACCGACCAGGGGCGTCACCTCGTGGCCATGATGATCGAGAAACCGTGCCCCCAGCGCTGCCGCCATGCCGCAGCCGCCATCATTGGTGGCGCTGCCGCCGATACCGATGATGAGGCGCGTCACCCCGGCGTCGAGTGCCGTCCGGATGAGCTGACCGGTGCCGAAGGTGGAGGTCTGAGTCGGGTCGCGCTGGTCAGGGGCGAGCAGCTCCAGCCCTGACGCCGCCGCCATCTCGATCACAGCCGTCCGTTCGCCCTCCGGTACCCCGCCGAGCATCCCCCACACCGCATCGCACGCCTCTCCTCGCGGCCCGGTCACACGCGTGACATGCTTCGTGCCGCCTGTCGCACTGACCAGCGCATCGACCGTTCCCTCACCACCATCGGCGATCGGACATAGGTCGACCACCGCATCCGGCCGAGCGTGCAATATGCCGCGTGCCATCGCCTTGGCCGCCTCGGCCGCCCTCAGTGCATCCTTGAAGCTGTCCGGGGCACAGATGACCTTCACGGATCAAGAGTGTAGTGTGTAGGAATGGATTCGTGTGATCCCACCGCTGCTTCCCTGCTCGACGAAGTGATGATGCGCCGCGCCCTGGAACTGGCGAATGAAGCGGCGGCATTGGGCGAAGCGCCCGTCGGTGCGGTGGTCTATCGTGGCGAGGAAATCCTCGGTGAAGGGTTCAACCGGCGTGAGATGGATCACGACCCGATCGCCCACGCGGAAATCCTGGCGATCCAGGCGGCCGCCCGCCGACTCAACTCCTGGCGGCTGCAGGGCTGCACGATGGCGGTGACGCTCGAACCCTGTCCGATGTGTGCCGGGGCGCTGCTCAACGCCCGCGTGGATCGGCTCATCTACGGAGCAACCGACCCCAAGATGGGCTGCGTCGACACGCT
Organism: uncultured Phycisphaeraceae bacterium; assembly: GCA_937988825.1. Taxonomy (GTDB): domain Bacteria; phylum Planctomycetota; class Phycisphaerae; order Phycisphaerales; family Phycisphaeraceae; genus CALKHT01. The sequence goes on from CALKHT010000017.1 coordinate 3,240, forward strand.
GTATCGCCTCTGTACCGACACGCGCTTCAACCACCGCCTGACCGTCGTCAGCGGCATTCTCGCCGAGGAATGCGGCAGCATCCTGACCTCATTCTTCCGCGCCCTGCGCGAAAAGAAGAAGTAGGCACGAGGAACACGTAGCTTACGAAGCGACGCGACCTTTCGCGTTACCGCTTACCTGAGAAGAACTGCTTGATCGCGTGCACCGTCGTCTGACGGCCGATCGCCGCGATGGCGTCCAGCAGTGGCACACCCTTGGGGCATACCTTCACGCAGTTCTGCGCCTGGCCGCAGTCGGTGATGCCGCCCGGGCCTTCCATGAAGGTGAGCCGTTCGTCTTTCAGCTCCGCGCCGGTTTTGTGCATATTGAAGTAGAGCGTCTGGCCGAACGCGAACGCACCGGCAAACTGGTTGTCCAGCGTGAACTGCGGGCACGCCTCCAGGCAGCAGCCGCAGGTCATGCACCGGCTCAGGGCGTAGCGCATCTCCTGCTGCTCGGGCGTTTCCGTCGGCCCGGCCCCAAGGTGATACGTGCCGTCGATCGGCACCCACCCGCGAAGCTTTTTGAGCGTCTCAAACATCCGCTGGCGGTTCACCCACAGGTCACGCACCACCGGGAACTTGCTCATCGGCTCCAGCGTGATCACGTCGCTTTCCGCCAGCAGCTCGTCGATCAGCTTCGAGCAGCTCTGACCCACCCGACCGTTCATCACCATCGTGCACGCGCCGCACACCTCTTCCAGGCAGTTGCTTTCCCAGACGACCGGGGCGACTTCCCGGCCATCCACCGTGCGAGGGTTGGCGGCAATCCACTGCAGGCAGGAGATCACGTTCAGGTTCGGCCGATAGGGCACGTCGAATTCCTGCCAGTACGGCTGCGACGTGGGCGAGTCCTGCCGTTTGATCCTGAAACGCACGGTGCGGGTGGAAACTTCGTTCGGAGCGGTGGGTGTGGCTTGCATGTGCTTCTGTCTGCTCGAATCGGTCGTGACTGCTGACAACGTCGATGCCGTCCTATTCTAAGTCCGATCAGACCCGTGCGGGCCAGCGGACCGGGAAATCCAGCTTAACACGTTGACGCGCCCAGCGCAAAAAGTCGCGGGCTTCCATTTCATCGGCGATAAACCCCCCATCCAGTTGAACAAGCGTGCGGCCGTCGCGGTCGAAAAGCCACAGGCCAAGCGTTTCCAGCGTGTCATCGCGCCAACGCGCCTCGGCGATGTCGGCCACGCGGACCTCGAACATCGGCTCGCCCGGCCGGATGCCTCGCAGCACGCCATCCACCAGCTCCAGTTGCCTGCCCCGAGCGCGAACGATGTCGGTGACGATGGACCGGCCGATGAACCAAACAGTCATCGCCGCCAGCGCCAGCGACAACCAGCGCATCATCGGCACGTGCCAGCGCAGGGTCATCCAGACGCCAAAGATCGCCAGCGCGATCGCCGCCGCCCCGATTTTCACCAGTTGGTAGCGCAGCAGTCTGCCCGGCGGCATCCACAGGTTCCGCTCCGAGGCGAAGGGCTGGTCAGCGGCAGGCTGGGCAACGTTCATGGGCCGGGTATTGTAGCAAGCTGCGCTGGATCAGACCGGTCGCTCACGCATCAGATCGCCGTATACCGCCACACCCCGGTGGATCTGTGCCAGTTCGACCCACTCGTTGCGGGTGTGGGCCGGGGTTGGATCGCCGGGTCCCAGCACGATGGCGGGCATACCCACCTCTGCGAAATCGCCAGCGTTGGTAGCAAAGGGCGCCCCGATGGGCGGGTCGGTCAGCCCATGCCGTTCCAGCACGCGCTGCACCACCGGCAGGTAGCGTTCACTCACCACCGGGTCCAGCGCGGGGGCACCATAGGCCCCACTCTGCTCCACGCGTACCGATGGATCAGCCGCCATCAGCTCCTCCAGTACCGCCTGCACCTGGCGCAGGCAGTCGTCCGCCCGGCGGCCGGGAATGAAGCGGTGGTCGATCGTCACCTGGCAGCGATCGGGCACGATGTTCACCTGCGTGCCGCCGCGGATCGTCGTCGCGCTGCAGACATTGCGGCCGGTCATCGGATGCTCACCCTCCAGTTTCGCGATGTAGCGCGACTGCACCGCGGCCAGCACCTTCACCATCATGTCGATGGCGTTGCGGCCGAGGTCCGGCGCCGCCGCGTGGGCTGCCAGGCCGGTCGTAGTGATCGTCCACCGCACTACGCCGTTGTGCGCGATCACCGGCCGTAGTAAGGTCGGCTCGCCCACGATCACCCCGCTGAACGTGATGCCCAGTCGCGGCAGATCGTTCTGTGCAAACGACCGCGCCCCGCTGAGAGTCACCTCCTCATCCACCGTGAAAAGCAGCGCGACGTTGTTCGGCCGCTCGTGCTGAGCACGATACTCCTTCAATGCCCAGAGCATCGCCGCACCGGTGCCCTTGGTATCGCACGCTCCGCGCCCGAACAGCCGACCGTTCTCGATGACCCCGCCGAAGGGGTCGATCGTCATGTTCTCGACGCTCACCGTGTCCATGTGGCTGTCGAAAAGCAGCCACGACGCGCGGTCGGCCGCACCCGACGCCTCCACGGTCAGCAGTAGATTGTCCGGTCGGCCCTCGACGGGCAGCCGCTGCACAGCGATGCCCCACCCACGGGCCACCTCCTCCAGATACGCCCCAAGCTCTGCCTCCGCCTGCATGTTGCCGCTCGATGCCGAATTGACGCTGTCAATCCGCACCATCTGCTGCAAGAGCACATCGACCGAATCCGGCATCATTGCGTCACCTCGGAATCAATCATTCCGTCCCGCTCACGCAGGCTGTTTCGTCAGTGTTAATGTCTGGCCCGATTCAAACGGCCGCGTCCCCGTCATCAGATCGCGAATCACGTCGGCCACTTCCTCCGGTGACATCGCCAGCTCACGCGGCAGCATCGCCTCATCAAAGAGCGACCGCAACATCGGTGTCTCCACCGCGCCCAGCACCAGTGCGATCGCCCGCAACCCGATGGCTGCCCCCTCCCGTGCGGTACACATAGTGAACATGTTGAGCCCCGTCTTGGCGGCCGCGTAGAGCGTCAGCCCCGGGAAGGGGTCCACACTCGACATGGACGACAGATTTACGATGATGCCGCCGCCCTGCCGTTCAAAAATCGGCCAGGCCGCCGCGGTCAGATGCACCACGTACGACAGATTCGAATCGATCACCTGCCGCCACAGCTCCGGGGTCGTCTGCGCAATCGGCGCCAGTCGGGCGTCCCCAGCCGCGTTGACTATCGCATCGATCCGCCCGAACCGCTCCACGACACGATCGACCAACCCGCGTGCCGTTTCTGCATCAGCCAGATCGACCGCCACCACTTGCGTCTGACCCTCACAAAGCTGAGATGTCGCTTCCAGCTTCACCCGCGTCCTGCCCGCCAGTGACACCGCATACCCCACCCGCGACAACGCCACCGCCGCCGCCCGCCCCACCCCACTACCCGCCCCGGCGATCAACACCACCTTCAGATTCGTCTCCATGCCCCACAGTCTACTGAATCGCCTCTCCCCCGTTCCCACACGCTCACCTCCCTGCGCATGGTCGCTTCAGCGACCTGCGCCTTCGCCCCCCTTCTAAACGCTCTATCCGAGCGTGTTACGATACTCTCATGAAGCTCTACACACGCACAGGTGATGATGGGACAACCGGGCTGATCGGCGGCGGGCGGGTACGCAAGGATGATGTGCGTATTCAGGCGATCGGTGCGGTGGATGAGCTGAACAGTGTGGTGGGCATGTGCGTTTGTGTGTGTGACGACACTTCGATGCGACAGGTGCTGGTGCAGTTGCAGCATCAGCTTTTTGACATGGGGGCGGATCTGGCATCAGTGGCGGGGCCGGATGCGGTGCCGGCGATGAGACTGGGTGATGAGGTCGTGAAATGGACGGAAGAGGCGATCGATGCGATGTGTGCCGATGTACCGCCGATCCGTCAGTTCGTACTGCCCGGCGGAACGGAACTGGCAGCCCGGCTGCACCTGGCGCGGGCAGTGTGCCGACGGGCCGAACGTGCGGTTGTCGCGCTTGCCCGGCAGGAACCCATCGACAACCGGCTCATCATCCTGCTCAACCGCGTGAGCGACCTGCTTTTTGCCATGGCCAGACGGGCAAATCATCAGTCCGGCACGGGCGATGTCGTCTGGCGGTCTGAAACATGATTGAGCCATCCGACCGTCGCCTCACGGCTGGGAGACCAGCGTGGGATAGACGATCGCGATGCCGCGCTCCTGAGCAGTCCGCCAGATACGCTGCCACGTCGGGCTGCGGTTCATCGGGTATTCGCGGTACGGGCTTTCAAAGGGTGAGTAGTACTCAGCCACACGGAAGCGAGCGCCCGGCGGAGCCGCCTCGACAATGCGGCCGAAAACCTGCAAGCCCGCCTCCCCCTGCCCCAGTTCGCGATCGCCCAGGTAGTACACCGCCTTGTTCGGATCGCCCAGCCCGTCATAGTTCCGCCACGACAATGTGCGGTCCGTGCTCAGGGCGAGCATCTCAATTTCGCGATCGCTCCACGTCGTCCGCTGATTTGTCGTCTCACAGCCAGCAAGCAGCCCGAACACCATCAGCACCGCGAAAAGACTACCACGCATGAGGATCTCCCGGTCAAAAGGTTGGCAGGTCCAACCATTATGCACCGCAGATATCGAATGCGCCAACGAATCTGAGCGATGGCAGACGGAACGATCAATCCGGGATGGCCTGCTTCAGGTCAACGAAGGTGCCTTCGGTGGCGACGGGCCCGGGGGCAGGGTGTTCGCGAAGCTTGCGTACCAGGGTGAGCATCGGTTCGTGCAGCGGCGCGGTGAAGCGCATGGACTGGAAGGTGATGGGGTGCGTGAAGCCCAGCAGCGCCGCGTGCAGGGCTGGGTAGCGCATGATCATGTCGGCGCGTTCGGCCGCAAGGGCTTCCAGACGCTGGCCTTCGGCCTTATCGCGGGCGAAGTTCATGTAGCGACGCGATCCGGCAGCCACAGGCGGATTCTCGATTTCACATAATCCCACCGCCTCACCACCGTAGAGAATGTCCCCCACGATCGGACAGCCCATGTGCGACAGATGCACGCGAATCTGATGCGTGCGGCCGGTACGCAGCTCCAGTTCCACCAGCGTGTAGCCCTGGTAGCGTTCGCGTACACGCCATAGCGTGACCGAGGGCTTGCCCATACTGTCGTGGCGGATCGCCATGGCTTCACGGATGGTCGGGTGCTTGCCGATGGGCTGGTCGATGACGCCGCCGACCGCATCAGGCGGATCGGGTGTGCCGTGCACGACAGCCAGATAAGCCTTGGTGGTCTTGCGCTGCTCGAACTGACGGGCGATCTGCCAGTGCGCGACATCGCTCTTGGCAACCACGATGACACCTGTGGTGAAGCGGTCCAGGCGATGAACGATGCCCGGGCGGTACTCCTCCGCACCGACGCCACTGAGTCCCGCGACAGCTCCTTCGGGCGTCGCATCCGAGCGTGGCTTACCGGCGGGAGGCTTGAAGCCGCGCGTGTTCCAGTCGGACCACGTGATGCCGCGGGCTTCCATCTGTTGCTTGAAGTGATACGCCAGCGCGTTGATGAGCGTGCCTGAGAGGTTGCTGCGGGCGGGGTGGACGATCAGGTCAGCCTGCTTGTTGACGACGATGAAGTGTTCATCCTCGTAGAGGATGTCCAGCGGAATCGGTTCCGGCTCGATCGTGCGGATGGCCGGGGCGGGCAGCACCACGTCGATGATGTCACCGGCCCGGATGGTTGTGCTGGCTTTGGGCTGGCGGTCGTTGACGCGCACGCCGCCCATGTCGATCAACTGCTGGATTTTGCTGCGGCTGATGCCCTTGAGACGGTCCTGCAGATAGCGGTCCAGACGCTTGCGCACATCGCGGACAATCTCAAAGCGGCGATGCTCCGCGCCGTCCTCGTCCAGCAGCGACTGCTCATCCGCCTCCAGTTCCCGCTCAATATTCGGCTCTTCCACGGCGTATCACTGGCCGGCGGACGGCTCGGCGGGCTGATCGGCAGGCTGATTCGTGGGCGCATCGTTGCCCGGCTGTGGAGCAGACGGCACAGGCGTTTCCAGCGGCGTGTCATTGCCCGGAGGAAACGCGCTGGGATCAAGCAGGCTGGGCCCGCCAACATCCGGCAACAGATCCTTGAGCAGATCGCTTTCGGTGGCGCTGGGCGTGGGTGTTGGAGTCGGGTCGGGGGCAATCGTCACCGGCCGGGGCAGCACGTCCAGCATGGCAAGCCGGCCCTGCGCCTGGGCGGTGATGGCATCGAAACCCTTGGCCTCGGTGAGCAGGCCCTCGTAGATCTTACGAGCCTCGTCCCACTGGCCACGCTGCTCCATCACCGACGCCAGCCCCAGCGACGCGTTGAAACGGAAGATCGGCGGGGCGTGTCGGCTGGAGCGCACCGCCTCGTACTCGCGGGCAGCCACATCCAGTTTCTGCTCGGGTGTAAGGTCGGTGCCGGTGTCAGGCTCCTGGCCTTCGGTGACGGTGGCGGATCGTGGCGTGACCACTTCGCGGAGCAGGGTATCCGCCGCCTGCAGCCGGGCCAGAAGCTGAACGGTGCGGTTGCCGTGCCGGTTGGCGACCTCGACCAGGCCGGACGGCGTCTGGTGCGTTTCCAGATCGCTCCAGGCGGCTTCAAGGGCAGCAGCACGCTGCCAGCGGATGAGCCGGAACCCCAGAATCACGACCAGCACGAGCAGGATGGCCGTCAACGTCTTGTTGCCGTGCTTCTGCCACCATTCGCCGAAGTTGGCCAGAAACGCCTGGAGATCGTTTTCTTCCAGTTCGTGTCGGTGATTCGAATCCATAGGGTCCGTGCTCGTCGATGGTTAAAGCCTCGCGCGTTGGCGCGGTGTTGAGAGGTAAAGTCTACGCCGCCGCCGCACCGCTGCCAAGCCGCGAGGTTAGCGGACGGTCAAACGGTCCGGGGACAACGGTCTGCGTGATCGCACAGGTACGTAAAGGGGGCGGTGGGACGGCCAAGCAACGCCCGATCAGTCTGCCTTGCCAACGCGGGCGATCGGCTTGGCTGCGTTGGCGGCCTCATCCTTATCCGGCACGACCGGCGGCAGGTTGGGGTTGTCCGCCACCACGTTGCCAATCTCATACGTCGTGACCGATGCGGCGTGCGTCACCGGCACCTTCACCTCGAACTGGTGAATCTCGCCAGGCTGCAGCAGTGGCGTCTGATAGCGCCACGACCCAATGATCTTTGGCGGATTGTTCGCCAGCGTCGGCCGGCCACCAATGCGAATCTCAAAGGTGTAGCGGTATGGGGTGAGCGACTCGTTCTTGAAGTTGCCCCGGATCGCCACATGGTTGCGGTCGTAATTGCCAATATCGCGGATAGAGACCACCCCCGCGATGGTAGGCTTCAGGATGCGGATGCCCCCGCCGTTGTCGATCAGCCCCAGCGAATACTGCACCGTCCAGCGTGGCTCATCGATGAAAACTTCCTCCTCCTTCTCCTTGGGTTTTGGCTCCGCAGCGTCAGCCTCCTCACCAGGCGCTACGGCGGCCACCCTGATCGGCGTCGAACGGATCGTCTCCAGCGCCAGCCGCAGCGCTTCGTTCTCGATCTTGAGCCGGGTCATCTCCTCGTTGAGCTGTCGAATCTGTTCCTGCAGCCGTTTGACTTCCAGCTCGCGCAGTTGCAGGCGCTGTTTAAGTTCGGCGGGGGTTGGTTCGGGCAGGGCTGCTCGGGCATCCTCCAGCCGGCGGAGGGCTTCTTCCTGAGACAGGGGCGTCCTGGCCGGGGTGGGCGGGGCTGGCGTCTCCGGATCGGCTGGCCGTTTGGCCGGGACCGTCGGGCTGGTTTGCCCCTGAACCGCTGGGGTTGCGAAAAGTGCGGCCGCCCCGAGCACGACGGTCGCCGCTGCGACTCGGATAGACATAGGGCACCTCCGTCCAGGGTTTGCCAACTATTTTATCGTCCTTATCGTCGCCCCACTCTTTTTCGCGTCAAGAAGTTGGCCCGGCCGCAAAACTCAGGGTTTCCCGGGGCGTTTCGCTTCTCGGCTTGTACGGAGGAAACACTGTCATACCAGGCGTTTGTGAGCCGTGGTGCCCTCGCGGGTGGTCTTCACGTCGTAACCGGCGTCGATCAACTCCTGCCTCAGCCGGTCCGCCGTGGCAAAATCGCGGGCAGCACGGGCTTCATCGATCGCCCGGCATTTCGCCTCAATTTCGCCGCGTGCGGCCGCATCAACCGCCTCGGCGCGGCCGATCACGTTGAGTACAGAATCGACCTTTTCGATCACGCCCAGCTTCACCGCCGGTTCATCGGTCGTCTCGCTCAGCCAGCGGAATAGCCCCCCCAGCGCCGCGGCCATGTTCAGGTCGTCCGCCAGTGCCTCAGCAAAAGCCTTGACAGCCGGGTGGGTAAGGTCCACCGCCGTCGCCTGCCCGGATGCCGCCGCCCGGGCGCTGGCCGCGAAATCGCGCAGCCGCTGCACCGCCTTGGCCGAGTCTTCCAAGCCTTTGAAGGTGAAGTTCTGATTACCGCGATAGTGTGCCTTGAGCAGTTCGTACCGGATGACCGCCGGATCGATACCACGGCCGAGCAGATCGCGCACCGTGTAGAAGTTGCCCTTACTCTTGGACATCTTCTCGCCTTCCACCATGAGGAAGCGCGTGTGCATCCAGAATCGGGCGAACTGCTTTTCGCCTGTCGCGCCACAGGACTGGGCGATCTCGCATTCGTGGTGCGGGAAGATGTTGTCCTCGCCACCGGTGTGGATGTCGATGACATCCCGGCCGAGCATGGCGCGTGCCATGGTCGAGCATTCGATGTGCCAGCCGGGATAGCCTTCGCCCCACGGGCTGGGCCACTTCATGATGTGCTTCGGATCGGGCTTCCAGAGCAGGAAGTCGGCCGGGTGGCGCTTGCCAGCCTGATGCTCTTCGACAACGCGTCCGCCCGCCCCGCCGCGCAGGTTTTCCAGACTGTTGCCACTGAGCCGGCCGTACTCGGGGAAGCTTTCGACGCTGTAATAGACCGCCCCATCGTTGGCGATGTAGGCGTGGCCGCGTTCCAGCAGCGTGCCGATCATCTGGATCATCTGCGGCACGAACTGCGTCGCACGAGGCATCCGCTGCGGATATTCCTCCGCAATCTTCAGCCCCAGCGCCCGCGCATCCGCCAGAAACGCTTTGGTGAAGTATTCGGCAACCTGATAGGGATCGTCCGGGTTCTCGACCTCCGCCTTGCCCTGCTTCTTGGCCTCCTTGAGGCGGATTGCGGCAAGCTGCATCTTGTCCATCCCCGCCCCGTCGGCCACCTGATCCTCGGTCATGTGGCCCACATCGGTGATGTTCATCACCTGTTTGACGTTGTACCCGACCAGTTCCAGAAACCGCCGCAGGACATCAGCGAAGATGAACGCCCGGAAGTTGCCGATATGGGCGAAGTCGTAAACCGTTGGCCCGCAGTTGTACATGTACACATCCGGCGGCGACAACGGCTCGAACGTCTCAATCTCGTGATTCAGCGTGTTGTAAAAGCGAATGTCCATCGCGGCGAAGTGTAGTGCGGGGTGGCGCGCCAATGCAAGCGACGACCGGTCAGTTATTGGCTACCTCTGGCAATGGCCGCACAAGCCGGGCAGCTACGTCATCCGGCCTAGTATCGGCGCCAGGCAGAAAATGAGGACATCCATCACTGCATGGGTGTAGGCGACCTGATCAGGAAATCAGCTTTAACCAACTTATTCAAACGTTCATCACACGGTTGCCCCAGACTATCTATCGAGTCGCACCATGTCCTGTACGCATGCTCACGAGCGTGCACGGTGGGCCAATCATCGGCACATCTTGCCTTAGCGATACGATCATAAACCTTATTCCATCTGGCACGTGCAATGGTCACACGCGTAGCACCGACCGATCGAAGCTCGTTGTAGATCGCTACGTAATCTACCGTCCCGTCCTCCAGGACCGGAGCGTTCCGCAACGCCTCCGCAAGCGGCGGATCGAGCTGCGCCGCCGCGGGACGAACCGTCACAGATGTCAGAATCGCGATCGTGATAAGCAACGGCACATATCAAATGACGGGCGTGTGGTTCATTCTATCCCCCTTAGGTTCCCACCAGATCATTTCTCCGCGTTCGTGCCGTTCTGTTTGGTGGTGGATTCCTCGGTCAGGCGTTCGATGGTGACGCTCTTGACATGGGTGCGCTGCGCGTCGGTGACGGTGAAGGCCAGGCCGTCGAACTCGAAACGTTCGCCCACGGTGGGAATGCGGCCGAGCGTGGCGGTGACAAAGCCGCCCACCGTGTCGTAGTCCTCATCCTCGGGCAGGTTCACGTCCAGCTCATCGTTGAGGTCGTCGATGTAGACACGGGCGTCCACCTCGGCCCGCCGGTCGTCGATACGGCGGATCGCGGGCGGCTCCTCGAAAGGTTCGTACTCGTCCTGAATCTCGCCGACAATTTCCTCGATGATGTCCTCGACGGTGACGAGGCCAGCCGTGCCGCCGTACTCATCCAGCACAATCGCGATGTGGACCTTGCGGGCCTTGAACTCACTGAGCAGTTCGCCCACGGGCTTGGACTCGGGCACCATCATCGCCTGCCGCAGAATCTTACGCAGTTCGAAGGGTTCATCGGAACCCAGATAACGCAGCAGGTCCTTGGCGTAGAGGATGCCCACGATGTTGTCCAGGTTCTCCTCGTACACCGGCAGACGGCTGTGCCCCTGATTGAGAATCTGCCGCTTGACCTCCTCCAGCGAGCTGTTGACCTCGATGCCCTGCACATCCGTGCGAGGCGTCATGACCTCGCCCACCGTGGTGCTGGGAAACTCGACGACAGCCTCAATCATCTCCTTCTGTTCCTCGGGGACGACCATCCCCTCGGTCTGGTGTTCCTCGACGACGGAGAGCAGTTGCTCGGTGAGTTGTTCCTCGCTGTCGTTGACCTGGTTGTCAACCCCGGACAGGCGGCGGACGATCGGGTCGAAGATCGACAGCACCGCCAGCACAGGTGTAAACAGGATCACGATCGCGTCGAGCACCGGGATGGAGCGTACCAGCAGCGGTTCGCGCCCGTAACGGGCCCAACTGATGGGGATGGCGACGGTGAAGACACTCAGCAGCGCACCGGTCAGAAGGAATGCAGCCAGATAGTCGAAAGGCCAGTCGAGCCTGGTCTGCATCTGGCAGTAGTAAAGGATCGCCAGCAGGACGATGAGGCTGGTACAGCTTCGCAGGATGCCGGTGATGAGCAGGTATCTGGGCAGCCTTGCGATGAAAGTGGAAAGACGCCCAGACTTACCCACTTCTTCGAGCCGTTCGGCCAGTGCGACGCGGCTGAAGGTTTTGAGAGCGATGTTGCAGGCGGCCATATAGGAGCTGGCCAACAACGCCGCAAGGGCGATCCAGATGGAGGGCACGCTCACGCCAAAGGTTTCCGTGTCCCCGATTGCATGGAACTCCAACAGGTTGCGGAAGGCGAAACCTGACCGTCAGGCGGCGACACGTCGGGGGCGGGTCGCGCCTGCGGTAACATTAATCGGCAAACAGAGGGCCGAACCCCGCCTCCATGAGAAGTTCATCCTCCCGGCGATGCATCTGCTGCGACTGCTCGGGCGTCAGGTCGTCGTAGCCAGCCAGGTGCAGCAGCCCGTGCACTGCGTAGAGCAGGACCTCCAGGCGGGTGTCCCTGCCGCGTCGGGCAGCCTGCCGGGCCGCCTCGTCCAGGCAGATCACCAGCTCCCCTTCCAGGAGGTCGGCATCGGGTGTATCGCGTAAGTCAAAGCTCAGCACGTCGGTCGTGGTGGGCTGCGACATGTAACGATCGTGCAGATCGGTCATGGTGGCGTCGTCGACGATGGCGACGCTGATCATCGCCTGCCGGATGCCTGCAAGCTCAGCGATGCGGGTCAGATGCTGCTCCAGCCAGCCCTCTACGGGCGGGTCGACATCCTGCGCGGCCATGCTCAATTCGACGTGAATCCCGGAAGCGGGTGATGGCGGTTCGCCCATTGCCTCGTCTGGTTCGGCTGCATCGGCGGGCGACGGGGAGTCAGCGCCCATAGCGTCAAACAGGTGACGCCACGGGAGCCAGGGTTGCACGCAAATGATCGCCATACCGGCTATCCAATTCCTTTTCGTGTCTTGCGACGGCCGACCAGTCTAACCGTCCCGGGGCCGCCCGCCAAGACGCGCATCCATTCGTACACACAATCATAGGATCGATGGTGCCCCGTTTGAAACTGCGGCGGGAACACCAAACCCATGAAGGGACGCGACTTGACGCGATCAAGCCGCCGCCGGCACCGACTGTAGAAACCGGTTGCACAGCGTCTCACACCGTCGGCACGCCTCGGCGCAGAACCGGCAATGCTCATGCCGATCGGCGTGGCGGTCGCACGCCAGCCCACACGCCCGGCAGGCTGTAACGCACGATTCCAGTTGCAGCCGCTGCAATTCGACGGAGGTGGAAGCCTGACGTGAGAGGATGCGGCCGGTCACCTCACAGATGTCCGCGCAATCATGGTTAAGGTGAATGCAATGCACCAGTTCCGCCACGTCCGACTCCGCGAGGCAGGCATCCGCACAGGCCGTACACGCCTGAGCACATTCGAAGCATGCGGCGATACATTCGGTCAGAAGGCTGGACCGCACGGTTTCACCGCGCGGATGCGTGTGCAACATCTGCTGGATAAAGAACATGGCGGAACTCCGGGCAAGGGGATGGGAGGGGTAACGGATAAACGCTCAAACGTGCCTTGGGGGCTGCAAATGCCGCGCCCACCGGAGTTCGCCACCGACTTGCCGATCGCACCGATGGTGCGTACAACGGCTGCGACATACGCAGGAGCAACCTCTGTGGAAGATGCACTGACCATCGCTGCCTTTCAGCAGCACATTCGCGATCGCTACTTCGCCACCGATCAGGCGCGGGGGACGCCGGGCACGTTCATGTGGTTCGTCGAGGAGGTGGGCGAACTGGCCACCGCGTTGCACAAAGCGGCCGGCGAAGGCGGCAACACCTCAGGCGGTGAGGATCTGGAGGGCGAGTTCGCCGATGTCTTCGCCTGGCTGTGCACACTGGCAAACATCAACAATGTCGACCTTGCTCAGGCGGTGCAACGCAAGTACCTCAGCAAGAACGCGCCAAAAGGGTACAAGTAGGTAACAGTGGTCGCAGCATGGATGCGACCACACAGCAAATATGCAACAACCATCGCCGATGGGTTATCATATCGGGTCATGAAAACCAATCTGCTCGTCGGGCGGCTGATAGCCGCAGGGCTTCTGTGCTCCCTCTGGGGTTGTCTGGCCACGGCATCTACGTGGGCGGTGTCCCCCTTCACCTGGCATGAAGGCGATGGCCACACCGATCTGATGCTGGATGGCAAACCGATCCTGCGGCACATGCACGCTCACGACACCTCCACGCCCGAACGCCTGCACGAAACCTACAAGCCGTACACGCATGTCTTTGACATGGACGGCGCGGATGTCATCACGAAGGGCCCCGGCGGCGAGTTCACGCATCATCGCGGCATCTTCATCGGCTGGAACAAGCTCACGCACGAGGGCAAAGTCTTTGACCTGTGGCACATGAAATCGCCCGCCACCATGATTCAGCAGCGGTTCGATGCTCTGGAAGCCACGGCGGACAAGGCCCGCATGGTCGCAACCATTCACTGGAACGGTGATGACCCCCAAAAGCCGCTACTCGTCGAAAAACGCGAGATCGTCGTGCACCGCACCGCGAATCCCAACGAGCGGCTGATCGACGTCACCAGCTCGCTCACCGCCGTGCGCGGCGAGGTGTTTCTCGATGGCGACCCGGAACACGCGGGTCTGCAGTTCCGTGCTCACAACGATCTTTCCGTGGCCGCCAAAGCCAAGACCGGCAGTGCAACCTACACCTTCCCCACAGAAGACACCGACCCACGCACGGAGAAGGGCCTGGCCTGGGCGTTGATGAGTTACCCCTTGCGCGGCCAGACGTATCACGTGCAGCACATGAACCATCCGAACAACCCGTCGAACACAGTCTATTCCGCTTACCGTGACTATGGCCGATTCGGCGCGTTCTTCACGCACCGCATCGCGGATGGTCAAACGCTGACACTGCGCTATCGCATCCGCATCACGACAGGCGAAAAGCCCACACGTGAGGAACTGGCTGCGCAGCACGCGGCATTCGTCAAGGCAACGCGGTAACGCTGTTAAATCAATTTGGTTCGGTGGGACAACCACACCGTTATAAATCGTGCCGCGACTATTGCACGTCATGGCAGCGACTGGTACTTTCTTGCACTTGCAACGCAAGCTTTTATGAAAGGAGTCTTCATGCTGCACCGTTTGACATCGTTGGCGACGCTGGCGGCGATGCTGTTCATCGCCGGCTGCCATTCACAGTCGATCAAACTCGGCTACGAGCCGGGGCCTCAGTCGCTGGACAAGGCTGAGATTGAGTACATCCTGAATCAGGCTGAGCGTGCGGCCAACGCAGAGCAGTCATTGCTGCGTGTGAACGAACAGGGTCAGCCTCAGCCCACGCGGATGCACATCATTCTGGTGGACCGCACGGGCAAGGTGATCGGCCGTCGCTCGATGTCCGATGCGTGGGGTGGCAGTGTTTCGATCGCCACCGCCAAGGCGTACACGGCTGTGGCCTTCTCCAGCGATCAGAATGCTCTGACCACGCGCAGCATCGGTGCGCTGTCGCAACCAGGTGGTCCGCTGTGGCAAATCGGCAACTCGAACCTGACCGGCGGCAAGCCCGGCATCATCGAGTTCCCCGGTGGTGTGCCCCTCTACAAGAACGGTCAGCTCGTCGGCGCAATCGGTGTCAGTGGTGACGGCGTTGATCAGGATGAAAACGTCGCTGTTGCCGGTGCCAAGGGTTACGAAGCGCCGCAGGCGATCCGCATCGACACCGTCACCAAGGGCGCGGTGCCGTACACGAAGTGATGCGACAGACCTGAAATCAGGTCACGATGATAAAAGTATCGCGGATGGACAAACGTCCATCCGCGTTTTTCTTTTTGAAGGTCAATCAAGCCAATCGGCTAACGGCGTCTTACGACTTGACCACGTCCTCTGCGTTTGCCTTGACGTGGATGCGCGGCTTGCCGTCCAGGGGCGTGCCCGTATCGAGAATCTCTCGAACCTTGCGGGCGATGCCAGCCGCGTCCAGCCCACACTGGGCAAGCTGATTTGCCCGGCTGTCCTGATAGATCCACCGCTGGGGCATTCCCAGACGGTACACATCCCGCGTGGGCAGACGGCGGTCGTTGCACTCTTCCAGCACCGTCGCGCCGAAGCCGCCCACCAGGGCATGGTCTTCGATCGTGAGGATTGGGATGTTTGACTCGATCAGCTCCTGCACCAGATCGATGTCAATCGGCTTGGCGAAGCGGGCATCGTAGACAGCAATGTCATAGCCCTGCGTCTCCAGCTCTTCGAGGGCCGCCAGTGCGTTGTAGACCATGGTGCCGTAGGCCAGAATTGCCAGATCGGGCTTTTCGCCGCGGGCCGGCCGAACAAGGTTAGCCTTACCCAGTTCAAACGGCGGCACCGTCTCCTGCACGGGGGGCTGGGCCACATTGTCACGCGGATAACGGATGAAGGACGCCCCCTCCTCGTATTGCCGCATGAACTCCAGCCCGGCCCGCAGGTTCGGCTCGTCGCTGGCGGCCAGCAGCACCACATGGGGGAACACCTTGAACATGGCGATGTCCATGAACCCGTGGTGCACCGCCCCGTCGCCACCTACGAATCCCGCCCGGTCCATGCACACGCGGACCGGCAGATTCTGCAGCGCCACCTCCTGGAACACCTGGTCCAGGGCACGCTGGGCAAAGGTCGAGTAGACGGCGAAGAATGGCTTGATGCCCGCCTTGGCCATCCCGGCGCACATGTCCATGGCGTGGCTTTCGCAGATGCCCGTATCCAGTGTTCGCTCCGGGAAATGGGTCATCAGCTTCGCCACCCCGGTGCCGTCGGGCATTGCGGCCGTCACCGCGAAAACCTTCTCGTCACGCTGCATGAGGTCCAGCATCGCGTCAGCGAAGGCGCTGGTAAACGACCGGCCGCCCTTCTTCAGTTCCACCCGGCAGCCTTCCACGACGAACGGCTTGGGCGAGTGGAACGTTGTCGCATCGCCCTCGGTGAAAGCGAAGCCCTTGCCCTTGACCGTCTTGACGTGCAGCAGCACGGGGCGGTCGATGTCCTTCACCTCGTTGAGCATTTCGATGAGGCCCGGGATGTCGTGCCCGTCGACGGGACCGACGCACAGCAGGCCGAAATGCTCGAACATGTGATCGTGGGCAAGGACCGCCTTGGTCATCTCGCCCAGCCGGTGGTAAGCCTCTTCCAGCGCCTGCCCGCCGGGGATGCGTTTGAGCACCTCGTGGGCACGCTTCTTGATGTCGTCGTAGGCGTGACTGACGCGAATCCGGTCAAAGTAGCTCGCCAGGGCGCCCTGTGGCTTGGCGATCGACATGCCGTTGTCGTTTAGCACCACCAGGAACTGGCGCTTGAGCGTACCGGCGTTGTTGATGCCCTCCAGCGCCAGGCCGTTCACAATTGACGCGTCGCCGACCAGCGCGACGGTCCTGCGGTGGCCTTCGCCGTTGAGGCTGTCCGCCCGTGCCATGCCTACCGCCGTGGAGATGGCCGTGCCCGCATGTCCCACGCTGAAAAGGTCATAGGGCGATTCGCGCGGCTCGGGGAAGCCGGCCATACCTTCGCTGGTGCGTAGCTTCGAAAGCAGCCCCAGCCGACCCGTCAACAGCTTGTGTGGGTAGCACTGGTGGCCCACGTCAAAAAGCAGGCGGTCGACGGCGAAGTCGAAAACATAGTGCAGTGCGATGGTCAGCTCGACCACACCCAGATTCGGCGCCAGGTGGCCGCCCGTACGGGCCACCTGATCGCAGATCGCCTGGCGAATCTCCTGCGCCAGTTGCGGCAACTGATCGATGGCAAGTTTTTTAAGGTCAGCCGGGCCCTTGATCCTCGGCAGCAGGGGCTGCTCAGCGGACGTACCCGACACCGATTGTGAATTGGACATCGCGCATCCTCATGAAGCCGCCGGACCGGACGCTACGCCTCGCCAAGACACGACGGTCCCCGTTGCGCAGCACGATCGGGCCAATAATATTCCTGATTGTATCGGATTCCGACCCCAAAGTTAAACAGTCGGCCAGCGAAATAATGAAAGTCGGCGCGGGTTCCCTGGTGTGGGAGGTGTTGTGACGACAAGGGTTTAGGTCACACCCACTACGTGGGTGGGCTTTCAGAGTCATTTTTCGCGAGTGGCGAGGAAGCCGCACAGTTCTCGCAGCGGACCGGCGGCATCACCCAGCGGTTCCAGCGCGGACAGCGCCTGATCGTGCAGCCGCTGCACCTCTGCCCGCGAGCCCTCGATACCCAGCAGGCCTGGGTAGGTCAGCTTGCCCTTCTCCGCGTCCTTGCCCGCTGCCTTGCCCAGTTCCTCGGTCGTTTTGGTGACGTCCAGCAGGTCATCGACGACCTGGAACATCAGACCGATCGCCTCGCCGTACTGCGTGAGGGAAACCAGTTGCGCCTCGGTCGCATCGCCGCAGATCGCTCCCATGCGGCAGGCGGCCCGAATGAGAGCGCCGGTCTTGTTGCGGTGGATCGTTCGTAGCCGCTCCATCTCGGGCATGGCCGGGTCGAAATCGGGCAGGGTGTCGTAGACCTGACCGGCGATCATGTCGTTGGTGCCCTGCGCCAGTTCGGCGACAATTCGGGCTGCCAGCGCCGGCGGCTGCATGTTCGCCAACACCAGTTCGAACGCCAGCCCCATCATGGCATCGCCCGCCAGGATCGCCATCGCCTCGTTTGTGTGCCGGTGCAGGGTGGGTCGGCCACGACGCAGGTCATCATCGTCCATCGCGGGAAGGTCATCGTGGACGAGCGAGAAGGCGTGGATCATCTCCAGCGCTGCCGCCGGTGCCAGCGCCTGTTCCAGCCGCCCCCCCACCGCCTGGCACGACCGAACGACCAGAAGTGGTCGCAACCGCTTACCTCCACCCAACAGGGCATACTCGATCGCCTCCCGCAGGTTATGTGGCAGCGGGCGTTCGGCGATGAAACGCGACATCGTCTGCTCCACCGCCTCGGTGATCTGAGCGTTGCTGATCGCGACCGGATCCACTTTGTTGATGGTGGGCATGGGTTTACGACACCACAGATAGAAATCCCAGAGATATCCCGCGAACCACCCCAGCGGCGTCGACAGGTATGAAAAGGCTAGTCTATCCGATTCGTTGGAGCGATCCAACGATCGGCCGCCTCCGCATTGGTCGGCTCGCCCGTCGTTGGCGCTGCAAGCTCCATAGTTGACAGTTCCGCTTCCGCCACCTAATCTTCCGCGCAGCCGTTGCCCGCCGACGGCACGACCCCACGGTGAGCGTAGCTCAGTTGGTTAGAGCACCAGGTTGTGGTCCTGGGGGTCGGGGGTTCGAATCCCCTCGCTCACCCTTGCCCTTCATCAACCCGTTTCCCCATCACACGTTATAGGTCCGGATCCCCGTCGCTGGATGCGCGGTGATCGGTTGGCTGCGTGATTCGCGCTGGCAAACCTGGCAATTCGGGTGGATTGGTTGCGATTTTCCGGTTGGGCAATTTAGCCGGCCGCGGCGTCGTCCGATAGAGCCATTGAGTGCGCGATGCGCGGAAAGCGGGGACACGCCAATGAGTGGACATGAGACCCACGCGGTCGAACAAAGCCGATTCCGCAGGCCGGACACCCAGCAGGCGGTGAACCTGTTATCGGAGCTGGAGGAACGGCTGGCTCAGCTCAAAAGCTGGCAGCAGGAAAACGAGCAACAGTACGAATCGCTCCAGGAACAGGTGCGCCAGGTCGAGGAGGAGCGGCAGCGTCTGCAATCCTATGGCCAGGAGCTGAGCGAACAGGCCCGCCAGCTCGATGAAGCGCGGCAGGCACTGGAACGCGATCGCGGTGCGCTGGGCGAACTGCAGCAGCAGCTCGAATCGCGCGAGCAGGAAATCAGCCAGCGTCAGGAGGAGATCAAGACGCGCTGGCAGGAAGTGGAAGCTCGCAGCCGGGAACTGGAGGAGGCTCGAGCATCCTTTGAATCGCAGCGGGCAGCCCTGGAGACGGAACAGGCGGAGATCGTCGAACAGCGCAGCCAGCTCGATGCCCAGTGGCGCGAGTATCACGAGCAGAAGCAACAGGTTGATGCTGCGCGGCAGGCGGTGGATGCTGATCGGCAGGACCTGACATCGCGCGAAGAGCAGTTGGCCGGCCGTGCAAACGAGTTGACGCAGCGCGAGCAGGAACTGCAATCATGGCAGCAACGACTTGATGCGCAGCGCGGCGAACTGGAGAACTGGCGACAGCAGCTCGAAGCGCAGCAAGCCTCGGTTAACGAAGCGCAGGCTTCCCTGCAACAGCAGCAACAAGCGCTGGAGCAGGAACGCCAGCAACTTGCCGCGTTGCGAGCCGAGTGCGAATCGTGGCAGAATCAGCTCAACGAACAGCGACAGGCGCTCAACACCCAGCAGGCGGACATCGAGCGTGCCACCGAGGAGCTGGTGGAACAGCGTCGCCAGATCAGCGAACAACAACAGCAACTGACGCAGCAGCGCCAGCAGTTCGAGAATGATCAGGCTGCTCTGGAGCAGGCGCGGCAGGAACTGGATCGCGAGCGTGAGCAGTTCGCACAGCAGGCGGCTGAGCTGAAACAGCAGCGCAAGCAGCTCGAACAGAAGCGCATCGCCCAGCAGCTTGAAGCCGAGGCGATCGCGGCTCAGCAGAAGCAGCTCGAACAGGCGCGGCTGGAGCTGGCGCAGCAGCTTGCCCCGGGCGACTCGGCGGTCGGCATCACCCCCCCGCTGGATCGGGAAGAAATCGACCGCCTCAAGCAGGAGCTGGAGGAACGTCGCAAGCAACTACATGCACGCGAGCGCGAACTGGAAGAAAAGTTCGCGGCCATCGAGCAGCAGGAGCAGGAACGACGTAAATCAGGCAGTGACATGGCCGCCCGTGAGAAAGCGCTGGCGGATCGACAAAAGGAACTGGCCGACCGCGAGGCGCAGCTCAAGGCGCAGGTCGCAGAACTGGATCAACGCAGGGATGCGCTGGAAAAGAAGGCGGGCGAACTTTCCAAACGCAGCGCCGAACTCGATCAGCGTGCCACGGAACTGCGCCAGCTCGCGGCCAGGCTGGAAAGCCAGCAGACGGCCCAGTCCGGAACCGCGACATCCGGCGATCTGGCGCGTCGCGAAGCGGAACTGGAACGCAAGCTCAACGAATATCGTCAGACACTGGAAAAGAGCAAACAGCAGTTACTGGCCGAGCGTGAGCATCTGCGTCAAAAGGAAGCGGCACTCGACGCCCGCACCAATGAGCTGCGTGAAAAGCTCGAAAAGATCAAGACGGCGGAGCTGCGCTACAGCCATCGCCGCGCGAAGCTGCACCGCTACAAGAACATCCTGCGTGAACGTTCAACCGCGCTGCGCAAGGCCGAACGCAAGGCCCGTCACGCTCAGGAACAGGTCGCCGCTCTGGAACAGCAGCGTCAGATGCTGCTGGAGGTGAAAAAGTTCCTCGAATCCAGCGAAGCGGAGATGGTGCGACGCTGGGCGACCAACAAGAGCGCGGGACTGGTGGTCGGGTCGTTGCTGGTCATTCTGCTGCTGGGGGCGCTGAGCTACTTCGGTGCGGAACGGTTTGTGAAGCCGGTATGGCGTGTCTCATCCACGCTGGCGGTGGATCAGTCCGCTCTGGATGAAAAACCCGTCGCGGCGGCGTTCCTGACCCAGCATCGCTCCGCTCTGCTGAACGATGATGTGCTGCGTGAGGCGATGAACCTGCTCAACCAGCGTGCGGAGCGGCCGTTCCCCAACGCGGCGGGTCTGAAGCAGTATTTGTCACAGAAGCTGAACATCTCCGCCTCGGGCGAGGACCAGTTGCAGATCGCGCTGGAGGAAACTGACGTTCCACTGGCAACCTCGGTGCTGGAAGCGCTCGGCAAGGCGTACGCGAACTGGCACACCTTCCAGGTGCAGCGGGGCGACGCTTCGGCAACAACGGTGCGTGTCACAGCCGAGCCGGCGGTCGAGGGCAAACCGGTCGAGGATCAGCGGCTGGTGATTGCCGGGGGAGCGTTCGGCGGGTCGCTGGCGCTGGCACTCTTCGTCGCACTGCTGATGCGCTGGTGGCTGCTGCGGGCGACGCGCGTGTTCGATGGTGAATCGTCGGTGGCGCTGGCAGGGTTGTCCGAAGGCATCGCCTGGCCGACCGGTGACGAGCAGCCCATCCAGCACGAAGCTGAAGAAGAGGCGTAATGTCAGTCGCCCGGTGACGGCTCAGCGTCCTCACGCCACGTGTTGATGCGATTGCGCGGCAGGATCTGCGCCTCACCACCGCTGCGGCGGGCCGCATCGCTCAGATCGAGCATCTCCACATCGATCGTGAGAACGTCCAGCCGCAGGTTCTCGCGACCGGCACAGGCGTCCACCACTGCGGTGACCGCGTCATGCGGCAGATCGCGGCCGGTGATGAGCACGAGCTGTTCCGGCTCGCCATCCAGCGCCTTTTTGACTGCCGCGAGGAAATCAGGCGCACCCGCCGGTGCAAAACGATCCGCCACGATGCGCAGCTGCGATGCAGCTGAAGTGTTGCCATCCACGACAATCACATCCGCGCCGTTGTCGTGAGCGACGACCACCTGATACTTCTGACCCGGCTTCACCCGGGCCGCCCCCGAGGCCAGCATTTGCGCCACATCCGTCGCCCATGACTGGCTTTCGGCCGCCAGATCCAGCACCACCGCGCTTTTCGCCTTGAGTGGCAGCCCCATCGCGTTGGGCTGATCGATATGCAGCGGGTTGGCGAGCGGGTCGTAGGTGAACTCCCGATCAATCTCGACGATTTCGGGTGCGCCGCCATTGCCGGTATTCGTTGAACCGCCGATCGCACTGAGCAGCAGTATGATGCCCAGCGCCGCTCCGACGACGATCAGCAGGGTCAGGCCAATCACGACACCATAGGTCGTCGCCCGTACCACCTTGCGGCGCTGTCGGGCGGTGGGCACGTGCTCATCGTCGAACCGAAAGGTACGGCCGCTGGCGGTAGTATAGGTGACAGGCCCCTCCTCGTGGAAATGCTCATCGGCCGGGCCGCCGTATTCGTCGTCCGCGCCAGTATCGGCTTTCGCATCGTAAGGCGATTCGGGCCGCCATGGGGTTTCGTACGACTCGGTCTGATCGACCGCCTTGGGTGTTTCGGGCCGGCCAGGCCGATCGGGCCGCTCCGGTCGTGTCAGCCGTTCCGCCCGCACCCCAGCTCGCGACGGCACCGTCAGCAGCGCGCCACAGTGAAAGCACCGGCACACGCCCCCCGCGAAGCCCCGGTCCACTTCCAGCAGCGTGCCGCAGGACGGGCAATCCAGCTCAACTACATCCATCACCAGTTTCCAATCGTCGCTGTCGACGTTTCGCGAACGTTGCCGGCCTCACGGCAGTGCCGGCTGCCACAGGTAGAGGAACCCCACCGAAGCGCCGGGCAGATGATAGGCGTCCGGCAAATTCACCTGCAACAGATTGACCTGCACCGGCACCTGATCCGCACCCGGTGTCGGCGTCGCGGCATACGGCGAGCCAACATACGTATTCTGCCGATGATAGCGAATCAGTTCCGCGTCGCGAACGCCCGCCAGTTCCTTGGCGCGGGCAAACGCCGACTCCAGATCGCCCAGACGATCCACCAACCCCAGCTCCACCGCCCGCTCGCCCGAGACGACGCGGCCATCCGTCACCGTGGCGAACTGATCCTGAGGAATGTTGGGCCGGTTCTCGCGCACGGTGGCGACAAACCGCTGGAAGAAATCGTCAACCATCGCGGTCAGCACCGCGCGATGTTCATCCGTGAGCGTACTCAGCGGTGAGGCGGCATCTTTATTGGGCCCGGTCGTCAGGGCCTCGGCGTGGATGCCGATGCGGTCGAGCGCGGGCTTCACGCTGATCGTCTGCAGGATGACACCGATCGACCCGGTGATCGTGGTCGGGTAGGCGACAATCTCATCCGAGGCGCAGGCAACGTAGTAGCCGCCGCTGGCCGCCACGTCCATCATCAAAGCGACGACGGGTTTACCCGTCTCCTCGCGGAAACGCTTGATCTGGCGATACATCGCATCGGAGGCGGTAACCGTGCCACCTGGTGAGTTGATGCGCAGCACGACCGATTTGACCCGACTGTCGCAACGGGCTTCCTGAAGCTGCTCGTGCAGCAGGCTCACCGGGTTCTCGCCCTGATAGAGCAGTCCTCGCGGGCTGGCGTTGATGATCATGCCCGATACATCGATCAGCGCGACACGGTCCGGCATCATTCGTTCAGCGGGAATGACGACGGTGTGCGTGAGCCTGTCGGCTGGCGCGGAACCGATCGTGAATGTCAAAGGTCCGCACGCCGCCAGGCTTGCCATCAACACGGCCGCACAGAAGGTTCGCAACACGCTGATGCATCGCATGGTCATGTCGCACTCCTGGAAAGCGAAGGAACCTGGCGCATCCTGTAGCGATCGTTTTGGCAAAATCCGCGCCGCGGCGCGGCCGACATTCAATCAGGCAACCACCTCGACCGCCGGCGTCGTCACGCGCGGGGGTGTGGCGGGTTTGTCGCGGCGTGCCCCGTTCTTCCGTGACTCCCGAGCGTTTTTCTGGATGGCCGCTTTCAGGCGGGCCGCCCCGAACGCGTGTTCGAGCACGTCATCCACCGTCTCCACGAAGACGAACTGGCACTTGCGGCGCACCATTGGATGCACATCCTCCAGATCGCGTTCGTTCGTTTTCGGAAGCAGAATTGTCTTGATGCCGATGCGTGCCGCTGCGAGGGATTTTTCCGCGATTCCGCCCACCGGCAGCACCCGCCCGCGCAACGTGATCTCGCCCGTCATGGCAAGCGCGGGCTTGATGGGCAGATCCAGCAGCAGCGATGCGATCGCGGTGTACATCGCCACACCAGCGCTTGGGCCATCTTTGGGCACAGCCCCTGCCGGCACGTGGATATGAAGGTCACGTTCGCTCAGCCGGCTCACATCGAAGTTGAACTGATCAGCCCGGGTCTTGAACAGCGACAGCGCCGCCGAGGCCGACTCTTTCATCACATCGCCGATCTGTCCGGTAAGGATGACATTGCCCCGGCCGGGGAAGGCGGTCGCCTCGATGAACAGCACCTCACCGCCGTAGGGTGTGTAGGCCAGCCCCATGACGACACCGGGCACCTTGGTGCGTGAAAGTTCCTCGCGGACGAACCGCTCCGGTCCCAGCAGCTTGTGCACCAGGTCCTGATCGACGACCGTTTTGGCCCTGCGCTTGCCCGCTGCCACCTGCGCCGCCACGCCCCGGCAGACCGCACCAATCTGCCGCTCCAGTTCGCGCACTCCCGCTTCACGGGTGTAGTCGTTGATTACCTTCTTGAGGGCCGCATCGGTCCAGGAGCACTTGGCGCGGGTCAGACCGTTCTCCTTCAACTGTCGCGGCACCAGGTACTTCTTGGCGATCGCCAGCTTGTCGAAGTCGGTGTAACCGGGAATCTCGATCACCTCCATGCGGTCCGCCAGCGGCGCGGGTACGGTGCCCATGTAGTTGGCGGTCGCGATGAAGAGCACCTGCGAAAGATCAAAGGGCACATCGAGATAACGATCGACGAACGCGTTGTTCTGTTTGGGGTCGAGCACCTCCAGCAATGCTGAGGCCGGGTCGCCCCGGAAGTCCGAGCCGAGCTTGTCCACCTCGTCGAGCATCATGACGGGGTTGCGCGTACCAGCCCGGCGGATTTCCTGAATGATGCGGCCGGGCATCGAGCCGATGTACGTACGCCGGTGGCCGCGGATTTCCGCTTCATCGCGGATGCCACCCAGGCTCATACGCACGAACTTGCGACCCAGGGCATCGGCGACCGACTGCCCCAGGCTCGTCTTGCCCACGCCCGGAGGGCCAACTAGGCACAGGATCGGGCCGTGTCCATCCGGGTTGAGCTTCAGCACCGCCAGATACTCGATCAGCCGCCGCTTGACCTTGTCCAGATCGTAGTGGTCGCGATCGAGAATCCTGCGTGCCCGTTCCAGATCAAGCTGATCCTCGCTGGTCTTCTGCCAGGGCAGTTCCGACAACAGCTCCAGATAGGAGAGGATCATCGAGTATTCGGGACTGGCTGGGGGAATCGATTCCAGCCGGCGCAATTCGCGCTGCGCTTCCGCCATAACGTTCTCGGGCGGCTGTGCCGCTTCGAGCTTTTCACGCAGATTTTCGATGATCTCCGCCCCGCCGGTATCGTCCTCACCCAGTTCGCGCTGGATCGCCTTGAGCTGTTCACGCAGGTAGAACTTGCGTTGTGTTTCGCTGATCGAGGATTGCACGTCCTGCTGGATCTTGCGCTGCAACTGCACAATCTGCAGTTGTTTGGAGACGTGCTCGTGGACGAGGCGGCAGCGTTTGGCCACGTCCAGTTCCTCCAGCAGGTCCTGCTTCTGCTCGACGTCCAGGTCGAGGTTGGCCGCCAGGAAGTCCGCCAGGTTCGACGGGTCGTCGATGTTCATGAGCACGGTCAGTGCCTGCTCGGGGGCGTTGGGTGACAGCTCGATGAGTTGTCGAGCCTGTTCCTTGATCTGAGCGACGCGAGCCTGGAAGTTGGTACCCCGGCCAGGGATCTCCTGCAGGCGGGTGATGTCGGCGACCATGAACGGGTGCGTCTGTGTGTACCGGTCGATGCGAATCCTCTCCAGCCCGTGCACGATGATCGACACCGTCTCATCCGGCTGGCGGATCAGCTTGAGCACCATGACCGCCACTCCGACGTTGTACATCGCCTCGGGGGTCGGCTCGTCCTGCGTCGGATCCCGCTGAGTCACCAGCGCAATGATCTTGGACTTGGGCAGTGATTCATCGAGCAGGCGCCGGCTGGCGGGCCGTCCCACCCCCAGCGGCATGATCGTGCCGGGGTACATGACGGTGCCACGAATGGGCAGGACGGGAAGTCGGTCTGGGATCGGCGGTTGAGCCGGGTGCATCTGCACCTGCCCTGCCGGGATCGCCCCTCCGGCACTGGTCTGAGATCCGCCCTCACCGGGTGATGCCTGTTTGGGTCGCGCCGCAAGTGTTCTGGATCGACCGGCGCGTATGTTGTTCGATTTTTTTCTAGCCACCAATCGTTCCCTTATTTATTCGTTGGACGGCCGCGCCCCCACTTACGCCTGGCGTCGCAGGGGTAGTCGCACCCACAGCAGCCCGTCCCTGTATTCACTGGTTACGTGAGGCGTGTCCACGTCATCGGGCAGAGCGATTTCACGGCTGAAAGCGCCGTGGTCGATCTCCATGGCGAGGATCTGCAACGTCTTGACTTCCTGCCCCGGATAAGGTTCTGGCGCGGCACGGTAGCCACGGATGGTCAGCCGACCCGGCTCGATCGTCAGATCGATGGTCCGCCGATCCACCCCCGCCAGGTCCACACACAGCTCCAAACCCTGACTACTGCGATAGATATTGACCGCAGGCGTCCAGCAGCGGCTGGGGGAAAAATCGCCCTGATGTTGCTCCCACACACGCACAACCATGCGGCGGAATGCCCCTCGAAATGCCTCGAACTCGTCGCGCGTTGCGGTGCGGCTCATTACTGTTCCCCATTCAGCGCTGGAACTGGGTATCATAGCCCCCATAACCAGCGGTCGAACACTGATCCTTGCTCGTCGTTGCCCCGAGAGGGGTTAACCCCTAGCATGAAAGGTCACGCACACGGGGCGGCTGCCACCATGGCCGCCCATACCCCTGGTTATGAAGGATCGCTGTTTCATGAGTAACGTGCCCGCCAACCCGACCTCGTCCCGCTCAGCAGCTATGCCCGACGTGCAGGCCAGCACCGACACGCGAAAGATCGCAATCGACAAGGTCGGCGTTCGCCATATTACCTACCCCATCACGCTTCACTGCCCCGCCACCGGCGGGGTACAGCATACCGTGGCGCGCGTCAATATGTATGTCGGTTTGCCCCATCACCAGAAGGGCACGCACATGAGCCGGTTCCTCGAGGTGCTCAACAAGCACCACGATGAACTGCGCTCCGACCAGATCATGGACGTCTGCCGCGACATGAAGGAACGGCTGGAGGCCGAGGATGCGCACCTGGAGCTGCGATTCCCCTACTTCATCCACAAGAAGGCGCCGATCACCGGGGCACCGGGGATGCTGGACATCGAGGTAACGTTCATCGCCAGCAGCAACGAGCGCGACGAATTCATCATGGGGCTGAAGGTGCCCGCTCAGAGCCTGTGCCCCTGCTCCAAACAGATTTCCGACTACGGCGCGCATAACCAGCGCTGCGAGATCGAGGTGAAGGTGCGCTTCGCCGAAGGCCAGTTCATGTGGATCGAGGAACTGTTTGAGATCGTCGAGCAGGCTGCCAGCGCCCCGGTCTTCGCCGTGCTCAAACGGCCCGATGAGAAGTGGGTGACCGAGGCAGCCTACGACAACCCCAAGTTCGTGGAGGACATCGTTCGCGATCTGGCGGTGGCGCTGAACCGCGAGGATCGCATCGTGTGGTATCAGGTCAACAGCGAGAACTTCGAGTCAATTCACAATCACAACGCTTATGCGATGATCGAGCGCGACAAACGACAGTAATTTCCCAGCGTGCTCGGACGGACAATTCAGGGGTCAGAC
The DNA here is from genome assembly GCA_937988825.1 of uncultured Phycisphaeraceae bacterium. Lineage (GTDB taxonomy): Bacteria > Planctomycetota > Phycisphaerae > Phycisphaerales > Phycisphaeraceae > CALKHT01. The sequence goes on from CALKHT010000017.1 coordinate 30,923, forward strand.
GGGGCCAGCCGGGCTGAGCGCCGTCGCTGTGATCGAAGGGAGGTCCACCGATGAAGCTGCATCTCTACAGCCGGCCTCAGTGCCATCTGTGCGATCGTCTGGAGGAACTGCTCCAACCCTGGCTCGATGCGCTGGCACAGCGCAAGGGCATGGGCACCGTCCACCTGATCAAGTTCAACATCGACGACAACGCGTCCTGGCGCGAGCAGTACGGTACGCGCATCCCGGTACTGACGCTCAACGAGCAGATTCTGCTGGAGGGCCGACCCGACCCGGCGGAGATCGCCCGCATCATGCAGACGCTGTGACGCATCCTCGGATTGCCATGCCGAGCCTTTAACAGCTATTCTGCCCGTCCATGGCAAGCGCCCACCTTCCTGCTGATGACCGCGACTCAGGTTTGTTGTGGACAAACATCAGTTTCCTGCTGATGTGGTCGAGTGTCGCTGCCAGTGGGTTTGGCGACCGCATCATGATGCTGGCCGCCATGGCGCTGCTGGGCGCAACGGGCCAGGACGTGGAAGGCACGGGGGTACTCGCGGGCATCACCTTCTTCTTTTTCGCCCCCTACCTTGTCATGAGCATTCCGGGCGGGTGGCTGGCCGACCGCCTGTCGCGCAAGTGGCTCATGCTCGCCTGCGACGAGGCGCGGGCATTGTTGCTTTTCCTTTCGTTTATGCTCGTGCCTGCCGCGGGGGTAGCGGTCATCCCCGAAGACCACCACTGGAAAGTCTTTGCCATCATGGCGTGCGTGGGCACCTTTGCAGCCCTCTTTAACCCGGTGCGCAACGCGGTCGTCCCGCAGATCGTGCCCACGCGTCATCTGCAGAGCGCCAATGCCCTGCTCATCGCGATCACCGTTATCGCCAGCCTCATCGGGCTGTTGATCGGGGGACTTATCATCGACCCTAACGAAGCGGCAAGCGTCCGATCGGGCCTGTTCATCGGGGCGATGTTTTATGGGGTCAGCGGAACGTTCTTCGCGTTCCTGAAGATCAGGCCGCACCGATCCGGCATCTCCCCTGTTCCACAGAGGCGGCAGGAACCCAAAGCAACCCCCTATCTGCTTAAACACCGCGCACAGGTCAAGCTGATCGTTATCAGCATGGTGGTCTGGGGCGCCGCCTTTGTCGTGTACAACGCAGCCCTGGCACTGGCGAAGCATCGGTATGGCTTTGAAGGCGAGAAACAGATACTCGAAGCATTCTCCCAACTGGGGGCAGCCCTGGGGGCGGGCATGTTGTTCGGCGCGGTGTGGGTCGCATGGATGAACACGCGACGGGAATCGGGCGCGATCGCCATGCTGGCACTCTTTTTCGCCGCGATCTGCACCGCCGTCCTGGCGCGGACGACCAACTTCCATTTGGCCCTGGGGCTGGCATTCGGCGTAGGCTTCTTCGGCAACACCACTATCATCTGTGTCACCACCCTGCTGCAGACGCTCAGCCCCAACTACATCCGCGGCCGCGTCATGGGCGTCAACTCGCTCCTGAGCACCGCGACCAACGTGGCGGTCAACTTCATCATCTGGCGTCTGCCCAATTCCGACCGGCTGGTGCTGCAGACACTGGACGGCATTGCCGTGTTGCTGGCTGTCATCGCCGCGACGGGCCTGTGGATGGAGGCGACGCGTGGCCCGAATCTCAGCCGCTTCCTCAATGTGCTCTGGCGCATCGATCGTGCCTTCACGCTGGTCTGGCATCGCTGCCGATGGATCGGCAAACACAACGTGCCGCACGAGGGGCCTGCCATCCTCGCCCCCAACCACACCACCGGGCTGGATCCCCTGCTCATTCAGGCCGGCTGCCCACGCCGCATCCGCTGGCTCATGCTCTCCAGCTACCGGTTCCGCGTGCTGGAGTTCCTCTGGAAGCGGCTGGAGCCGATCTTCCTCGATCGCGATCAGCGCGACACGGCTCGCATCCGCGAAATCCTGCGCGTCCTGGAAGCGGGGGAACTGGTGACGATCTTCCCGGAGGGCGGACTGCAGCGCGAGCATCGCGAACTGAAGCCGTTCCAGCCGGGCATTGGCCTGATCGCCCGCCGCAGCGGCGCCCCCATTATTCCTGTCTGGATCGAAGGCACGCCGCGCACACGACACATGCTGTGGCACTTCCTTAAGCCGTCACGTTCGATGGTCGCGTTTGGCGAGCCGTATATCCCCGACCCCTCGTGGAGCAACGAGGAAATCGCGGCTGACCTGCGTCGACGCGTGCTGGAGCTGGCGGAGCGCGTCGCAGGGGAAACCCACGGGGCGTATACACGGCCCGGGGCTTAGCTCGGTCCGGCAGCGTCACATCAGCCGGGGGTGGTTGCATTCAATTCATTCCCTAGCGAAACTACGTCCACGGTTCAAAACGTTTTTTCTTTCCTGCGGAGATTCACGCAATGGCACGACCTGTCACGCTCTTCACCGGTCAGTGGGCAGACCTGCCTTTTGAAACCATGTGTGCCAAAGCGGCCTCGTTCGGTTACGACGGGCTGGAACTGGCGTGCTGGGGTGATCACTTCGATGTCGAGCAGGCCGCCCGCAGCGCCAAGTACTGCAAAAATCGCTGGGAAATTCTGCTGGACCACGGGCTGACCGCCTTCGCCATCTCCAACCACCTGGTCGGTCAGGCGGTCTGCGACCTGATCGACGAGCGTCACAAGGCGATTCTGCCCGAGGACGTCTGGGGTGATGGTGATCCCGAAGGCGTGCGTAAGCGTGCCGCCAAGAAGATGATTACGACCGCCAAGGCCTGCCGTGCGTTCATGGACGCCAAGCCTGCCAACGCGGACACGATCATTCAGGGCGAGATTGGCGGCTCATCGGGCAAGCGGCGCGGCCGCGACTTCCCGGCTGTGGTCAACGGCTTCACCGGCTCGTCCATCTGGCACTCCATCTACGCCTTCCCCCCCACCGACCAGTCCTACTGGGACAAGGGCTACAAGGATTTCGCCAAGCGCTGGCTGCCCATCCTCGATGCCTTTGACAAGGTGAATGTCAATTTCGCACTGGAGGTCCACCCGACCGAGATCGCGTTCGACATCGCCACCGCGCAGCGTGCCATCGAAGCGGTGAACGGTCACAAGCGTTTCGGTTTCAACTACGATCCGTCACACCTTGGGTATCAGCACGTGGATTACGTGAAGTTCATCCGCGTGTTCAAGGACCGCATCTTCCACGTGCACATGAAGGATGTGTGGTGGGGCCACGGCGATGGCACGGTGGGCGTGTTTGGCGGCCATACCACTTTCGCCGACCCGCGACGCTACTGGGACTTCCGTTCGCTGGGCCACGGCGATATCAACTTCGAGGAGATCATCGTCGCGCTGAACGACATCGGCTACAACGGCCCGCTGTCGGTTGAGTGGGAGGACAGCCGCATGGATCGCGAACACGGCGCTGCTGAATCGTGCGCGTTTGTGCAGGACATCGACTTCGAGCCGTCGACGATCGCGTTCGACGCGCAGTTCGACCGCTGATCTCACGCGGAATCAAAACCAGGGCTCGATGGGACAGCATCCCATCGAGCCATGTGCGATTGTCCCGGAAAGGTATCGACTCACGCCGGGCCTCCACTGCGGTAATCAACCCGAAACGCAATGGAACCGCTGTCGTCACACGGTGCGAGGGGCACCTCAAAGCCGGCACGGTTTTTGATGTGCGTGGCCCACAGCTATCTCGATGCTCGCATCGGTGGCGTGTATGAAATTCCGCTGGTCATCCAGGTGTCCTGGGTAATTCCGTTCGGAACGAGGATCATTCTTATTGCGGACCACACCTTTTCATGTTGCAGTGATTGGCACAGGTGCCAGCGGGACGTTAGTCGCCGCAAACTTCCAGCGCCTTGCGCCGAATGGTCGGTTGGCGCTGATTGGCAACTCGCCCAAACCCGGCAGGGGTGTGGCATATGACACGATGTATCGTGTCAACCTGTTGAACGTGCCTGCCGGCAACATGAGCGCATTCCCCGAGGACATGAACCATTTTGTGGCCTGGCTGGAGAGGCGGCTGCCGGGTGCGGATGCGGGGACATTTGCGCCGCGGACCATCTACGGCGACTACCTCGCTGATATTTTCTCGGCCACCGTGGAAGGCAACCCCAACGTCGAATATGTGGAAGAGGAAGCCGTTCGTGCGACCCGTGGGAGTGAATTCTGGACTGTGCAGTTGGGGAATGGCCAATCCATCCACGCCCACGCCGTAGTGCTGGCTTTGGGCAACCTGCTCCCGCCAGCCGACCCGATTGACTTTCGTGAAGTGCAATCTCTGTATTGGAAGAATCCCTGGACTGAGGATGTGGCACTTGGCCTCGAAAGGGATGCCCCGGTACTCCTCATCGGCACCGGTCTGACGATGGTGGATGTGGTGCTGTCATTGCGAGAGGTCGGTCATCGCGGCACAGTTCACGCCATTTCACGCCATGGACGGCTGTACCAGGTCCACAAGCCGTATCAGGCACGTCCGCTTGCTGACCTGCCCGAAGATTTCAACTCCCCGCGCGGGGCACTTCGCTGGATTCGCGAACAGGTACGGATTGCCGAACAAAGCGGATCCGATTGGCGTGCCGTGATCGACAGCCTGCGGCCCCACACCTCCACCATCTGGCAGCGTTGGGACATCACCGGGCGAAAATCCTTCCTGCGACATGCCCGTAACCTCTGGGATACACACCGCCACCGCATGGCGCCGGAGGTCTTCAATCAGTTGGATGTGCTCCGCAAGGAGCGTATCCTGCACATCCACCGTGGAAGGCTGATCTCCGCAAGACGGCACGGTAGCCTTGCCCAGGTGGTCTGGGAACAGACCCTCACACGGGAAACCGGTGTCCTGGATGTCGCCCGGATCGTTAACTGTACAGGTCCATCGCGCGATTATTCCAAAATCGAGTCGCCTCTGGTCTCTCAACTTATCAAAAACGGGTATATCGTCCCCGATGAACTTCGCCTCGGGTTTGAAACGGATGAGGATGGTCGGTTCACTGACCTTCAGGGTGAACCGGTGCGGGGACTGTTCACCCTTGGTCCTGTCCGCATCCCGGCACTATGGGAGTCGATCGCAATCCCCGAAATTCGCGATCAGGCTAAGACGCTTGCAGACCTATTGGTAAAGGAAACCATCGAGGCGGGCATCCCCGCCTGATGGTCCATGTTTCAATGCAGGCTCCGAAACTGCTGATAGGCCTTGTAATACTCCTTATACGATTCGGAGTCATAAGCAGCAGGAGCGCGTGCACCCGCGCGATGCTCCACCGGTTCCGTACTGACGGTGTACGTCCGCTCGGGGGCGGGTGTCGGCCGCGAGCCGGGGAACTGGGCGTGCATCCCGGCTGGCTCCATGGGCCAGGGCAGTTCCGCCATCTGACGGTCCTCATGGGAGATCTTCGTGCCGACCTCATCGGACCATCCCGGCGCGGCCGCCACTCCCTGACCGAGCATGGCGACATCACGCCCCACACCTGACATGGTGTTGCAGCCCAGCAGCCCGGCCGTCAAGCCGAGCACCGTCATCATCATGAAGCATCGCAGCATCGTAGCTACTCCTTTCTCGGGACGAATCGTCCTACACGTCGACTGTAGGCGGCGTGGGCGCGTTCCTCACGGCGAAAAAATCCTGTTTCCGGGGTCAGGCAGAAGCCTAAATGCAACAACCCCGACACTTTGTGGGGAGCTTCTGATTATCTTTGGGCGACCCGGGTCGGCTGCGGATTCCGCCCACTTTTGCCGCCATCGGGATGGTGGGAACTTTGCTGAGAGCGGGGTAAGATAATTTCGATGACTGTTTCCTCCCGGCGCTGATCTCAAAACCGCGAAAACCGGGCAGGCCCGGCTGGCTGGAGGTGGAAACAGGTCGGGCAGCGGCACGAATCTGACGTCAGGAGCGGATCTTTTGAAAATCGATGCCGAGTTTGCCGTACGTTTCGTGCATCGTCTGCGGTTCACGCAGGATGTCTTCGACTCGTGCAATCCCACGCTGACCGACCTGCTGGAACGGCCCGCGGGCAAGGCGGCGCGGCTGCTGTGCTTCATCGACGCCGGGCTGGCGCAGGCGGTGGAGGGCCTGGTCGACCGCATCGAGAACTACTGTCGTGCCCATCCCGAAGCGATCTTCACTCCCAGGCCTGTACAGGTGATCCGCGGGGGTGAGTCGATCAAGAACGAGCCGCAGGCCCTGCAGCCGATGCTGCGGGCGATGGACGAGGCCCGTCTGTGCCGCCGATCGTATGTGCTGGCAATAGGCGGTGGGGCTGTCCTCGACTCCGTGGGCTTTGCCGCCGCGATGGCGCATCGGGGGGTGCGGCTGATCCGCGTCGCGACGACCACGCTCGCCCAGGCAGACTCGGCCGTGGGTGTGAAGAATGGCATCAACGCCTTTGGCAAGAAGAACTATCTTGGCGTCTTCTCGCCCCCCTGGGCGGTGATCAACGACGAGCAGCTTCTGACCTCACTTAACCAGACTGACTGGATTAGCGGCTTCAGTGAGGCGGTAAAGGTTTCGTTACTGAAGGATGCGGACTTTTTCGCACAGATCGAACGTGACGCCTCACGTATCGCTGCCAGGGATATGGCAGCAGCCGGCCCCATCATTCGCCGGTCGGCGCAACTGCACTTTGAACACATTACAGCCGGGGGTGATCCGTTCGAGCTGACCACGGCGAGGCCGCTGGATTTTGGCCACTGGGCTGCCCACAAGCTCGAAGCGATGACCGGCTACACACTTTCGCATGGTCACGCGGTGGCGATCGGCATGGCGCTGGACCTGACCTACGGCAACCTGATGGGCTGGTTCAGCGATGAGGAACTGGAACGCGTGCTGACGTGTCTGAATCGGTTGGGCTTTGCGCTGTATCATCCAATGATGAGCAACAGCGATGCCCTGCTGACCGGGCTGGATGAGTTCCGCGAACACCTGGGTGGCGAGCTGACCGTACCGATGATCCGTCGCATCGGCCAGACGTTTGATGTGCATGAAATCCAGCGTGAAACGATGCTGGCGGCAATCCGTGAGCGCGCGGCGGCTGCCACTCGCCCCCGTCGCACCAGCATCGAGAGCGTGTAATGGGTACAGCCATGGGTGAAGAGACTTTCTCGTGTCCGATGTCACGTGAGGCGGTGGTAGACACCTACTTCATAGAACATCGGGCGAAACTGATCGACCTTGCGGCGTTTCTGGACCGCGTGGACCGGGCACGTTCGGAGAAGGATGGTGAGGACTTTCGTCTGACCGCGATGAAGCGTGCGATCGCGGTTTTGCTGGACAATCAGCCGCATCGGGCCAGACGGATTCTCGACATCTTCAGCGATCACACGACGGAGCTGCCACAGACAGCGGCAGGGATGAAGGGCGCAGCGGGAGCTGCGCGGGTGTGATCCGATTCCAAGGCACGTGGATCGCTGAAGCGACCGGACCGATGATTCGTTCCTTTCAATTCATAATCAAATCGCGATGCAGTACATCGATCCTCACATTCACATGGTTTCGCGCACGACGGATGACTACCAGCGCATGGCGCAGGCCGGCTGTGTCGCAGTGACGGAACCAGCGTTCTGGGCGGGGTTCGATCGCTCCTCGCCACAGGGGTTCTACGATTATTTCCGGCAGCTCACCGAGTTTGAGCCACGCAGAGCTGCTTCGTACGGCATCCGCCACTTCACGTGGCTATGCATCAATCCGAAGGAGGCGGACGACCCGGCCTTCGCGCGCGAGGTGATCGAACTGATCCCTTCGTTTCTCGATCGGCCCAATGTGCTGGGTATCGGTGAGATCGGGCTGAACAAGAACACGAAGAACGAGCTGATCATTCTGGAGGAGCAGATCGCGCTGGCGTCGAAGTACAACCAGCTCATCCTCGTCCACACGCCGCATCTGGAGGACAAGCTCAAGGGTACACGGCTGATCATGGATGCGATCAAGCGCAACGGCAACATCGATCCGGGCCGGGTGCTGATCGACCACGTCGAGGAGCACACCGTTCAGGAGGTGCTCGATCGCGGCTACTGGGCAGGTATGACGCTCTACCCCGACAGTAAGTGCACCCCCCAGCGGGCGGCGGACATCATCGAGATGTACGGCAGCGAACGCATCTGGATCAACTCGGCGGGCGACTGGGGGCACAGCGACCCGCTGGCGGTACCCAAGGCACGACTGGAGATGACCCGTCGCGGGCACAACCGGGCGACGATCGAGAAAATCTCCTTTGAGAACCCGCGCACGTTCCTGAGTCAGTGCGACAAGTTCCGCATCTGATTGGCCCGGTGAGGCAGCCGTCCGATACGTGTCTATGCTATGTTAAACGGCATGATCGGCTACTGTACCAACGTTCATGCAGGCACCGATTACGCCTCCACACTGGCCAACCTTGAGCGATACACGCTGCGGGTGAAGGAAATGTTCAGTCCCGATGCGCCGATGGGCGTGGGGCTGTGGCTGCCCGCCCGGGCAGCCCGCGAGCTGATCGAACAGCAGCAAGTCGGGCATTTCGCCCTGTGGCTGCGTGAGCGCGGGTTGGTGCCGTACACAATCAATGGGTTTCCCTACGGTGACTTTCATGAGCCGGAGGTGAAACACCGCGTGTATCAGCCGCAGTGGGATGACACAGCCCGGTTCGATTACACTGTGGATCTGGCGAACATTCTCGCGCAACTGCTCGGACCGGACCTATCGGAAGGCAGCATCTCGACTCTGCCCATCGGTTGGCGAAGCAAAGCGAACCAGCGGCCGATGGTGATGCAGCAGGCGGCAGCCAATTTCGCCAAACTCGCCCAGCAGCTTACCCGCATCGAGGCGCAGACCGGCAAACTCATTCACGTCGATATCGAACCGGAACCGGGCTGCATGATCGACACCGCGGGCGATGTCGTGCGATTCTTCGAGGACTGGCTTTTCGCGTTCGGTGAAGAAGCAATCATTCGCCGGCATCTGCGCGTGTGTCACGACATCTGTCACGCGGCGGTCATGTTCGAGGATCAGGAGCAGGTGCTGCACCGTTATCGCGCGGCTGGCATCGCGGTGGGAAAGGTGCAGGTTTCCAGTGCCGTGCGGGCGAACTTTGCACAATTTGAAAGCGATACGGAGCGGCGGACAGCGATGGAGCAACTGGCCGCGTTCAACGAGACACGTTACCTACATCAGACCATGGTGCGCGACGGCGCAAACACAATCTTTTTCGAAGACCTGCCCCTGGCGCTGGAGACGGTAAAGGATGGTCTGCCCGGAGGTGAATGGCGTACGCACTTCCACGTGCCGCTCTTTGTCGAGCAATTCGGCCTGCTCGAGTCCACGATGGATCAGACAGTTGCCTGTCTCCAGTGGGTGATGCAGAACCAGCCGAACGTCGTGCTGGAGGCGGAGACCTACGCGTGGAACGTGCTGCCCGATTCGCTGCGTAACGATGATCTGGCTGATGGGATTGCCCGCGAGTTGACCTGGCTTCGTGATACGCTCGCCAACCTGAAAAGCGCACGCCATGAGTAAGAGCAGCGGCGTTTCCTTCAATGACTGGCTCACACTCGCCCGGCTCAGCAACCTGCCGACTGTCGTGTCCAACGCACTGGTGGGGCTTGTCGCTGCAGCGATGGCCCCGGTTGCGAGGTTCGGTTACCCGGAGCAGCCGTCCCCCGAATGGCGCAGGTTGTTGGACATGCTGGGCAGCGACGGTGTGTGGCCAATCCTCGCCGTGTGCTGTTTCTACGTGATGGGCATGATGCTCAACGATGTTGCCGATGCGTCTATTGACGCTCGCGAGCGACCCAACCGCCCTATTCCCTCCGACCGCGTCGCTCGCCGCACAGCAGCCCTGGTTGGCATAGGTCTGGGCGTGGCAGGTTTCGCCTTGCTGCTGCCGTTGCGGCGATGGGAACCCATGGCATGGGCGGCGGCGCTCGTCGTGGCCATCGTCGGTTACGATTTCCTGAACAAACGATGGCCCGCCGTGGTGCTGCTCATGGGAGCGTGTCGTTCGCTCGTTTATCTGCTAGCAGCGTCGATCTCCATAGCGGTGCACGAACCAATCTGGTGGCGCATCGTACTGCCCTTCGCCATCATCGTGGGCATCTACACCATCATGATCACGGTCATCGCACGCATGGAGGACAACGGCCGACTCGGGGCGCGCAAGTGGTTAGCGCTGGTGATGCCGCTGGTCATCCTGCCAGCCGTGCTGTCGGTGGTCCCGCTGGGCAACAATATGATTTGGGCCGCCATCGCGGTGATGGTGATGTTGCTGTGGCTTGGCCGGGCCGCGGCATTCATCTTCGCCAAACCGCCAGAGACGAAGGAGGCCGTGATGACCTGGATCAGCGGCATGTGTCTGATCGATGCCTGGTTTCTGACGCTGATGGGCTGGCCTATCGCGGCGCTGATCGCCGGGATCGGCTTTATCGCCACCGTGCTCGCCCACCAGCGTATCATGGGAACGTAAGGCAAACGCTCTCCCCCTTCTCCCAAAGGGAGAGGAGCTGAATACTTCGTCACTTTGAACTTGGCTCTCCGAACCATGGCCCAGCCAACCGCGTTCATTCTCGTCGTCGGGTTGAATCAGCAGATGCTCGAACACGCGCCGCGCCTGCGCTCGTTCGCGGGTGGACGCATCCGGACGCTTCAGCCGCCGCTGCCGGCCGTGACATGTACCGTGCAGTCGAGCATGTTCACCGGTCTGCCGCCCTCGCAGCACGGTATCGTGGGCAACGGCTGGTACAACCGCGAACTGGCGGAGGTTCAGTTCTGGAAGCAATCCAACCATCTCGTGCGTGGCGAGAAGGTTTGGGAGACCGCACGCAGACGCGACGCATCCATCACCTGTCTGAACATGTTCTGCTGGTACAACATGTACTCCAGCGTGGATTACTCCTGCACCCCGCGGCCGCAATACAAGGCTGATGGCCGCAAGATTCCTGATTGTTACACACATCCACCCGAGCTGCGTGACGAACTGCAGGAGAAGTTCGGTCAGTTTCCGCTGTTCCACTTCTGGGGCCCGGCCTCGTCGATCAAATCGAGCGCATGGATCGTCGATGCCACGATGTACGCTCACGCGAAGTACAACCCCACACTCACGCTGGTCTATCTGCCACACCTGGATTACGCGCTGCAGAAGTTCGGCCCGGACGATCGTAAAATTCCACAACATGTGGCGGAAATCGACGCGGAAGCGGGCCGACTGATCGACTATTTCCTTGAGCGCGGCGTCCAGCCGATCGTCGCGGGTGAGTACGGCATCGAAAAGGTGGAAGATGCGGTGCCGATCAACCGTTACCTGCGCGAAGCCGGCGCGGTGCGGGTGAGGCTGGAAGGTGAGGGCGAACTGCTCGACCCGGGCGCCAGCGACGCCTTCGCTGTTGCCGATCATCAGATCGCGCACGTGTACGTAAAGGATCCGAGCAAGGTCGAGCGCATCACCGCGATCTGTCGCGAGGTTCCCGGCGTCGATCAGGTGCTCACGCGGGCCGATCAGGAACGACTGGGCCTCGCCCATGAACGATCAGGTGAACTGGTGCTGGTCTCAGCACATGACCGCTGGTTCAGCCACGACTACTGGCTGAGCGTGTCGCGCATACCCGATTTCGCACGAACAGTCGAGATTCACCGCAAGCCTGGCTACGACCCACGTGAACTGTTCATCGACCCCGCTATCGCGTTCCCGAAATTTGCGATCGGCTGGCGGCTGCTGAAAAAAGCGCTGGGCATGCGCGTGCTGATGGATGTGATCGCGCTGGATGCCTCGCTGGTGCGCGGGTCACACGGCCGCACCGACCTGCCGGTGAAACAGCGGCCGATCCTCCTTGCGCCGCACGATCGCAGCAACCGCCCCGATGAAATCCCCGCTACTGCCGTCCGCGACCTGATCCTGGAGCACCTCCTGCCCATCTGAGTCGCTCGCGGCTTCGCGAGACCGCACGTCTCCCCATGACGCACGGTGTACCCATCACTTGCCGATGCAATACAACGCTTCAGCCGTGCGAATGAAAAGCTGCCCACCAGCGATGGAGATCGACGCCCGCGTCGGATACCCGCCCAGTTCCACCTTGTGCAACTGGCTGCCATCCTTCGCGGAATAGACGAATGCCACGCCCTCGGCGTTGATGAAGTAGATCGTGTCATCAGCCGCAGTCGGTGACGAACGAATGTAGATGCTCGAATCGATCTTCGCTGACCACTTCGTCTGCCCCGTCGCGGGATCGATGCGGCTCAGGTACTTGTCCCGTCCTTCGCCGTTTAGCACGAAAAGGTCGCCATCGTAAAAGAGCGGTGTCGCGACGTCAGTCGGCGCTTCAGTGAACTTCCACGCCGTGCTGGTTTGATTGTTTTCGTCAATCTTCACCGCAAAGACCGGCTGGCCCTTGGGTGCGGAAGCGTACACCAGTCCACCCCCCACCGTGGGCGAGGGAACGATGCGCCAGTGATTGATCTTGCGCGGGTTCCACCCACCGTAACGCCACAGCTCTTTACCCGTCTCCGCGTCGTGACCGGTGATGCAGTCGCCCCCGAGTAGCACGATTTCCGTGCGGCCATCCACCTCGCGCGGGATTGGAGTGCCGTAGGATTCCTTCGACTCATCCCTCGCGTCATCCGGTCGAAGTACCCGGAAGATGTTCTTACCGGTGTTTGGGTCAATGCACAGGAGGAAGGATTCGCGCGGCTGCGGATCGTTGCCATAGATCCGGTCCCGCTGCAGCACCGGCACATACAGTTTGTCCTTGTAGAGCAGCGGGCTGGAGGCGTAGCCCCACATGATGGCGAACGAGCCGTACTCATCCTGCAGGTTTCGCCGCCAGATTTCCTCGCCTTCCATGGTGAAGGCAACCAGATCGCCGTTGCCCGTCTGGAAGATCACCTTCCTGCCATCGGTGACCGCAGAAGGTTCAGCAAGGTAGTTTTCGGTATTGGGCGAACGACTGTCGCGGCCCGGGCCAAGCCTACGCTGCCAAAGAATTTCGCCCGTGCGTCGATCGACACAGATCGCGTCCACGCTCACAGTATCGGGCACGAAAGAGGAGACGAAGACACGGTCACCCATCACCACGGGTGTGGCGGCACTGGGACCAGGCATTGGGCGAACCCAGGCGACATTTTCAGTCTTGCTGAAAGTGATGGGCGGCTGCTTCTCATCGGCAGCGGCGGAACCATTGAAGTTCGGCCCGCGCCACTGAGGCCAGTCCCCTGCCTGCGCCATCGAGCCGACCAACACCATGCCGCCGAAAACCATCGTCGTCAGCATTCGTCCGATCATCGCATCGCCTTTCACTTTCGGATCATCCCACCGACCGGCGGGCCGTCACGATCAGATGCCACACAGATACAGCAGCGCCCCCTGCTTCGTTCAACGTCAGTCACGCTTGAGCAATTGCTCACGCTGCAGCATGATCTTAAAGGTCTGCACCACCAGTTCAATGGCCATTTCGTCCATCCGGTTGTAGAACGGCAGCGCGATCGTGCGCTGGCTGACCGACTCGGCGATCGGGAAATCGCCCTTCTGATAGCCAAACTGCTGGCGGTAGAACGGTTGTAAATGAATGCACGGGAAGTAATTGGCAGCCCCCACATCGTGCCGGCGAAGCCCCGCGATGATGCGGTCACGCTCCGCATGACCGTAACGGTCGTTCAGCCGCACCACAAACACGAACCAGCTTCGCTCACCCGCCTCCTCCGGCGAGCAATCGGGCAGGATCAGGTCTTCCCAGTCCATCAGCCGCGACATGTAGGCCGCCGCGATCTGCCGCCGGGCAGTGAGCATCTCGTCCAACCGTTCCATCTGAGCGATGCCCAGCGCCGCGGCAATCTCGCTGAGGCGGTAGTTGTACCCCAGCCGCTCGTGCATGAGCCACGTGCCGGTGCGGTTGGCCGGATCGTGTTCCTGGATCTCGTTATCGCTGACGGGCCGGCCCTGATTGCGCAGGCTGCGGCAGATATCCGCCAGCCGCTCGTCATCGGTGACGATCATGCCCCCTTCGCCGGTGGTGATCTGCTTGTTGGGGTAGAAGCCGAACACCCCGGCCCGGCCGAACGAGCCAACGGGTCGGCCGTTCCACTTCCCACCCAGCGCTTCACAGCAATCCTCGATGAGAGGGATTTCGTGTGCCTGGGCGATTTGCGCCAGCCGCGCCATGTGGGCCGGGTTGCCGAACACCTCGACCGCCAGGATCGCCTTGGTTCGTGGGGTGATCGCCGCCTCGACCTTCTGTGGGTCCATGTTCAGGCTGCGGGCATCGATGTCGACAAAAACGGGCTTGGCGCCGACGTATAAGATCGCGTTTGAGGAGGCGATGAAGGAAAAGGGCGTGGTGATGACTTCATCTCCCGGTCCGATTCCCAGCGCCAGCAGCACCAGGTGTAACCCCGCCGTCCCGCTGCTGACGGCGACCGCATGACGGCGGCCGGCACGCTCGGCGACCATCTCCTCGAATCGCGCCTGGCGAGGCCCCATACTCAGCCGGCCGCTGCGCAACACGTCGACAACCGCCTCGATCTCACGTTCGGTGATGTCGGGCTGACTCAGGGGAATCACACTGCTCATTCTTGGATTTCCGTAAAAGGAGGGCAGCCATTGCCCATGCGTGCTGATGCGAGCCTCGTCCGGTCATGGGATCGGCCCACATCCTCGTACGCGCCGCGACCCGGGCGGCTATGCCATCGCAGACCAATCAGTTACCGCTGATCGCCCTGGTCACAGCCGCGTCGAGCTGATTCGTGCGCTTCAGGTAGACCCAGCCGACCTGCAGCCGCGCCTGATCGAGCAGGCCGCCGCCCCCGCGAACCAGCAGGCTCACCTCCTGCAACTGATCCTGCGTCATGGGCTGATCGCTCATGGTCAACAGCACCAGTGCCATCAGCCTGGCCGCCCGGTCTTCAAACGCCGGCAATCCCTCCAGTACACGATAGGCCCCCGGCTTCTCGCAGTTGAAAAGCCCTGTGAGTACCCGCCGTACAAACAGCGGCTCGTTGTCCGGCTTGGTAATTACCGCCCGAAGCAATGGGATCGCCCCTTCCGGGTCACGGTCGTACAGCAGGGATACGGCTCGTTCCACCAGATCCAGGTGCGCGTTAAGCGTACGGGCGTTGCGCGGTGCAGTCTCGAACGCCAGAATCAACCCGAGCAGAATCGCCTGGGCGTCCTGAGCCGAGGCGTGCTCATGAGCATAGGCCAGTGCCCAAGCACTGAAAGGCAGATGATTCAATTGGACGATTTCGAGCACCGCCTCATCAATATTTTGCTTCAGGGCGATCGCCCGTCCGGCCCGGCCGAGCATCTGGATCGTCGCATCGGGCGACGCCAGTAAAACGTCAAACACTTTGGCATCGATGAAGGGGGCGGCGTTGAGGGCGTACATCGCTAGACGCATCTGGATCGCCCCATCAGTTTCCTCCTTGAACGTACGCTGCCACACCGACGCCGCCTGTGGGGCGCGCAGCTTCAAAGCAATCGCCAGGGCGGGCTGAGCGATGCGTTGATCGATGTCGGTCTTCTGACTGACCTCAAACGCCCACGGTCCGAGCTTGTCCAGATTCAGCTCGCTGGCAAGGTTCAACGCCTCGACCGTCAGCGACTGTGATTCCGCATCGGTCGCCCCAGCCAGCGTCCGCAGATAGTTCAGCCCACTGGCGTCCCCAGCCTGCACCAGCAGCACATTCGCCAGCACGCGCAGACGCTTGTTATCACTTTGGGACGGGTCACGCAGCACCGCCGGATCGACCGAATGTCCATGACTAAGCAGATATCGCGCCAACTCCACACGGGCCCGCGCCGTCAGCCGCGATGAACCGATCCACTGGGCGGCCACTTTCGCATCGATCAACCCATCGTTCAGCGCCGCCTGCACCAGTTCGGCCTGCGCCACGTCGTCCTCAACCGACAGCACCGTATCCAGTGTGAGGGAAGGCGTCAGCCCCGCCTCGACCATGCCAAGGAGGCCATGCGATTGACGAAACGGGTCAGACATGCCCGAGAGATGCCGGTAGAGTCCCGCCGCCCGAGGGTCACGTAGTCGCCGCACCGCCCCGAGCAGTCGGTCGCGTTCGCGGCCGTCGCGGGTGGTTAACGCCCGGTTGAGCAGGTACACCGTCTCTTTGGCGGCGCTGTCGAGATCCTGTCCCCTCGCTGAGGGCGTCGCCCCGATCGCCAGCATCAGCAGCACCGACATCCATGTCACAAGAGCAGCCGATCTTTTCATGGTTGCCCATTGTATCGCTTCACCCGTCGTCGTGCGGAAGAATAAGGCCATACCACCACCCCGGCCTGCGTCACCCCGGGACGTTCCCCGTTATGATGGGGATCCCCAAAGCGGGGGAACCCGAGCGACGGAATCGTGTCATGAACATCATCATCTGCGGCGCTGGGGAGGTCGGCCGACACGCCGCCGAAGTCCTGGGCGAGCAGGCGGGCAACAACATCATCATCATCGACCACGACCGGGAGAAGCTCGCCGCCCTCGAAGAGTCGATGGACGTGCAGACACTGCACGGCAGCGGCACCCAGGGAGAGGTGCTGCTGGAGGCTGGCTGCGACGGGGCGGACCTGTTCATCGCCGCCACCAACTTGGATGAGATCAACCTGCTGGCCGCGTCGATCGCCAAGGGCGTGGGCGCCCATCAGGTCATCGCCCGTGTCCACCACAGCACCTATTTCGAGCGACGCGGACTCGATTACGGTAAATACCTGGGCATCGACCATCTGGTCTGTCCGGAATACACGACCGCCCTGGCGATCGCCCAGACGCTGCGAAGCCCCGGCGCGCTGGCGGTGGAGCGATTCGCCCGCGGCCGCATCGAGATGCAGGCCCTGCCCGTGGATGCCAATGCCGCCGCCGTGGGCAAAGCGCTGGCGACACTGGCGCTGCCCCGCTCCACGCGCGTGGCGGCCATCGAACGACAGGGCCAGGCCTTTATCCCCGACCGTGAAACCGTCATTCAGGCGGGCGATATCGTCACCCTCGTCGGCGAGGTCGAAGGATTCGACAAGAGCCGCAGGCTGTTCCATTCCGAGCCGGTCGGCCGGCGGCGAATCATGATTATCGGCGGCACCTCGCTGGCTGTCTGGCTCTGCCGGGCACTGCGACGCGAAAACTTCTCCCTTCGCCTGTTTGTCAGCGAGCGGGACCGGGCCGAGGAACTGGCTGCCAAGCTCGACTGGGTCACCGTGCTGACGGACGACCCGGCGGATACTGAAACGTTACAGGAGCAGCGTGTCGATCAGGTCGACGCCTTTGTCACCGTCACAAACGATGATGAACACAACATCCTGACCGGCGCCCGTGCCAAAAGCATGGGCGCGCGAACCGCCATCACCGTCATGCAGCGGTCGACCTACCTGCACCTGCTCGAACACATCGGTATTGACAAGGCATTCAGCCCGCGGGTGACGGCGGTCTCGGAAATCCTGCATCTGGTCGACGAGTCGCCCGTGAAAAAGCTGGCCACGCTGGCGGAGGATGTGGCGGACGTGTACGAGCTTCGCGTACCCGCGGCAGCCCGGAACGTGATCGGCAAGCCGCTCGTCGAGATCAAGCTGCCCGAAAAGACCCTGCTGGCCGCCATCCAGCACGGCGAGGATGTACGCATCCCCGGTGCCAACGACACGCTGGCCATCGGCGATACGCTGGTGGTGATCGCCCCGGCAGGCAGCCGACAACAGTTGATGAAGGCATTTTCCATCAGGGAATAGGCGACCGATGGTCTGGCTGATTGTCCGAAAAGATATCCGGGGCGACGGGTGACCAGAAAGTAACGCGGCCGCCCTTCTATCCATGAACTACCACTACGTTCTGCGACAACTCGGAAAGTTGATGCTGCTGATGAGCGCCTGCCTGTGCGCGGCCCTCATCTGGTCAGCGGTGGATGCGATCTGGTTCCCGCAGGTCGAGATCCCCGCCGTTCAGGCGATGGGACTGGCCATCGGCGTCGCACTGGCGCTGGCGCTGCTGCTCTGGTACATGGCACGACCAGGACACGATGATTTCCTCGGACGACGCGAGGCGCTGTTGCTGGTGGGTGTCGCGTGGTTGCTGGCCGCCTTCGTCGGAGCCATGCCCTACTGGTTCTGGGCGCGGTTCGGGGCACAGTTCGAGGAATCACACCGCTTTCAGTCGTTTGCCGCCTGCTATTTCGAGTCGATGAGCGGCTTCTCCACTACCGGCGCGAGCGTGCTGGACGATGTTGAAACGGTGCCGCGCGGCCTGCTGCTATGGCGGGCGATGACCCAGTGGCTGGGCGGATTGGGCATCGTCGTGCTGTTCGTCGCGGTGCTGCCCAACGTCGGCGTCGCGGGCAAGAAACTCTACCAGTTCGAGACAACGGGGCTGACCAAGGGCGGCGTACGACCGCGCATCACTGACACGGCACGCATCCTGTGGATCATTTACGTCCTGCTGACCATCGTGCTGGCATTGCTGCTGCGTTTCCTGGGGCCGCCGGAAATGGACTGGTTCAACGCGCTGGCACATACATTTACAACGCTGTCCACAGGCGGATTCAGCACGAAGAACGCCGGCATCGCCGCGTTCGACTCGGTGACCGTCGAAATCCTGCTGATCATCTTCATGTTCGCTGCGGCGGTGAACTTCACGCTCTACTACCGCCTGTGGCGAAAACAGTGGAGCACCGTCTGGTGTGATCCGGAGCTGCGCGTCTTCCTCCTGCTCATCATCGGTGTGACCATCATCGCCGCTATCAGCCTCTGGGGAGACAACATCCACACGACGCGCGGCGACACCGTCGAACTGACGCTTCTCAACGCGGTGCGCTACAGCCTGTTCCAGATCGTTTCCATCATCACCACCACCGGCTTTGGTACCGCGGACTTCGACAACTGGCACTTCCTGCCCCAGGCTATCCTTTTCGTGGCGATGTTCGTGGGCGGATGCGCCGGCTCCACCGCGGGTGGCATCAAGATCATCCGCATCATCCTGCTGACCAAAATCATGCTCGCCGAGGTGCAGCGTGTCTTCCGTCCCGGCGTCGTGCAGACGATCAAGATAGGCAACATGGTCGTCGATGCTGACCTGCGGCAGGCGACACTGGTCTACGTCATCGGCATCCCCATTTTGTTCCTCGTCGGCACGGTGTCGCTGATGCTGCTGGAGCTGAGGCAGAACCTCGATCTGACCACCGCCATCACCGCCAGCGCCGCCACACTCAACAACATCGGCCCGGGTTTCGGTCGCGTGGGGCCCACCGAAAACTACGGCTTCTTCTCCGACCCCAGCCTCATCGTCATGTCCATCCTCATGGCCCTGGGCCGCGTGGAAGTCTACGCCATCTTCGTCCTCTTCGTCCCCCAGTTCTGGCGCAGCGAGTGACGAAAAACATCATTTTTCACCCGCCCCACCTGAGCTTGTCGAAGCTACATAATCCGAACGAAGCGACGCGTGCCAATCCTCCGCCCATCGGGTCAATCGTTGTACAACTTCCGGATGTTCCGCACTGATGTCTCTTTGTTCGAACGGGTCTTCGATCAGATCGTACAAGGCGAAGTTCCAGGGCGGGTTGGCCCATGTGAGATTCTCTGCACGGCGTGAAGCATCGATAACCTTATAGCGCTGTTCAATCACGGCGATCTGTCCGCCCGACTGGAATCCGATTGGCCGGTCGCGCCAAAGTGATCTGTTCGTGAACACGGGCACGAGGCTTACCCCATCCAGCGGACGCTCTGCAGGAAGCGTGATCGCGAGCAAAGCGGCAAATGTAGGCAGAAAATCACTTGTGACCGCAACAAAGTCGGTCTCGCCCGCTTCGATACGGCCAGGCCATTCAATGATCGCCGGCACGCGAATCCCGCCCTCGTAAAGATCACGCTTGCGACCGCGAAGACCACCTGTCGACCCCGGACGAGAACCGAAGCGCTCCGGACCATTGTCCGAAGTAAAACACACAATCGTATTATGTTCGATCGCTAATGAGCGCAGCTCCGCACGGATACGGCCGATCTGTTCATCCATCGCCCGAATACAGCCGAAATAGTGCTGGTGATGCGGTTCCAACCCCATGAAAGGCCTGCGGTATTCCTCATCAGCCACCACCGGCAGATGTGGCTCGTGAAACCAGATAACTGCGAGAAAGGGCGTGTCCGTCTGGTGCGTATCACGAATGAACTCAATCGCACGATCAGCAACAATCTTCGCGCTAGCCCCTCGCAGGTTATCGTCAACCGGCTGCCCTCGCTCGTTCCAGAACCGCGTGCCAAACGGACGCCCCTGGCCCGCATCCGCAATCGGATTCCAACAGGGTGGCGTTGTGGGAAGGCGCGGCTGTACGAGGGGGTCGAACGTCGGCACCTTCGACTCGGTCGAAAAGCACACGTCAAATCCGCGCAGCCACGGCGGGGCGTAGTCCGCCAGATTGCCCGGCCGTCCGCGATTGCCGTCGACCATGTCCGTCGTCATCGACCCCAGATGCCACTTGCCAAAGTGTCCCGTCCGGTAGCCATGCTGCTGAAGCACCTGTACCAGGTTTAGCTCATCCTCGGGAAGTCGCCCAACGTTGGCGAACGTCACGCCATACCGATATGGATGCCGGCCTGTTAGAACGCTGCCTCGCGTCGGACTGCACACCGGCGCCTGGGCATAGAACCGATTGAAGACAAGTCCCGATGCTGCCATCGCATCAATGCACGGCGTGACAGCGGGGCTCGACTTTCGAAACCCCACATCACCGTAGCCCAGATCATCCGCCATAATGAGGATGATGTTGGGTTTTCGTTCTTGCGCCACAATGTGACCGGCGCATGCCGCGACGACAAGGCAAAAATACATATGCAATACGCGGAAATGCTGCATCGGAAGCTTTGCATGAGAGAGCTGCGACATTGAGTCCCTCGCGTCGTGCTAAAACAGCAACCGTGTAGCTTCGAACTGGTACGGTTACGACTGGTGTGCTTAATCACAGGCACCCTTATCAGTGCGTCTCTTCGACAGAAATAGTCCGCCAATCCCCACCAGCACCAACGACGCGGGCTCAGGAACGACGTTGATGTAAAGCTTGGGCATTCGACTCACGTTCGATGACCCGTCGAAATTGAAACGTCCACGCAGGTCGCCGTTGTCCAGCGAAGCGATCACCATGCCCGCATTGCCGTTCTCGATCCAGTCCACCAGAATGGCATGCGGGATTGTGATCGTTACATTCGAAGGCTCCGCATCCCACCCCGGAATCGTGCTGAACGGCATCGGATCGAAGGCTCCGAGCAGGTTCGCTACAGGGTTACCTGCTGCATCGTACCAGGGTAACGATGTTCCACTCGGCGGCCCCGGGTGATCATTGAACTGGACACGATTGAGGAAGCTGGCCGAACCATCATTGGTCAGATTATCCGTAGCGCCAATGATCCCGGTGCCCTCCTGCCAGTCGATATTGGTGGGAAACAACTTGTAAATCGTGATCGTGTCGGCTGATGAACCCTTGACGGCTTGATTGATTATGCCCGGCGTCAATTCAAGCGTGCCGTCGCCGACAATATCGGAAGCGGAATAGCCACTCAGGTCGAAGCGAAGAATGACGAAATTATTGATGTTCTGATTGTTGATACCGATGACCAGTACATCCGCTCCGCCGTTGTTGTCATCGCGGCTGTCGCCGGCAAAAACGACGCGCGCCGACTGACTGTTGGTAAGGATTATCGGAGCCGCGGGAGCTGGGGCTGTTGATGCCAGAAGTGTAGTCGCAAACGCAAGAGAGTAGAGACGTGAAAACATCGTCATGGTCATACCTCCTAAGGATGGTGTACGGAACAGGCCTTATGTGTCCGATGGTGTTACTGGTTACTGCCGTCGCGGAATATGTCGCGCCAAACGGTCTCCAGCGTCACGTAATCGCCGTTGTACCGTACGTTCGGCCCCTTAAAATCGCGTACCTTGTGGCCGGGGTCGGGATGCCAGGCAGCATGTCCATCGAGGAACGCGACGTTGTAACCATCGCGATGGCATTGGTTCACCGCGCGACCGCCGAGGTTCACATTGTCGCTGAAGGCATCCGCAAGAATGGGCTCGTTGGGGGCGTCCTTGTCCGGTGAGGCGCTGCGAGCCTTTATTAGCCCAAACTCCAACAGATCAAAAGTTGCCCGATAGTGAAACGCCATCTGCATCCACTGCTGAGCGGCGGGGATATCCTTTTCCTCCCACCAGCCGCCGCCATCATACTGAGGCGTTGCTGTTTCGTTATAGTTCAGTCCTGCGGTGGTCCAGCTCGGACAATAGAAGGTCCGTGGATCCGTGTAGCGATTGCGAGCCAGCGCACCAGGGCCGAAATAGGTCGAATCGGTGAAAAGCCGTCCTGCGTATAATGTGTTTCGATATTCAGGAACGCCCTGACGCTGCCAGACAAGATAGATGCCCGGCACGGTACGATCGCGCATCTGTGGCTGAGCTTTGACGAACGTTCCGTTGTGATCTGCAGCCCACGTGAAGTTCGCCTCCATCATCGACCTTAGATGGGATGCACACATCGCACGGTATGCCATTTCCCGCGAATGCTGCAAGGCAGGCAGCAGCAGTGCAATCAGCAACACTATGATCGATATCACCACCAGCAATTCGATCAGCGTGAAGCCCCGGCGGAAAGGCTGTGGCATCACAGGTCCCCTGGCAGGTTCTGCACCAGAGAAGGTGACGTATCGAGATTTGAACATGTAACACCTCCCTCAAAGCAGAAGTGATTTCATTCCGCCGCCTCCACGAGGATGCGCATCTGGTCGTAAGCAGCAGCCTGCAGCTCAAACGAAATCATCAGCCTGTCACTGGAGATTAGAATCGTGTCCTTGTCTTCAAGACCAAGCCCTGCTGCCGTTTCGGGTGATGCATACCTGGTCTGGTCACGTCCGAACCATTGACTGCTGCGTGCCAGCTCCTCCGAAGTGGCGATCACGCCCAGAATCGGGCGACTGAATTGAATCGAACCACGTACGCGTGCCGGCAGACCACGCTGCTCATCCAGAATGCTGCCCGGTCCGTCGAAGTGGACCAAATACGAATCCACACGTGTCCCAGCGGCAAGGATCTTGTCATCAGCAAAGCTGTAGTAGAATCCCGGCCCGTTTGCCGTGACCGGCTGATCTTCTTCCAGTCGCACGCGGCGCCGCTCCAGCAGCACCGACGCCTGCTCCGATTCGAACTCATCAAGCGCCAGGGACTCCACATTCTCACGTATGAAACGCAAATCACCCGTCAGCACCGGACGGTAAAGCACATCATCCCACGATGACCGAAACCGTTCGGGCTGAGATGCGATCGTTTCCACCGTTCGGCTGATGCCATCGAAGCGTCTGGCCGACTCAGCGGGCACGCGGACATAGGATGTGTCTGACCTGTTCGACTCAGGCCGGAACCCAGCATCCACTGCACCGGTGATCACATCCAACTCCGTGTATCGTGGATCAGACACGATCACACAAAACTCGGTTCCCCGATCGATCAGACGCGCGGCTGGCGTCTCGACTGTAAAACCGGATGCTTTATGAGGCACAACGGCCGACAAACGTCCATGCCGCAATCGCATCTGACTGGACGAGCTAAGCTCGAACTGTGCAGGGGCTTCGATAATCACTTGCGCTCCGCCGGTGAAGGTCAGCTGCGCTACGCCAGACAACAGCGTCAGCTCTCCCGGTTCCAGTTTGGTCCCAGGCACCAGATCCTCTGCCCCACTATCCCAATGAGCATTCAGTGAATGGTCGAGCACCGCCACCTTGGGTACCTGCTGAGGAGCAAACGCCTGGGGTTTCTCAGAAAAAAGTAGTGGCCAGACCAGCAGCACCAGAATAGCCGCAACACCTGCCAATGTTCCGTAGGCCACCACATAGGGGATCACGATGTGTTGGTGCACAATGGGAGGGTCATCCGACGGAAGAAGCAACCGATAACGCTCCTCGCGTTCAGCCGTCCATCTTCGGCGACAAGCCTTCAGTTGTGCCTCATCACGACGACGACGCTGTGCAGCCAGACGCTCCTCGTCGATCACTTCACGCAGCAGTTCCTCGGTCGATGGCTCGAAAAGGTGCGGCACAAACCTCGAAGCCGACACGCGACAGGTCATCAATTCGGCCATGAGCAGGATGTAACGTACATACCGCTGCCGAGCCATCCGGTCCGACACAATCAACGCTTCAAGCCGCGCAAAACCTTCATCATCAAGACAATCATCCCGCAGCGCATGCAACAGCGCATCGATGCCCGAACCGTTCTGATGGACCGATTCGTCCGGCGACATGGTTTATGACTCTTGTGCCAGCGTTCGTCGAATACAAACCAACAACTGACAATGGATGCGATTCAGCGCTTCATAGACTGTGTGAACAGACCGCCCCACTCGTGCGGCAACGTGCTTGATGGTTGCTCCAGGCTGGTAGCGAAGGTGCAGCAGCTCGCGATCGCGTTCAGGCAGCTTGTCGATGCAGTGTTGCAGGGCTTCGCTACGAAAGTCCTGGTTCTCCATAACCTGAACGACTTCGTCAGCCAGCGCATCCAGGGCAACCGTGCTGAAATACCGTTTGCGAATCGAGGCTTTGGCAATATGGTTCATGACCTGGTACCGCGCGATGCGCAGCGCCCATGCGGCGAAGTCCGTCCCGGGTTCGAAGGTGTCGAATTTCTTCCACATGGCCGCCGCCGTTTCCTGCATCAGGTCATCCGCATCGGCCCGGTTGGCGACGAGCGTCAGGATCAACCCATAGATGCGTGGCTGCGCCCCTACGAAACACTGGATGAACCGCTGGCCCCGACTCTGATTCAGATCCGTTGCGTCCCGCGTCTCGGTCATGCACCAGCTCCTCTTCTCTGAGGGATATGTGACGAGACGGGGAAAATTCGGGCGATTTTGAAAAATTTTTGAGATGGCCTCCGCAGGTGGCGTCGGGCCTACCAGACGTGGCCTGATCAGACGTATCCTGAAAATGGCTTCCCCATCGCTCTGCGGTCTGTTGAAGCGATCGTAATACTCACAACCTGCTATTGTCAAATAATTTATAGCCCCCATCAACATACCAACCGATTAGGTCAGCCGATCCTGGCGAAAATAAAACGAGCCCACCGCATGAGTGGGCTCGTGAAATCATCAATGGGATGTATGGACAGCTTTATTTCGTGGCAGCGACACCGGCCCGGCTGGCGAGCCATTCGTTCTTGAACTCGCCGATGGCGTTCATGAACTGCTGCTGCAGGTTGTCGTCGAAGGCCTGCTTCTTCATCAGTTCGTCGCGCAGGGCGATCTTCGGGCCGTTGAAGTATTCGATCAGGTCGGCCGCGAAGGGCTGCACGTGTTCGATCTTCAGGTCGTCCAGGAAGCCCTTCGTACCCGCGAAGATCTGGATGATCTGGTCGATCACGTCCATGGGCACATACTGCGGCTGCTTGAGCAGCTCGACCATGCGGGCACCGCGATCGAGCTGCCGCTGCGTGGCCTTGTCCAGCTCGGTGCCGAGTTGTGCGAACGCTTCCAGTTCGCGGTAGGCCGCCAGGTCCAGTCGCAGCGAACCGGCCACCTGCTTCATCGCCTTGATCTGCGCGTTACCACCCACGCGGGATACCGAGATACCCACGTTGATGGCGGGTCGCACGCCTGCGAAGAAGAGTTCCGGTTCGAGGTAGATCTGCCCGTCGGTAATCGAAATCACGTTCGTCGGAATGTAGGCCGACACGTCGCCTTCCTGCGTCTCGATGATGGGCAGCGCGGTCAGTGAGCCGCCTCCGTTCTCATCCGAGAGCTTGGTGGCGCGTTCGAGCAGACGGCTGTGCAGGTAGAACACGTCGCCGGGGTAGGCTTCGCGTCCGGGCGGACGACGCAGCAGCAGCGAAAGCTGACGATACGCCGCCGCCTGCTTGGACAGGTCGTCGTAGATGCACAGCACGTGCTTGCCCTTCCACATGAAGTACTCGCCCATGGCCGTGCCGGCATACGGAGCGATGTACTGCATCGGGGCGGGCTGCGAAGCACCGGCGTCGATCACGATGGTGTAATCCATCGCACCGTGCTGCTTGAGTACTTCCACGACGCCCGCAACCGTCGAATCTTTCTGGCCGATGGCCACGTAGATGCAGTAGACCGGCTGATCGGTCTGGTGCGTCGCCTTCTGGTTCAGGATCGTGTCGATGGCGACTGCAGTCTTACCCGTCTTACGGTCACCGATGATCAGTTCGCGCTGACCACGACCGATCGGAATCATCGAGTCGATCGCCTTGATACCTGTCTGCAGCGGCTGCTTCACCGGCTGACGGTCGGCAATACCGGGCGCGATGATGTCCACGCGGCGGCGCTCTGTCGCCTGGATCGGCCCCTTGCCGTCGATCGGCTCACCCAGACCGTTGAGCACCCGGCCGAGCATTGCCTCACCCACCGGCACGCTCAGCAGCTCGCCCGTCGAGCGAACGGTCATGCCTTCCTTGATTTCCAGGTAGTCGCCGTAGATGACCGCACCGACGGTGTCCTGTTCGAGGTTGAATACCTGACCCGCGACGGTGCGGCCGTCGCCGAGCTGGAATTCGAGCATTTCGCCCGCCATCGCTTCGCTCAGGCCGTAGATGCGTGCGATGCCGTCACCCACCTCGATCACCGTGCCGACATGCGACACCTCAAGCTGCGTGGCGTATTTCTGGACTTCCTGTTTAATGACACTGGTGATTTCGTCGGTGTTGATCTTCATGGGGCGCTCCGCGTGAAGGTCCATGCTGTCATGGACCAAGGGGCTTTATGTTCGTAGTCGGGCGTTATTGTTTCCGTCGCAGGTTCAATCAGGCCCGTTCAGTGCATTTGTGTGACAACAGCGTGAGAAGAACTTCGCTCTCACGCGCTGGCCGCAGCGGCGCGAGCCTTTTCGCGGCCCACCGCCATCAGTTGTTCCTTCATCAGTTTCAGTTGAGTGGCCACGCTGCCGTCGATCATCCGGTCGCCGATGCGAATCTTCAGTCCGCCGATCAACTCCGGATCCACATACTGATGCAGCAGCACGTTGCGCTTCAGCGCCGTGCCGATGCCGTCAGCTACACGTTTGGCCAACTGTTCGTCCAGTCGGCTGGCGACGTAGGCATCCACCTCCACCACACCGTGCCGCCGGTCCAGCAGGTTGCCGAACTCGTGAATGATTGCTGGCAGAGCATCCAGCCGGTTCTTCTGGTTCACCACCCGCAGGAAGTTAAGAACCGTGTCCGAGACGCGGCCGCCGAAGATCCGCTCGATGATGCCCTGCCGCTCCGGAGCCGAGATCATGCGGCTGGACAGCAGCAGCATGAGGTCGGGGTTGGCGGTCAGCAGCTCGTCGATCTGCTCCAGTTCGTCGTTGACCTCGTCGAGGGCGCCAGCCTGTTCCGCCAGGTCGAACAGTGCCTGGGCGTAAACCGTGCTGACCGCCGTCGTCATGTGTCCGTTGCTGGAAGCCATGGGTCATCCGCTTGGGCCATCCGGCCCGGCTTGAAAGACTCGGCGACGGGCGGGTTCGTTCACCTGCACGTCGCCGCACACTGTCTTAGTTGTTCCTGCTCAGCTCCATGAGCGAGCGTTCCACCAGTTCCCGCTGATCGTCGGGGTTGATTTCGCGCTGCAGGATGCGGCCGGCCACCTGCGTCGCCAGAACCGCAGTCTTCTCGTAAATCTCGGTCAGAGCCTGTTCACGAGCGGCACGAATCTCGGCCTGGGCACGTTCGCGCATCTGCGTGATCTCCGCCTGGGCCTGATCACGCAGCGACTGGGCCAGCCGCTGGGCATCAGCCTTGCCCTGCTCGATCACCTTGCGGGCCTCCTCATTGGCGGCGGCAAGGCGCTGCTCGTAATCGGCCAGCATTGCCTTGGCCTGCTTCGAGGCTGCCTCCGCCTCCTGAAGGTCTTTGCGGATGCGGTTCTCACGCTCCTGCAGACCTTTGAGGATCGGCCCCCAGGCCTTGACCTTGAGCACCGCGAAGACGATCAGGAAGATCAGCGCCGCTGCGATCGCCTGGTAGATCGTACCGGCGAACGGGTTGGCGCCGCCCTCTTCCGCAGCTGCGGCAAGCACCGGAGCGGCGCTCAGCAGAATCGTTCCAACACTTGCAAGATATTTCATGTCGTCACCTTTGTTCGGGATTCGAGCCGAGTGCTCGCCGACCGGGCGATTGGTTGCGGCCGGGGAGCACACGGCTCGCGCCGTGTGCAATCAGTTAGCCAAGAACAATCAGCAGGGTCACGACCACGCCGAACAGCGACACACCTTCGATGAGGGCCGCCGACAGCAGCATGGCGGTGAAGATCTGACCACCGGCCTCGGGCTGACGGGCGATCGACTCGGTAGCGGACCGGCCGATGTTACCGATGCCGCGAGCAGCACCGATCACGACCAGACCCGCGCCGATGCCCGCGCCCAGCATGGCGCCAGCCGTACCACCGGGGATGATCCAGCTCGAACCCGCTTCAGCCACCGCAGCGGCTTCCTGTGCCATCGCCGGAGTGGCCGCAAGGGCCAGCAACGCCAATGCACCCCAAAACAGAACCTTCTTCATCGCGAAACACTCCATACGTTCGACACGGCGAGGTCGTGTCAGCCTGCCCCCTTGCCCGCAGGCACGGTCGGCCGCCTCACTCGACCGACAGGGGGATACCATCCTTTTCAGAAGCCGTTCAAGGCTTCAAGCAGTCTCCCACTCACAGGCACGCCACCTCAATGAGCGTGCGAATGCGCCTCCGCACCATGCTCAGCCTCGTGTTCCTCGTGGTGCTCATCATGATGGTGCACCACCAGCTGTCCCAGGAAGAGGCAGGTGAGGAACGTGAAGATATACGCCTGGATGAAGGCGACCATGATTTCAAGGAAGTAAATCGCGACCACACCAAGCAGCGGAATGACTGCCATGCCGTGCCCCGCCACACCGCCAAGAGCGGTTGCCAGCGAGACGACGAAACCCAACAGCGTCGCGACGATGATGTGACCACCGGTCATGTTCGCGAAAAGTCGCAGCGCCAGCGCGACGGGCTTAACGAACGTACCGATGATCTCGACCGGCACCATGATGGGCCACATGTAGGGCGGCGCCCCGGCGGTCAGGTGCTTGAGAAAGCCGATCGGGTCCTTGCGGATCGCCTGGAAGTTGAACCAGAGGAAGGAGACGGCTGCCAACGCGCTGGTGACCCAGATAGACTGAGTGGCAGTACCGCCGACGCCGTGTCCGTGATGGCCGATCTCCACACCCATGATCGCGCCGATACCTGCGGTGATGTCCAGAATCGGTACCAGCCCCAGCAGATTGTTGATGAGGATGAACCAGAAGAAGGTCCAGAGCATCGGCACGTATTTGTCGGTCTCTTCGTGCAGGACGGGACGAAAGACCGCATCACGCAGATAAAGGCAGACTGCTTCGACCAGGTTCGCCAGCGTGCCCTTGGCCAGCAGGTCGTCGAGCGTACCGCTCTTGCCGCTGGCGATGCGCTTGGCCGCCGGCACAATCAGCGCGATGGTGACGATGGCGCTGAGCACCAGCATGACCGTGACGTTGCTGATGAGCCAGCCGATGAACGGCTTGTCGACCACGTGGTCGACCGGGTTCGCAGCAGCGAGTGTCAGAGCGAAATCGATCACGCACATGCCTCCATTTGGCAACCATGCGGCGCATCATCCTCCCGGGCGGGATCGCGATGCGACGAGGGACCAGATGATGTGAAACCATCCAGTCGCTTATTCCAGATTCGTTTTCCAACCAGCGCTACTTCAAGCAGAAGCAACGAGAGATACATGACAAAGAGTGTCGCCACCCAGGCGACCGGTGGCCAGTCCGTTTGCCATAGAACGAGGACGGTGGCAGCCAATACCAGCATGATTCGCACCGCCGAACCAGCGAAGTAGGCAACCACAATCGGCATCAGCCCTGCCCTCCAGACCAGCGCCATGGGCAACACGCCCAGCAGTGCTGCACCCCAGACGACCAGCGCGGCGATATCGATCGCGTGTCCCGCCCTCGCCAGATCAGGCGCCAGCCAGGCGAACACGAGTCGTACCAGCACGTAAATTCCCACAGACGCGACACTGAGAACCGTCATCGTCCTCAGAAGAGGAAAGGAGTCGTCGCTGGTGGGAGAGTGAGACATCAGTGTTTCTGCCGGGGTTTTTTTTGAAATTGCCGCCGGCCCTGTATCCAAAGTTTGTACATGCTGCCGATCGCCCCCATCATGATCCCGGTGATCAGCAGCCAGGGTTGTGTCCCCAGCTTCGTATCCAGCCACATGCCCACCAACCCCATGACGAGGATCGTGAGCGTCATCTCGATCCCCACGCCCATGAGCGTCATGGGGCTGGGGACGCCGTGGCGGTCGTCTCGCGGGCTGCGTCCGTCGGGGAATGGGTCCGTCATAAATCCCTTGCTCTTCAAGGGTAAGACGACCTGTGCCCAGCGGGACCGACAGCCTCGCGGCACTCGCTCCGCGTTGGACGGCAGAGCATAGGGGGCGCTGTCATACGTGTCAAACAAACGCCCTCGGTTGTGGATCGTCCGCAACATCCTTATTTGCGACGGTTCGATCCAGCATCGGGCCGGTCTGCCGCGAGGCATCCCCGGGCCGCATTAATCCAGCGCCGCCGCGCCGGCAATGATCTCGCTCAGTTCCGTCGTGATCGCCGCCTGGCGGGCACGATTGAACCGGCGGACCAGCTCCTTGCGCATCTTGCCGGCACTATCCGTCGCCGCCTTCATCGCCACCATACGAGCGATCTGCTCGCCCACCACCGCCTCGTTAAAGCACTGGAAAAGCTGCGTCTTCACCGTCATGGGCAGCAGCTCCGCCAGCAGTTCATCCGGCGTGGGCGAAAAGTCGTAATCCACCTGGCCCGGTTCAACCCCCACACCGGCCCCGTCCCCCTGGACCCCTGCCGTCGGATCTCGCAACGGCAGCAGATTCAGCACGATCGGCGTCTGCCGCGAAGCCGACTGGAAGCTCATGTAGACCACATTCACCGAGTCGTACTTCCCGCTGGTGAACGCATCCATATATTGTGTCGCCAGCCGCTCGACCTCCTCGAACGCGGGCTTGTCGGTGAACTGGCTGTGGAACGTCGTGACGGGCACCTTGGCGAAGCGGAAATAGGCCAGGCCCTTGCGGCCGACCACCTCCAGGTCAAAGGGCCGATCCCCCTGCTGTCGAATCCATCCCATGGCGGTGCGCAGGATGTTGGCGTTGTAACCGCCGCACAGCCCGCGGTTGGAGGTGATGACCAGCAGCAGGTCGCGTCCGGCGGCCGGCTCGGGCTTCTTGAGCAGCGGGTGGCTCAGGTTACCCGCCGTCGCGGCCAGCTCGCCCACCAGCTCAGCGATCTTCTGCGTGAACGGCTTGGCGGCCGTGGCACGCTTCTGCGACGCCTGAAAACGCGCCGTCGCGATCATCTGCATCGTCTTGGTGATGCGCTGGATGTTCGACACCGCCTTGATGCGGCCCTTGATTTCACGCGTCTTTGCCATAGGTCGCGATATCATAGCGGCGCTGCCTGACACGGCAAGGCACCGCAAGAGGGGATGCCAGGACAGCAGCCTTACGGCTTTCTGTTCTTCTTTTTCTTCTTTTGCACCCTGGTATTGGGCGCGCCGGGCCTGGCCCGGGGATTCCCGTTGCCTGATTTGGCCAGATGGGGCGCGGCCCGCAGCTCTTTGATGCGGTCGCGCAACTGGGCGGCTTTTTCGAACTCCAGCGCCTCGGCCGCTTCCAGCATCATGGCTTCGAGCCGGGAGATCAGCTCGTTGACATCAAACTCCTCCTCATCCGCCGAGATCGCCGCCCGGGCGGTCTGTCGGGCACGCAGTTCCAGTTCGATGCCGCGACGGATTTCCTTCATCACAGTCTGTGGCGTGATGCCGTGCTCGGCGTTGTACGCCAACTGCTTCTGGCGGCGACGGTTGGTTTCATCGATCGTCGCCTGCATCGCCGGGGTGACCGTGTCGGCGTAGAGCAGCACCGTCGCGTTGACGTTGCGGGCGGCACGGCCGATCTGCTGGATCATGCTCGTGGCACTGCGCAGGAAGCCAGTCTTGTCCGCGTCCATGATCGCCACCAGCGACACCTCGGGCAGGTCCAGCCCCTCACGCAGGAGGTTCACCCCCACCAGGACGTCGAATTGCCCTTCGCGCAGTTCCCGCAGAATCTGCACGCGATCCAGCGTCTCGATCTCGCTGTGCAGGTAGCGACAGTTCAGGCCCTGTTCATCCAGATAGGACGCCAGTTGTTCAGCCAGTTTTTTCGTCAGGGTGGTGACCAGGGTGCGTTCACCGCGGGCGGCACGTTCACGGGCGGCTTCCATCAGGTCGTGCACCTGCCCCGCCGCCGGTCGCACCTCGATGACCGGATCGACCAGCCCAGTCGGGCGGATGATCTGTTCGACCACGACCCCACCGGACTTCTCCAGTTCATACGGTCCGGGTGTCGCACTGACGAAGACGACCTGCGGCCAGGACGCCTCGATCTCGTCGAAGCGCATCGGCCGGTTGTCCAGCGCGCTGGGCAGGCGGAAGCCGTGCTCGACCAGCACCTC
Organism: uncultured Phycisphaeraceae bacterium; assembly: GCA_937988825.1. GTDB lineage: Bacteria > Planctomycetota > Phycisphaerae > Phycisphaerales > Phycisphaeraceae > CALKHT01. The sequence goes on from CALKHT010000017.1 coordinate 63,355, forward strand.
CTTACGATGCCGATCGCCGTGATACATCGCCCGAAGCTGCGGGATGGTCACGTGACTTTCGTCAATCAGCAGCAGCCAGTCCTCGGGAAAGTAGTCAAAGAGCGTGTAGGGCTTACTGCCCGGTGGTCGACCATCCAGGTGACGGCTGTAGTTCTCGATCCCCGAGCAATAGCCCACCTCGCGAATCATCTCCAGGTCATACTTTGTCCGCGCCAGCAGCCGCTGCGCTTCCAGCAGTTTGCCCTGCTGACGCAGCTGCAAAACGCGTTCTTCCAGTTCCTGTTCGATCGACGCAAGAGCAGAGTGCATCTGTGCCTCGGGCATGACATAGTGCACCGCGGGGAAGATGAACACTTCGTTGACGTCGGCCAGCACTTCGCCGGTGATCGGGTTGATGAACTGGATAGCGTCGACCTCGTCACCAAACAATTCGATGCGGTAGGCGAATTCCTCGAAAGCGGGGAAGACTTCGATGACATCGCCACGCACGCGAAAGGTGCCGCGCTTGAACTCGTATTCGCCCCGCTGGTATTGCAGGTCGGCCATGCCGGCGAGCAGATCGCGACGGTTGATGGTGTTGCCCCTGCGCAGCGTGATGGTCGAACGCTTGTACTCATCGGGCGAACCCAGGCCGAAAATGCACGAGACGCTGGCGACGACGATGACATCGCGGCGGCTCATCAGGTGGGTGGTGGCCGCCAGCCGCAGGCGGTCCAGGTCGTCGTTGCGTGAGGCGTCCTTCTCAATGTAGATGTCCCGCTGCGGGATGTACGCCTCGGGCTGGTAGTAGTCGTAGTAGGAAACGAAGTAGCAGACCGCGTTATCGGGAAACAGCTCCTTGAATTCTTCGTAGAGCTGGGCAGCCAGGGTCTTGTTGTGGCTGATGACGAGCGTGGGCTTGTTCACCCGGGCGATGACATTGGCCATGGTGAACGTCTTGCCCGAGCCGGTCACGCCCAGCAGGGTCTGGTACTTCTCGCCCCGCTCGATGCCGGTTGCCAGTGCATCGATGGCGGCAGGCTGATCACCCCGCGGCTCGAACTCACTGACAAGCTGGAATCGGTCCTGACCCATGACAATCATTTTAGGACCGGTCGGCCAGCGGTGCGTGGACCGGGCTTATCCCTTTCACGAGAAACTGCCGAAAATCACGCAAACCACACAAACCACAGCTATTTCACGAGTTATAACAGGCAATTCACGGACGAACAGAACCGTTCTCCCAGTTCTGGAAACGACTTATCTGCGGAAAACCGTGAAAAATGCTCATTTGTACTTGCCGGAACGCTAAATATGGGGTACATAGGCATTTCCAGCGACACCAAATTGTTGGTGGAGGCGGGGAGGTAACGGAGAGACCAAACGTGAAAAAGCTCACGTGGCCGAGGGCGCGTTTAGTGTGCAAACGGCTGGGATGGTTGCGCCGTAAGGTTGCGGTATATCCATCCAGCGCGACCCCTGCGACGATCGAGCTGGAACGACTTGAGCCACGGGTGTTGCTCAGCGCCACCGGGCCGGAGTTCCCCATCGCCCCGCCAGGCGCCACCTATGGTCAATCGGCGGTCGCGGTCATGGCTGACGGCCGGTTCGTGGTCGTTTACGAGCAGATCGAAAACGAAAATTTCGATCGCGACATTTACATGCGGCTGTTCGACGCCCAGGGCCAGCAACTGGGCGAGGCCATCCTGGTCAACCACTTTGTCGCCGGCGACCAGTCCACCCCCGACGTGGCTGTCGACGGTATGGGCAATATCGTCGTCGTCTGGCAGTCGCACAACGGTCAGGACACGGACATCTACCTGCGCCGCTTCGACGTTGAAGGACAGGCGATCGACAGTGAGGATTTACCGCTTCACGATGACACCGCCGGCTGGCAGTGGGATGCCCGCGTGGTGGTGAACGACTCGGGGCAAATCGCCGTCGCCTGGACCGACACATCGGGCTACGCCACCGTCAAGGTATCAGATTCCATATTCGACCTGGACTTCATCGAGCTGACCACTGTCCCGACCGCTTCGGCAGACATCGCTCTCAATGACGCGGGTGAACTGCTGCTGGCCTGGCTGGGCCACAGCAGCGGCGACCCAACCGTCAACACCCAGCGATTCGTCTACGCTGATGTCTGGATGGAAGTGGCGTCGCACCAGATCGTGTTGAACAATTCCCCGGGCCTCTCCATCGATCAGGTGCGGGCAGACATCAACAATAACGGTGAGGCGGCCATCCTCTGGCACACATACAGCGGCATGGACGAATACATCGCCGTGGCCGTGCTCAACGCGGAGCACAACCTTACATTCGACCCCCTCACGATCACGCCCGAAACTGGCACGTCCTACCACGACGGCGTCGTGGCGCTGAACGATGCTGGTGTGCTGACCGTCGCGTGGATCCGCCACGAACATGGGGTGGGTCAGTTCGGGCCGGTGCAGCTGCTCGATGTTTACTTCCTACAATTCAACACGTTGGGCGAGCCGATCACCATACCCCAGCCCATCGCTGTCTATAGTGAGGGCCGCGCATCGGCACCGGGATTGTCCGTAAATAGCAACGGGCAGATGGTAGCGGTCTGGACGAACACCACAGATGTAGACTCGTTGATCCTGGGCCGCATCTTCCAGCACGACACGGGTGGAAGCGACCCGTGTGACCCAGACGACTCCGACGATTCCTGTGATCCCTGTGATCCTGACGACCCTGGAGATCCCGGCGATCCTGGAGATCCCGGAGATCCACAGGATGATCCCAACCCCGATCCACAAGGCAACTCGCTGGCCACGGCCTACGACCTGGGTGTACTCTTTGGCCGCGATATCGCCTTCAGCACGCTCTCCGACCAGGACCCGGTCGACTTTTTCCGTTTCGAGTTGACGCGTAAGACCAATTTCACCGCTGAACTGCCCGGCATCACCAAGGATGCTCAAATCATCCTGCGCAACGCCAAGGGCAAAATCATCAAGCGTGGCAAGATCACCAAGGATGGGGCCAGGAAGCTGATCCAGAAGCTCAAGGCCGGCGTGTACTACATTCAGGTCAAGTACAACGGCAAGGTCGCCACCGCAACGGTGTCATCCGATCTGGTATTGACCGCGGATGTGGCAGGGAACAAGTTGAAGAACGCGATGAAACTTGGCTCGCCTCAGCCGCTGTCGCTGATCGATTACATCGGCAAGGATGACACAAACGATCTGATCAAGTTCAAGGTGACCGAGCCGACGCGGGTGGTGTTGACGCTTGACGATCAGGCAGGAAATACGCAGCTCACGCTGCTGGATGCCAAGGGCCGGTTGATGCGTATGGCATCCTATGGCGACAACGGGCAGGTCATCGACCTGGTCCTCAAAAAAGGCGTCTACTACATCCGCGTGTCGCAGCATGTCGACGCCACCTCAGGGGGCAATTACCTTCTGTCGATCGATCAGCCGTCCACCTCTGGCGGCTGACCCCTGCCCCGTCGATCACCCCCGCCAACCGGTCTGGCCGACGCCTCTCCACCCCGAGTGCGATGCAATCTCATTGTGGGTTGCCGCGTTAATCCCCCAGGGGTACACTCGCCCTAGCGATTTACTGCCGTTGAAAGGGTTGAACCATGTCCAAACGTACCACGGTTACGCGTCGCCGTTTCATGCGCGACATGGCGGCGATCGGCGCCACCATCACCTTCCTGCCCAGAGGTTTGCGCGCCGCAAATCTCAATGGCAAGATCAATCTTGCGACCGTTGGCATCGGGGGGATGGGAGCCGATGACCGTGCGGAACTGGTCAAGCACCCGGCAATCAACATCGTCGCGCTGTGCGATGTCAACCGCAATGTGCTGAACCAGGTGGGCAGCGAATTCCCCAACGCGCAGAAGTTCGAAGATTTCCGCCAGATGTTTGACAAAATGGGCGACAAGATCGATGCGGTGCACATCGCGACGCCCGATCACATGCACGCACCGATCGCCATGATGGCGATCATGGCGGGCAAACACGTCTACTGCCAGAAGCCACTGACTCACGAAGTGGATGAAGCGCGAAAGCTGACCCTGGCCGCCCGCCAGAAAGGTGTGGTGACCCAGATGGGCATCCAGATTCATTCGACCTCGTTCTACCGCAATGCGGTGGCGATCATCCAGTCCGGCGCGATCGGCAAGGTGAAGGAGGTCCATAGCTGGAGCAACAAGACCTGGGGTTACGAAGGCGACCTGCCCACGAACACCACGCAGCCACCGGCTCATCTGAACTGGGACGCATGGGTGGGTGTCGCGCCGATGCGGCCGTATGCCCCCGGTCATTACGCCGAGGGTGGCAACTGGCGTAAGTGGTACGACTTCGGCGCGGGAACGATGGGTGACATGGGCATCCACATTCTGGACCCGGTCGCCGCGGCTCTGGAGTTGACCTCGCCGCGAACGATCATTTCCCACAGCCCGCCGCCGTTCAAGCATTCGTTCGGCATCCGCAACCGCGTGTCCTACACCTTCCCCGCCACGAAGTACACCGTCGACGATGTGAAGGTCACCTGGTACGACGGCGGATACATGCCCGACACGGAAGGCTGGCCCCTGCCTGAAGGACGCCGGATTCCCGATCAGGGCTCGATGTTCTTCGGCGAAAAGGGCGCGCTGTTACTGCCGCACATCGCTGCGCCACTGCTGCTGCCCGTGGCGGATTTCCGTGGCTATAACAAGTACGAGCGACAGCCCAATGGAAACCACTGGCACCTGTGGGTCGATGCGATCCGCGGTGAAGCCAAGGCCACTGCCAATTTCGACTACGCCGGCCCGCTCACCGAAACACTGCTGCTGGGCGTGCTGTCCTGCCGTTTCCCAGGCCAGGAACTCAAGTGGGATGCGAAGGCGATGAAGTTCACCAACTTCTCCGATGCCAACGCCCTGCTGAAGCGTCCCTACCGCAACGGCTGGAAAATCCCCGGCCTGGGATAAGTGTGAAAATCACAAAAAATCATTCATCAACAGGGCGGAACGTTTGAAGCGTTCCGCCTTTTTTATTGACAAGTGAGAAGGGAAAGACTTTCCACACCTCTCCCTTTGAGAGAGGCTGGGTGAGAGCAGAAGTTGGACGCGGTTTCATTGCGATATGCATCGACGAATGACGCGCATCTGTATGAGTGCAGCGCGAGCTTTGAATAAGCAACGCAACAAGCAATTGGTAATGGTTAATGGAAGACAAGGCTGGTTGTCACCTTCCGTGACATCGCCCAATCACCACATTTTCTACCGCAAGGCCGGGTCCGTCATGCCCAGCGCCTCGAACGCCTGGATGCGCAAAATGCACGCATCGCAACGGGTGCAGGGTTGGCCCTGGGGGCCTGGGTCGTAGCAACTGTGGGTGAGGCTGTAGTCGACGCCCAGTTCCAGGCCTCGTTCGATGATGTCGACCTTGGGCAGGTCAATGAGCGGAGTGTGAATGGTAAGCTTGTGGCCTTCGACGCCCGCTTTGGTGGCGAGATTGGCCATTTTCTCGAACGCCTGGATGAACTCAGGGCGACAGTCAGGGTAACCGGAGTAGTCGATGGCGTTGACGCCGATGAAGATGTCACCAGCCTGCATCACTTCGGCGAACGCCAGCGCGTAGGCGAGGAAGATCGTATTGCGGGCGGGGACGTAGGTGACGGGAATGTCGTTTTCCATCGCCTGGGCGTCGCGGTCCTTGGGCACGGGCAGATCGCTGGTGAGGGCCGATCCGCCGAAGACACGCAGATCGATATTCACCCAGCGGTGGGAGGCGACGCCGATCGACTCAGCCACCCGTCGGGCGGCTTCCAGTTCGACACGATGCCGCTGACCGTAATCGAAGCTCAGCGCGTGACAGGTGTAGCCCTGATGGTGGGCGATGGCGAGAGTGGTCGCACTGTCCAGGCCGCCTGACAGCAGCACGATGGCGGGTTGTCCGGTGTGAGATGCCACGGGTTGTGACTCGGAGGGATCGTTATTCGGAGTCCTGTTCGTCCTCGTCGAGCGGCTGGGACTGCTCGCCGGGCGTGATGATGACGACGGTACCGGCGATCAGATCGCCCATGCGCTGCCGGAACGGACCGAACAGCGGAATCAGCAACAGCGGCAGAAAGATCAGATCCGCCGCCTTGAGGATGTTACGCACGAGGATCGCCCACATCCGTGGCGGTTGGCCACGCACGTCGGCGACCGTCAGGCCAAGCACCATTTTGCCCGGTGTGCGGGCGGTGAACAGTTCGAACGGCGTCGTCAGAGCGATGAACAGGCCGATCGCCGTCAGAGCGGGGTAGAGGCGAGCGTAGTCAATCGGGTCACTGTTGAGCCAGGAGGGCCAGTTCTGGATGATTTGCCCCATGGTCACATCGTGAATCGAGGCTGCAATGGCAAGGCCGGGCAACATGTCGATCCCCGCAGCGAGCAGCCGACGGGTCAGCTCAGCGAGTCTGACGCCCTGTGGCAGCTCCACCCGATTGCGCTGGGGATCACGCCGCCAGAAGACCAGCATGATGATGATCAGGACCAGCGGCAGCACCAGAGCGAGCATCCAGTGCATCACCCGATCGACCATCGGGATGCGCGCCTCGGTCAGCGCGGTCGGCTCCAGAACGACCTGACCGGTCAGGTCCATCTGCATCCACTGCGTCCGGCCTTCCAGATCACGAACGATCAGTGTGGCGACGGTGCCCTGCCCCAGCAGCGTGAAGCTGGAGCCTTCGGTCGCGGCCATACCGATCGTTCCGATCGCGACCGGCCCCTGCGGTCGAAGGGCGACGAGATCCAGGTCGATGCGGCCGACGGTGGGACGCCGCCGCGCCAGCACGAGCTGCCCCTCCACCGCGATCGGCTGCACCATGCCCGCGGTTTCCACACGTTGTACCTGCTTGTGCCATCCATCGGGCTGTGGTTGATAGACCCACAGTTCATCCCGCCCGCTCTGCCGGACAGCCGACACCAGCCATGGTGTCTCGTCATTCGGGCGACGCATCACGATGAAGTTGCGGCCGGTGCTAACCCAATCGTCCGGCAGGTCGCGCCGCACCCAGGTGTCGCCCTTGAGATAGACCAGACGATCGACGGGGTAACGTACGGGCGGAGAAGATGGCGGAACAGCGGCCTCGTCGGCTTCAGTTGGTTCCGGAGCGGGTGGGGCTGTCGCGTCGATGATGCCAAGCGTCCGTGGGTTGTCGATGCGCAACAGAGCCCAGGGCGTGCGGCCGACCTGGAATGAGCGCAGCTCAGCCCCCTCGGGCAGCCGCGGGTTGCGGCGCATATCGGGCATGGGCCGAACGACTGGGTCTTCGACAAGTCGGAAGCTTTGGACGGTGTTGTCGTTGAAGACGACCCACAGCCGTTCATGCGCCGCCGCGACGCCATGCTGCGCCACCATGCCGCTGAACTGACCGCTCACCGGTCCGAACGGGCGGGCGATGCCCGGCGGATCCTGATGGCGACGCTCGTAGAGCGTGAATCGCTTGTCGTCGATACGTTGCACGACGATCCACAACCGCTGCTCATCAGCCGCCGCAGCGATCCGTTCTGCAGCACGTACCGGGGCCACGGCCGCCAGCATCAGGCAGCACAACACCCAGAAGAACACCACCTGTTTACCCCACAGGGAACAAACCATCATGGCGACAAGGTAACGCAAGCTACTTGCCATGCCAAAGATGGCCGGCCTGACCGGTACAACTTGGAAAGACCACTGGGACGATCGCAGTGACACGTCTCAATCATGAAAGCACCCGCCTCATTACAATGGCCGCCATGCTCCGATACCGATTGATCTTCGGTCCAATCATGATCGCGGCGCTGGTGGGCCTGGTTTTGCTGGATGAACAGCTTGACCGATTGGACGTCCAGGCGACCTTCCTGCGGGCGCTGTTTCCGGATCGCAGCCACCTGCCATCGGGGCTGATCCTGTTTGCGTTGTTCCTCACGCTGATCGCACTGGGGTCACGGGAATTGGCAGCCATCTTCCGCGCCAAGCAGATCCCCGCGCAGAACGGTATGTGCATGGTGGCGGGCATGATCGGTTGCGCCCTGGCGTATGTCATTCCGGGCACGATGTCGAGCCAGACGGCCGTGGCGCTGTTCGCAACCGTCATCGTGGCGGTGTTCCTCTTTGCACTGGTGAAGTACAGCTACAGGCAGCAGCGGGTGGAGGGCGCGGTCGCCTTCGGGGCGGCGACGCTGTTTGCCCTCGTCTACATGGGGTTGCTGCCGGGGTTTTATCTGGTCATCCGTAGCGACCACAGCGCGTGGATCATCGCGGCAATTCTGCTGACGACGAAGAGTTGCGACATCGGCGCGTACTTCACCGGTCGGGCACTGGGCAGGCACAAGCTCATCGTCTGGCTCAGCCCGGGCAAAACATGGGAGGGACTGATTGGCGGAGTACTTTTCAGCGCGCTGGTGGCGACGGGGCTGGCAGCCCTGCTGAACCATCTGGGCATCGCGGGCCACTATGAGTCGGGTGTTACGGGGGTATTGGGCGATGGTTCGCGAACCTTCGTGGCAACGCCCTATCCGCTGACGGCCGCAGCCGTCGCGGGATTGCTCCTGGGCCTGTTCGGCCAGTTCGGTGACCTGACCGCCAGCCTCTTCAAGCGCGACGCTGGTATCAAGGATTCGGGCAGCTCCATCCCCGGCTTCGGTGGCCTGCTCGACGTCGTCGACTCCCCCCTCGTCGTCGCCCCCCTGGCTTACTGGCTGCTCTCGCTCGCCCGGTGAATGACCCGTATCGCGAATCACCGCATCTCCAAATAAAAAAGGTCTGCACCGGGGAGGCAATCCGGTGCGAGACCCGATCCAGGGCAAAGGGATGGGCGGAGGCGCGTTGGGGGGTCAGCATCACCGTCCGCCCGGGGGGTTGTCGGTTGGCTCAGCCGCGGGCAAGCGGTCCTGTGTGCCCGGCCGCAACCGATCATCGTGATGCGCTGTCGGGTTTACGACTGCTGCTGTCACGATGACAATGGAAATATTCAATTCAGGACAGTGCGGGGCAACCGGAATTTCGAAGTTTTTTGGCCAGATCAGCGCCGCAAACCGCCGAGGCCGATCATCGGCTCAAGCACAAACCTTCGAAAATGCTGGACTTATCACTCCTGCGGCGTGGCCGGGCCATCACCATCGCCCCCATAACCAGTAAGGCCAGCGTGGATGGCTCCGGGATGGCGTAGTTCGACAGAATTACCTGCGTGTCGGTGTAGGTGACATCGAAGACGCCGCCATGGAAGAAGACCCGGTCCCAGGCATTGGCGAAATGTCCGTTGATGGCAGCAGCCTCGATAATAATGAAAGTGTCGCTCGCATCGGGCACAAAGTCATCCAGGAGTGTAACGTTCAGCAGGCCGTCGAGCGTCACCGTGCCGGTCACCAGCACCTGATCGAACGTTTCCCCAGCGATAAGACCTGCCAACTCGATCGCCAGCTTGCCACCTGTCCCCTGCGTGTAATCGCCATCGATCACCGTGATTCCCGGCGAGTTCCCTGGAGCGAGTATCCCCCCATCGTTTACAAGATTACCCGTAATGCTCTCTACCGAAAGCGTTCCCGACACGAAGTTGAACGTACCGGTGGTCAGGTCAAGCGTCGGTGCAATAAACGTTCCACCGTCCACGAGAACCACGCCGTGATTAACCCAATCGCCAAGAACCTCAATGATACCCTCGCCGCTCGCGTGGATCAGACCATGATTGATCAGATTGCGTTCGAAGATAATCGGTGCTGTCGTCGCCAGAATCTGGCCATAATTCGTCACCGGGCTCGCGCTGAAATTGGGGTTCGTGAAGATAACTCCACCGCTGCCTGTTCGAACAGCGATGCCCTCACCGATCACCAGGCCACGCTGCATTTCAATCCGCGCGAGGTAATCCCAGCCAGGCTCGCTGTCAAAGACCAACTGCCCATCGCCCTGCAGCACATTGTCGAGCAGTGAGTTGTTGCGAAACTCAATTTCTCTGACCACGCTCAGCCGACTGCCACCGCTCAGTGTCAGGTTCCTCTGAACGGTCAACGTGTGAGAGCGGTCAACCTTAACGTCCACACCAAGATTAACGTTATTCAGAGTAACCTGAGTCTCCGTGTACGGGGCGGTCAACAATTGATATCCGCTGTCTGAGCGTATCTCTCCCCCGTTGATGATCGTACCCTCCAGATACACGTCTCCGCCGAACGCATCGAGGTTAATGACGCCACCAACGTTCTCCACCGTGTCGATCCACGACACCGAGCCGTCAATCCGATCGATCAGACCGAGATTGGCGAATCCGTTCGCACCACTGATAGCCAACGATCCACCGTTGATCAGACGGATAACGCCATGGTTGGCCCAAGGCAATCCAAGCCGAAGTGTCTGTTGGTCCACCACGATCAGGTCGTGGTTGATCACACTGCTGTTGACAATCGTTCCATGGTTCAAATGAACCGTTCCCTGATTAATAAGGATTGACGATGCGCGGAACTGTGCATCGATCCACAGCGTGGCATCAGCGGAATCAAGGGTGAAGCTTTCGAGCGTCGTCGCCTGATCCACCGTGACGATGTAGGGGTTGCCCTCAGCATCAATAACCACATTAAAGTTGAACCCACCATTACCCTGATTGGGGACCAGCGGATTGGTTGACCAGAACGTCGGGTCGCTCCACAGACCCGATTCAGCCGTCAGCCACTGGGCCGACTGGTCTGCCGCCCATCCAGGGAGAACGACTGCCAGCGCCACGATAAACGCTGCCAGTCGAGTGAACAGATGAACCATGTCATGCATCCGGAAAGTATCGGAAAGGTGTCGGAAAATCATCCCATCAGCATAGTTCAGGTGCATAACGTGCTCAAATAAAATTGCGATATGCCATTTCTACCATTTGTGGCAAATTGAAGTATTTGGAGGCTTTACGCATATCCCAAGTGGGATGAGGGGGCTTATCGTGGTCTATCATTCGCATCCCCCGACCGTCTGCCGAACCGCAGATCGGCCGGTATACTGCGGCGATGAACGACGGCAAGCGAATCGGACTGTTTCCGGGAACGTTTGACCCGATCACCAACGGGCACATCGATGTCATTCGCCGCGGGGCGGTCTTCTTTGATCGGCTCATCGTGGCGATCGGGCGTAACCCCGCCAAGAGCGAGCTGTTCTCGCTCAGCGAGCGGCTGAGCATGATCCAGGAGCTGGTACGGGACTTCGGCCCCAACGTCACGGTCGAAACCTACGAGGGGCTGACCGTCGACTACGCCCGAAAGGTCGGGGCGGTGGCGATTTTGCGCGGCCTGCGGAACGTGACCGACCTGAACTTTGAATTCCAGTTGGCCCTGACCAACCGGGCCGTCGCCGACGTCGAGACCATCTTCGTGATGACGGGCGAGACGTACGGTTTCACCAGCTCGACGCTGATCAAGCAGATCGCCGCCGCCACGGACATCGACCGATTGCATCGTCTGCTGCCCCCACTGGTCATCGAGAAGCTCAAGGAAAAGAAGCAACAGCACGGTGGCACGCTGCCCTGGGCTAATGTGGACGGCCTGAAGGAGTGACGTGACCGTTCAGAGTCAGAATCAAGCCATGGAATACCGCATCATCAGTATTGGAGCGCTCAGTCGTCACGAGCTTCGTCCGGACAAGGGGACACCGCGCACCGCACATGCGACGACAACGCTCATCCGCAGCGGTCAACACACGATTCTCGTGGATCCGGGGCTGCCGGCCCCAGCCATCGCGGCCCGGCTGACGGAGCGGGCAGGCATCGAACCGGACGACGTGACGGACGTTTTTCTGACGAACTTCCGCCCCGCCCATCGCCGCGGACTGGCCGCCTTTGAAAAGGCACGCTGGCTCATCAGCGAACGCGAACGCGAGATGGTCGGCGCGATGCTCATCGAACGGTTCCGCGAGGCGGGCGACGATGAGACGCGCGAATTGCTGCGTGAGGAAATCGCACTCATGAAGCGGTTCACCGCCGCGCCCGATCGGCTGGCGCCGCACGTGGACCTGTTCCCGCTGCCCGGGTTCACGCCGGGGACATGCGGGCTGCTGCTGTCGCAGCCGCGATCGACGACACTGATCGCCGGGGATGCCGTCGCGACGGTGGAGCACCTGGAGCAGGGCCGGGTGCTGCCCCACTGTTACGACGTGGAGCAGGCCCGCGAGAGTCTGATGGAAGCAATCGAAATCGCCGATTTCATCATCCCCGGTCACGACAACCTGACGGTGAATCTGACACGAAGGCCGTTCTGATTCGGTGAATCACTGCACTCATGCATCGGGGGCTTTCGGATCACGGTTCGGATATGCCGTGTGATTACATTCACAAAGGACGGTGTGGCGTCTAGACTTGCGTGTAGGGCCACTCCGGAGGAACGCCGTGATCAAGGACAACGTCACCATCGACACACCGCTGCGTGATCTGCTGGACCAGTCGCCTCAGGCCGCCCCCCTGCTGATGCAACTGGGGCTCGATCCAGCCAAACATGGAGAGCAGACCCTGCGCGAGCTGGGCCGTATGAACAGCATCGATCCGATGATGACGCTGCAGGTCATGCTCGCGTGGGACACCGCCGCCCCGGACGAATCAGACCAGCCCTGGACCGAAGCGCCGATCAACGAACTGATCGACCACATCGTGGCATCGCACCACGAATACCTGCGGCGACAGCTTCCACGCATCGTTCTGCTGCTTTCCAAGGCTTTGCACGACAACGGGTCGCATAAACAGGACCTGGACGAAATTCTCGATCTTTTCCAACAGTTGCGCCACCTGCTGGAACGGCACATCATCGTTCAGGAAGTGGTGGTCTTTCCGCGGATGCTCGAACTGATACAGGCAGTCGATTACCAGATGCCCTACGAGGGAGGCCTCCGTCAGGCAATGCGTGAAATGCGCCACGACTTTCTGCACATCGGCACGATCTTCGAGCAGTTGCGCGAGAAAACCGACCGCTTCTCAGCCCCGCCAGGCACTACCATCGCATATCAGGCGGCCATGGAAGAACTGGCAGAACTCGAAGGCCAGTTGCAGCGTCACACACACGTTGAGGAGCACGCGCTTTTCCCCCGCGTGCTGGAACTGGAACAGCAACTTTTGATGCGGTAATTCGATCGCGGGATCAGGAACGGGCGCCAACCACGCGTGCGACGAACGCGTCGTACTGTTCCGGCGTGTCGATGCCGTGGTGGCGCACCTGCGTACGGATGATCGCGATGGGATAGCCGTGCTCCAGGGCACGCAACTGTTCGAGCTGCTCTGCCTGTTCAAGCGGCGTAGCACTGAGCGTCACATAACGCAGGAGAAAATCACGGCGGTAGGCATACAGCCCCGGGTGTTTCAGGTACGGGGGACGAGCTGTTAAGACCGGGTCGCGGTGGAACGGGATCAGGCTGCGGCTGAAGTAGAGCGCTCGCAAACGACCGTTCACGTTCGCTGTCACGAGCTTGACGATGTTCGGGTTGGCCGGGTCTTCATCGGGGGCGAAATCACTGGCCAGCGTCGCCATCGGCGCATCCGGGTCGTCTTCCAGCCCCGCGACAAGCTCATCAATCACACGTGGCTCGATCTCCGGCTCATCGCCCTGGACGTTGACGATGATCGTCTCCGGCCCGGCGGCTTCCGGCGCTTCCAGCTTTTCCACTGCCTCGGCGATGCGGCTGGTGCCGTTGGGATGATCCGCACGCGTCATGACCGCCTCACCACCGAACGCCCGAACGGTGTCGTAGATGCGTGCATCATCGGTTGCCACAACGACCCGGCCGATGCGCTTGGCGCGTCGGGCCTGCTCGACGACATGCTGGATCAGCGGCTTACCCGTACGGTCAGCCAGTGGCTTACCGGGGAAACGCGTTGAACCGAAACGGGCGGGAATGACAGCAAGGACGGGGGTCACTGCGAGCTCTTCAATTCATCGTTCAACGCACGAATTTCGTTGATACGGTCCTTGATGTCGCGGTACTTGATGTTGGTCTGCAGCAACTGCGAGGCGATGCGCTGCGCCTTCTGAGCCGCCTCCAGCGACCGCTCCTGACGCGCCTTCTTCTCGTAGGCATCCATCAGGTGGTAGCGCAGGTCCATGCCAAGCTGATCGTCCGCGATCTGGTGCTGCTCCACACCCTGTTCGAGTGTTTCGATGGCCTCGTCAAACCAGCCCTGCTTCATGTAGGCCTGGCCCAGCAGGCTGGTGGACGCGGCACGCACCTTCGGGTCAGCCTTGGCCTGCTGAAGGGCGCTGATCGCCTCATCGTACCGCTTGGCCTGGAACAGCCGTCGCCCGTACTGGAAGCGCAGCCCCATGTCGGTTGGGTAGTTCTTGACGCGCTCCTCGAACTCCTGCAGTTCAAACGCCAGGAGCTGACGCGAGCCTTCGATATACGCCTGCCGTGCCTCGGCATCGTCGGGGCGGGCCTCATGATCAGCCTTGAGGCGTGCCAACTGCCGCTTCATCGCGCGGATGCGCAGGTCGCCGATCATTAACTTGAAGCGGTACTGGCCGGTCGTCTCCAGCGCGTCCTTGAGCACGCGCACCGCTTCCTGATCGAACTCGTTGGTGTCCTTCTGACGAAGGGCGCCAACATACTTGAGCAGGCGGTCGATGTCGCTGGGGTCTTCCTCATACTCCCGGCGACGACGCTCGATGGTGGCGTCCAGCGCGTCCTCGGTCTTGGCGATGGTGTCCTCCTCCTCCAGCGCCCGTTGCAGGTCCGCGTCGCGGATGGACCTGCGGAACCCACCGGCCTCACCTACCTGATCGTAGCCGCCCTCCCGCATGACGTTTTCCGCCTCCAGGTCCTTGAGTTCCTGGATGAGGAGACTGTCACTGGGATCCATCTGTACTGCCAGGCGGCACGCCTCGATCGCCTTGGGCCAGATCTGCAGTCGTTTGCAGCATTCCATGGCCTTGATGAAGATTCGGCGATCGGGCTTCTTGCTTTCGCGGTTAAAGCGCAACACCATCGTATCGACGACCCAGTAGACCACCTCCTCCATGTGGAGGTCCTCGATGGCCTCGGCCGCCTCGGTGGCGCGCTCCATTACCGCCACCATGTACTGCAGGTTCAGCGGATCAAGCGCCAGCAGATGCACCGGATCAAGGAACTTGCCAATTGCATCCTTGCCATGCTTGATCTTGAGTTTGTCGGCGAAGCCAGGCGGCTTACCCCCCGCCACCTTCCGCTTCAGCGAAACCTCGCGCAGCTCCTCGTGCGCGGTCATATTGTCCGGGTCGTGCTCCAACCCATGAATGTAGCACTCGATGGAGTAGTCGTAGTTACGGCCATCGGCCGCGACACGGGCGTGCTGGAACCACTTGGAAGCCTTGCGTTCGTCGCGTTTGAAGGTTGCCACAGGGCTACCGCTCCCCCCGGCAGCATCGCCGTTGTCCGCAGCAGTTGTCTTTTTCCGACTGAATAGTGCCAACGCAACACCTGATTGGAGGGTTTGAGAACGGGCCGAGGCGGCGGAACCCAACGCCTCAGGAACATTCTAATCTATTTTTCCGACCACGGTTGTCAAATATTTCGTGATTGCCGCAACCGCCCCGCGGGCCGGGGTTTGCCAGTTCTCCCGACGGCGAATATGGTGTCGCCATCAGGGAAAGGAATCCGGCATGGTGACGGTCGGAATGAATTATCACGTAATTCCGGGGAAAGAGAAAGCCTTTGAGGACGTATTCGCGGCGGTGATCCGCCTCATGCAGAGCATGGAGGGCCACGTCCGGACGAATCTTTACCACGATGTTTTCGAGCCTAATCAATATTTAATCGTATCCGAATGGGCCGACCGGTCAGCTTTCGAGCGATTCGTCGGCTCCGCACGGTTCCGCGAGGTGGCTGACTGGGGCAAGGAACAGATTCTGGCATCCCGACCCAGCCACACCTACTTCGAGCGTCAGGGAGGTTGAGAAAAACGATGATTCCGATTGCGATCAACGGTGCGGCCGGCCGTATGGGCCGTCGTCTGGTAGCGCTGGCGACGGAGGACTCGTCGCTGACGGTCGTCGCGGCACTGGAAGCGCCGCAAAGCCCTGCCATTGAGCAGGATGCGGGACTGGTGGCCGGGGTCGGGCCGCTGGATGTACCCATCAGCGAGCGTCTGGAAGCCAATGCCCGGGTAGTGATCGACTTCACCACCCCGCAGGCCACGCGGACAATTCTGCAGCAGTGCGTCGAGCGGGGCGTCGCCCTGGTGATCGGGACGACGGGCCTGACCGCCGAAGACCATGCCGCGATTGATGATGCGGCCGGCCGGATCCCCGTCCTGCAGGCGCCCAACATGAGCCTGGGAGTGAACCTGCTGTTCGCCCTGGCGGGTCGGGTGGCGGCTCAACTCGGCGACGACTACGACATCGAGATCGTCGAGACGCACCACCGCTTCAAAAAGGACGCCCCATCGGGCACGGCCTGGGGCATCGCCGAGGCCATCTGCCGCGCCACCGGCAAGGACATCCACCGCGACGTGGTTCACGGTCGGCACGGCGACGACGTCACGCGGCAGCGTGGCCAGATCGGGATGCACGCCCTGCGTTCCGGCGATGTGGTCGGCCGGCATACCGTCAGTTTCGGGACACTCGGGGAGGAGCTGAGCCTGACTCATGTCGCGACCAACCGCGATGTTTTCGCTCGTGGCGCCCTGCATGCAGCCCGGTGGCTGGTTAACAAACCGGCTGGACGATACACCATGGCGGATGTGCTGGGGCTGTAATCCCGCGAACAAGAACAGACGAGGTTTTCAACCTCAACGGTGACGAACTGAACGACAGCAGGGCCGCGAGTCGCCATGACGCAGGCTGGATATTCCACGCGTCAGGCGTTCCTTTCGCAATCAAGGGTCACATGCGTTCATTTCTCCGCTATGATTGGCAGACTGAGTCAAATGGGCGTGGTTGCCCGTGATTGCTGAGGAGTCAGAGCACGATGAACACACAAGCGACGGCGGGAATGGAGGTTGGCACGGAATTTCAGACGGGCACCGGGGCAATCCGCGCCTTTATGGACAAGCACTTCCTCCATTTCAACAGTCGCGAAACCGTGGCCGCCGCCCGCGCGTACGAGCAGCATCTTCAGAAAGGTGGCAAGATGCTGGTGACGCTCGCCGGGGCGATGTCGACCGCAAAGCTGGGACAGATTCTCGCCCGCATGATCCGCGCGGACAAAGTCCACGCCATCTCCTGCACCGGTGCGAACCTGGAGGAGGACCTTTTCAACCTGCTGGCCTACCGCGACTACAAGATCGTGCAGGACTGGCGTGCCCTGTCTGCCCAGGATGAAAAGGAGCTTTACAACCAGGGCTTCAACCGCGTCACCGACACCTGCATCCCGGAAGACGTGATGCGGGAGATGGAACGCGCCCTGATCGACCGCTGGAAGGAGGCGGCCGCCAAGGGTGAGCGCAAGTTCGAAAGCGAGTTCCTCTTTGACATTTTCCGTGACGGCCGGATGGCGGAGCACTACCAGATCGACCCGGAAAACAGTTGGATGCTCGCCGCAATGGAGAAGGGCATTCCGGTTTATTCACCGGGCTGGGAAGATTCAACGACGGGCAATATGTTCGCCGCAGCCGTCTATCGCGGGGAGCTGCCCCACCATCAGATGGTCAAGAGCGGCACGGAGCAGATGGAGCATCTGATCGGCTGGTACCTGCAGAACAGCGGCATGCCCAACACGCCTACGGCGGGCAATCCGTCGGTCGGCTTCTTCCAGATCGGCGGCGGCATCGCGGGCGACTTTGCCATCTGCACCGTGCCCACGATCGTCCAGGACCTCAAGCGCGACGATGTGCCCTTCTGGGCTTACTTCTGCCAGATCAGCGACGCAGTCACCAGCTACGGCGGCTATAGCGGCGCGGTGCCCAATGAAAAGATCACATGGGGTAAGCTGGACGTGGACACGCCCAAGTTCATGATCCAGTCCGACGCGACCATCGTCGCGCCACTGATCTTCGCCTATGTGCTGGGCGACTGATCGCCCCGGCGGTATACGCGATCAACCCGAATGGACCGTTCCCGGCTCGGCGCGTCACCGCCGGGCGGGGGCCGGCTGTCGCGCACCTGCCATCGCCGGGTCAGCCACCAGTTGCAGCGTGTGTGCGCGTTCGTCGATGGTGTTGCTCGTGTGGTCGGTGATCCGCACCTTGAGCGTGTATTTGCCGCTGCCAAGCGTGGCGGGCAGTTGGATCACCTGCGTCGTGAAGAAGTCGCGTCGGCGATTGCGCGAGCGATCGACCACCTGCGCCACCGGCTCACGCCAGACGATCAGGTCATCCCTGAAAAGCATCACTTCCTGGCTGAGGTTGACTTCGTAAAACTCGCCGTCCTTGCGCGCGGCGAAGTGGTCGATCTCAACGTAAAGCCCCAGCCGCAGCGACCGACCCGAGGGGAAAACATGGCTCTCGAACGGCTCATACATGCCGTAGCCATCCACACGGCGGCACAGCGCGAAGGTACGAATCTCCACGGGATGCTTGAAAAGTTCGTTCAGCTTAGCCTGGACCGAATCGAGATCAGCATGCCCCCCAGCTGCGATGCTGCGCCCCAGCGACACGACCAGTTCGTGATATTTCACGACGCGATCACGCTGGGACGGAGTGAGCGGTCGAAGCAACGATTCATCCAGCGGCCGGGCCGGATCGAGCAGGCTCAGCCCCACCGAGGCAAGCGCCCTGTCCATGGCCGGATCGCGGCTGTCACGCAGGTGATGGTGCAGCAGATCAAGCAGTTCGGCGCGATCGAGCGGCTGAATGACCGGCTCAGGCTTGTCGGCGACGGGTTCGGGTTCGCTCGGCGGTGGTTCGGCCGGCACGGTGGCGACCACCGCAGGTGGCGCGGGAGTCAGAACGTTGCGACGCGGGCTGGATGACTGCTCCTCTCGTTCAGCCCCCACATCAGGCGGCGGCACGGCCGGGCCGGTCGGCTGCTGCGATGGTTCCAGTGCCATATTTCGCAGAACTGCCAGATGCTCCGCCACCCGCTGCTCCACCGCGGCGACTTCAGGATCCACCGGCGGCGCGGTGTTCGCGGCACGTGATGTCGATGGCGACACTTCGCAGCCGCAAAGACACCCAAGTGAACCTATCAGCAGCGCGAGCGTCCGACACGCACCAAAGCGATGTGAAAGCATCGGGTTGCCTCCTGCAACAGACGATCGGCTGTGCCGTCGCCGCCCTTCCATGGGCACGCATAGTCTACCGCAAGTTTGCCACCGCGACAGCAGGAATGTGCAATTTACCCAACGGGATGAGCATCGCGCAGTAACTGCTGAACCAGATCACAATTTGCTTGCCAACTGAACACAGAATTTTTCCAGATTGTGGGTGGCGTCTCCCAGCCCCGACTTGGCGTTCGCATCGGCCCGCACGACATGATCGAACGCCTGTGCTGCACCGGCAGGCCCCAGTTTACGCAGCAGGTTGAGCAGCATCTTCTCACGCCCGCCCCAGAGCTTCAGTTCCCGGCCAATCTGAAACTCGGGTACGCCCTGCCTTCGCATCATCCCCGCGAGGTTCAGCTTGCGCATCAGGTCCGCCACGAAATAAGCAACCAGTTCCTTCGGCCGGCCGGAGACATCGATCAGTTCATGAATACGCTGGATCGCCGTCCCGGCGGGTGTGCCCTGGCCCGGACGCGTGCTGGTCAGTGCTTCCAGTACCGCTTCCTGCACCACCCATGCCTGTTCATCGCCCGAACGCCCCACCACCTGCTCGACCAGCCGGGTGGTAATTGACTCGTTCGGCTCCACCATCAGCGCCAGCTTGCCCAGTTCGCTGTCCAGCGCCATCAGGCTCGTGCCCAGTCGGGCGACCAGCGTATCCGCAGCGGACGATTCGATCTTCCGCTGATGCGCCTCACGACATCGCTTCACCACCCACGTGCAGGCATCGGCGTGCGACAGCGGCTCGCACTTAATCTTCGCCCCCACCTTTTCGATGATCTTGTCCAGTCGGCCCGGGTTCCACTTCTCGCTGCGCAACACCAGCGTGGCGGTCTCGACGGGCGATTCGGCATAACGCTCCAGTGCCGGCCGGGTCGCCTCGCCCACGAACTGATCTGCATCGTCGACGATCACCAGCTTGTACTGCTGCATGAGCGAGAAGGTGCGAAGCTCATCGAGCACCTCGGCCAGCTCAGCCGACCGGCCATCGAAATGGATGACCTGCAGTTCGCCGTGTGCCTGTGTGAGGATGGCACGCAGCGACTCCAGATGCTGCCGCTTGAGCATATCCTCCGGCCCGGTGAGCACGAGGATGCGCGTGTCCGGCCCGAGTGAAACATTCGCATCTGTTTTGGTGGTTCGGCGTGCCATGGCTTTGTCAGTTTAGCGGGCGAACGCGGCCTCGGCGCAGCAGGCGGTCCTATCACGTGCGAGGCAGCGTGATTCTGCCATCGCTATCGAGACAGAGGTTCTTCTGCCGCAGCAGGTCGATGGCCGGTTCGATGTGTTCGGTCGCGCGGTTGGGCAGGCGGGCAAAGCCCAACAGCCGGGCGGTCTCGCGAACCAGGTCTTCCACCGGCAGGCTGATCTGCTGCCGCAACACCGTCAGGCAGGCGTTGGCCAACTCCTGCGGCGGAATGTCCTCCAGATCGCGCGGCCGATCGTCAGCATTGGCAGGCACGCGGAACCCCGCGTAATTGGCCGGATCCTGCTCCGCCAGCCAGATGAACCGATCGAGAAGCATGACCCTCCCGGCGTTCGCCAGCTCAGCCAGCACCTCCGACAACCGCTCATCCACGCGGGAAGTGCGGCGGCTGATCCCCCACATCGGTATCACCCGCCGGGCAAGCAGGGCGATCGACATTGGCGCTTCAACTTCCAGAATGTCGAGGATGAGTTTGGCAAGCCGTTGACCACGCGCGGGGTTGTAAAACGCATCGACGTCACCCACAAGACGACGGCTGGTAAACGCCTTGTAGAGGAACAGGCCTGGCGGAACGGGCTGGGGCTGAGCCGCGTCCGACCTGCGTGATCGGCTCGTCGTGCTTTCCGATTCTGTCTCATCCTGCGTCTGCGGTTCGCTCACCGGTGGCGACACCAGCGCTGCCGGCGCGGCCGAGGCAACGAGCGGCTGCGTCTGGCGCTTGGCTGCCCCCAGCGCCTCATCAAGCTTCGCCAGTACGC
The DNA here is from genome assembly GCA_937988825.1 of uncultured Phycisphaeraceae bacterium. GTDB lineage: Bacteria > Planctomycetota > Phycisphaerae > Phycisphaerales > Phycisphaeraceae > CALKHT01. The sequence continues at coordinate 84,408 of CALKHT010000017.1, forward strand.
CCTGCGGGTTGAGCCACCAGTCGCGCGACCAGATGCGATGCAACTTCCAGCCCAGCGATTCGAGTACAGACTGTCGCAGTCGATCGCGATCGCGTGCAGTTCGGCCGCTGTGATAGAACGCGCCGTCGCACTCGATGCCCAGCAGGTACGCCCCCGGCCGATCCGGATCGCGCACCGCCAGATCGATGCGATAGCCCGAGCAGCCGACCTGCCGATCAACGCGCCACCCGCGTGCTTCCAGCGCTTCGCACACGTCCTGCTCAAACGGTGAATCGAACGATGCGTTGGGATCAAGTGTGATTGCCTCAGCGATGGCGGCCGGGCCGCGCTCGGCGTAATCGAGGAAGCTGCGCAGATGTTTGACGCCGACGCTGCCGGTGCGCGACAGGTCGATATCCTCAGCACGGATGCTGGAGAAGACGATGACCTGCTCTCGGGCACGGGTGATCGCGACGTTCAGCCGACGCTCGCCACCATCGCGGTTGATCGGGCCGAAGGTCATCGGCAGCCGACCGGTCTGATCCCGGCCATAGCAGATTGAAAAGAAGATGACCGCCCGCTCATCGCCCTGCACGTTTTCCAGGTTCTTGACGAACACCGGTTCCAGCTGATCATCGGAGAACCACGGCTCGATCTCGGGATACTTGCGGCGGGCTTCATCCAGCAGATTCTCAATCAGTTCCTGCTGGGCGAGACTGAACGTGACGATGCCGATGCTCTTGCTCTGGTCATCGCCCGGCTCGCGCAGACGGCGAACGACCTCCTCAACCACCGCCTCGGCTTCCGCCCGGTTCGTGCGGCTGCGGCCGCGATCGTACACCCCCTCCGGCACGTAACGCAGCGACACGCCCAGTCGCTCCGACTCCGCCACCGGACTTGGAAAGGTGTAAAGCGTGTTGTCGTAATAGTGATAGTTACTGAAGGCGATCAGGCTTTCATGTTTGCTGCGATAATGCCACTGCAATCGCATCGAAGGAATCTGCGAGGCAACGCACTCATCAAGCACGCTCTCCAGTTCCTCAAAGTCGTCCTCATCCTCGACGGCCTCATCGCTCATCTTCATGAAGAAGTTGGTGGGCGGTAGCTGCTTGGAATCGCCCACCACGATCACCTCCTCGCCGCGAGCGATCGCACCAACCGCATCCCAGACGGGAATCTGCGACGCCTCATCGAACACGACCAGATCGAATGGCGGGAAATCGGCATCCAGATATTGCGCGACGGACAATGGGCTCATCAGCACACACGGTTTGAGCCGTGGCAGCAGGTGTGGCAGCTTTTCGAGCAGTTTGCGTACCGGCATCTGACGTCGCTGCAGCGACAACTGCCGCTTGAGGATGCCCATCTCAGAATTGGCGGAAGGCTCACCGAACACCTGCGGAACGTTGGCCGCCAGCCGTGCAACGATCATCTGCCGCGTGAGGTTCAGATGCTCGCGATCGAGCTGACGGAAGCGTTCGATGCGGTTCTGGTGATCAGTGCTGTTGAAGAGTCGCAGCGGCTCCTCGGCATCGCAGGTCGCGTTGAACCAAAGCCGCAGAAGCGAATGCTCGACCGCGGGACGGAACTCGCTGGGCAGCAGTTCGCCCCTCTCATACGACGCGACCAGGGGCTGTAGATCCGCCGCGATCACTTCGTTGCGCACTCTCCGCCAGTAGCACCAGTCGTTGAGCTGATGCACATTCTCGCGCCAGTCGGCCAATGTCGCGGCGATGCGCGGCAGCGCCGCGGGTGCATCGCTCGCCCCCCAGGCAAGCTCGTCATCCGCATCCACCAGCTTCGCCAGCTCGCTTAGCCGCTGTTGCAAAGCCGCGTGGGCATCGATGTAACCGCGCAGCTTCTGAGCGTCGCTTGTGATGCGATCACGCTGGTTCACCACCAGGTCAACCAGATGCACAAGCTGATCATTTTCACGAAGCTGCTGCGGCGCCGCCGCGATCAACTCGTGGAAGCGATCGCACCAGTCGATCACTGTTTCGAGGGCTGCCCAGTCAGCCTTACCATCGCGCCAGGCTGCGCCAAAGTAATGACGGCCCAGGCAGGATGGATCCGCCAGCGCCTCGGAAGCTCGCTTCACATGCAGCAGCTCGTCCAGCTCCTGCAAGAGCACCTCACCCGAGGGCAGCCCATCGCCCTGATAAAACACCGCCAGTTGCTTGCGCACCGCGCGAGTGCCCAGCCAGCGCGGCACAGCCCACTTCTTCAGTGATGCCTGCAGATTACCGCGCAGAAAGACCAGATTCTCCTGGAGCACCTCCGGCTGATAATGCGTCGCCAGTCGCCCCCACCGCTCATCGCGTTCCTTACCCTGGCGGATCAACCCATTCAGCGTGTCTCGCACAGCCGGCCACTGTTGCTCGGTCAACAGCACCTCGCTCGCCCGGGTCGGCTCCAACAGCAACGCCGCGAATCGGGTAAGCCAGTCCAGCGTCGCCAGCGAAAAATCGCCGGAAAGTGCCAGCGCCTGAACAAACGCCTCCAGCCTGTCGTGCAGTATCTGCAGCCCATCGTCAGCCGCGTTCACCGCACGCAGGCAATCGTCTGGCAGCGCGGTCTGCCACTCATGCCGCCGAATAGCCCGCAGCGGATGATGCAGCACGCTTCCCACCGCATTCGCCGCAGCTGCCAGCCGATCCGCCAGCTCACACGCTGCGTGGAACGTTTCCGCATTCAGATTGCCCGGATCATCGCGCCGGATCGGCAATCGTGCGGCATTACGCAGCGCGATGAGTCGCCCCGTCGCCTGATAGACGCTCATACCCAGCGCTCGCGGCCGATGCAGCGCATCCACCAGCGCGTTCAGTTCCGCCCGCGCAGCTGCCAGTTCCTCCGCGTGTCGCTGCCACTGGGCCGGGGGCTGCTGCTGCACCACCTGCAACGCCGCTTCCAGTTGCGCCAGGACCAGCCGCTTGTTCGCCTTGTGCGAGTGAAGTTCCAGACAGAACGGCTCCAGACCGCACTCCGCCAGTCGACGATGCACAACATTCAGCGCCGCCATTTTCTCCGACACGAACAGCACGCGCTTGTTGTGCATCAGGCAATGCGCGATCAGGTTGGTGATGGTCTGCGATTTGCCCGTGCCCGGTGGCCCCTGCAGCACGAAACTGTGCCCGTCGTGAGCCGCATAGATCGCCGCCAGTTGCGAGGAATCGGCATCGCGCGGGCAGAATGATTCAGCGGGCGAGCGTGTCGCGTCCAGCTCCTCCACGCGTGGAAACGTCGCTGGATCGCCGAACGGTTCAGCCGGCCGTTCCACCAGGTAGCGCACCACCTTGTTCTTCATCAGCGTGGCCGCCCGATCCTGCAGATCACGCCACATCAGGAACTTCGTGAAGGAGAACAGCCCCAGGTGCGCTTCCTCCACCACATCCCATCGCGGCTCATCCTTGATAAGCTCGCGAAACCGCCGCAGGATCAGCGGAACATCCACCCCCGATTCATCCGCCGCCAGTTCATCCAGCCCAGGCTTTTCAAGCCCAAAATCGGTCTTGAGCTTTTCCAGCAGGGTCACGTTGATGCGTGGGTCCTCATCGCCCAGTCGCAGGGTGAACTGCGATCGTGCCGTGACTCGCTCCAGCTCCACCGGCACCAGCAGAATCGGCGCACGCCGGGGCGTCTGGCTCGACGGCGACTCGTACCAGGTCAGGAACCCGATGGCCAGGTAAAGCGTGCTTACCCCGGATTCCTCCATCGACGCGCGGGCCGCACGATAGATTTCCAGCGACCGCCGCTCCAGCTCCTGTGGCGTGAGGTTGGCGTGCAGTCGCCGTTGCTCCATGTCCTCACGCAGCAGCTTTTCGATCGGATCCTCACCCGTGCGTGCCAGATGAATCTCGGCACTGCGCGGCTGATCCTCCTGCATCAGCTTCGGTCGCGGCAGAATCGTGAACCGCTGCCCCAAGGCGAGCTGATCTTCCAGCCGCGCCACATCGGGGCACATGAGTGGAATTGCCTTGTTCGCCTCGCGATAGTTGAGCACGCGGTTGCGCAGCGAGAGATCCAGCAATCGCCGCTTCCATCGCTCCAGCCGCGCCGCCGGCGTCTCGGGCGGTTCGGCCTGTTGCGATGTGTCTTGCGCCGACGGCACGGTTTCGACTGTGTTTGTCGCAGCATCTGCGCCGGACACAGCCTCCGTCATGGCACCTCTCGTCGCGACCATCGTCGGACCGTCGTCGACAAGGACAACCTGCCCTTCCACCACCCGCACCGGCAGTGGTCGAATGCTCAGCGATCGGGCAGCGCGCACATCAATCGCACAGATGAACCTGTCCACATCCTCCATGTGCCGCAGTGCCGCCCGCCGCGCATCGGCGATCGAAGGCACCGGCCGGTTTGTCAGCACCGTCGTCTCGACTGCGATGATCTCCCCCAGTTGCATACGCTTGCGAATGCGAAGGGCATCATCCACCACGGGTTCAGCGAACGTCTGCGCGTTTGCCCACAACGCGACAAATGCGTGACCGTCCACCAACACGATCAGTGGGTTCAGCCCCGCCTGCTCGAAACAGGCCGCCATCAGCAGCGTCAGATCGAGACATGTCGCCAGCCGATGCGTCGCGATCTCATCGGGCAGTCGCACCTTTTGCCCCTGACGTTCAAAGCTTGCGGGCGGGTTGATATACCCCAGGTCCATGCCCGCAATCGCCTGATAGATCGCCTCGACCATCGCCTCAACATGTGCAATGCTGTTGCTCTGATAGCCCGAGAACGCTGGCTGACCCGTGGCACGTTCCAGATGTTGTCGCGCCGTCGCCAGAATCGTCTGCACCGTGGGATGATTGGGCAGGATAAACGCCGCAGTGAGTTCCGGCAGCGAGCCGGTGCCCGGCCATTCACTGAAGGCGAGCACATCCAGCGGAACCACCCGCTGGGCAAGCAGTGTGCCCGCCTGACTCACCTGGATATGTAGTTCGGTGCGCTGGCGCTCCGTCTGTCTGGCCAGTACACCACCATTGAGCATCAGATCAACCGTGGAGAAGTTGTAGGTAGAGTTCGCCGGCAGGCTCACAAGCCGCGCTTCCCAGCGGTGCGACAGGTCATCCGCCAGCCACGCGCGGACCACCAGGTCGTCCACCGGTTCTTCCGCAGCGTTGCGCAGGCTGAGCTGCTTTACCACCGGCACATCGTTCTGATACATCGCGTAATTGACATGCGGATCGCATACCACGTCGATGGTCAGCATCGGCGCGGGATTCGGCTGCCTCTCAACCGTGTCGCGATTGTCCGTATCCATGCCGGGTCCCGATCAGGCACATCCGGAGAACGGCTGGACATCATACCCCAAATCACATTTTTCATCGGCTCCACATTCGTGGGGCAACGTGCAATCGCCGGTTTCCGCCTTCGGCGAAATGTGCAGGGGGATGCCTCCCTGTCCCCCCACCGCCCCCACTCACGGGTCTTAACGATCGTCAGTCAAGATATCCATGACCTGCTCGTACGCCGTCCGGTTATGGCACACCGTCACGCCGGCGGTGTAAAAATTCACCATATCGGTGTTCTGGACAAATATCACGTGGCCGTCATCCATCAGCAGATTCCAGCCCGGTTTCACATCCGACCCTTGCGTGATGAACTCATAATGATGGATCAGATCGTGCCCAGGCACATCGTGCGGCTAG
>CALKHT010000018.1 GCA_937988825.1 uncultured Phycisphaeraceae bacterium
TCGTTCCTCAGCCGTACGCGTCGTGCGGGCGGGGCGCGCGACTGCAGGAAGATGTTGCGCCGCACCAGAAGGTCCAGCCGTTCCCGGCTGTCGTCCGGCAGTGTCGTGGGGGATTCGGTTGTGGCAGCCGATGCGGTCGAAGCGCGGGTCGAACCGGTGGTCTGACCGCGGCGCTCCGTCTCACGCGAGCCGCGCATGCGCGACTGGCCGAACATTGCGGCCGGGTCGGCGATCAATACCGCCGCCACAACCCCTGCCGCCGCGCTTCGAATGATCCAGTCACGCTTCATGAACGCCTCTCCTGTCCCGGTCGTCCGGCTGCCGCCTCACGTGGAGCCGTCCCCGTACGTGCCGGGGCCGCATGGTCTGATTTACGTACCAGCGTCGAAATCTGAACCTGCACGGTCAGATCATCCATCCCTTCGCGCCGGGCGGAAATCTGCAGGTGCGTCACCCGCAGCGGAAACTCGGCCTGCTCGACCTTCTCCAGAAACCGTGCCACCGCCCGCATCTGCCCCGTGGCCGTCGCCCGCAGCACCACCCGCTGCAGGTGTTCATCCTCCTGCATCCGCTCGGGGATGATCGATTGCAGTTGCAGCCCCGATTCCCGTGCCCATTCGCCCAGGGACCGGTAGACCATCGCTTCGGCATTGGTGGCGCTGTCCGACAGACCGGCATCCACCATCTGCCGCCATCGCTGCTGCATGCGCTGATTGTTCGCCAGCAGCAGGTGCGCCTCCTCCAGTTTGGTGGTCATCAGCGCGTGCCGCTGTGACAGATCCTGCCGCCACGCCAGCAGGGGCGAGATGACGAACATATCCAGCACCAGCGCGCCGATCACCAGCGCCGCGGCCACCATCATGTATCGTTCACGTTTTGAGGATGGCTGCACGCCGTGTCACTCCTGCCGCCTGGCCTGTTCCGTCTCGGACTGCTGCGATTGCTGCTGTTCCGCACCCTGCTGCTGGTAACGGAAGGTCATGGAAAACGACACCTGCCGGGATTGACGATCCGCCCCGCGGATGCCGCCCGACTTCACTTCGCTGAACCAGGGCGACCGGCTGATCGCCTCCCGTACCAGTACAACGCTCGAATCGTTCTCAGCCTTGCCTGTGACGTTGCAGGTCAGGTCATTGTCGATCGCCACCGTGGTGGCCCAGACGCTGCCCTGCTCGGGGAAAGCCATGGTCAGGGCGGCCAGGCAATCCAGAAGTTTGGGCCGCTGGTCGAACCAGCCTCGGGCGATGCGCACCCGGTCGCGCAGTTGTGCCGCTTTTTTGGCCTGCGGTTCAAGTTCGGCGTACTCGGCTTCCATGCGAGCTAACTCGCGGCTGGTCAGGAAGATATCGCCCATCAGGCCGGCGAAGGCCAGCAGCAGCACCGCCGCCGCCGCGATCCCGTAGCGCCACAGTGCGGGCATCCGACGCGGGGGTGGTGCCAGCCGCGAATGCAGGAAATCGATCGCCGGTGGCGCCTCGGCGTGCCCAAGCAGCGCAAGTGCTCCCGCAGACGCATGTTCCGGCGCGAGCGACCCCTCGCCCGAGCCACCCAGCGTCAGCGGACCGACCGTCGCGGCGACCTCCGGCTGCAGCGAAAGCCGGGCCACCAGCGCATCCTTCGCCTCCTTCGACAACCCCGCCGAATCGAATATCCGCAGTTTGCGCGGGCCGGTCGGCTGCGGCAGGCTCAGCCAGATGCGGCGAAGTTCCGCCCCCAGACTGTTGCCCCATTCGGCTGTGCCGCCAGTTTTCCCCGGGCCATGGGTCGCCAGGTGCCGTACTGCACCGATGCGGTCCTCCTCGCGCCACAGCAGTTCCACCGCCGCGGGCGTGATGCGCAGCATTGTCGGGCAGGCGACGGCATCGCCCGCCTGCGCCAGCGCTACCGTTGAGGAGGTAATCGCCGCGACCCGAAGCCCCGCCTGTTCCGCCACACGGACCAGGCCGTCCACCCGCCGGCGCAGGGTCGCGAAAAGCAGCACCGCCCGCAGCGGCTCCTCGGGGGAGACCGAGTGCAGCGGCGCGGCATCGAGCAGGCAGTCGAATATCAGTTCGCGGGCATCGGTGGCGAACTCGCTCTCAGCCAACAGCCGCAGCATGTCCAGCGTGGTCGCATCGTCGCCGGCGGGTACCATGCGTTCCTTCACCGCCAGCCACGCTGCGGGCAGCCCGATGACCGCCCGTTTGGCGCTGAATTGATTGTCGCGCAGGAACTGGCTGAACGCCGGGCCGAAGCTGTCGGGGTTCTCGATCGTTGCCGATTCGGGCAGTGTGAAGGTCGCGGCGCGCACGACCTGAGACCGGGTACCGGCCCGCTGCACCTGCACAGCGGCGATCGCCCCAGGCTCCACCGCCAGCCCCAGCACTTGTTTACCGCTCAGCTTCATGCGTTCCCTTCATACCCGATTCACCGCTCACGACACGGACGACGCGAACGATGGTCAGAACTCCATCAACGTCTGCGGTCGGGGCAGTTCCTCGCCGCGACGCAGCATTTCCAGAATCTCCGAGTCCAGCGGCCAGCCCAGGGCCGTCAGATCCGTCATGTGTCGGATGCGTGGCGGCGAGCTGGAAAAATCGATCACCGCACGCAACCGCTTAAACGATCGGCCGTTGGCACTCACCGCCACCACATCCGCGGTGTACTGATACGTGCGGCCGGTGATGTAGTCGCCGATGCGGATCGCCTTTTCCTGCGTCAGTGCCCGGGCGACCCAGGCGAAGCCGCCGTTTTCCGTGTCCGCCGTGCGCCGCTCCGCCACCATGGTTGCCGCATCAGCTTCGCTCAAGTCGGGCAGGCACGCCAGGACCTGTTCCGGAGCCGTGTTCACGTTGATCAGCCCCATCCGTGGTGCTTCTTCCTCATCGAAGGCGGTCAGCCCGTCCCAGATCGCGTTGAACTCCTCCGGTGTGAGCTGAGCGCGGATGTACAGGTCCATCAGGTTGCGGTAGGGCCGGTTCGTCTGAATCTCGGCGATGATCCGCTCGATGTTGCCCGAGGCCAGCCTCGCTTCCAGCAGTTCGCGAAGCCGGGTCGTGTCACCCAGATTGACATTCACCAGCGGTTCGCCATCCGGGTTTGTTGTCGGGGCCATCGTGTACACCGTCGCCAGGTCGAACAACCCGTAATCGAGCTGGTTGTTCCGGTTGTCCGGCGGCAGGGACAGGTCGCCATCGTTTTCGTTATCGTCCAGCAGGTTGTTGCGGTTGGCGTCCTCGCCGTACACCAGCTCGAACGTCGCACCGCGTACCAGCAGCAACTCTTCCAACGTCTCAAACGGCGCATCCTTGCAGTAATACGCCGGCCGAAGCGTCATGTAATAGTCGTTTTCCGCGCCGCTGGGGGTGATGTCGCTGTCCGGGTCGCGCCAGTCGACGATGGAGGCGGCGAACTCGGCGGTCATGTTCGGCAGCTTGATGAGCATGTCGTACGTGGCGGTGTTGAGGTTCAGCTTGCTCGATTCGTCGATCAGGCCGAACTTCAGCCCGCCCTCGCGCTGGTCCCAGTCCGGGGTAATGAGCCAGAAGTAGCCGCCGGCGAAGGGCACCGCTTCGACCTCGATGTCCTCCGGCCGCAGGATTTCGCCCTGCAGGTCCGCCAGCACGCCCATGACGTACTGCACCGCGCCCCGGGCGATGTAGTCCGCCTGTGCCTGCGCCGCCATGTTCGCCGAGGCGATCGCCTCCACCCGGGCTGTACGGGCGTAGACGATCGACATCGCGGCGATCGTCAGCACGACGAACATGGTGACGATGAGGATCGTGCCGCCGCAGCGCGCCCGAGCCTGGTGGGGCAGGACAGACCGGACGCCTGTCCCACCGGAAAAGACCTTTGTCCGACCGGATCGAACGGGTGTTACCGAACAACGGGTTGTCCGAGTCTGCGTGTCCATCGTCAGAACAACCGGATCGTGCCTCCCTCGCCTTCTTCTTCCAACTGTGCACCGCCGACTGGCAGCGAGACGATCGTCGTCATCATCGGCCCGCGCTCGTTCTGCTGTTGTGGGTTGCGCGGCTGTAGCTCCAGCGTGATCTCCACCGCGTAGGGCAGCGAATCATCGTGACTGGCTGAATCCCACGAATCGACCCAGGAGGAGCCATCGTAATAGCGCACGTTGAACGAACGCACGCCGCCACAGATCACCATGTCCTCTGGTTCAGGGACGACTGGCGCCAGCGATGCGGAGACGGTTCGTCGCAACAGCACGCGGTCGCCACTGATCAGTTCGTCGGCGAGGACGAATTCGATGCGGCGAAAGCCCGATTCATGATCCGGCCACGGGCGGTAACCGGCTGTGTTGTAGAAAAGGATGCTGTCGCTGTCGTAGCCGTTCTCAACATCATCGGTGCCCAGAAACTCCAGTGACAACATGCCCGTGACCGGTACCGCATTGCGCAGCTCATCAGCGATGGTCTGCAGGCTCGTCGTCAGGATGCGCGTGGGTTCGAGCGCACGTTCGGCTGCTTCACGTGCGTTGAAGGCGATGTGCAGGCTCGAGTAGATCGACATCGCCAGCACGCTCATGATTGCCATCGCGACGAGCATCTCCATCAACGTGAATGCCCGCCGCGCCGCTGCGCGCAGAGCAAACGACGCGACAGGAAGTGTCGCGTTCCCCCATTTCATCCTGTACGCCCGATCGCTCATTCACACATCCGTGAAGATCAACGTCGTCAGCGTCACGTTCTGCTGGCCCGACCAGCTCTCCCACGTAACCGTCACCTGCACCTCCTTCACCGAGGTGTCAAAGTCGACGGCTGTGGCGATCCACTGAAAGCCCGGATAGTTCTCACCAAAGTCACCCTGCTGCTGTGGTGTGGCGTAATCGTGCGTGGCGATGATCTCGTCCATGCGCGCCTGTGCCAGCGTGGTGGCGATCATGCGCTGCTTTGCCAGCGATGAGGCGCTCGTTGCCAGCGACACGCAGTGCATCGCCACCGGCATGACGATCGCCACCAGTGCCAGACTGGCCAGTACCTCGACCAGGCTCAGCCCTCGCGCCCGGGCGGCGGGGGGACGAACGCGATGGATCATCTGCTGACCGTTCATCGTTTGCCCGTTCCACTGCTGCTGCCGATCTGGCTTGTGCGGCTGCTGAAGCGGTAGCCCTGTTTGATCCGCTCCTGCAGTGCCAGCGATTCTTCTTCCGTCAGTGCCGTAAACCGGCCCGTGGCGGACAGGCACATCACGTCCATGATCTGGTCGCGGCGGCCGATCAGTCGAATCGCCGCCGGTTCCACTCGGCCCGAAGGGTAAAACGTCACGTACTGGCGGTCGCTTGCAGTCAGGTCCATCTCCATCCAGTAGGCCCGCACTTCCGCCGGCAGCTCGAACACCATGCCAAGATCATGCATCGGCTCAAAAAACTCCGACCCCTCCTGGGCGGTCAGCCCGTAAATGCCCTGTTCCACATCGAGGTTGAAGCGGTAGATCCGTCCCTCGTTGCGGGCCGCCTGCTGGGCGTAATTGCACAGCGCGACGATCTGTCCAGCCAGGTTGGTCACCTGCTGCTTGGCGTAGAACCCACGCAACGACGGCGCCGCGGCCGCCAGCAGCGTCGCTATGATGATCATCACGATGATCAGTTCCAGCATCGAGAAGCCCAGCCGACCGTGCATCGGGCATCGCTGAGCTTCCCGGCGGGGATCAGTCCTGGCCCGGATAAATGTCGTCATCGGTGCCTTCCTGACCGTCGGGGCCGATCGAGTACAGGTCGTACCCGCCCTCGTTGCGCCGACTGGGATAGACGTACCGGTAGGGATTACCCCAGGGGTCCTTCGGCTCCGACTGCACGTTCTGCAGGTAGGGCCCGGTCCAGTTCGTCACGTTGTTCGGCCGGCGAACCAGTGCGGCGAGTCCCTCGGAGGAATCGGGGTAGCGGCCGTTGTCGATCTCGAACGAATCCAGCGCCACCACCAGCCGCGCCAGGTCGTTTTTCGCAGCCGTGACACGCGCCTGTTCCGATCGGCCGGCGAAGCGCGGCACCACCATCACCGCCAGCACGCCCAGAATCACCAGCACCAGCAGCAGTTCGATCATCGTGAAGCCGCGCATCGGGCGGCGACGTTCATGTCGTTTCATCATGCACTCCGTGGTTTCCAGCGGGACGGACGAATCAGCCGCCACGCCCCTGCGATCACTTGATCAGGTCCTGCAACGAGAAGATCGGCAGCAGCATCGCCACGACGATCGTGCCGATCAGCCCTGCCATGAAAAAGAGCATCACCGGTTCCGCCAGCGCGACCAACATGCGAAGCTGTCGGTCCAGGTCGTCCTCATACGTCGCGGCGATGCGCATCAGTTCCTTGTCCAGTCGACCCGTCTCCTCCGCGATGGCGATCATCTCCACCACCGACGGGGGAAAGAGCATGGGCGTGCTGGCCAGCCCGCGCGCCAGTGAGGCACCGCGCTGCACATCCTCGGTGGCACGCGCCACCGCGTCGATGAGCGTCTGATTACCGATCGCCTCGCGCGCCACGCGCAGGGCCGCCATCAGCGGAACGCCCGCGCCCAGCAGCGTACCCAGCATGCGGGTGAAGCGCACCAGCGCGAACCGCGCCATGACGTTGCCCAGCCGCGGCGTGGCGAGCATGAGCCGTTCCAGCTTCCGCCTGCCCATATCGGTCTGCTTGAATCGCTGCACCGCGATGATGCCGACGATCAGCGCCAGCGCGAACAACAGGCCATAGGAATAAAACGATTCGCTGATCGCGACCACGACCTGGGTCAGCCAGGGCAGGCCCGCGCCGAACTCGTTAAAGAGCGAGCTGAACTTGGGGATGAAATAGGTAAGGCAGAAGATAACCACGCCCACTGCCAGCGTCGCCAGCACGCAGGGGTAGATCATCGCAGCCTTCACCTTGCCCAGAAGGTCACGTTCGCGTGCCCGGAAGTCAGCAATCTGCCCCAGCACCACGTCGAGGAAACCACCCGTCTCGCCCGCACGCACCATGGCGATATAAACCGGTGGGAAACTGCGGGGGAACCGCGCCATCGCATCTGCCAGCGAGACGCCTTCGCTGACGGCGTCGTGGATCGACTCCCACATCGCCCGGACGGCTGGCTGTGACGATTCGCGTCGGAGGATCGACAGCGCCCGTGCCAGCGGCACGCCGCCCGACAGCAGGTTCGCCAGCTCGCGTGTGAAGTTTTCGATCGCGGCGGGGGGGATGCGGCCGGTGGAGGCGTCGGCTGTTTCTGCAGGGGTTGTGGGTTTGGCGATCGGCTGGGGGCGCGGCAGGGTCATGGTGCTGCTGTGAGCCGCCTTGCCGTTGCCGTTGCCGTGGCGTCGCTCGTCGATCGACACCGGGAACAGGCCGCGCTGCGTCACGCTCGCCAGCGCTGATGCGCGGTCCGCGGCCGTCAGCGTCCCCTGCGTCCGCTTGCCGCTGCGATCCACCGCGATGTACGCAAACTCAGGCAACGTCGAATCCTTTATTCAGCCACGAAAACACGAAGGTACGAAGGAAAGCAGGGATTTAACAGGAGAAAACGGAGGGGACGGAGAAAGAGAATAAGGCTTTTGATGCATCCGCCTGTTTTCGTCGCGTATCCTCGTTTCCTTTCCTTTTCCTGCCTTTTCCTCTCGGCGTTTTCTCCGCGTCCTTCTGTTCAACTCAACTCACGCCGGTTCGTCCTTGGTCACACGCAGCACCTCTTCCAGCGTGGTCCGGCCCTCACGCACGAGGCGCCAGCCATCCTGGCGCAGGCTGCTCATGCCTTCCTGGATGGCAACCTGTCTTACCCGGCCGGCTGACTCGCGCCGCAGCACCAGCTCACGAATCGCATCGCTCACCGGCATCAGCTCGAAGATACCCGTTCGGCCGCGATAGCCCGTGTTCTGGCACGCCCGGCAGCCCCGGCCGCGATACAGCACATCCGGCAGCTCCACGCCCAGTTCATCACGCAGTCGGCCGGCCTCTTCGATCGCGATTGGCTCCTTGCATGACTCGCAGATCAGTCGCACCAGCCGTTGCGCCACCACCATCTCCAGTGACGAGGTAACCAGGAACGGCTCGATGCCCATATCCACCAGTCGTGTCAGGGCGCCAGGCGCATCGTTGGTGTGCAGCGTCGAAAACACCAGGTGGCCCGTCAGCGAAGCCTGCACCGCGATTTCCGCTGTCTCACGGTCACGGATTTCACCGATCAGGATTACGTCCGGGTCGTGTCGCAGGATCGATCGCAGCCCGCGGGCGAAGGTCAGCCCCGTCTTGGTCGACACCTGAATCTGGTTGATGCCTTCCAGGTGGTATTCGATCGGGTCCTCGATGGTGACGATCTTGCGGACGATGTCGTTGATTTCCGACAGGCCGGCGTAGAGCGTGGTCGTTTTACCGCTGCCGGTCGGGCCGGTGACGAGGATGATGCCGTGCGGCAGGCCCAGCACGCGCTCGAAAGCCTTCTTGTCGCGGGCGGACATGCCCAGGTGTTCCAGCCCCAGCAGCGTCGCGCCACGGTCGAGGATACGCATGACCACCGCTTCGCCGTGCAGCATGGGAATGACCGACACACGCACGTCGATCTCACGCTGACGGATGCGCAGCTTGATGCGGCCGTCCTGCGGCAAGCGCTTTTCCGCAATGTCCAGATGGCTCAGAATCTTGAGGCGTGACACGATCGCCGCCTGGAACTGACGCACTTCCGGCGGGATGTTCGCCTGCTGCAGCACGCCGTCGATGCGGTAGCGAATCTGCAGCGAATGCTCAAACGGCTCGATGTGAACGTCAGTCGCGCGCAGCTCGATCGCTTCGGCGAGCAACTGGTTCACGAATTTGATGATCGAGGCGTCCTGTGCCGCCTCGGCAAGGTCGACATCCTCCTCGCTGCCGTCGGCCAGCACCTCGATGTTGTGGCTGCCATCCGACACCAGCGACTGCACCGTGTCGGCCCCGACACCCAGGAACTGGCGGATGCAGCGGTCGATTTCGCTTGGTGGGGCGAGTGCCGGCTTGATGCTGATGCCCGATGTCAGCCGCAGTTCATCCAGCCCGGCGGTGTCAAAGAGCCTGCTGGTCGCGACGATGACGTCGCCGTTGTTCTGCTCGACGGGCAGCAGCTTGTGCTCCAGCAGCACGCGCGCGGGGAAGCGGGCGAGCAGCTGGGCGGGGGGCTTGCAGTTCTCCAGGTCGAGGTAGGGCACCTCGAACTCGGCCGCCAGCCGAGGTAGCAGGTCGTTTGTCGCCCCGACGGCTAGCAGCGCATCGTCCAGTGAACTGCCGTTGGCGATCAGTTCGCGCACGCGCTGAGCGTCCTGTGGATCGAGTACGCCGCGTGCGACCAGATTGTCCAGTAAGTGACTCATGTTGAAAGGGCCCTTGGTCCGGTGAAGGGCCAGGGGCCCCGAAAATAGGAGCGTCGCATGTATGGATGCCTGAGGGGCCAGAACCAGGACCGGCACACATCCTGGTGATGACCGGCCCTGGCCCTGGCCGGTCTTTCACTCAAGGATACCCATCGTGACCAACTGAGCCTCCTGACGCAGGGTCACCAGCGTGCGCAGGTCCTCGCGGGCGGCCGCCAGTTCCTTACGCGCCTTCTCCTGCGCCTGACGCAGTTGCGTCAACGCCTTGCGGATATCGTCGTTGCTGGCCTGCTCGTCGTCGAGTACCTCACGCAGGTTGCGCATCGCACGGGCGGTTTCGGGCAGGTCCGCCGGGTCAACTTCCTGACCACGGCCAGCGCCCTGACCCCGGCCGGCACCCTGACCGCGACCAGCGCCCGGGCCGCCGAACCCGCCGCGCTGACCCAGTCCGACCCCCATCGTCGCGGACTGAGTGCGCAACTGTTCGATCTTCTCGATCCGGGGGCCGATCACTGCCCAGTCCTCATCGCTCACGCCCAGTTGCTGTTTCATGCGTTCAGCCCGCTGCTGACGCATCTCTTCCATACGCTGGCGCATCTGTTCGGGGTCGAACTGCCCCTGCTGTCCGCCGCGCCGACCGCCGCCGTCCTGGGCGAAGGATTGCCCCATCCATACCGCACCCGACATTGCCACCGCCAGAGCCGCCACCCACCAACGATTACGCGTCATGACCTGCCTCCTTCCGAGGGGGAAAGGGATGTACCAATAGTGCCAGGCTCGACCCATTCGAGCCGCACGCCGGTCAAACGCTCGGGTGGGTCGGGGTATTGCGGGGATTTGGGCGCCT
Organism: uncultured Phycisphaeraceae bacterium; assembly: GCA_937988825.1. GTDB lineage: Bacteria > Planctomycetota > Phycisphaerae > Phycisphaerales > Phycisphaeraceae > CALKHT01. Next base: position 10,152 of record CALKHT010000018.1, read on the forward strand.
TTGGGGGAGTTGGCAGGTCCCGCCGCTCTTCGCTTTGCTGAGGGGGCGGGCGTTAAAGAGAGATATTCTTTTTTGTGCGCAAGTCTTTTTGAAAAATGGCTTTGTGTTACGGCAGGGCGGGTTGTGAACAGTTTTCTAACAGAATGAGGTGCCCGGTCGCGGCGTTCGCGGTAGTGTTTGGGCACGATGAATGAAGAAGATGTGGCGCCAATGGGAGCCGCCATGAAAGCCCGTCGCCGAAAGGAAGCTGCTTCGAACCTGCCCAGCCCGCCCGGGGCAGTGAGCCGGGGCCGGTTGCTCATTATTGAGGATGAGCCGGACCTGCAGGAACTGCTGCGCTACAACCTGGTGCGCGAGGGGTTCGAGGTGAGCTGCACCGACCGGGGAGAGGTGGGGCTGGAGATGGTGCGGCGGGCGCTGCCGGACCTGGTCGTGCTGGACCTGATGCTGCCGGGCATGGACGGGCTGGAGGTATGCCGGGCCTTGCGGGCCGACCCAGCCACTGCCGCAATCCCGGTGGTGATGGTGACGGCCCGCGATCAGGAAGCGGACATCGTGCTGGGGCTGGAACTGGGGGCAGACGACTACGTCACCAAGCCCTACCGCTGGCGGGAGTTGCTGGCCCGCATCCGCGCGGTGCTGCGACGACGGGCGGCGGCAGCGACGGACCAACCTGCTGAAGACCAACCTCTCCGCGTCCGCAACCTCATCATCGACCCCCAGCGGCACGCCGTCACCGTCGATGGCAAGCCCGTCGACCTGACCGTCACCGAGTTCAAGCTGCTGCGTGTGCTGGCGTCCCGGCCGGGACGCGTCTTCACCCGCAAGCAGATCATCGATGCGATGCACGGCGACCTGGCGGCTGTCACCGACCGGTCGGTCGATGTGCAGGTGGTGTCACTACGGCGAAAGCTTTCCACTGCGGACCCGCAGGCTGGGGATGATATCGAGACCATCCGCGGCGTCGGGTATCGCTTCAGGGAGTAAGCCCTTGCGCGGAGCGGCACTGACCACTTTGGGTGAGGCGAACACAAGCGGGTCGGTGGCGACGCTGCTCGTGGCGGCGTTTCTGGTCCTGGCGGTTTTTGTCGTGATCCTCGTGCTCCATCACCGGGCGCTACAGCAGTTGCGGCGCGGGGCAGAGCGGTTCGCCGCGGGCGATTGGTCCCAGCCGGTCGAGGTGAGCGGCATCGCTCCCATGGCGGCCGTGGCGGAGTCGCTCAACCAGATGGCGCGACAGATACAGGAACGTTATCAGGCCGCCGTGCGCCAGCGCAACGAGCTGGAAGTCGTGCTGTCGAGCATGGTTGAGGGCGTCATCGTCGTCGACCCGCAGCAGCGGGTGATCAGTCTGAACGCGGCGGCGGGGCGATTTCTGGGCGTCGACCCCGGCGAGGCAGCCGGCCAATTGATCCAGCAGGTGGTGCGCACCACCGAACTGCAGCGTTTCATCGTCCAGGCGCTGGAAACCGAACGAGCCGTGCAGGATGACCTGACGCTGCACACCCCCGCCGAGGCTGATGCGCCCGACCGCTACGTGCAGGTCCAAAGCGCTCCGCTGCGCGATGGGGAAGGCAACCGCATCGGCGTCGTCATCGTGCTGCACGATGTGACCGAGCTTCGTCGGCTGGAGGGTGTGCGGCGGGACTTCGTCGCCAACGTCTCGCATGAGATCAAGACACCCGTGACCGCGATCAAGGGTTTCGCCGAAACGCTGCTGGAGGGCGAGCACGATGCCCAGGACGCTGAGCGGTTCCTGAAGATCATCGCCCGGCAGGCGGATCGGCTGCACGCGATCGTCAACGATCTGCTGACGCTGTCGCGGGTGGAGCAGGACGCGAAGGATCGGCGGATCGAGCTGGAGCGAGGGCCGGTCGACCGTGTGATCGCAGCGGCAGTGGAAAGCTGCCAGTTCAAGGCTGACGCCCGGGATATCCGGATCGAAGTATCGTGCGCCCCGGACCTGACCGCCCGTATCAACGCGCCGTTGCTGGAACAGGCGGTGGTGAACCTGCTGGACAACGCGATCAAGTACAGCCCGCCGCACAGTCAGGTGCGTGTGGTGGCCGAACGTCGCCATGGGCAGGTGCTCGTGAGCGTGATCGATCACGGTCCGGGCATCGGTGCGGAGCATCTGCCGCGGCTGTTCGAACGCTTCTACCGCACCGACAAGGCGCGCAGCCGGGAAATGGGCGGCACCGGGCTGGGTCTGGCGATCGTCAAACACATCGCGCAGGCGCATCACGGCCAGGTCGATGTGCAAAGCGAGCCGGGCAGGGGCAGTACCTTCATACTGCGATTGGAGGCATGAGCGTGGTGGCATCGCGAGAGGCTGACTTCTGGTACAGTGGCCACCCGGGTCGAGGCGCAGCGTCGGAGGGTATCGTGCGGCGAGTTCGCGGCGTTTCCGCGGTGCGTGTCCTGAACCTCGGCCCCGGGTTGCGACGATCCCTGAGCCTGCTATAACCTGCGGCCGACATTCGCCCGGTGCCGCTCCATGCGGTCGGTGCGAACAACCTTCCCCGGCCCGCGCGACCTGAATCGCCCCTGACGGGCAGGAACATTGTCATGCGAAGCATCGCCAAGCTTTTCGGTCACTCGCCCTTCGGCCCATTGCAGTTGCACATGGCCAAGGTGGCCCAGTGCGTGCAGAAGATCAACGACGTGGTCGAGGCGGTGCAGCAGGGTGATCACGCCCGGGTCGAGAAAATCGCCAACGAAATCAGCCAGCTTGAACACGAGGCAGACCAGCTCAAGCACGACATCCAGCAGCACCTGACGCGCAGCTACTTTCTGCCCGTCGATCGGGGGGCACTGCAGGAAATCCTGGCGATCCAGGACTCCATTGCCGACAAGGCCGAGAACATCGGTGTGCTGTTCACGCTCAAGCCCATCCGGATGATCGACGCCCTGAAGGATGACTTCCGGGCGTTTCTGGACAAGAACCTGCAGGCGTTCGAATCAGTCCGCCAGATCATCGATCAGCTCGATGAACTGGTCGAGACAGGGTTCGGCGGGGGCGAAGCGGAAAAGGTATTGCGGATGGTGGATACGGTGGCCCGCCAGGAGTACGAGGCTGACCTGATCCAGCGTCGGCTGCTCAAGGCGGTGTTCGCGCATGAGGATGAGCTATCGATGGGGGACTTTTTCCTCTGGAACCGTTTGTTCAAGCAGGTCAGCGAACTGTCCAACCTGGCGGAACGGTTGGCCAACCGCGTGCGACGCACCCTGGAATTGAAGAAATGACCCGCTGATGAGGCGGCATCCGGCCGCGATGATGGCCGGACCCCGACCCGCCCGCCTCGTCAGCCCGAAACCGCACTCATGGATCCGACGACCATCGTTCTCATCGGCCTTGCCCTCGCCTTTGGTTTTTACATGGCCTGGAACATCGGCGCGAATGACGTCGCCAACGCCATGGGCACGAGCGTCGGCTCGGGCGCACTGACGCTCAAGCGGGCCGTCATCCTCGCTGCCATCTTTGAATTTGCCGGGGCGTTCCTCGTCGGGCCACACGTCTCGGATACCATTCGCAATGGCATCATCTCTCCCGCGGTCTTTCAGGATCAGCCCATGCAACTGGGCCTGGGCATGATCGCGGCACTCCTGGCAGCGGGGGCCTGGCTCCAGCTCGCTTCCTACTTCGGCTGGCCTGTCTCCACCACCCACTCCATCGTCGGTGCCGTAATCGGTTTCGGTGTCGTCGTCGGCGGCGCATCGGAAGTGAACTGGATCGGGGAATCGGGCGTGCTCTCCATCGTCGCCAGCTGGGTCATCTCGCCCGCCCTGAGCAGCATCGTCGCCTTTATCGTCTTTCGCTTCATCCTGCGACAGATCTTTTATAAGCCCGATCCGCTGGCCGCCGCCAAATGGTGGACGCCGATCATGGTCTTCTGTGTGTTGGTGACCATGCTGCTGGTGGTCGCCTTCAAGGGCATGACACCTTTCTGGGCGAGGTACGGCCTCAAGCCGTTCGATACCCTCCCCCTGACGCTGGGGCTGAGCGTCGCGCTGACCAGCGGCATTGTCGGTTCACTGGTGTCCCGTCGGCTGGTTGTGAAAATCGGCCCGACGGAGGAGACGGAACTGCTCATGAGCGATCGCGACCTGTTCGTCGCCCGCTCGTTGCGCAAGGCGGTGATGCACCTGCGGCGGGTACGCAGCGTCGCCAACAACGACATCCGTCGGAAAGCCGACGAGCTATTGCAGGCTACTCAGGCACTGCAGCGTGAGGCCCAGGAGCGGGCAGAAGTGGCTGAGCAGATGCAGCCGACCACCTCGAGCTTCGGCCAGGTCGAGCGCATCTTCGTCTACCTGCAGATCATCAGCGCCTGTTTCGTCGCTTTCGCCCACGGCGCCAACGACGTTGCCAATGCGGTGGGGCCGTTGTCCGCCGCCATCGAGATCGTTCAGACGCACGCGATTCCGAAGCAGGCGTCCATCCACCCGGGCCTGCTCGTCCTGGGCGGCATCGGGATCGTGGTTGGCCTGGCGACCTGGGGCTGGCGCGTCATGGAGACGATCGGCAAGCGCATCACCGAGCTGACGCCCTCCCGTGGCTTCTGTGCCGAGTTCGCCGCAGCCCTGACGATCCTGCTCGCCTCCGTTTACAAGATGCCCATCTCCACCACTCACACCCTCGTGGGCGCGGTGCTGGGCGTCGGCATGGCCCGCGGCCTCAGCGCCCTGAACCTCAACACGCTGCGCGATATCTCGGTGAGCTGGATCATCACCATCCCCGCCGGCGCGGGCCTGGCGATCGTCTTCTTCTACCTCCTCCAGGCAATCTTCCTATAACAGAAACCTTTGACGATCGATTCCCCCGAAAGCCCACGCACTCCGTACGTGGGATCCCCCACGCAATCCCCGCGCCAATGTTGGCGTCCCCCCGCCCCGCCTGTAAGATTGGCACAACCGGGGACGTCAGCCCCACCGGGGAGTCCGGGGGGGCGACGCTGGTTGCGTGCCTTGTCACCGCGGCGGTCGGCCGAACGTGAAGGGCGGACCCTGAACGCACACAAGTAAAGGCCTTTGCCCCATGGGTGTCCCACTTTCACAGATGTGGACCGTTGCGTCCTACGTGCTCAGTCAGAAGCTGCGCGGGCGCAAACGCTATCCGCTCGTGCTCATGCTCGAGCCGTTGTTCCGTTGCAATCTTGCCTGCGCCGGGTGCGGCAAAATCCAGTATCCCGCCCACATCCTCAAGAAAAACCTCACCCCCGAGCAGTGCTTCAAGGCGGTGGAGGAGTGCGGTGCGCCGATGGTCTCGATCCCCGGCGGTGAGCCGCTGATGCACCCGCAGATCGGCGAGATCGTCGACGGTCTGATCGCCCGCAGGAAGTACGTCTACCTGTGCACCAACGCGATTCTTCTCAAAGAAAAACTCGAACAGGGGCTGTTCAAGCCGAGCAAGTACCTGACCTTCAGCGTGCACATGGATGGCTCGGAGGAGAGCCACGACTTTGCCGTCTGCCGCGAAGGTGTGTTCAAGGTCGCCGTCGAGGCGATTCGCAAGGCGGTGTCGATGGGCTTCCGCGTCACCACCAACACGACACTGTTCGACGGCTTCGACCCCAACGAGGTGCGCGAATTCTTTGACGAAATGATGGAACTGGGCGTCGAGGGCATGATGGTCTCGCCCGGCTACGCCTACCCCAAGGCTCCCGACCAGCAATCGTTCCTGCGTGAGCGGCAGCGAACCAACGAAATGTTCGAATTGCTGCTGGCCAACCGTAAGAAGAGCTGGAAGTTCAATCAGTCGCCGCTGTTTTTGGAGTTCCTGATGGGCCGGCGCGACTATGAATGCACGCCGTGGGGCAACCCGACGTACAACATCTTCGGCTGGCAGAAGCCCTGCTATCTCATTCAGGACGGTTACGTCGACACGTTCGATGAACTGATCAATGACACCGACTGGAGCCAGTACGGCAGGGAAAGCGGCAACCCCAACTGCGCCCAGTGTATGGTGCACTGTGGCTACGAGCCGACGGCTGTCAACCACACCTTCTCCAGCTTCGGCGGCCTGTGGGGCACCATCAAGGCGATGATCTTCAACACCTACGCCAACCCCGCCGCGCTCAAGAAGCTCGAACAGGCCAGGGCGGAAAAAGCCCGGAACAAGAGCCACCGGCTGCCCGTGCTGGGCGACGCGGCCTGACGCAACCGGTCGCGCTTTGATCTACTTCACGCGTCAGCGTAGAACTCGGCGACCTTTCATGAACGCCGTACCCGCGTCGATGTTGTCCTGCGCGGTGTACAGTCCGCCGCCACCTTCGATGAGTAACGTCGTCCTCCACATCCTGGAAGTTCGGGATCGCCGAGGCGATGTAGGCGGGCCACCGTGGACTGAGCGTGCGTCCACTGGATCGAAGCGAAGCGAGAATATCTAAATCGAATGGCGGCAGGGGGATGGGGGGAAGGCGGATTTGGGAAAGGCTGCTCAGGTAGGGGGGGACGATGCCGCGTCGCGATAAACCGATGCCGCGCTTCCGCTGGGGCGAAGGCGCGGCATCGGGGTGAACGTTCTGAAAAGGGATCGGGCCGACGGTTCGGTCCGTCGAGTGGGCGTCAGTTCTGGTTGGTCTGGATGCCCTGGCTGACGTAGATGTCGCTGAAGGATTCGACCGTCGCCTGGTCCACGTGGCCGTCGGCGAAGGCGACGACGGTGTTGCCCCCGTGGCGTTCGATGTCCATGACGGAGGGGGCGGCCGCGTTGTAGACGCCGTGGTACTGGTCATGCAGCGTCCATTCGCCCGCCGCGCCGATGGTTACCCAGTCGGTGGTAACACCGCCGCCCTCCTCACGCGGCTTGCCGTCAATATAGAGCAGCGTGCGTGCCGGGTTACTGATCTGATTCTGCGCGCCGAAGATGCGGCTGCCGTTCTCCAACCAGCCGAACACCACTTCATTGAAGGCGTAGCTCGTGCGGGCCCGGGGTGCCTGCCAGCCTTCGGTCACGAACTCCAGCAGCAGGATGTTGTCGGGCACCTGCTCCTGCGAGGGACAGATGAATGGCTTCATCTTGGTTTCGTCGACCATGTCGGCGACGAGGGTCGACTGCCGGCCGGAGTTGAGTGGCCGGTTCATGTACTTGGCCAGCACCGCCAGGTGTGCCAGTGGTCGGCCGCCACCGTCCTTCTCCGCCCAGTGGACATCCGAGAACCGCTTGGGCTGCCAGATCTTGCCCGCGACGGGGAACTGACCCTGCTTGTCGATGGCATGGGCAAGCGTCGCCATCGCCATCTGTCGCTGGGCCGAGGAGCACTCGATCCGGCGGGCGGCTTCACGCGCCGACGACAGGGCCGGCAGCAGCAGTGCGATCAGCAATGCGATGATGCTGATGACAACCAACAACTCGATCAGGGTGAAACCATGATGACGTCGCATGGTGAACTCCTTGAAGGCCGCGGTGTCCGAATCGACGCGACCCGCCTTGAGCGTGCCGCAGGAGGAAAGGTCGGCCGCGCCTTTCGACGCGGCACAACCGATGGTGGATGTCGATCAGCTGACCGTCCGGCGGCGCAACATCATCAGGCCACCCAGCCCCACCAGTGCCAGGCTCGCCGGCTCGGGCACGGCGATCAGCGTCGTGTTGGTCTGGGCGTTGTAGGTGGCGAAGGTGCCGGCCACCGCGTTGAACCAGATTTCGTTGAGGATATCCGTGCGATCACCGTCGAGGATGATCTGGCCGCCGTTGAAATTGAATGTGCCGATACCGTTGCCCAGCACGATATTGCTGGCGATGAGCTGACCGCCGGACATGGTGTATGAGCCGATGGCGTTAACCTCGCGACCGACGACGACATTGCCCGCGATGTCGATGATGCCACCGATCTGGATCACATCACCCTTGCGATTGGGATGGCTGTCCGCGATCCACAGATCGCCCGCAGTAAGTGTGAGCGACCCGCCGTTCACCTCCAGGAGGCCATCGTTGAAGCCGCCGACCACAAGTGCGGTAAGCGAGGCGGAGACGCTGCCGCCGTTGATGATCATTTCCGCAACTTGGTCAGAGCCATCCTTACGGCCGACGATCAGGTACTGGAAGTTGCTGATGGTCGCGCTGCCACTGTCCACCTGAAAGCGGGCATTGCCTTCGATGTAGAAACGCCGGCCATTGCCGTCCTTGTTGTTTTCCACGATGAATGTGCCGCCGTCGATCAGGAAGAGGTCTTTCTTGGTGGGGTCACCTTCCTTGCCAATGCGTACATTGTGCAACTCGTTATAGTCGCCATACATATTCACATACATCGTGCCGCCCGACAGGCGCAGTGTGCTTCCAGTGGCACCGCTGCCATCCGAGACGAAGAAGCCGCGGTCAAGGTTGACGTTGACGGTTCCGCTGGTCTGATGGAAGGTGCTGGGGGCGGTCCTGCCGGCCATGAAATAGTTGCCATTCACGGTGAGGGTACCGTTTGACGAGAATGTGAATGTGGCCGGGCCGCCATCGCCGTTACGAAAACGACCGTTGACCGTGAGGTTGCCCGCGCCGGTTACCAGTGTGTCGGCTGCCCTGAGCAGGTCGCCGCTATGGACGGGGTTCCCCGTTGCGATTTCGACGTACTCACTCGTGAGCGGAGGGAACCCACTCGCCCAGTTGTCGCCGTCGTTCCAGCTCGTCCCATCACCCAGTCCCGTCCATTCCGCACCCATGGCCGGGGCCGTCAACGCGAGGCACACAGCGAGCATCGATCCTCGGAATCGCATAGCAATCCTCCTGTGAAGTTGGGTTTCGTCGGTAACCAACACGCCGTTACGAATAACGCTGCCAATGGCCGGGACGGTACATCACTTTTGTCCAGCCGGACGAAAAGTTACTACACACAGGTGAGCCGCAGGTTTACCGGACGTAAGAAAGAAGTGTGTGCGGCGTTTTCATGTTAAAATATTGAAAAATAATGTTTTGTGTCAATTGCGGGTGTTCGCTGTGGCGGGATGATTCCGCTCCATATCCCACGTGTACCTAACGGCGTCTTGAAAAATCTTGCGTGCCGGTGTGCCCTGAATGTGTAGTGTTCCCCAGGACCCGGGGGGAACAGGATGATACCCGCCGAATCGCCCCTGATGTTCCCCCGACAGGCCCGGTCGCGGATGCCGTACCGTGATACCGCTGATATGATGCCGGGCAGCAGTGCGGGACAAAGAGGTGATGCTCATCTGCTGAGCCGCCCTTCCCACCGTGTCACCGCGTCATGGAGTCCAAGGGATGTCAAATGTACGCATGGCTGGTCTGATCGTCGTGCTGATGTCGCTGTTCACCACGGCCGTTCGGGCCTCGGACATGATTGAGGCGGTGAATCTGTTGCCCGAGACGTATCGGCCGGCTGCGGTGCGCCAGCTCGCCATCGCAGAGGACAACCAGCCCCAGCTCATCGAGGCGATCCGCCGGCTCAAGCCCGAGCATCGGGCTGCCATCGGATTCCTCATCGAACACATGCCCGAACACGACCTGAAGGCGCTCACGGCGGACTTTCTCGTGGAGAACGTCGAACTGGCCTATCAGGCACGGGCTGAGGTTTCCTGGGGCAAGGATCTGCCGGATGAGCTTTTCTTTGAGTATGTCCTGCCCTACGCCAACGTGAATGAGCGGCGCGACAACTGGCGGCGGCAGTTTTACGAGCAGTTCATCGGCGTGGCCAAAGAATGCAAAACGCCGGGCGAGGCGATGGTGCGACTGAACGCCGAGGCGTTCAAGTTCTACGGCGTCTCCTATCACCCCACCAAGCGGCCCAAACCGGACCAGAGCCCGTTTGAAACCATCGAAGCCAAGTACGCTTCATGCACCGGGCTGTCGATCATGCTGATCGACATCTGCCGTGCGGTGTGTGTGCCGGCCCGGTTCGTGGGCACCCCCAGCTGGACGCAGACGCGTGGCAACCACTCGTGGGTTGAAGGGTTTGACCGGCAGTGGAACTACATCGGCGCGTGCGAGGGCGGCGGGCTGAACTCCGGCTGGTTCGTCGGCAATGCCGCGGCGGCCGACCCGGATCACCCGATGCACCGGATCTACGCCGCCTCATACAAGCAGACCAACATGCACTTCCCGCTGGTGTGGAAGATGCGGTCGACCGAGGTGCCGGCTCACAACATCACGCACTTTTACACACAGCGTCGGCCGGTGAAGTTCACCTTCTTGGGCGAGGGCGATCAGCCGATCGATGCGGTGATCACGGTTTATCACGACGGCGCGATCGCGGCCCACGGTGCGATCAGTGCCGAGGCTGAACCCTTCCTGATCGCCGGCGGACAGACCTATACCGTCACGATCCAGGCCGGCTCCGAACGGATTCAGCAAAAGGTGACCGTTCCCAACGACGAACAGCCTGTTGTCGTCCTTCGCAAGGACGCATAACTCTGTGTAGCCGCGGTTTGTGTCGCACAAGCTGGTCTGGTGGACACCTGCCTTACCAGAGTCTTCTCATGCGCTTGCTCCGTATTTTCGCTTGCTGCATCGTCTGTGGTCTGGCTGGATGATGCGTGTTATACTGGGTGCCCCGCGTCTCACCCTGCACCCTGCGTTTTTGCTCGGTCCCCGTCGCTTTTACTGAGCGGGGGGTGCGTTTTCTCACATGGAGTCATTCATGAAACGTCGTGATTTTCTGAAAACGGCAGCGGTGGCGGCTTCGGCACCCTATTTTGTCCCCGCGCGGGCACTGGGGCTGGATGGCAACGTTGCGCCCAGCAACCGCATCACCCTTGGCGCGATTGGCGTGGGCGGGCAGGGCAGCTACGACTTCCGTACGTTCATGAGCGATCCGCGCGTGCAGGCGATGGCCGTCTGTGAGGTCGATGCGAACCGCCGAAAGGCTGCCCTCGCGATGGCAAATCTGGATGAATCAGCAGGTTACGAGGACTACCGTGACCTGCTGGCGCGCAAGGACATCGACGCAGTCCTCATCGCGACGCCCGACCATACCCACGTGACCATCGCGATTGCCGCCGCCGAAGCGGGCAAGGACGTCTACTGCGAAAAGCCCGCTTCGCTGTATGTCGAGGAAGGACGGCGACTTGTCGAAGTGTTCAAGCGGACCGGCCGCATCTTCCAGACAGGCACGCAGCGCCGCTCGATGCTCGGCTGCCGCAAGGCATGTGAGATGGTCATCAACGGCCGGCTGGGCAAGCTCAAGCCCATCCGTGTGGGCATCCCCGCCAACTTCGCCATTCAGGGCGGATACACCGGTAAGGAAGGCCCCAAGCCCGTTCCCGAAGGCTTCAACTACAACCTCTGGCTCGGCCCCGCTCCCGAAAAGCCCTACTCCCCGGGACGCTGCCACTTCAACTTCCGCTGGATCACCGACTACTCCGCGGGCTACATCACCGACTGGGGGGCCCACTTCCTGGACCTCGTGCAGTGGGCGATGCAGGCGGATGATTCGGGCCCGGTTTCAGTCGAAGGCACCTGCGAGTTCGATGAGGGCAGCTACTACGATGCCCCGAAGAATCCGCAGTTGACGTACACCTACGCCAATGGCCAGGTGGTGCACGTCATATCGACGCCGGACCAGTCGCAGTGGGGCGTCTGGTTCGAGGGCGAACGCGCGACGATGCGGGCCGAAACACCTACGATCAACATCAGCGACCGCGAGCTGCTGCGCGAGCCGGACGCCCCCGGCGATGTGAAGCTCTACGAAAGCAAACGGCAGGACATCAACTTCCTGGACTGCGTGCAGTCGCGCAAGCCGACCGTCGCCCCCGCCGAGGTGGGCCACCGCACGGCAACCGTCTGCCACATCGGCTACATCGCCTGCATGACCGGCCGCAAACTCCAGTGGGACCCGGTGAAGGAGCAGTTCGTTAACGACGACGGCGCCAACGCCATGCTCACCCGCCCCCGCCGCGAGGGGTGGTAAACCGCAGGTTCACCCTGGCATGGTCTTCCTCTCTTCCTCCGGGAGAGGCTGGGTGAGGGCGAACGCAGGCTGGACGCTCACTTGCGTGAGCGGGGTGGTTATTTACTTAAACTGCTGTTGTGATGTAAGTTGCGAGACGTTCGTGCCCTC
>CALKHT010000019.1 GCA_937988825.1 uncultured Phycisphaeraceae bacterium
CAGTTCGCTGCCATCGGGGAAGCGAAAGTGAATATGGTAGGTGCAGTCATGGTTGATCGGGTTCAGCCGGGCCTGATCCCAGACATATTTGAACCCACGGTGTCGGCGAACGTCCTGCAGGTTCTCGGTCATCGTCTCGGGCCCGCCCATGAGGTCGAGCACCATGATGCCTTCCTTCCGCAGGTTCCGCCGTGCGATTTTGAAATACTCGCGCAGCTCCGGGCGTGTCTTGAAGACCCAGTAGGAAAAGTTCTCCGCCGCCAGCACATCCGCCTTGGGGCCGTCGCTCGTTCGCACATCCGCCTGCTGCAGGATGATGCGGCTGCGCTGCTCCTCGGTCAGCTTCGACTGGTTGTGCTGGATGCCCCAGTTCAGTGGTTCCGGGTCGATGTCCACACCGATGGCGACATGGTCCCGCCGCCGCTTGACCCACTCGCAGCAGACCGCGTGCGTGCCGCAGAAGTCTTCCCGCAGGATCGTCGGCCGGCGTTTGTACTCCCGGCGAAACGCCTTGATGAAGAAATCGACCTCGAAATCGGGTGCCTGCACCGCCTGCTGGTACAGCGCGTACCGGTCAGCCTGACTCGCCAGGGTGGGTTTGCGGCCGCGCTTCTTGCCCGCCGCCTTCTTCTTCGCCTGCTTCTTCGCCATACCCGGCAAAATCTAATGCAAGACGCAGGGGGCCACAAATGACGGTGGGGCGGTGATGATGGACGCCCGACACCATCTGCCATAACGTTTCACAACCCGCCGTCCGCGCATCGCGTTGCTGCCGATACAATCCCCGCCATGCGAATCATTGCTGGTTCTCTGCGACACCGCACCATCGAGCCGCCGCCCGACGCCTCGACGACGCGCCCGATCACCGATCGGGTGAAGGAGAACCTTTTCAATCGCCTGCATTCACTGGGGCTGCTGGGCGAGGGGAACGTGGCGGATATCTTCGCGGGCACGGGCACGATGGGGCTGGAAGCTCTGTCACGCGGGGCTGAGCATTGCACCTTCGTCGAACGTAACCGCAACATCCGCGCGATCCTGGAGCGCAACATCCAGACGCTGGGCGTCGCGGATGTGTCGACGGTGCTGGGTGTGGATGCGTTGGTGAGCGATCTGCCCGCGCTGATGCCGCGTCGACCGCTCACACTTATCTTCTGCGACCCACCCTACGCGATGACAGCCGACCCACGGACAATGTCCGCCATCGCCGATCTGATCCAGCGTCTGGCCGCCGTCGCCGATGCCGGGGCGGGCCTCATCCTGCGCACCCAGACGCCCGTTGAACCCCCGACCATCGAACTCTGGCACCCCCCGCGCACCCACCCCTACGGCTCCATGGCCGTGCACATCTACCTGCGAAAAGGCTGATCCTTTATAAAGCTCCCTCTCTCAGAGGGAGAGGGGACACACCAGCGCGCTGCCTGTTCCTGCTTGTCCGATCGCGCCACAACAGCAACCGCAGCGCGTTGAGCACCACCACCACGGTTGAGCCTTCATGGAACACCACCGCCACACCCAGTGGCACGTAGCCCAGCGCGGCGATGGGCGAAAGGATCACGATCACCCCCATCGCGATCAGCAGGTTCTCCAGGATGATCCGCCGGCTGAAGCGCGACAGGGCGATGGCGGAGGGTAGCTTCGACAGGTCGTCCGCCATGAGCGCCACGTCCGCCGTTTCCAGCGCCACATCCGAGCCCGCGCCGCCCATGGCGATGCCCACCGACGCCGTCGCCAGCGCCGGGGCGTCGTTGACTCCGTCGCCCACCATCGCCACATGCCCTTCGCTGCGCAGCAGTTCCCGGACAGCCGTCACCTTGTCCTCGGGCAGCAGCGAGGCGTAATAATCGTCCACGCCCACCTGCTTCGAGATCGCTGCCGCCACATCGGCGTTGTCGCCCGTGAGCATTACGTTGCGACGCACCCCCACACGCTTCAGCTCGCGCAGCACCATGGCTGCGTTCTCGCGCGGCTGATCCGCCAATGCGATCAACCCCACGCACCGGCCGTCCCGTAACACCACCACGGTCGTTTTCGCCTGTGCGACCAGCGCATCGATCTGCCGCTGCACATTCTCACGTTCGCCATTGTCGGGCAGCAGCGTAGGTTTGCCCACGGTCACCGTTCGGCCTTCGATCTGGCCCTGAATGCCTTCGCCAGCCCGCTGTTCGACATGCTGGGCGGGAGTGAAATCGACACCGCGCTGCTGTGCCGCCGCGACGATCGCCGTCGCCAGCGGGTGATTGGAGCCATGCTCCACCGCCGCCGCCAGCGCCAGCACCTGCTGTTCGTTCACCTCGGGTGTGATGGCGACGACATCGGTCACCTCGGGCTGGCCGCGCGTGAGTGTGCCGGTCTTGTCGAAGGCGATAGCGCGGACGCGGCCGAGGTTTTCCAGATGCGCCCCGCCCTTGATGAGCACACCCGTCCTTGCCGCGCGGGCGATGCCGCACAGCACCGTCGCCGGCGTGCCGATCGCCAGCGCACAGGGTGATGCCGCGGTCAGAAACGCCATGGCACGATAGAACCAGGTCGACCACGTCCCCAGCCCAGCCAGCGGAGGTACAAAGATCATCAGCGCCGTCGCCCCCAGTACCGTCGGCACGTACCAGCGTTCCATCTGATCCGTGAACGTCTGCGTGGGCGAGCGCGTGGTCTGTGCTTCGGAAACCAGTGTGATGATGCGCGCCAGCGTTGTTTCACCGGCGGGCCTCGTCACCTCGATCACGAGCATCCCTTCACCGTTGATCGTGCCTGCGAAGACATCGCTGCCCAGCGCCTTTTCCACCGGGACCGATTCACCGGTGATGGGCGACTGATCGACCGCTGAGGCGCCCTGCACCACCCGGCCATCCGCAGCGATGCGCTCAAACGGCCGCAGCACCACCTGATCGCCCACACGCAGCTCCGACACCGGTACCTCGCGCTGCGAACCGTCAGCCTCGCGCACGGTCGCCACCTCGGGGGCGAGCTTCGCCAGTGCCTCGATCGCCGAGCGGGCGCGGTCCATCGCCAGCTTTTCCCCAGCGTTGCCAAGCCCGAAAAGGAACAGCAGCAGGGCACCTTCCTCATAGTGGCCGAGTGATGCCGCCCCAAGTGCCGCGGCGAACATCATCACGTCGATGTTGAAGCGAAAATGCAGCAGTGTGCGAATGGTCTCCACTGCCATGTGGTAGCCGCCACAGATATAGCTGACCGCCAGCAGCGCCAGCCGCACCGGCAAAGGGCCATCCAGCAGATGAACGAGAAAGCCCGCCAGCAGGAACAGCCCGCCGATGAGCGTCATCACCAGTTCGTTGTGCTCCTGCAGCCACGCGAGGAATCGCGAGGGACTGCCCTTCGCTGGTGCAGCAGTGGGTTCGACACGCTCGGTCGGAGGCGCGGCTGGCTCCGCAACCGATTCCGCCGGAGGCGGTTCCTGCAACAGCGGTACGGGCGATCGCAGCGCCCGGTCGAACCGCGGCCGCACCCCTACGCGCTGCAGCGTTGAAGCCAGTTGCGGAAACGGACAGAACCTCCGGTCGTACTCCAGCCGAATTGACTGCGACAGGTACGACGCCCGGGCGGTTACCCCCGGCAGGCGGTTCAGCAGCGACTCGACCAACTGCTCGCCCACTGGGGAATAGATGCCCTCCACCGGCAGGACCATGTAGTGGATGTTCTCGTCAAAGCAGGCGCCCAGGCTCCGCAGGTCGCGCTCGATCTGCGCCAGCGTCAGTTGCGACGGGTCATACTGCATCGCAATGCGTGCGTTGCCGTCATCGAGCGAGATGGTCAGCTTGTGCATCCCGGGCTGCGCTTCCAGCCGCCGGCGGATGGCCTCCAGGCACGCTTCGCGCCGGTGCGGTTCGGCAAGACATCGCAAAGGTAGTTCGACGACCTTGTGACGCATGAAGACAATTCTAGGCCGAAACACCGCACGGCGGCGCCGAATGCGACAAGTCGCGTCGCGTCATAACTCCCTTCGTATCTTTCCCTTCACGCATCCAGGGGCGGGGCTGCCGGCTCCACCTCCGGCAATTCCGAATCGTCGCGCGCGAAGAACATCATGTGCTGCCAGGGCAGGCCGTTGTACTCTCCCACGAGCTTGAACCCGTTGGCGGGAATCTCCCGCATGATCTGGGTCTTGGTCATCTTGTGCTCAGGTTTGATGGGCACATCCGGATCCTCCGCCCGGAACTCCAGCACCACCATCACCCCATCGGGCTTCAGGGCCTTGCGAATGGCCTGCAGCATGTGTACCGGGTGAGAAAACTCGTGATAGACATCGACCAGCAGAATGACATCACACGAAGCGGGTGGCAGTTTCGGGTCGATAACCGTGCCCAGCACCAGTTCGATGTTGTCGATGCCCGCTTCCCTGGCCCGCTGTTGCAACATGCCGAAGTATTCGGGCTGAATCTCAACGGCAAGCACCTTCCCGCCCGGCGCGACCTCTTTCGCCAGCTTCAGCGTGTAGTAGCCGTTGCCGCAGCCCAGGTCGCACACCGTCATGCCAGGTTCCAGCTGCAGGGCCTCGACCACCACCGACGTGTGCTCCTCGTTGTCGCGCGTCTCGCGGGTGAGCCACTCGGCACCGGTCCAGTGCATCGTCTGGGCGATCGGCCGACCCATGTAGTGCGTCAGCCCCGGCGGGATAGGCTCTTCCTCGACCGCCTCCGCTGCGGGGGTGGGCTCTACCATGGGGGTATCAATGGTGGCGTTGGCTGCCGGCGCGGCTGCCTGCTCGATCGCGGGAGTCGCTTCCACAGGCCCGGTTGATCGCTCCGCCACGCTGCGGTCGCAACCCGATAACACCGCCAAAATGAGCAATAAAGCCCATCTAAAAGGCTTTTGAAAACCGTTCATTACGCCGCTCCTGATGTGGAGAACCTGTGGAAGGATGGAGACCAGCACAGTGGCCTGTTGAACCGTCGCCCGGCCGCCCGTCACGGATGAACTTTCGCTAAATCTCGTCGCGACATACCTTACTGAATCGTGTCACGTCGATCGTTGCGGACGATGAGGACCTGCCCTGCGACCATTCTCTGATTTCATACAGCCGTTTCATGAATTTTTCCTACCCAGTTTAACGTCCGGTATTGCGTGGTGGGGCAGAGTGGGGTATATTCCCATCGTTGCCCAAGGAAACGGGCTGAGTGGGAAAACAGTACTTGGTTTTCACCGGCGAGTATGAGCACACGATCGATGCGAAAAACCGCCTGGCCATCCCGTCCGAAATTCGGGCGCTGATCCAGGCGGAACGCGGTGCGAACAACGACGGTGAGCCGCTGAAGATGTACGTCACGTTGGGCGAGGGTCAGTGCCTTTGCCTTTACACCGAACAGGGGTTTGAAAAGCGGGCTGAGGAGCTTGATCACAGCGAACTGGATGCGGATGAGCTTCTGGCGTACGAACGGATCATGTTCAGCATGACGCGCCAGGTCGAACTGGATAAACAGGGGCGCATCCGTCTGCCGGAAACATTGCTGGAGCGAGCGAAACTTGGGTCCGAGGTGGTGCTGCTGGGCGTGAAGGATCATCTGGAGATTCGCGATCGCGAAGCCTGGCGTGAGCACCTGGAAATGATGCTGAGCACCCGACCGGGCATTTTGATGAATCCTCGGCGGGCGATGAAGCGACGACAGATGTAACGGCTGATTTTGACCGAGGTTGCGATGGCGGGGCATGGATCGCCCACCGGATGCGGCCTCACGACAGGATCGGCCGGGGTTTGGAGCGGGCTCGGCTCGGATCGCGAAGTGGGCATGGATCGCCCCGATCGGCTTCGCGATACGGGCCGGAACCCGCGAAATCGAAGGGCGGCTGGCCTTGGCGCCTGCCGATCAGCCCGATCGTGCTCAACGGTGCGGTTGGGATTGGCGTTAGGCGAAGGCAGAACGGACTCGCCGCCCGTCGAGTGGCTGACCATGCCGTGCTCGGTTGGTTCAGGGAAGGGCCTCCGAGCGACCGGTCGCCAGCATTCCATCAGTGATCGGTGCCCACAAGCTCCGGAATGGAAGACGCTGGCAAAAGTCAGACCGCTCGGCGGCACCTTCGCCTCTTGGATGTCGAGGCCACCGGTAAAGTATACCGCGCTGCGACCCCGCAGCAGCGCGCCTTTGCGCATTTCCACAGGTTTTTCGCTGACGACCCCCGGTTAACCACAGACTACCTCCCGGTGGGCGGTATGTCGAACGGCGTTCATGGTTTGTCATTTCCTACGCCCGTGTGCGCATAAAACTCGCGATCAGCGACACCAGGAACAGGATGATGAAGATGACGAACAGCACCTGCGCGATGCCTGTCGCCGTCGATGCCACCCCGCCGAAGCCGAAGATCGCGGCGATGATGGCGACAATCAGGAAGATGATGGCCCAGGTCAACAGGTTCATCGTGCGCTCCTTTCGCGAAAGGTCCGAACCGATCGTTTCGATCCTAGCGCCCTGCCTCGGCCGTGCCATCTCATGATTTCACAGACACATAGGTTAGGGAGACTCCCGATGCCCGCCGCGCGGGACTTTTGCCCCGTCCCGCGTTAAAGTATGAATAACCCGCTACGCACGGAGGCGGGAATGACGAATGCCGAAAACGGACTGGTCATTCGACATTCGCCTTTAGTCACTCGCCACCCGCGACTTACTTAATTCCCAACGCGCCAGAGGTTTTTCGTCGTGTCGAGCATACCGCTACCCATCAGGACGTTTGTGCCAGGTGAGAAGGTCGTCGTCATCCAGCAGATTCCCCAGCGGGATGAGGTCTGGACGACGAAGGTGGTCGGCACCGTCGTGCGTGCGGAGCAGGTCAAGACCGGCTCCTGGTACGCCCACGCCAAGGATGACAAGCTCTGGCTGGATCGGCTGACCCTGCGCAAGGAGGATGGCGAGCTGGTCGTGGTGAACCTCGACCCCTACACCCATGTCGAACGGCTGGAAGGCCCCCCGCAGGTCTCGCAGCAGGCACCGGCCGAACAGCAAAATGCCGCCGATGGGCAGGACACCGCGGGCGATGAGTCCGCGACGGATGAGGCGGCATGACGCCGGACCAACCCGCCCAGTTCGAGCTGGATGATCGTGGCCTGCCGGTCAACTATCGCTTTATGGAAGGCTGGGAGCTGACGCCGCGACAGGTCCGGGCGGCCCTCGATGCGGGCGACGAACTGGTCCTGCTGGACTGCCGCACCCCGGCTGAACATCAGCTCGTCCATCTGCCCGGCAGCGTGCTGATCCCCATTCAGGAAGCACCCCAGCGGCTCAACGAACTGCAATCGCTTGCCGACAGGAAGGTTGTCGTCTACTGCCACCACGGCGTCCGCTCGCTGCGGATGACTTCGTTCCTGCGGCAGCAGGGGTGGACGAATGTCCACTCCATGGCGGGGGGCATTGACCTCTGGGCTGTCGACATCGAACCGGGCATGACGCGATACTAGACGGACGACTTGGCTGTCGTCGATGCTGGGCCGGCGATGTACTGTTGTGTCATGTACCCGGCTGTGAGGTCGATTCCTTCTACTACCTCTTATCTATCCAATCGGATTCCACATGGCACTCACCGACTGGTCCGCGTTGCATGGTCGACACTTTCAGGATGTCCGCGTGCTGGTGACGGGCGGCGCGGGGTTCATCGGTTCACACCTGACCGAAGCCCTGCTCCAGCTTGGCGCACATGTCACGGTACTGGATGACCTTTCCGGTGGCGACGAAGCGAACCTGGCGACGCTGCCGCAGGATCGGCTCCAGTTCGTGCGCGGGTCAATTCTGGATGAGACGGCCCTGACGCGCTGTATGAAGGATTGTCGTTACGTGTTTCACCAGGCGGCGTTGGGCAGCGTGCCGCGCAGTGTTGCGCATCCGCGCTTGTATGCCGAGGTGAATATCACCGGAACACTGAACGTGCTGGAGGCCGCCCGGGCGGCAGGGGTGCAGCGTGTCATCTTCGCCGCCAGTTCCAGCGCATACGGTGATGCGCCGACACTGCCCAAGATTGAGACGATGCCCACCTCAGCACGCAGCCCCTACGCCGCGACAAAAGTGGCGGGTGAAGCGCTGCTCAGCGCCTACAGCGCCAGTTACGGGCTGGACACCGCATCACTGCGCTACTTCAACATCTTCGGTCCGCGTCAGAACGCCAACAGCGCCTATGCCGCGGTCATCGCCGCGTTTGCCAGGGCGTATCTCTCGGGGCAGCGGCCGATCATCTACGGTGACGGTGAGCAGTCGCGCGACTTCACTTTCGTCGACAACGCGGTCCACGCCAACCTGCTGGCTGCCCGGAGCGAAAAGCCCATTGGTGGGCAGGTCATGAACGTGGCATGCGGCACGCGCATCACGGTGAACCAGCTTGCGCAGATGATGGCCCGCGAACTGGAAGTGCCACACCTCACTCCCGTGTACGAAGCGGAACGGGCGGGCGATGTGAAACATTCACTGGCGGAACTGTCGCGTGTGCGACAGGTGCTGGGCTATGAACCCATTGTCGATTTTGAAACCGGCCTGCGCCAGACTGTGGCGTGGTACCGTCAGGCGGATGTGGCTGCGACGCGGTAATTGAAGTGCCTGGTTCCCTGAAGCGACCACGCCGCGCCTCTTTCTTTTAATGAACACCGCGGGCGTTTCCGTCCGCGGTGTCGTTTCGTCCGGCTTCGTGGCCGGCGTTACTGTGCTTGTACGGCGTGTCGGCGTCGCCGGATGGTCAGCGCCATCGCGCCCAGGCTCATCATGGTCAGTCCGGCGGTGAGGGGTTCAGGGTTGACCGCGGAGTTACCGCCGCCTGCGCCACCCGCTCCGCCGCCACCGTTGACAGCAGTGAGGATCAGGTTGTCCAGGAACAGCACGCTGCGACCGGTTCCCGTGCCCATGTTCACGATGCCGATCGACAGGGTGTGTTCACCGATTTCCAGGATCTCGGGCAGGGTGAACGTCTGTGTTTCGGTGAGCTGCAGCTTCTTGTGCCGATTGACGAAGACCAGATCGTCCAGCTCGGCGAAGATGTACACCTCGCCATCGAGCACCGCGAACGCCACGTCGTTGCCACCCTGACCCTTAACGTTGTTACCGAACGTCCAGTCGAAGGACAGTTCCGAGTCCTGCTCGACGAAGAACGTCTGCTTGTACGCGCTGCCGTCAAAGGCATCGACACTCAAAGTTGCCCCGATGAACTGCTCAAGCGTTTCGATGTCAGCAGCTTTCTTCTTGCGCTGGTTTACCTTCTGGTTGGTTCTGAGTGTCACCTGACGCTTGCCGTCCGTGGGGACCACCGGCCCGAACTTCTTGAGGGCGTTGCCGCTGCCCACCATGTCCCAGTCAGGCACCTTCTTCTTTTTTTTGCCCTGTTCGAAGCTCGGGTTGGCAATCACGGCGAAAGCGTCGGACGCCCCCGCTGCGAGCAGCACGGCTCCCAGGACTGCCATCCAAACCGGCCTGCAACTTTTCATTCTGCACCTCCCGTCTCCATAAAAGGACGTCCTTTCTCTGTTTCCTTCCGCCCCGTCGGCTTCGCATCCGTCACAGCCGGCAATACTGCAAACTTCGCGCCTCGGTTGGCGCGATATGTCCGGCGTTGCCTAACTGATTTGCAATGACGGTGCCTCGTGTGAGGCGACACGTGCATTAAAAACTTGATGGAGCTTGCGAAAGCGCGTTGGAGACGCCGTGGCACGGGGTTCGCACCATTTCTTCCTCGACTGCCGGATGGCACATCGGGGAGCTTCGCAGGTAGTACAGATCAGGCAAACACCTACGTTTGCGACGCACCCGCAGCCGCCCTTTTTGCAAAGACGAGAGACGGAAGTGCGAAATGGGTGAAGCGATGAGCGGTGAACAGGTCGGACCGAAGCGGACAGGCCCGGTGACAGGACGGTCTGTACCGACGACGCCAGACCGGGTCCGCGACGTGTGGCAGTGGGCGGTGGCGGTTGTGACAGGGCTGGCGATCGTCGTTGCATGGCTGCCCAGTTATTACGAGATCTGGCGGACGCGCTGGTTTCCCGTCTGGGGTGCGACGAACCTTCCGCTGTGGGAACGATTGACCAATGGCGAGTCCTACTACACGCATGGGCCGCTGGTGCCGCTGATCTGTTTGACGATCGCAATATACATCCATCGCCGGGTAGGGCTGCCCGCGCAGCGCAGTGTGTCGGCGACGGCGGCTGGCTGGGCGGTGCTGCTGGTGAGTGTGCTTCTGCATTTGATTGGCGGATACTTCCGCGTGAAGTTCCTCTCGGGGTTCTGCCTGATCAGCGCGGTGAGTGGCGTGGTGCTGCTGGCGGGGGGCTGGCCGCTGTTGCGCGCCTATGCGGTGCCGATCGTCTTTCTCATCTTCATGGTGCCGCTGCCCATGAGCACCATCGCGATGCTCAACCTGCAGCTCAAGTTCCTCGCCAGTGAGGCGGGGGTATGGCTCACACGACATATCTTTGGCGTGCCGGCGGTGCTCGATGGCAGTTTCGTCCATCTGCTGCCGGACGAATCGGGCGTTTCCAAGACGCTGATCGTGGAGAACGTGTGCGGCGGGCTGCGCAGCCTGATCGCGCTGATGTTCTTCGCGTCGCTTTTCGCGGTGGTGTGCCGGGTGAAGGGGTTCTGGCGGCCGGTGATGCTGGCGCTGGCGGCACCCGTGGCGGTGGCGTGCAACATCGTGCGCATTACGGCCCTGAACGTGGTGGCGCATCACTACGGCACCGATGCTGTGGCTGAAGGAGCGTGGTTTCATGATCTGTCCGGCCTGTTCGTGTTCGCACTGGCGCTGGCGATTCTGTTTGGAATCGAGGCAGGCATCATTCACGCGGGTCGCTACTTTCAGCGCGACTGGACGGATGATCGGCTGCTGCCGTTCCTGGCGCGCCTGCCGTGCGGTGGCCAGCCGCGCTGGCTCATAGCACCGGCGGTGGTGCTCAGCCTGACCGCTGCATTGAGCCTGCACGCGGCTCAGACACCCATGGAGGTGAACATCTCTGATACTGCTCGACACGCGGTGCCCGAAATGATCACGCTCAATGGTGAATCGTTCGTCGGCCAGGACT
>CALKHT010000020.1 GCA_937988825.1 uncultured Phycisphaeraceae bacterium
CCGCGAGCGCGAGATCATCAAGCTCCGCTACGGCATCGGCGACGGCTACACCTATACGCTGGAAGAGGTCGGCCGCATCTTCAAGGTCACCCGCGAACGCGTGCGCCAGGTCGAAGCCAAGGCCATCCGCAAACTGCAGCACCCCGTGCGCAGCCGCAAGCTCCAGGGCTTCCTCGACGGAAGCTGGGAGAACGAACTGGTCGAATCGCGGTAACGCCGATGCGACATTCCTTGATCACGCCGCATGATTCGGAGCGACAAGGCCCTGCCCGCTCCGGTCATGCGCCGATGATGCTGAAGCCGGCATCAACGTGGATTACCTCACCGGTGACACCAGCCGAAAGATCGCTCAGAAGATAAACGGCTGTTTTCGCGACATCCTTACCGGTGATGACGCGGCGGAGCGGCGCTTTTCGGGCGAAATGCTCGAAAGCTTCCTCGTTGAGACCGACCGCCGAGGCGGCGAGCGTTCGCAGTGGTCCGCCGGAGATTGCGTTCACGCGGATCGCCCGTTCGCCCAGTTCCCATGCCAGGTAGCGCGTGGTGTGTTCCAGCGCGGATTTGGCGACGCCCATCACGTTGTAACCCGGGATGACCTTTTCGCCCCCGTAGTAGGTCATGGTCAGCATCGCACCGCCGTCCGGCATGAGCGGGATCGCCCGCTGCGCCATGGCGATCAGCGAGTAGACGCTCACCTCCATCGTCTGCGTCCAGGCGGCACGTGATGTTGTGTGAAAATTGCCCGGCTGCAGATACTGCCGATCGGCGTAGGCGATCGAGTGAGCGACAAAGTCGATCGTGCCCCATTCAGTGGCCAGCCGATCGAACACCGCGTCCAGGTCCGCATCAAAGCTTACATTGCAGGGCATCAATAACGGATCGTGGATACCGAGTTCGGCCAGCGCCATGCGACAACGTCGTTCCATTTTGCCCGTATCATCGCGCAGGTGGGTAAATGCGCAGGTTGCGCCCTGTTCAAGCAGCGCTTGGGTGATGTGCCAGGCGTAGCTGCGATCGTTGGCGATCCCAAAGACCACGCCCCGTTTACCATCGAGAAGTGTCATGAAAGTCCTACGGATTAGAGGACGTGCGCGAGCCGGACAGCACATAGTCCACGACGTCGCGCGCCGTGTATGAGGTTATCCCCGGCTTGATGTAGCGGGCGAGATGAATGACATCGTCGCCCGCGGTCAGTAGCGGAGGTTCGGCATGGCCCGAAAGGTTGATCTGGGGACAGCGGTAACCGATCGATCCATCGCGTCGGCGGTAGGGGCGGCGCAGGTAACCCAGGTCGCAGTCGCGCCAGCGCTGCATGAGCACCGCCGGGTCGGATACGGTGCCCTCCATCTGCAGCACCTTGAAGGGAAAGCCGGTGGGCGATGCGCAGGGATCGGTTCGCACATCAATGTGGCCGGCCAGGCTTTGCCCAGATGCCGCACAAGCGTGGTTGCCAGTGCCGTGCCCGAGACGACGCCCAGTTGTCCGGTTTGTGAGACCGCCCGCGCCAGCCGCCAGTTGGAGACACCGACACCCATTCCTCCCTGGATGATTTGAAAGCCGGACACACAACACTCCATTTCCTTTGGGAGAACGCGGCCGCGTCAGCCACACGCATCGCAGGAGGTCTGACACATATCGATCACGGGTTCGGGTGTCTGTACCTGCGGCGCAATGTTCTGTCGGGAAGGCGTCACGCCGTTGGCCAGTCGTTCCGCCGCTGCCCAGGCGCGCAGGAAAGTAGCCACACCATGCAGGGCATGCAGGTGGCGGCGCAGGTCGCTATCCAGCGAGGGCACGGTCAGTTGTTCGATGCGCCGCTCCAGACATCGGGCGAATGTGGGCAGCCACCACGCCAGATGATCACGGTAGAAGTGCTCCATCGCATTGATCGTGACGTGCGTCTGGTCGGGTGTCGCCGCCTGACGGCGTCGGTCGAGCAACACAGCAAGAAATGCCAGCTCCAGCGCGACATGGTCGTGCCGCTCAGGATGATCGGGGTCCGGCTCCACGCCGAACGCGCGGTAGAAACCCGCCACATCCGCAAGCTGATTGGCACGGTACGTCGCGTCCTTCCAGTGACAGTATTCGGTTTCGTAAGGCGGGCACAGCCGCGAAATGACCAGCCCGAACACTCGCTGCATTACCTCGGCCCGTGTAAGCGGCGGCAGCGCAAGCCATTTGCGCAGCGGTGTCACGTTGCCCGTCACGGGTGGCAACTCACCGATACCCAGCTCGCTGGCGCGGGCCTTCGCGTACGGGGCAGCCATGATCCGCCACGCCGTCGAGAGCCAGCGTAGCGCTTCGACAGACAGCGGTTGCGTCGTATGCGATTGTGGATCGGTGAAAGCGGCCGCCAGAGCCGTAACCAACACCCGACGCGCTTCGAGTCTGGCGTTCTCCAGCGAGCCGTTGGACTGAATCATGGCGAATATCCTTGAAGCGGCGGGACAACATCCACGCACGTAACATCCACCGCTGGCACATGCCGACATCAGATACTGTTCACGTGCAGTTCCGCAGGACGTTCAAAGGTGGGTTCCTCCACCGTGGTGCGCACCACCTCCACGTTGAACCGGTTGTAGCCGATGACTGTGTCGTTGTAGATTTCCTGGGTTCGCAACGAACCATCAGGCATCGTGATTTCGATCTCCGCGACTTTCGGGCCTTTCTCCACTTCGTAGCGGAAGATAATTTGTTGTGTGGTGCGGAACAGTTGCAGCACTGCCAGCAGATCGCGATCGGGGCAGGCGTACTGTTCGATGGCGTGCTCGACGCCCGGGCCGAACATCTGGATAAGGTAGGGGCGGGGCACCCATCGCGGCGGGATGTAGTAGCCGTTGGGTTCGGTACCGAACTGCGGGTAGAGCGGCAGGGCGATCCGCCTTTCACGAATCAGGTAGTAGAGCGGGTTCCAGCGATCGGCTTTCCATTTGCCGTTGGAATCGACCTGCACCAGTCCCTGCAGTCGAATGCGTCCGGGGCAGGAGGTCATGCACCGCGTTTCCGCCGGTTCCCCATTAGGGCTGATAAGCGGGTCTCTGCCCTCGATGCGAGGGTAACAACCCACGCATTTTTCGCTCGTCTGTGTGGTGGTGCGATACATCGCCTTCTTGTAGGGGCACGCCTCGACGCACTTGCGGTAGCCGTGGCATCGCGACTGATCGATCAGGACGATGCCGTCCTCCGGTCGTTTGTAAATCGCACCACGCGGGCAGGCGGCAAGACAGCCGGGATAGGTGCAGTGATTGCACAGCCGTTGCAGATAGAAGTACCACACCCTGTGTTCGGGCAGTTGAGCGGATCCGCCCCAGTCACCGTGTAGCCCCAGCTCACCCGTGGCGGTTTCCTCATGCCGATTGGGCGCGTTCCATTCATCATCGGTGGGCAGATAGCCCAGGGCACGTTTGGGCCCTTGTTTATCGTAATGATTCTGCACCGCCTCGAAGATGGTCTTGCCGTCGAACCGTCCGTAGGGTGCTTCATGTGTGGGATCGACGGCGCGCCACTTCTGTCCGCCGGGGTTCGCCTGTTCCAGCATGTTCAGCAACTTGGCGTCCCAGTTGTGTGGATAGCCGCCGAAGGGTTTGGTCTCGACGTTGTTCCAGAACATGTACTCCTGGCCGCGCGAGAACGTCCAGGTGCTCTTGCACGCCATCGTACAGGTCTGGCAGGCAATGCAGCGATTGATGTTGAACACGAACGCGAACTGCCACGATGGATGGCTTTCCTCGTAGGGATAGCTCATCGGGCGACCGAGTTGCCAGTTGTATACGGTAGGCATCGAACGAGTCCTTCTAAGGCGCGACTCATCCAGTGGCACGGATCGACAGTGTGGCCGGCTGAATGTCGCCCCGGTGTTCCACATCGCGGTAGCGGTGGCAACCGATACGCGCCACCGTCTGATCAAGCAGGGTGTCGCACATGTCGCCACCCAGCGCTCGCCGTGCGGCGTACAGCGCCTGATAGTTCGGATCGAACGTCATGGCGCGCAATTGCGCCGGCGAGGTGCCCAGCAGCAATAACTCTTCGAACATGCAGCGCAGCATCATCGCCAGATCTCCGGGGACGGCGCGGCCGTCGAGAATCAGGGGATGCTCCGGCTCCACGGGTCGGTTTGCCGGGTGGTCGGCATCGACCGCTCGAGCCGGGACGTGGCGATCAGTAGTCATCGTAACCCTCCTCATCGGAGGCTACGGCTGTCAATTCTCCGGCGAGGTAGGCCCGATTGGCATCGCTTTGCCCCAACGGGCCGAAACTGGTAGTTTCCGGCTTCCACGGTCCAGCACCGTTGAGACCGCCATCCTCTGCTTTGACCAAACGAACGAGCGTTTCCTTGGGCACGGTGTTGACGGCGTGATTGTCGACGTCGAACCCGAAGATGAAGCCCATGCCACCGGCCTTCTTGTGGAAGAGCGAATCGAGCTGGTGCATGGGCGGCAGCCAGCCGCGCGTAATTGACTGATGCGAACCGTAGCGGTAGCTCGCCTGATAGCCGGTGTCGCTGGCGAGAGCGCGCCCGTCGGGTCGCGTTTCATGAGCGCGGACGGTGCGCTCCGAAGCGATCCAGCCTGTGTGTTTCATGATGGTGAAGTGCGGCGGCAGGGCGGGGTTCACCTTCACGCGCACCATGCAGCGGAAGGCCCGGGCGCGGAAGTCGCCATCCTGTTTCCATCCGCGATAGGGTCGATCCTCCGGGTTGGCATCGACCCACACGTAATCGCCGTGTTTGAGCCCCAGTTGTTCCGCTGCGACGGGGCTGATCTGAATCTGTCGGTCCGAGACACCTGGTAGACGTTTGTCCTTGCGGTATGGGTCGCTGAAGTCACACGACCATATCCAGTTCCAGTCGACTGTAGACCAGGAGGAGTGCGTGCTGTGCCGGCTCTTGGGCGTGGAGCAGAAGAATCGGAAGCCCGCCGCCCACAGCGGATTCACCGTCTTTTTCACCTCAGGCCAGGGCATTTTGATGTTGCGCACGCTGCGCAGGTCCGGGTCCATTTCATTAAGGGGGATGCCATAATCCTTTGGCCGAATGTATGGGCTCGTCGAGACGATGACGTTGGGCAGGTAGGGCGTCGCTTCGACGCCTTCGCGATGCACGATCAGGTTCTCGCCGTATTCGATTGCTTCATCGAGATCGCAGTAGCAGGCGAGGCGGCCGCAATCGGTGTGGAAGGGCTGACTGTCGTGAATCTGCTCGTAGAATGCGACGCGCGGATAGGTCCGGAAGAGGAACAGCGCCGTGCCCGGTTCCCCGCCGTATTCGCCCCAGAGAATACGGTCCAGGTCGTACGGGCCATCCTTGCCGCGCGTGGTGATGCAGGAATCCAGCACGCGCTGGATGTAGATGCGCGCCTTTTTGTCGGTGATGAACTTCCAATAGTCGCGGAAGCGGTTGTCGCCGGTGTGCCGCGCCAGTGCGTCCCCCACTTTGGCGAACACCATGGCATCGTCGATCGAGTCATGCACCGGTTTGATGCCGTCGCCACCCCACACCTGCAGGAACGGGTTCGAGCATGACCCGGCCACCTCCAGGTCCTGAAACTCCACCCACGAATTGACGGGCAGCACAATGTCCGCGTATTCAGCCGATCCGGTCCATTCGATCTGCTGATCGACAATCATGTCGATGCGGGGCAGAACGTTGACGATCAGCTCGTAAATCCACTTGGCCTGATTGAGGAAGTTGGCGTTGTTGTACCAGATGAGCTTGGTGGGGGTAGGCAGGTGAGTGTCGCCGGTGAAGTTTTTTTCGCCTTCGGATGTTTTAATCTTCAGAATCTTTTCGCCATAGCCCCAGTAGCTGGGTTCCTCGTGGCCCGAACTGTGGCGCAGATGCTTGTGCGTGATCTTCGCATCCTCGCGGAGCACCGGAGCAAAGGGGTCCTCAGCGATATAGGCGCCCACGCCCGGCCCCGCCCACGGACCTGCCTGGAACATTGCACCCTTGTAATTACCCGCCCACGAGAAGACACCCGCGCCGTGCTTGCCGATGTTGCCCGTCAGAGCCATGAGCATGAAGCAGGCGCGGTTGTGCAGCGTGGCGTGAAAATAATGGTTGACACCTTCGCCGAAATGGATCGCGGCCGGACGGATCGTTGCCAGGTCCCTGGCGAGCCGTTCGATCAGCGCCGGTTCCGCCTGGGTGATCTCGGCGACGGTCTGCAGGTCGTAATCTTTCAAATGCTCGCGATACATCGCCAGGATTGGCATCACCTCGATTGTTTGGCCTTCCACGGTCTGCACCTCGTAGGTGCCTTCGAGCGCAGGGTCGAACGTGAGCTTTGAGCCAACCTCATCGCGCGAGACAGGCACGACCTTGCCGGCTTTGGCATCCCACATGCACCAGTCGCCGATCGCAGCACGCTGTTCATCCGTTAGCCCCTGAATCCTGTACGAGGGACCATCAGATATGTCCTTCAGTTGGTAGTTGGGGATCACTTCCTGCGGGCGCAGCCGCTTGAGCGTGTCCTTGCGCACGAGCAGGGGCAGGTCGGTGAACTGCTTGACGAACTCGACATCATGCCAGTTGTTGTCGAGGATGATGCGAATAACACCCAGCAGCAGTGCCAGGTCGCTGATGCCCGGACGGCAGCCGATCCAGTAATCGCTTTTGGCTGACGGCGCCGCGTAATCCGGTGAGATGTTGACGATGCGTGCCCCGCGCTCCATCGCCTCGATGAACCAGTGCGACTCGGCCATTTTGTTTTCGATCAGATTCTTGCCGATCATCACGATGAGCTTGCTGAACCGCAGGTCGTTGAAGTCCATGTCGGATGTCTGCAGGCCGGTGGCGAAGGGCGTGCCCGGCGCTTGATCACCGCGCCAGGTGTATTCGTTCCATGCACGTGCGCCGACGGCATGGTCCGGCCCGACGCCGCGCACGTGGTGATCGAGCAGCGCCAGGCCGTTGGCAAAGCGGTACATGCCAAACTTGCCGATCAGCCCGTGAAGCGGAAGGTTGGACCCCATCTTCATGGTGCTGGTGCCCGCACCTTTCATGGACTTGAGCATGTCCGGGTCGTAACCGTCGCGCAACAGGCGTTGCACGCCCTCGTCGCCGCTGTAGGTTTTGGCAATAGCGATGAGGCCTCGCGCGGTGTAGTCGCTTACTTCGTCCCACGTCACACGGACGAAGGTGTCGCTGCCTCGATCGTCAAACTTGTATTTTGTACGCAGTTCGGGGTGATCGGACAGGCTGGGGAAGCCATCATCCGCCCATTGTTTCCAGCCGGCGCGAATAACCGGGCCCTTGAGTCGGTAAGGGCCATACAGCCGTCGCTGGAAGGTGTATCCCTTGGGACAGCCGCGGGGCAGCCAGCTCTTGGAGGCGCGGTGGCCGTACATGTCACCGTAACGATCAACATCGTAGTTTTGTTCGGCACGGATCATCACGCCGTTGCGCACGAAGGCACGCATGCGGCACATGTGCGTGTCGTTGGGGGCACACACCCATGTGAAAGTGCGGTCGTAACGATACTGATCACGATAGATGCGTTCCCAGTCGCGGTCGGGGTAGTGCGACAGCGGGTCGAGCGATGCGATTGGCTTGAGCCCGCCGAGAACGTGGGGCAGGGCGAAGGCAGTCAGCCCGCCGGCACTCATCGCGGCCAGAAAATCACGCCGGGATGGAGATCGGGTGGTCGATGCCGAGGAGTTCGGTCGTCTGGTTGTCATGTGCACATCCCAATCATTGAAGGTCACTTGCCGCCGCTCGCTTCCAGCTCCAGCCAATGCCAGCCCGAGATCAGCTTCGTGCCATTACGGTCGCCTGCGCCGCCATCCCACACTGCGACCGCGATAGGTAGCACACCGTGCAGCGTGACATCGCCCTCGCCCTGGGTTTCGAGCGTGCGCGTCATCACCACTCGCCATTTGCCGTCGCGCCAGCGCCCGACACCGTCGACGTGCTGTTCATCCGGCTGTTGCATCGTGAGACTGCCGAATCCCGCCGCGTTGGATTCGAGGACCGACCTGCCCAGCAAGGCTGCGAGTGCGTGCGGATTACCCGTGGCGAACGCGGGCAGGAACGTGGGGTCGAGTTCGGTGAGCGGACCACTGACCGGGTCCCCGGATTTGTGCATGTAGATGTCGGCTGGTACCCCGGCATGGGCGCGCTGGCCCGCATCGCGAAGGTCACGTCGTCCCTCCGCATCGGCATCAGCCTGCCACGTTGCTTTCCATTGCCAGATGTTCACCAACGCGGCTGCTGATTCGCCGTCGCCACCAGTACCACCCAGGCCCATCGTCAGAACAGGAATCTGCCCATCCAGCGGGAACATTACGGCAGCGGCATCGGTAAACTGGTGAACTGAATCGCTTGCCCCGTTCACATCCGCATCAGGCCATTCCAGACAGATTGCCACACGATCACCAAGCCGAATTGCCCGCACCTCCACTGCGCGGGGTGTCATCATGCGCTGCCACAATGGCTGAAGTGACAACGGGGTTGGTTTGATGTTCTCCCATGCAGTGTGCCACGGATCGTCCACCATCGCCGCATCATTCACGACTTTGACAACGATGCGTGCATCGCTGCGCTCACCCATGCGTTCGCGAGGCGTTTCAAGCGACTTCAGATACGCGACCAGGGCCCAGATCCTGTCCGTGCCTTTGTCCACTTCGGCTAGTTCCAGACTCTCAAGACTCTGGACGTAACTGGGCATCGGTGTGCCGGGAACGCCTATCACCAGCGTGCGATACAGGTCTTCGGCGGAGCGGCCGGATTTGAACACACCCGCTGTGAAATCAGCAGCGGGCAGCGGCATGTTCTGCGAATCCACGAGCAGCGCGGAGGAAGGTCCATCGCCCCGGCCGGTCTCACCATGACACAGTGCGCAACCAGCCGCCTCATAAATGCGTCGCCCCTGCGCGACCAGCTTCTGCGTGAACGCGGGCGCGGGTGGGATTGTGATGGGTTCTGCCGCCGTCGTAGCATCTCCATCATCCCGTTTCAATCCCAGCACGTAGTCGACCAGAACATCAATCTCGTGTTCACTGAGCACCGCAGCGAATGAGGGCATCGCTGTATGCTCGATGCCCTGCGCAATAACGCGGCGAACATCCTCACGGGTGGGAGGCTGTTCGCCGGGGGTGGATTTGAACCGGTACATGCCGGCTGTGAAGTCGCGCGGCTTGGGATAGAGCAGATAGGAAGCCGCCCCGTCCCCCGCGCCGCTCTCTCCGTGGCACATCGCGCAATGGGCGGCGTAGAGCGAGGCCACGGAGCGCGGCGGCGGGGCGGGGCTGCGAGCCTGAGTTTGAACGACAGACGGCGCATCGTCCGGTGTGAGTCGTGCGGTGTGTTTTTCGCCACAAGCCGTCAGGGCGATCAACAGGGCACCCCCGGCGGCGAACCGAACGCTGACACGTTGTCGTCGGGCCATAAGCCCAATCCTTTCACCCAGGAATAAGACAATAGGATCATATTATCTTGTTTTTTTGACAAATGCAAGTCTCAATCTTCACCGATTTCGTTTTCGTGAGATTCCTGTTGAAAAGTTTCAGACGGCGCAGGCCATTGTCTCGGCAGGATTGAGATAACATGAGGGATCTTCGCCCAGCCAGTTGCCCGTCGCCGATTCAGCGCGTGTGCGCAGGTTGCCGTTGCAGATGTCCAAAAAGCGACAGCTCTGGCATCGTTGCGGTAGGGCGGATCGACGGTCGCGCAGCACGCGAAGTCGTTGATCCGAAGCGGTCGCCCAGATCTCGCTGAATGGTTTCTCGCGCACGTTGCCGCACGTGTAGTGCCAACTGAACTGGTCGTAGTGAACGTTGCCCATCGGATCGATCGAGGCAATGTTGCAACCGGAACGATTGCCACCGGTGCCAGCGAGCAAGTCATGAACGCGCCGTGCTCGCTCTGGATCGATCGCTTCCAGTTGCATGACGAGGTAAGCCGCATCTGCGTGGTTGCCCACGGTGAGCACTTCCAGATGGCAGCCTGCTTCGTGCAGTTGTTTCGTACGCTCGAAGATCTGATCGACTACCTTGCGCGTCTGGGTAGGAGTGAGATCGACGCGCTGCATCGATCCGCCCCGACCGGCGTACGCCAGGTGATAAATGCATAACCGGTTGACATCGTGCTCGACGCACAGGTCGAAGATGGCGTCCAGATCCTCGCGGTTAAGGGCGTGGACGGTGAAGCGCACGCCGACCTTCAAACCACGACGCCGGCAATGCCGGATGGCCGCGATGGTCTGGTCATAGCAGCCTGCGACGCCACGCAGCTTATCGTGCCGCGTACGTACACCATCGACGCTGATACCGACGTATTGCAGGCCCAGGTCGACGAGTCGGCCGGCCATCGCGTCGTCGATCAACGTGCCATTGGTCGAAAGCGTGCAGCGCAGACCGATCTGCCGCGCGTATTCCAGCAGTACCAAAGCATCGCGCCGGACCAGCGGTTCACCGCCGCTGAACAGTACCCCCGGCACCTCAAAAGCGCGCAGATCGTCCAACAATGCCTTTCCTTCTTCGAACGTTAGTTCGCCCGCCGCAGGATCGCGCTGGGCAGAAGCGTAACAGTGCACACACTTGAGATTGCATGCCTTGGTCAGCGCCCAGACCACTACCGGGCGCGGTGCGCGGGCTGTGGCGTTCCCATGCGCCGCGACTTGCCGATCACGTCGTCGATGGCCGTAGCGCAATGCTTCATTGCCCGCATGATGATCACACAACAGATTGCTCACACTAAGCATGG
Organism: uncultured Phycisphaeraceae bacterium; assembly: GCA_937988825.1. GTDB lineage: Bacteria > Planctomycetota > Phycisphaerae > Phycisphaerales > Phycisphaeraceae > CALKHT01. Next base: position 10,703 of record CALKHT010000020.1, read on the forward strand.
TTGATCCTCTGAGCGCATACGCGGTTCATATATACAGTCCGGTTCAGACCCGAGCATGTTTCCCGTGACGGCATAAGCGCGGGCCCGGCTGCCGCCGCAGATCCTGCGAAACTCGCATCGTCCGCACTTGCCTTCCAGCGCATCCGGGTCACGCAACAGACGAAACAACGGATGATGCTGATACACCTGGGTGATGTCATCGTGAGGAAAACGCCCACAGTTGATGGGCAGGAATCCGCTGGGATAGATGCGGCCGGTGTGGCTGACGAACATCACCCCCTTGCCATCCTGCACGCCCAACATGCGGAGACGTGCAGTCAGACCGGGGAATGTCGCTGTCTGATCCGGCGCACCGGACACCATCTGGCCGGCACGCTGCAGCACGAACCGGCGATAGTGCGGTGCTTCCGTTGTTTTGACTGCGAAGCCACCCTGCGACACGTGCTGCCACAATAGTTCGAACACGCGCTCATATTCCGCGGGCGAGATGCATTGTTCGCGCGTGGCCCGACCCGTCGGCACGAGAAAAAAGACTGACCACAGCACGATGTCCTTCTCCGCCAGCAGATCAAGCAGGGGCTGGACCTGGCCGACGTTGATGCGCGATATGGTGGTGTTCACCTGTATCGGCAATCCCACCTCGCGGGCATCGTGCATGATGCGCATGGTCAGGTCGTAGCTGCCGCGCCAGCCGCGAAAGGCATCGTGTGTTGCGGCATCGATGCCATCCAGACTTACTGCCAGCCGACCAACCCCCAGATCGTGAAAGCGTTCAAGTACCTGCCTCGTCACCAACGGTGTGGCGGAGGGCGTCACGGCGACCGCGACACCGCGTGACCGCGCATGCGCAATCAGGTCGAAAAGATCGGGCCGTTTGAGCGGATCGCCGCCTGTGAACACCAGCAACGGCGTCTTGGGGAACTGCGTGAGCTGATCGATGAGCTGACGCGCCTCACTGCTCGAAAGCTCCTCGGGATGACGAAGTGGCTGGGCGCACGCGCGACAGTGCTGGCACACCAGATCGCACGCTTGTGTCAGTTCATAGAAAACAAGCAGGGGACTGTGGTCGAAATCGATGGCGCTGTAATCCACACATTGCTCCCTGGCATCTTCGCGTCCATCCCCGGTGTGAAAAAGCTCCGCATGGTTCATCACCATACGGGGCAACTCATCAGGCGGAGGCACCCATCTGCGAATTCATCTGTGCCTCACGCTCCAGGGCGCGTGGGAAGAGGATGTTGTTTTCCTTGTGGACGTGCTGATGCGTGTCCTCCTCCACCTGCCGCAGAGCATCGAGCATCACACGGAAGGTGTTGCACGCATCGGCCGGGGGTGTGAAACCGTTGGTCAGCGCACGCATCCGCTCCAGCGCAGCGCCAGCCTGATCGTGCTCATGCTCCATGACATGGATCGGGTTGTTGAGGCTGCCGCAGTGGAAACGCAGCGGTTCATCCGCGGCATCCAGCTCGCGCACCATCGGGAAGAGCACCTGCTCCTCCTTGGCCATGTGCTGCATCATCTCCCGCTCGAAGGCCAGGAACGTTTCCAGCAGTTTGGGTAGATAGGTATGACGGTGGCCGTGCGCGTTCACCACGCGGCGAATGAGGTACTGAATCCGTGGCAGTTCACGCTTGAGCCAGGCGTGATGAGCAATCTCGATGTGGTCAGCCAGTTCGGTCAGACTCATACGTCTGAAGTCGATGTCGGGCACAAACTCGGATGAGCGGGGCTCGTCCGCCACATCGAGCACACGGGCAACCGTTTCCGGGTCGAGATTCTTTTCGCGGCACGCCTCGGCCAGCGGTTTGCGCCCACCGCAGCAGTAGTCGATCCCCAGTGACTCAAAGAGCCGTGCTCGCGAGGGCTTTTCGACAACGAGTTCGCCGACGGTTGTTTGAAGATCAATGCTCATGGCGTCGGTCCTTTCTGCGCAACGGGCGCTTACAGTCATTAAAAGAGGTTTTTATCCACAATAGCCGTTTTAGCCTGTCTGTCAACTATTTCAGGCACTTTTTCATGACCATCAGGGGCGGGGTTTGGGGTTGGGCGCTGGCAGTTCGCACAATGACGGACTGAGTGTTGGTTCGTTAACCAGCATTGCGAGCGTGATTTGCGAGAACGCTTCCTCCGTTCGCGCGATCGCGTCATCGAGTTTTCGGTGCAGCGGACACAGCCGTGTGCCGTGGGATTGCAAACCCAGCGGGCAAAAAGTGATACGCTGCATCGGGTCGACAATGTTGAGCACATCGAGGATGGTGATGGTGTCCGCCGGCCGGGCCAGGATGAATCCACCGCCCACGCCGCGCCGTGACCGAATCAGGCCGCCGCGGACCAGTGAGTGCAATACCTTGGAGAGGTAACCGGGAGGCACCTGGGTCGCTTCAGCGAGTTCCTGGCTGGTGAGCGATCGGTCCTCCCGCTGTTGGGCCAGGCAGACCATCGCTCGCAGGGCGTATTCAGCGGTCTGGGAAAACACGTTGATCGTCCTTTCAGTCAGGTCGGCGTCCCAGGGTGCCATCCCGGTCCTTGGGGGAGATCTTCAGCCACCGGCTACCAGTTCGGGCTGGGCGAGGGGTGTTTCCGCAACCTCGCTTGCCGGCCGAATCGACCAGCCGGTCTTCAGCCCCAGCACGAACCAGCCCAGCGCCACGACGCCTGCGGCGAACACCGTGTCGCCCACCATGCGAAGCCAGCGCAGCGTCTGCATCAGATCAGACTGCATGAACTCAGCCGAGCGGGCGTACCACATGCCATGCTCCATGCTGGCGATGGTCTGCAACAGCCCGATGGGCAGCAGGCTCAGCACCACCATCAGCACCAGTCCCGCGTTGAGTGCCCAGAATGCCAGCTTCAGTGCGCCTTCACGCCAGCCAGCAGTGACGTTGCGCCCCTTGAGGCAGAAGAGCATCAGCCCGATGCCCAACATGCCGTACACACCGAAGAGCGCGGTATGTCCATGCACGGGTGTGGTGTTCAGCCCCTGCATGTAGTACAGGGCAATGGGCGGATTGATGAGGAAGCCGAACAGGCCCGCGCCGACGAGGTTCCAGAACGCTACGGCAATGAAGAAGTAGATCGGCCAGCGGTAGGCCTGCACCCACGGCCGGGCACGGCTGAGCGACAGATTCTCATACGCCTCGAACCCGATCAGCACCAGTGGCACGATCTCCAAAGCGCTGAACACCGCGCCCAGTGCCAGCACGACGGTCGGTGTGCCGGTGAAGTACAGGTGATGGAACGTGCCGATGATGCCACCCGACAGGAAGATGGAGGTTGCAAAGAGCACCGAGGCGGTCGCCGTGGCGGCACGCACCAGTCCCATGCGTGTGAAAAGAAAGGCGATCACCACGGTGGCGAACACCTCAAAGAAGCCTTCCACCCACAGGTGCACGACCCACCAGCGCCAGTATTCCGCCATCGCCAGGTGCGTCTGGCGTCCCCACATGAGGCCCGCGCCGTAGAACAGCGCGATCGCCGTCGACGCCAGCACGAACATTGCCAGCAGATGACGGTTTTCCTTCGGATTACGGAACGCCGGCCACAGTGCCCGCACCATCAGCCCCAGCCAGAGGAATAACCCTACCAGCAGGAACAACTGCCAGAATCGGCCCAGGTCGACGTATTCATAACCCTGATGGCCGAACCAGAAATTCATCTCCAACCCCATCTTCTGCCGCGTGGCATACCACTGACCGAAGAGCGAGCCAACCACGATGATGAGCAGGCAGACAAAGAGGAAGTTGACGCCCGCACGCTGGAAGCGTGGTTCGTAGCCCGACACAGCCGGGGCGATGAAAAGACCCGTTGCCAGCCAAGCGGTGGCGATCCAGAAGATGCCCAGTTGTGTGTGCCACGTGCGCGTCACGCTGTAGGGCAGGTATTCCGCCAGGGGGATACCGAAGAAACCGTCGCCCTCCACACCGTAGTGCGCCGTTACGCCTCCCAGGCCGACCTGCACGACGATCAGCGCCGCGACGACCCAGAAATACTTCATCGTTGCCTTCATTGAGGGCGTGGGCCTTAACTGCAACAGCGGATCACGGCTGGGCAGGGGATGGTCGGTGTCCTCATGATGTTGCAGCGCCGAGTAGTACCATGCCAGCGCGCCAACACCAGCCAGCAGGAGCACGACGCTGACGATCGACCAGAGCACAATCGAGCCGGAAGGATGGTTGCCGATCAGCGGCTCGGCCGGCCAGTTGTTGGTGTAGGTGACGTTGGCGTTTTGTGTGGTGGTGGCGGTGACAGCCGCATCGGTAGGACGCTCCGTCGCGGTTGCCCATGCGGCCCAGAAGAAAAAGGCGTTCATCTGCGCCTGACGCTGAGGATCCTGGATCGTATTCGCAGCGATGGCGTAGGCGTTACGAAGCTCGACAGGGGTCATGCCGCCATCGACGATGGCCTGGACGTCAGGAGGAAACGTCTGAGCGTTGCCGAAGATCGCAGCATAGTAGCTGCTCAGGGCGCGGAACGCCTCGGCCCGGGCAGGGGAAATAACGATGCGATTGGTCGCCGGGTCGTAGGTGTTCGTGCGGATTTCACGCCTGAGTCGATGCTGCAGGACAAGCTGCGTTTCGGAGTCGAGCTGGCTGTAGGGCTTGCCATGCTGTTGGCGGGCGGCATGGTCCAGCAGCCAGAGGCTTTCGCGGTGCAGCCAGTCGGCCGACCAGTCCGGGGCGACATAGGCGCCATGGCCCCAGATGCTGCCAACCTGCTGGCCACCCATCGACTGCCAGACGTTCTGACCATCACGAATGTCCTGGCCGGTGAACAGGACGGTTCCGTCGGGGGTGACGACCGCCTCAGGTACCGGCGGCGCCTCGCGATAGATCTGCACGCCGTAATAGCTGAGAACAAAGAAGGAGCCGCCGATCACGATGGCCAGTGCCGTCCAGAGTTTCAGGTATTTCACGGTACACCTCAAAAATAGATATTTGGGTTTACAAATACAGATAATAATAATTGGGGAATGGAATGCAAGAGGCACGGAGGTAGGGAATGTTGGGTGTCGAAGGGCGCGATTCTCTCTGATATTTGCCGTGCGGCTTGACCGCTTTGCGTCAATAGGGTATAAAAGGATCAAGATATCTAATTTGGGCGGCGTCCCGGAAAGGAGACGATCATGCCGGCATTCAATCATCCCCCTCTGGTTCGGCACCCCTCATTGCAGCCGTTGTCACGCGATCACTATGTCGGGCTGGTGCAGGGGCGGCGGCTGATCAAGGCGGCCGAGGGTAGCGTGGTCGATCGACGTGGCACGCTCGCGGCGTTCATCGATGCCTGGGATTCCCAGATTGCCGAGCACTTTGACGATGAGGACCGCCTGATCGCACCGCTTGCGACCGAGACTGACCGAACGCGGTTGTACAACGAACACCGCCAGCTTCGCGCGATGGTGGAGGAAGCACGTCAGCGTCGCAGACAGGTCGACCCCGGCGCGGGGTGGATGCGCAGCCTGGGGCAGACGCTGACGGACCATATCCGCTGGGAAGAGCGTGAACTTTTTCCCGCGATCGAAGCGAACGCCCGTGTGCAGCTTGATGATCTGCGCGAGGATGCGGATCGGCTGGAGATGTCACGCAACCGACGGCGTGGCCGATCGACCAGATGATCACGCGCATCATTGAATGACCGTACCCTTTGCAAGGGGTTGATCCGATGAGCAGGCAGGCGACCCGCGTTGAGCTTTCACTGGAGACGATGATTCCAGATCTGTTGGCGCGTTATCCGCAGGTCCGGTCGGTGTTGGATCGTTATGGTCTGCGGGGGTGTGGCGGGCCGATGGGGCCGCGCGAATCGTTGCGGTTCTTCTCGCAGACGCACGGTGTGGATGGTCGCACACTGCTCGATGAGCTTCGCCACGCGATCAGTCAGAGCATTTCGCACTATCGCCGCCGCACCGAAGCGCCCTTGCACGTGACGCGAAGCCTGGCGGACGCGATCTATCGGCCGTACTTCCTCGGCGGCATCGCGGTGATTCTTACGCTGGGCGCGGTGTGGGGGGCATGGCTGTTGTGGCGGATCGGCATCGCGGGCGACTTCCATAGCGTGACGGTACATGAGGTCAATGCGCATGGCCATGCCCAGATCTTTGGCTGGGTTGGCCTCTTCATCATGGGGTTCGCCCTACAGGCGCTGCCACGCATGTGGCACGTGGAGTTGCCTCAACCGCGTCTAGCTATGGCCGCGTTCATCGTGATGGTGCTGGGCATTCTGGTACGCAGTGTGGGAATGGCCGCGGCGGGGGCGAGCTGGTCAGTGCCGGCCGCCATGATGGGTGGCGCGGTCGAGATCGTTGCCATCATCGTGTTCATCGCGATCCTCCTGGTTGCGTTTCGTCGACGGCAGGTGCCGACAGAACCCTACATGGCGTTCATTCTGGCCGCGCTGGGCTGGTTCGTGCTTCAGGCGGTATTCGGTTTGTGGCACACGTGGACGACGATGACCGCATCGAGCAGTGAGGAACTGGTGTGGTACGTTTCCACGTATCAGGCCGTGCTGCGCGATATGCAGATTCACGGACTTGCGCTTTTCATGATCGTCGGCGTGTGTATCCGCATGCTGCCTGCAATTTTCAGTGTGCCGCGCACCAGTGACAGGCGGGCGTGGATCGGGTTTGGCCTGCTTACTGCAGCGGCGATGGGTGAAATTGTGATCTTTCTCGCGTACCGCTGGACAGGGCGACACGCACTGGCGGGTTTGCTCATGCTGCCATGGATGATGCTTACGGTTGGCGTGGCGGTGGTCGCGCTGCCGTGGAAACTGTGGCGGCCACTGCCCACGCGCGATCGTTCCGCCAAGTTCGTGCAGGTGGCGTATGGCTGGCTCGCAATCTCGCTGGTCATGCTGATGTTGCTGCCGGTGTATCAGATCATCAGCGGCATTCCGTTCAGCCACGCCTATTACGGCGCGATTCGTCATGCGATCACCGTCGGGTTCATCTCGATGATGATCATGGGGTTCGCGGCGAAGGTGGTGCCGACGCTGACGGGTCGCGACCCCCGGCAACTGACCGCGCTCTGGGGGCCATTCATCCTCGTCAACCTTGGCTGTTTCCTGCGGGTCAGCACGCAGACACTCACTGACTGGCATCCGGCGTTCTTCAGTGTGGTGGGTGTCAGTGGTACGCTGGAAGTAGTGGGACTTGCGATCTGGGGTGTGCATCTGGCACGGTTGATGTTGACGCACGCGGAGGAAGATGATGCTCAACCCGTCGAGCCGCCGCCAGCGCAAATCGATCTGGATCATTCGGTGGGGGCGATTCTCGCGTGGCATCCGCGAACGCTGGAAGTGTTCGATGCGTTTGGTTTCACGATGCTTCGCAACGCGACGATGCGACGGATGCTGGCGCCGCGTGTGACGCTGAAACAGGCGGCGGCAATGCGCGGCGTGGATGCGAATGCGCTGCGGGATGCGCTCAACGATATGATCGATTTGCAGCACGACCGATCGGTACCGCCAGCGCAGGAGCGGGCGACGTCCTGAAGCCTTACGGATCACAGGGAGGCTTCTGAAAGTAAACCTTGCCCGGACAGGAAGTGGCAGGCTGATATGCTTCAGGACACGTTCCATCGTCCCATTCGCTATCTGCGACTTTCGCTCACGGAAGCCTGCCCGATGCGATGCGTTTACTGCCGACCCGCGGCATTTCTTAACCCGCGCAACGAGGACCGCCTCAGCCCGGATGAGATTGAGATGCTCGTGCGATACCTAGTCGAACGGCACGGTCTGCGCAAGATTCGTTTGACTGGAGGCGACCCAACCAATCGGCCCGATCTCGTCGAAATCATCCGGCGAATCGCGGCGATTCCCGCAGTGCTGGACCTGGCGATGACAACCAACGGGCTGACGCTGGCACGATACGCATCGGCGTACGCAGAAGCGGGTTTGAAGCGCGTGAACATCAGTCTCGACACGCTTGATCGCGAGAAGTTCGCGAGGTTGACCGGCGTCGATGGCCTCTTACGCGTGCTGGCGGGTATCGATGCGGCCCGACAGGCGGGGCTCGATCCCATCAAGCTTAACTGCGTTGTCGTGCGGGGCGAAAACGATACGGACCTTGTCGATCTGGTGCGTTTCGGGGCGAAGCACAATCTTTGTGTGCGTTTTATCGAGCTGATGCCGATGGGGCCGCTTTCGTCGATGTGGGCGGACCGTTACGTGCCGGAGCGGCATATGCGCGCGATGCTGCGGGATATGGTGGCGAGCTGGCAGCCGTTGGAGCAGGGGCATGATGCCGCCCGCCGATACCGCGTGCGATTGCACGATGGCAGTGTCGCGACGATCGGATTCATCACGCCGATGAGCTGCAACTTCTGCTGTGCGTGCGATCGTATCCGCATTGGCGCGAACGGCGCACTTTATCCATGTCTCATGGATGAGCCGCGAGGTTCCGTGCTGCCAGCCCTGCGTCCATTTTTCGATAGGGCACTGCTGGATGCGATTCTCGTCGAGGGGTTGACGCATAAACGGGCGGAACACCCGCATGATGGTTTTGTCACCATGACGCGAATCGGAGGCTGATCCCATGAGTTACTCGGATGCTCCAACTCAGAAACTTCCCGGCGTGTATCAGCGTTTCGCGGCCCGATTTCCCGCGATGGTTGAAGCGCATCAGCGAGCCAGCGATGCCGCGGCTGAGACAGGGCCGCTCGATGCCCGTACATGCGAGTTGATCAAGATCGGCATCTGCGTGGGCGCGGGACTGGAATCGGCCCTGCGCAGCCACGTGCGCCGTGCGATGCTTCATGGTGCGACACAGGTGGAGATCGAACAGGCGATCATGCTTGGCATGACCACCTGCGGCTTCCCGCGCACGGTGACAGCCTGGAACTGGGCACAGATTCAGTTTGAACGTGACCGCAACGAAAAGGGGGAGGGCGCGTGAAGATCAACGTGCTGGTGTTTGGACCGCTGGCACAGCGTGCCGGGTGCAGGATGATCATGCTTGATCTGCCCGATGGTTGCGTGACGTGTCGGCAGGTGCGTGCTGCTTTAGTGCAAACCGTGCCGAGGCTTGCTGAAGTGTTGCCCGGATGCAGACTGGCGGTGAATCACGAGTATGCGGACGACGATCGGGTTGTCACCGGTCAGGATGAGGTCGCCCTGATTGGCATGGTGAGTGGTGGATGAGTGTGGAAGTGCGACTTGTCGATGGGCCGTTGCCGCACGCCCAGGCGTGGAAGGTGGATGGAGCAGGGGCGGTCGTGTTGTTCGAGGGGGTCGTGCGGCTGCTGGAAGAGGGCAGGCCACTTGCCGCGCTCGAATACGAGGTTTACGAGCCGATGACATCGCGGCAACTGCAGATGCTGGCCCAGGGCGTCGTGGATGAGCACACGCTGCTTGCGCTGCGCTGCGAGCACAGCTTCGGGCGTGTGCCGGTGGGGGCGTGCTCGTTTCGGCTGGCCATCGCGGCTGCGCATCGCAAACCGGCGCTGGCGGCCATGGAGCGGTTCATCGATCGGATGAAGTTGGAGGCGCCGATCTGGAAGCTGCCCGTGTGGGCGGATGGCGAGGCAGGCCATGACAAGCACGGTGATGAACCGCAAGAGTAACGATCTGATGCCGCCGCACGAGGCGATCGCATCGATCATCGCGGAGCTTTCGCCGGTGGAAACGCAGCTCGTGACACTGGAGGAAGCGATTGGTCGCGTGCTGGCGGAACCGTTGCGGGCTGATCGACCCAGTCCGCCGTGTGATGTCAGCGCGATGGACGGATATGCATTGCGATACAGAGATGCCAGGCCCGGCACGGTTGCCGTGAAGAAGCAGGTGTTTATCGGTCAGACTCCGCCTGTGCTTCCATCGCACTCCGCCATGCGAATTTTCACGGGATGTGCGATTCCACCCGGCGCCGAACTTGTCATTCCCCGCGAGCAGGTCACTGAATCAGGTGATGCGATCATCATCGCGCCGGGTGTGACGTTTGAACCGGGTGCAAACATTCGCCGCATGGGCGAGAACCTGCGTGGCGGCGAGGTTGTGGTTGACGTTGGGGAGGAGATTTGCCCCGCAGTTTGTGCCGCGCTCGCCACGTTCGGCCACATCGAGCCGCTGGTGTATCGGTCCGTGCGCATCAGTCTGCTCACGACGGGCAATGAGGTGTTGCCGCCGCACGCGACGCCGCAGCTCTGGCAGTTGCGTGACAGCAACGGCCCGTTTCTGCGCAGCTTTTTCGCGTTGCTGCCGTGGTTGCGGATGATTCGATGTGAACCGGTGGCGGACGATCCCACGGCTGTGCGAAGTGCGCTCGAAGCCGCTCTTGCTGACAGCGACGCCGTCATCCTTACGGGCGGTGTCTCGATGGGCGATCACGATTACGTTCCCGACGCAGTGCGACAGATCGGGGGTCATATCGTCTTCCACAGGCTCGCCATTCGACCGGGCAAGCCCACACTCGGCGCGATCGGGCCGAAAGGACAGGCGATCCTCGGTCTGCCAGGAAATCCCGTGGCGGTGATGACGACAGCCCGCCTGTTGGCACTGCCGGTCCTGCGGCGACGCGCTGGTTTCGTCCGTCTCATCCTTGCGCCACCGGTCGCACAGTTGCGCGAAAATGATGGCCGGTCACTTGGGTTGTGGTGGTATCGACCGGTTCGTCGCGTCGCACCGGGTATTGTGGAACTGGTGCCGAGCATGGGATCGGGCGATGTCGTTTCCGCAGCGCGTGCCGATGGTTTTGTCGAGGTGCCTCCCGGTGAAACGGGTGTTGGCCCCTTGCCGTTCTACGCATGGAGTGGTGTCGAATGAGTGAGCAGCAGGCGACACGATTGAGTCACGTGGATGAGCATGGCCGATCCCGCATGGTCGACGTCGGCAACAAGTCGGTAACGCGCCGCCGCGCGGTGGCGGAAGGACGCGTGCGCGTGTCGACTGAGCTACTGGAGGCGATCGAACGCAATACGCTGGCCAAGGGCAACCTGCTGGAAGTCTCGCGCCTGGCCGGCATTCAGGCGGCCAAGCGCACCGACGAATTGATCCCACTGTGTCACAGCCTGTCGCTCGATCATGTGGACGTGACGGCGTGGATCGATGCGCCTTACGTTCGCCTGCGGGCCGAAGCAGCCACGATCGGGCGCACGGGTGTTGAGATGGAAGCGTTGACCGCGGTGAGCATCGCTGCATTGACGGTCATCGACATGGGCAAGGCCGTCGACAGGGCGATGACGATCGAGTTGATCCAGTTAGTTGAGAAATCGGGCGGCCGCAATGGCGACTGGATGCGAACCTGAGCATACTACAACACTACATTTGTTTGTTCAGAATTTACGAGTTTTCGGAACTGTCATGTCCGACATCACCGTCGCTATCCTCACTGTCAGTGATCGCTGCTCGCGTGACGAAACGGTTGATACCAGTGGGCCGGCTCTGGCACAGATGGTGCGCGAGCGTCTGCATGGACATGTGATGGCGATGGTGTGCGTGCCGGACGAAATCGATGTGATCGCCGTACAACTGTCTGCATGGGCGCACCAATCACCGAGGCCCGACCTCATTCTCACCACGGGTGGCACCGGCCTTGCGCCGCGCGATGTGACACCGGAGGCAACGCGACGGGTGCTGGAACGGCCACATCCCGCACTGCTCGAACTGGCACGGTTGCGCTGCTACGAAAAGACGCCGCGCACGTTCCTTTCACGCGGCGAGGCGGGCACGATCGGCCGGTCGCTGGTCATCAACCTGCCGGGCTCGCTTTGCGGCGCGACTGAGATGTTTGAGGCGATCCTGGATATTCTGCCGCACGGCATCGAGACGCTGCGGGGCGAGATTCAGGACGACGGCCGTCCCGATGCCATCGCGTCCACCGGCCGCGTTGTCGTGCACGAGAATGGGAAGTGACCGCGCGATGAGCCCCGATCGACCGATGGCACCGCTTCCTGTCTACATCCTCGCCGGTGGCCGCAGTCGTCGCTTTGGATCAGACAAGGCCCGTGCCGAACTGGCAGGTCGGCCGCTCATTCGCCGCCTCGCCGATGCGGTGTCGCCGTTTGCGTTGTCGATTACGGTCGTTGCCGACATTGCGGGCAAGTACGTCGATCTTGGACTGCACACCATCGCCGATCGCGAACCAAGCCTCGGCCCGATTGGCGGACTGGCGACCGTGCTCGCCGATGCGGAAGTACGACAGGTGGGGCCATGGCTGGCGCTGCTCTCCTGCGATTGGGCGTTCATTCCACCCGAATGGCCCGCATCGTTGCTGCATGCGGCTGCCAACATCCCCAACGCCCAGGCGATCGCCTATCACCACAACCACTGGGAGCCTCTGCTCGCGCTCTATCACCAGTCGCTGCTGCCGATCGTCGATCGCGCCATCATCCGAGGCGAACGCACCATGTGGCGGCTGCTCGAATCCATCCAGACCGTCGCGATGCCACTACCGAACGCCGCTGCCCTGATGCAAATCAACACTCCCGCAGATCACGCGGCAGCCCAGATGATTATTAACCACCAGGAACACGAAGCACAGAGAAGCACGAACGAGAGCACATGAAGTTGTATCGTGTCAACTCGTCAATGACGCGAGGTTATTTTTGAAATTCTCAATTCACCCTGTCTTTTGGGGTGCTCTTGGTGTTCCTGGTGTTTACCCGCGCGCCCTAGTCAGATTGATATAGCGTTCATACTGTTTGGTGAAGGCGTCCGGGTCGCGCGGTTGATAGGTTACGGGTTTGAAGGAGTTGCGGACGATTTCGCGCAGGTGAGCCAGGTCTCGCACATCGTCGATGCCCATGGCCTGGGTGAGCGCGTTGCCGATGGCGGTGGCTTCGTAAGGGCCCACGATGACCGGCCGTGCCATCGCGTCGGATGCCATCTGGTTGAGCAGTGTGTTCTGTCCGCCGCCGCCAACGATGTGCACGACCTCCATGCGTCGACCGAGCACCTCTTCCAGATCCTCCAGTGTCTGGCGATAGCGCATCGCCAGGCTTTCCAGACAGCAGCGTACAAACTGGCCGGGCGTTGTCGGTTCGGGCTGGCCCGTCTCACGCGCGAACGCGGCGATCTTGGCGGGCATGTCACCCGGTGTCGCGAAGGGCGCATGCCCGGGATCGACGATTGTGCGGAACGGCTCAGCTTCCTGAGCCAGCCGTGTCAGCTCCGCGTAATCGAATGACTGACCACGTCTGGCGAAATCCCGGCGACATTCCTGCACCAGCCATAGACCTGCGATGTTACGCAGCAGGCGAATCCTGTCCGCAACGCCACGCTCGTTCGTGAAATTGGCCTGCCGGGCTGCCTCGCTGACGATGGGCGCATCAATTTCCGCCCCCATCAGCGACCACGTGCCACTGGAGATGTACGCCCAGTTGGGCGTGTGTTGTGTGTCGACCGGCACGGCAGCAACGGCGCTGGCGGTGTCGTGCGAAGCGGGCGCGGTCACGCGCATCATCGGCACGTTTGCCTCCCTGGCGACCGCCTCACGCAGGTCGCCGATCACCGTGCCCGCCGGCACAATCGAACCGAGGAAATGATGCGGCAGGCCCAGCGCCTTGATCAGATTCACCGCCCATTTGCCTGTGTGCACGTCCACCATCTGAGAGGTCGAGGCGATTGTTGCTTCGTTGACAGCCCGGCCGCTGAAGAAGTAGTGCAGCAGGTCGGGCATGAAGAGCAGTGCCGCGGCATGTTCAACGAGCGCCGGTTCGCTGTCGTGCTGTGCGACGAGTTGATAAAGCGAGTTGATCGGCATGAACTGGATGCCGGTGGCGTCGTAGATCGTTTCGCGACCAACAGCCGTCAGTGCTTTTTCATATGCGGGCAAGTGGCGCGGGTCACGATAGACAAAGGGCAGGCCCAGTAGTTGGCCCGACCTGCCAATCAGGCCGAAGTCCACGCCCCAGGTGTCGACGCCGAGGCTGACCAGCTCGACGTTCTGCTGTCGCGCCAGCTCGCCGCACTTGCGCAGGCCCTCGACGAGGTTGCGCCAGATCTCGGTGAGGCTCCAGTGGTATCCGCTGGGCAGTAACTGCGGCACATTGGCGAAACGATGGACCTCCTGAAGTTCCAGCGTCTGTCCCCGCAGCACCGCGAGCATCGCCCGCCCTGATTCAGCGCCAAGATCAAATGCGACGTAAGCATGAGACATGGAGTTGATTCCTCCAGGTATGTGGTAAGTGGAACTGGTGAGTTGTTAGTGGTTATTGGTTAGTGGTGGGGGTAGCGTTACGCTTTTCAGGTGATGTCCGTTTGGCTCGTCACAACCACTCACCACTAACGATCCCTCTCACTTCATGGCCCGCATCGCTCCCGTGATATACGGGATTCCACTAACAACGGTGGCCAGAACCATAGCATACGCGAAGCCGTCCCGCACCCATCGCATCCACTCGTGGCCTTCGACGTTAGGGTCGAGCGCCACGATGCCGAGGATGAACGGGATGCCCACCGATTGCAGCAGCGTCTTGAGCTTGCCCGGCAGCATCGCACCGAAGCGCACTCCCGTACTCTCCAATTCGCCGCGCACCGCCGTGACCAGCAGCTCACGTGCCAGCATCACCACAACCATCCAGGGATAGATGCCCGTGACCATTGAGGTGCCATCGATAAAGCGTGGCCCGGCGAGGTAGATCAGTGCGCCAAGCACGACGATCTTGTCGACGAACGGATCCATGATGCGGCCGAACGTTGATTCGACATTCCATCGCCGGGCGAGATAGCCGTCGGCGATATCAGTGAGCATGGCGACGATGAAGATGCCCATCGCCGTCCACATGATCCAGCCGTCGGTGTGGCCCGGGGTATAACGAAACTGATTGAGCACGAAGAAGAACACGCCCGCGAGCAGCAGCCTCATCACCGTGAGTTGATTGGGCAGCTGGCGGCGGATCATGCTCTGCGTGCTGGCAGTTGTCGGTGTCACGTCAGCGCGGTTCAAGCCCGACGAAGCACGGCTTGCCACAGGCGTGGGGCAGGGCGGCTGCTTCGACGATCCTGTGTGGGGCGGTGCCTCCCTGGCGTGGTTAGAGTTTGAGGTCCTTAAGGCTCAGCCCCAGTCCGCCGTGAGCATCCATACCACCCTTGAGGTTGCCCTTGGGCTGTGGTTTTTTCACGGGCGATCGTGCAGGCTGTTTCTCTTCTTCCTGTGCTTGTGCGGTCTGTGCGGACTGGACCGGCTTCATCGACAGCTTGATGCGACGGGCCTCCTCGTCCACCTGGATCACACGCATCGTCTTGCGGTCACCCACGTTCAGCACGTCGGTCACCTTGCCCACCCGGCGATCCGAAAGCTCGGAAATATGCACCATGCCTTCGACGCCCGGCTCAAGCTCAACGAACGCGCCGAAGTCGACGATGCTGATGACTTTGGCTTCGACCTCGCTGCCGACGGGGTACTTGTGTTCGACGCCGACCCACGGGTCGCCCTGTGACTGCCGCAGACTCAGCGAGATGCGCCGCTTGGCCGGGTCGACCTGCAGCACCTTCAGTCGCAGCACATCGCCTTCCTTGAGCTGATCGCTTGGCTTGTTGATGCGGCCCCAACTGATCTCGCTTACCGGCAGCAGACCCTCGACGCCCGGTTCCACCTCGATGAACGCGCCGAAGTCCGCCAGTCGCAACACGCGGCCGGACAACTCCGTGCCCGCAGCGATGCGGTTCTGGATGCCCTCCCACGGGTCGGGTGCAACCTGCTTGATGCCCAGGCTGATGCGTTCCTTCTCGCGATCGAGCTTGAGCACTTTGACCTGCACCTTCTGCCCGACGGTGAGCACTGCTTCGGGCTTGTCCACGTGGGTGTAGCTCATGTCGCTGACGTGGACCATGCCGTCGACACCGCCCAGGTCGATGAACGCGCCGTAGGGCAGCAGCCGCGCTACCACGCCTTCACGCACCTGGCCGACCTGCAGCTCATCCCACACCTTGCGCTTGGCCGACTCGCGCTCCTGTTGCAGATAGGCCCGGCGGCTGATGACCACGTTCTTGTTCTTGCGGTCGATTTCCTGCACCACGCCGGCCAGCTTCTGGCCCACGAACTGGTCCAGATCGTCCACGCGGTGCAGATCAACCTGGCTGGCGGGCATGAACGCACGGATCGAGCCGACCAGCTCCAGTTCCAGACCGCCTTTGTTGCTGGCAGTGACGCGGCCTTCCACCACCGCGCCCTTGTAGATATTGTCCCAGGTGGCCCGACCGACCACGCCTTCACGCGACAAGATCAGCAGCCCGCCCGATTCATCCACGCGGTCGACGACAAAGTCCATGATGCTGCCGATGCGCGGCGGACGCTCAAACTGGCTCAGCGGCACCACCCCCTGGTTCTTGCCGTCCATTCCCGCGATGTCGACGAAGACATCCTCACCGCTGATCGCGGAGATGCGGCCTCGCCGAACGTCCATCTCAAACCGCTGGCGTTCGGTTCGACCGGCAGCATCGGTTTGTGCCTGTTCCGCATCGCGCTGCTGCTGCGTATCGGCCATCAACCGCTCGATGTCCGCATCCTTCAACGCTTCCTGGATTTCCGCCTCCACCTCGGCACGCAGGGCATCGGGGCTGGGCACACGCTTCCGCTCGGTGGGGATCGGTTGCTGCGGTGCGGCAGTATCGGCCTGCGGCGCGGCCGAGGTCGATGACGAAGGCTGGGGCTGCGGTTCGGCCTGCGGGTCAGTGTGGTTCATCATGCAATCAACTCGGGGTGCACGGAACGAAAGAGAATCGGCGTGCCGGATATCGTATGCAAAGACGCCTCACGGGCTTGAACACTCGCCCATTCCGCCGCGGACGTGCGGTCGGTTCCGGAACGCCGACACCGATTTTCGCATGTTCGAGCATACCTTGCCACGGGCTATCGGCCAAATATTACCCTCACTTTTTACGCGCTTCCGCGGCTGGTGTGGCAGCCGAATCATCCCTGCAGGACGCGCTGCCTGTACGGCGGCGCCACGGGTCATTGTTCGCGCAAGTGTCCATTTGTCCAGTGCATGGGCAATACGGCGCCAGAGTCTTTACTCCGGGGGTTGAGATCGCAGCAAGGGCGCCGGTTCTTTATGGTCCCGCTGGTACGCCTCCCAGCACGCTGTCAGTTCCGCCGGCAACATTGGCTCCACGCCCTCGGGCAGCGGGCGGTCCAGCAGCGGCAGCACCCTCTCATGCGACCCCAGCGCGAAACGCAGCGCTCGTTCATCGTCTTGCGGTGGGGGTGACAGGGCGATACACGCCATGCCGAACTCCTCAGCCGCCGCCAGTGTGCGCCAGGCCGTCTGCTGGTTATGCAGGCTGTATTCGGTCAGAAGCAGACGGACCGCAGTGTGCCGGGCGATCCATTCGGCGTGACGCGCATCAGCCTGCGCCAACCCCAGGTGGTCGCAAACCCCCGCCTGCCGCAAGTCGAACAGCACCTGCAGCATCCCGCCGCTCTTCAGGTCGGCTGGATCCTCCACGGCCAGCGCCAATGCGGCGACATGCGACACGCCAAGACTCGCCATGCGGCTGCGGATGTTGTCCGCCAGCCTCCGGGCAAAGGTTGGCTCAGCGACGACCAGCATTACAGGCAAGGCGCCCAGACGCGGAGCCGCGGCCTGCAGCAGCGCATCGTCATCCTTCGGCAGCGCCACAACAAGCGACGGCCTGGCGTGAACGTGATCGGCAGTGTGCTCTTCCGCGAGCAGTCCGATATGCCAGGCGCACGCTCCCACGGGGATGTCAGTTTCGCCGAGCTGTCGTAGGGGCCAGTGGGACATGGCGGCCATGATAGGGCGTGCGTGAGGGGGAATGAAAATCGGCGCCGGATACGGATGTCAACGCTTGCTCACGTGCGGGTTGTCGCGGATGTAGAAACGCAGTGGCTTATCCGCCCATTCCTCGGCATAAGCGACACCGATGCGCTTGGTGACGACGATGCGACTGGCTGGCAGTGGCCGGGCACGCCGCCGTTCGATGAAAAGCGTCTCGTCCACGACCATGTCGCGGCCGGTCATCGCCCGCGTGATGCCCATGGCCTGACACAGTTTGCCTGGCCCCGAGCACAGCGAGGTCGGTGGGGCGGTCGGCGCCAACCCGCGGTTGCGGTACATCAACTCCAATCCCTCCACCGGTTCCAGCGCCCGCACCAACACCGCCACCGGTTCGCCTTCCACACTCGCCACCACGTTCATGCAGTGGTGCATTCCATAGGTGAAGTAAACATAGGCGTGGCCGCCATCGCACCACATGGCGTGGTTGCGAGGTGTGTGTCGGCCGCGATAAGTGTGAGCCGCCTTATCGCGGACGCCCAGATAGGCCTCCACCTCGACGATGATGCCCGCCAACCGCACGCCCTCGACGATGTGGACCAGCTTCTGCCCGAGCAGATGGCGGGCCAGGCTCACCGCGCCTCGGCGGTAGAAGGAACGCGGCAGTCGCGGATGACGAACGCTCTCGATCGTGTTCATGCCTGCGCGGGCTTGATCGATGTACCGGCGGGTCCGGTGCGTCGTTTGTCAGCTGGGGCGTCAGCCGGAGCGGCGGAAACAGAATGCGGAGCTGGTTCCGCGTAGCTCGCCCACATGCTCAGTGGCAGGCAGCCGATGCTGATGATGATGAGTTGGCTGAACACGAATGCCCACATCGCCAGCACTGCGCTGTCCATGAAGCCATACGAATGCAGCCCCACGCCCAGCATGTTCGTGCCGAACCACGACCAGGCGGTCACAATGTTACCCGCCACGGCCAGCACCATCATCCCGCGCTCGCGGATCATGCCGCCCCAGCGTGCGTGCAGGATCAGGGCGTTGAGAAGCACGATCAGCACCGCGCCGTTTTCCTTGGGATCCCAGCCCCAGAAGCGACCCCAGCTCTGGTCCGCCCAGATGCCGCCCAACACCGTACCCACGAATGACAGCACCATGGCGAAGCAGACTACACCGTACACTGCCTTGGCAAAATCGTGACGGATGCTCTTGTTCAGCCAGGTGGTGAAGACGCCCAGGATGATGAAGATTGCCCCCAGCAGGCCCGCCAGGAACGTGGCGGAATAGCCGATCGTTACCGTCGGCACGTGCGTCGCCAGCCAGAAATTGGTATCGAGCACCGCCTGCACGTTCTTCATCGTGTCGCCTTCACTGAGCGACAGGAAGTGGGCGATCAGCAGTGTGACGAAACCGGACAGCCCGCCAACGATGATGCCTACCGACAGTCGCTTCAGCACGAACTCGACGAGGATGCCCAGCGCCACTGCCGCCCAGCCGATGAAGACGGCCGAGGAATAGAGATTGGTCACCGGTGGCCGCTCGTGCAGGTAAATGCGCACCGCGATGCCCATCGTGTGCAGCACCAGCGTCAGGATCAGCAGCATCACCGCGCCATTGCGCAAAGCCTGGGACAGGGCTGTTTGCCCCAGACCGAACATCAACAGCGCGATACATCCCAGCACGAACGCCGTGAAGTAAAGCACCGTGCCCTTGTAGAAGGGAGCGTAGTGGTTGAATAGCGTTTCGACGCGCGCCTTGAAAAACTCGCGCGGGAAGTGTTCGCGCAACATGGTGTTGTAGGCCGCCACGCCGCTGTTGAACGCCGCCGGATCGTTGGCTGCGTAGCTCTGAAGAATCTTTGTGAGCTGCTGGGCCGCATCGTTGAGCCGGCCGGTCTGCGCTGCCCGCTGATGTGCGACCATCAGGGGCTGCCATTCCTCATCAGCCGCCAGGGGTGGTACGGAATAGGGCGCCTGCCCCATCGCCAACTGCAAATACGCGCCGACTTCGGTCGCCAGATTCACCAGCGCGGATTGCGCGCTATTCAATTTTCGCTGTGGATCCTGCCGTACCTGCAGCGCCAAATCCATCTGCTCCTGCAGCTTCTCCGCGTGCGCGCGAATCTCCTCAAACGAGAACATTTTCTGATCGGTCTGCTGGATGCCCATCAGCCCCAGCACGTCCGAATGGTTGATCTCGAAAATCGGGTAGTGGTCGCGGCGTGGCGACGCCACCATCACATCAAGCAGCCACTGCATCGCGGGCACTGTCTCGCCGTTGAGCTTGGTGGTCTGTCGGCCGCTGATGCGCATCAGCGATGCCCGTGCCACCGTGTCCAGCGGCTTCACCCGCCCGTCGCCTGACACCAGCATCAGCCCCGCCTGGTTCAGGTTGAACGCGCCGGGGTTTCTGGGCGGGCGTGCCGAGGCGATCAGCCACAACGCTGCCAGGACCAGTATCGCCCAGGGCAGCAACGCCAGCGGGGTGCGGGCAGAGGTCTGGCCGAGCGACGGTGAATCCACGTCTTGTTTCAGGGAATGATTCTTTCTCATGCCAGCGCTCTCCCCGCGAACCGGAACAGCATTCGTCCAAAATGAATCGTCATGCCCAGTGTCACCAGCAGGCACGAGTAATAGGGCATCCACGCCCCCGGGTTCTCCACCAGCAGCAGCACTGTGCCGTCCGTCGTGTCCGGCCGCGTCGAACGTACCTGCGACTGGAAGAACGTCTCACCGTTGTAACGCAACGGGTGGTTCATGTAGATCAGCACCTCGCGATCCTCCTTCTGCTGTTCGTTGCGAAGGCGGACACGGCTGGAAAAGTTGCGCGCCATCTCGGTGCCCACGAACTTGTCGTGCCGCACCTCCAGCAGCTCAATCGTGTACGGCTTGTAGTATCGCCGAAAACGCAGAAAAAGGGCGTAGCGTCTGCCGTCGACTTCTACGTATTGCGGCTGTTCCAGCCAGGTGCTCACCAGATAGGTGCCCAGCTTTTCGCTGCCGCGCCACAGCGTGATCAGCGCGGAGGGCATGTTCGCCTGCTGGTCGGTCTGCGTGCCGGCAACCTGCGGTTTTTCCACCACGTGGATCGATGCCCCCACCCCGTGTGTTGCCTGAGCCGGGAAACGCTCGCTGGCACGCAGCACATCCGAATGACGCATATAACGATCCACCGTGACGGTGAAAGGCAGATCAGGTGTTGCGATCGGCTCGTTCGTGCCGGCGTGCGACAGCAGCAGCGATTGCGAGATCGCCACCACCCAGTCATCGCCCGGTCGCTCCACCTGCTTCGGGGCAGGGTCGATGATCGCCAGCTCCGATTCGCGAATGTCCGAGGAGTACGCGACGGTCTGCCCCTCGAAGATGTGCATCTGCGATTCGAGGGCGAAAAACGCCGTCACGCCTTCGCTTGCCAGCATCAGAATGATGCCCGCGTGCAGCAGCACAATCCCGTCACGCTTACCGAACAGCAGCCACATCGCGAAACACATCAGCGCCAGGCCAGCCAGCCCGATGAGGGTGTAGATCACGTTGCTGGACAGCGTTGCCGCTTCCATGTGAGCCGTCGTCTGGTCGGCCAGGTTCAGGAAGTCGCCAAAGGCGTGCAGGTGTGCCTGCCAGAGCATGACGATGCTTACCAGCACGCCGACCACGCCCGCGACCAGCTTCTTGTTGCGTGCCTTGATCCGAAAGCGGATGGCGTGAGCCGCCAGCAGGTTGATGAGCATCAACCCGCCTAGCACGAACCCGCCGGGGAAGGGGATCGCCAGTCTGGACTTGGCCAGCAACCCCGTCGGATCGAGATACTTCAGCTCGATCCAGACCAGCACGCTGCGGAAGTAACTTTCCACCACCGCCCAGTTGCTCATCTCCACCTGCGCCAGTGTGCCGGCGAAGATGAGGAACATGCTCAATGCGAACAGCACCACGGTGATGCGCAGCGAAGCGATCGGTTCGAGAATGGCGCGAACTTGGCTCATGAACCTGAATCCGTAAAGCGCAGGCTCCTCAGGAAGTCCTGGAACGGCTCGATCTGCTGTTCCACCATTGCCCGCGGGCCCATCATCTTGATGAAGTACGTCAGCCGGCCACGCGGCACCATGCAGACGATCGAGTTTGGTCGATTGGGGTCATCGCCCGGTGCCACGAACTGGAACAGCGTCGACGTGGTTCCCAGAATCGTCAATGGCATCGAGCTTTGCTGCTCGGCACTCTCCACGGGAGGCAGGCCCACCTCGCCGCGCCATCGGTTGATGTTCGCCAATAGACCGCCCACATCACCCGGAAAGGCGGTGATCGCGATGTCGACCTTGCGCTCACCGTCACCTACGACGAAGCTGGCCAACCGCATCGAACTGCCTGCCACTTCGCGCCAGCCGGGTGGCACCTCGCCGGCGATGCCGCGAGACTGGAACGTTCGCGCGTTGCCGTCACTGCCAGTGGGGCGACTGGCCTGCTGCGCCGATGGTGTGGCAGATTCCCCAGCGGGTCGGACCGAGGCGATCAGTTGGCGATAGGCCGCCTCATACCGCGACACGGTGACCTGATCGGCGTGCGCCTTGATGAACCACGTGCCACTACCGTCCAGAAAGAGGGCCGTGAGGATACGCTGTGCCAGCGGGTCCGGCTCGTTGCTGTTACCACCGGGGTCGAACGGGCCGGGCAGGTCGATCAGAATGCCCGGGGCCTCCGAATCAATGTCCGACAGCAGCGGCGCGACCTGCGAGCCATCGATTGGCGGCAGGTTGATTTGCCCCCGCCAGCGATTGATGTTGCTCAGCAGCATGGCCGGATCGCGCGACAGGTCCATGCCCAGCCGCGTTACCGTGACGGCGAAATTGCCCGGAGCGTCCGGCGGAATGAGGCGAAACATGGTGATCCCGTCCGTCCCTGGCTCCTGACGCCAGCCTTCCGGCAGTGTCCAGACCAGACCCGCACCCCGCGCAGCCGTCGGCGCCATCATCGGTGGCGCCGATTCCTGCTGTATCGCGACCGGCGGGGGGGGATCCTTCGGGGCGGCATACGTGCGGATCAACGGTTCCTCATCGCCACAGCCCACCAGCGACACGACGGTCGCGGTCAGCCCCGCAGCGAATGACATTACGACTTTTCTTTTCATGGGGCAGGTATCTTAGCGGCCTTTCCACCTTCACTCCCTCTGCCCTTGAAGAAAGCAGGGTGAGGGGGCGATCCACCCGCAATCTCCGTCACGCATCCGACGTTCCATCGTCCGGCCCTCACTCAGCCTCTTCGCGGGGGAGCCGAACCGACGCGAAGACCAGCGCACGTCCCCGCAGGCAAACCATACGCGCTTCACACCTCCGAGTATAGGTAAAAGCGGCCCACCTGCCGCCGACCCGCACTTCGGCAGCGCCTTGCCCGGGGTGGGAACCCCCTCCGACACTTGCCCATTCTGCCAAGTTAAGCCACTCTATTGCCGGTCACTGACGACCGCGAGCTTTCAGGGAGGATCGCGTCATGCTGTCCAGAATCAGTTCGCTGAATTGGTGTCGTGTGTTCGCCTGTGCGGGAATGATCGTCCTGTTCAGTGTGATGGTTGGCTGCCAGCGCGAAACCGTAAAGGACTACGGCCGGCCGTTGCCGCCGGGGCATCCCGCTCTGCGAAAGATCACCAATCCGGCTGAACTGCCCGACCTCCGGCTGGCGTATCAGTCGGTCGAGCCATCGCTGGGCCCGGCTCTGGAACGGTCGCTTGCCTGGTTCGACAAGCCCTCCACCCAGTCGCACTTCCCCGTGCGCACCATCGACGGCCAGATCACCCATGAGGCCGCACGTGCCAGCGTCTACGCTTTCATGCGGTTGCTGCAGTCCAGCACCTCCGCCCACCAGTTCATCCAGAGCGTCACCCAGGAGTTCGACATCTACACCAGTGTCGGCTGGGACGGCTCTGGAACTGTGCTCTACACGGGTTACTACACGCCCACCTTCAACGCCTCCTTCACTCGCACGAACGAGTACCGCTTTCCGCTCTACAAGCGGCCAGCCGATCTGGTGACCGACCCCATTACCGGGGAGGTGCGTGGCCGACGGGTGGGCAACCTTCTGCTGCCCAGCTATCCCACCCGCGCTCAGATTGAGCAGAACAATCTGCTGGAGGGCAACGAACTGGTCTGGCTCAAGAGTCGACTCGATGCCTATATCATCCACGTCAACGGCTCGGCCCGGCTGAACATGACCGATGGCAGCTCCATCTACGTGGGCTACAACGGTAACAATGGCCACGAATACACCAGCATCGGCCGGCTGCTCGTGGACGACGGCAAGCTTGACCCTAACCGCCTGAGCATCCCCGCCATCCGTGCCTACTTCCAGGAAAACCCCGAGCAGCTTGACTATTACCTGCGACAGAACGATCGTTTTGTCTTCTTCGACCAGTACCCCGGCGACAACTGGCCTGCCGGCTCGCTGGGCTTCAAGGTCACGCCCATGCGCACGCTGGCGACGGATAAGAGCCTCTTCCCCCGGGCATGCGTGACGCTGGTATCGACCCGGCTGACGACCGATGGCCGGCCGCAGGTCTTCGAGCAGTTCATGCTGGATCAGGACGCCGGCGGCGCGATCCGTGCGCCGGGCCGGGCGGACATCTACATGGGCATCGGTCACCGCGCGGAAATGCTGGCTGGCCGGCAGCTTGAAGAAGGCAGGCTCTACTACTTCATCCTCAAGCCTTCCCGTGTGGCGTACTGGCTGCGTGAACTGGATGCTGCCCGGCAGGTCGCCTCAAACTGAGGCGACGGAGCCAAGTTTTTCCAGCAATTGCCCGACTACCACGGCCGGGTCCTGCGCAGCACAGACGCAACTGCTCACCGCGACGCCCCGGCCGCCCACTTCGACCAGCTGCGCCACGTTATCCGGTTGGATGCCGCCGATGGCCAGGTGCGGCAGCCCGCCCCACGCGACAAACTGCCTGAGATAATCCGGTCCGACGATCCGATCCTTGTGTTTGGTGGTCGTGGGGAACATCGGGCCCACGCCGCAGTAATCCGCGCCGTCGCGCAGAGCCTGATGCGCTTCCTCGATGCGCGAGGTACTCACGCCGATCAGAAGCTGTCCACCCACGAGCTTGCGCACCTCGGTCACGGGAAGGTCATCCTGCCCGACGTGGACGCCATCGGCTCCACCCAGCAGGGCGATGTCGGGCCGATCATTGACGATGAGCGTGCCACGGCTGGGCAGATCGGCCAGTTGTCGCACACGCCGCAGCAGTTCGCCATCGGGCAGATTCTTTTCGCGCAATTGCACGCAATCCGCTCCAGCCTCCCAAGCAAGGCGCGCAACGGTCAGCCAGTCGTGATGCGCACACAACGACTCTGTTACGAGCACACAAACGCGCCACTGGTTCCGCCGACCACTGCCCATTGCCCGGTTGAGCCGCTGCTCGATGTCATACCCGCGATAACGCAGTGACTCGATGGCGGGTGCGAAGCCTGCATGTGCTTGACCCAGCGTCTTGCCGTACTCCTCCATCGTTCGCAGCGCTTCGCCTAATCGCTTGCCCGCGGCGATCACCACCTGGGCAGGTGATTCACGGCGATATTCACTGGCGGTGCGCACGGTGGTGCCCACATCGCCGGGTGTGTCGCGGTTGGCCTCCAGTCCGGTCAGCGGGGCGAGCGCTGCCGCCAGATCATGTCGCAGGTGTTTGAGCGATTCGGACAGGTTGGCATCGTTGAGCAGGAACCGGGCGGCATCCTCCATGACGCGCAACGCCTCGCGTGCCCGATTCGCATTGGCGTCAATGATTCGCAGAACGCTCGACATGTCCGAGAGTTTAGCCGGAAGGAAAGCTGCTTGCGGCTTCGCGCACCCGCACGCCAACCCGGCACTTACGCCCATCACCGCTCCCGACTCTCCGGCGTCATTGCCGGCGTCGAATGCTGCGTCATCGGACCCGCCACCATCGAAGGCAGCACCGACCGCTGCATCATCGGGCTGCGCGTCATCGGAATCCACAGCACCGAGGCGAGTACGATCGACCAGACCGACCAGCACACCAGAGCCCGCGCGGGATACTCCTGCCTCGCGTAGCGCACGCTCAGGCCGATCATCGCGATGAGCACGATGCCAAGCCCGATCCAGAACGCCAGGCCCGGGTTGCTCACGATCGCTTCGCTGAGCCATCCCTGCTCGACGATGGTCTGCTGCAGGTAGAAAAGCCCCGCCGCCCCCAGCGATAACGCTACCAGCAGGAGCAGGTGTGGCCAGCGCAGCACACGCCAGATACGCGGATACCGTCCCGAATCCGCCAGGTCTGTGTAGTGATTGAACATCTCGCCGATCAGTACTGACGCTACGGGTACGAGCAGTAGCATCTGCGCCAGGTCGTTGCGGACGATGCTGCCGGCAGGGGTGGGCGAGGGCATGAGCAGGAGGATCAGGGCGGTGGTCAGGAACCAGCCGAAGGCGATGAAGGGGCGTTGCCTCACCCCGGCACTTGAAGCGCTGAAGGGTTGGGCCAGTGCCCCGATGAGCCAGATCGTCCACGGCAGGAGCAGCAGCAGGGCGACCCTCGCCCGGCGCTGTAGTTGCTCGAACATGCCCATCAGCGAGCCATCCGCCGGCCAAAGCTGTTGCAGCCATGCCAGATAAATGTCCGGCTGATGGGTGTGTACCTGCAATGCCCAGGGCACCAGCACCAGCGCTGCAATGGCGTGGGCAGCGACCAGCCCCAGCATGTTCGCCACACGGTGTGGGCACAGCAGCACCATCATCATCATGGGGAAAGTGATCGCCGGTCCAGCCGTGGGTCCGACGGTCAGCGTCGCCGCCCCCAGCGCCAGACCACAGATGATCCAGCCGATTACCTGGCGTACGACCGAGGCATAGGGACGCAGCGGCCGCATCGCCCACATGCCCGCCGCGATCGCCAGCATGGCCAGTCCGCAGTAGACGATCGGCTCAGCCGCCAGCCGGGCGTGGTAGATCAGAACACCGTTGGCCGCACAGATCAGCGCCGCGAAGGCGGCCGCGCGCGTCCCAGCCAGCGAATAGCCAGCCCAGAACGCCCCCGCGATCGTGAGCAGTCCGAACAGCACTGACACCAGTCGCACCCGGACGATGTTCGACTCGATTGTCTGAGCCGATTCGATCGGCTCGGGGCCGGCCAGCGCGAAGACTGCCTCGTGTCCCCATACCATCGCCGGTGGCTCCACCAGTTGCGGTGTCTGGTCCCGGTAGGGCACGAGTCGGTCCGCGGTCACCTGCCAGATCGAATCGTTGTTGCCTTCCGCCTCCCGGGCGTAGTGGTTCCAAGTGTCAATCGACCGACGTAGCGTGGCCGCCTCCTGCGGGTCAAACACCGCTGGTTCGCCGATCTCGACCAGCATCGCGGGCAACGCGGCGAAGGTACACAGCACCAGGAGCAGCCACGTGCTCAGCCGCGAGGCATGGGCGGGCGGTTCCGCCGTTCGTATCGGCTCGGCCAGGCGCGGGGGCGCGGTCGTGGAACCGGGGGGCCGGGCGGCAGTCGGTTTCGTCGGTTGAGCATCCATCTTGCTAAGGACCGAGCCTGTGTGGAACGCTCGATCAGGGATGACCCTTCTCCAAACACAACAAGCCGGCCAGATCCACGATCCGGGCCGGCAGCCATTAAAGCCTGATAGTTTACCGCTTGTCCGCCCTCCGGGGAAGCAACGGCTGGTCATCCGGAGGACGGATCCTCTGCTAACTGATTATGTTTTCGCTCGTTACGGTCGATAAGGTTACGAGGCCGTTGCCTTCAGCCCGATGATGCCCGTCAGTAGCAGGACGAGGAAGAAGAACCGCGCCGGGGTGGCCGGCTCCTTGAAAAGGATGACCCCCAGTACGACCGCCCCGGCTGCGCCGATTCCCACCCAGACAGCATAGGCGGTGCCGATCGGCAGAGTTCGGGCCGCCCACGACAGCAGGATCATGCTGATGACGATGGCCAGGATCGTCAGCACGCTGGGGATCGGCCGGGTGAACCCCTCCGTGTATTTCAGCCCGATCGCCCAGCCGCACTCCAGCAACCCCGCAATAACGATCAAAATCCACGCCATGGCGACTTCCATTCCAGATTCGCGCGTCATCAATTCGGTCTGAAACTTGGCGATTGTAGCGATCCCAGTGGGACAGCCGTCCCGTTGTCGTGGGCCCCGAAAGGCCAAGGGCGCACTCTGGGAGGAATCCGCTTCCGCCTTTGGCGAAACGATGGGTGGGACGCCCATTCCACCAGAGTCTTACGTCAGTTGGAGGCGTTGGGGCCGGACCAGGTGAAATCGGTGTCGCGGTCGCGTGAGAAGGCGCGGGCGGCCTGGAAGATGCAGTCCTGACAGGCCGTTGCTTCCACCCGGCTGCCCGTCCAGCGCGGCAGGTCGGCCGAGATGTTTTCGCGCAGGCACAGTGTGCAGCGATACTTGCCCTCGCCCGCCTTCTTTTCGCGCAAGGCGATCTTCAGGCATTCCAGGCACAGGACCGAGCCTTGGTGCCCTTCGATCATGGGCCTGACCTGGTCCCAGTCGGTGCCGCAGAAGTCGCAACTGATGACGATGCCGTCCGGTTCGGTGCGTTGCATGTCAGAATGATAACCGTCGCGGCGTCACGGGCCACCGCGATAGGTTGCAACGCATAGGGATGTGTTTGCGCCGATTGTCTTACCGGTCCGCCATCAGCTCGCGTTCAGCCGTGTGCCAGAATACGTCGGCCTTACCCTCGGGCCGACCAGCCGCCTCCCACAGGAAGTAGGCACGTAGCGAGATCTGCTCGTGGCTCGGCGGCTGGGTAGCTGAGGCCTTCTTACGTGTGCGAGGTTTCGGCGGTGCCTTGGCGGTTACTGTCGGCTCACCGGTTGGTTTCGTCGTGCGCCGTGTCCGGCTGGATTTAGCCTGTGCCGCCGTCGCGGTTTCCGATTTGACGCTGCCTGTTCCACTCGTCCGGGCGCGAGAGGGTTTGGAAGACTTGTCCATAAACCACCCCTTATCGAATTGCACGGGTTCAAAGCGAGCCCGTTCAACGAATCCGGATCATAACACCGGTACCGTCCATCGAGAACCATCCGATGTGCGGATTTGATGCAAAATCGTGCGAAATCAGGGCGGTGGTTCGCTGAAGCGGCCACAGCGATTCATCGCAGTTCGTTGAGTTTGGCCAGGACGGTGGCAGCGTGGTTGGGGACTTTGACCCTGTCCCAGCGGTGGGCGATGCGACCATCGGGGGCGATGAGGTAGGTGGTGCGGACGACCCCCATGAATTTGCGGCCGTACATGCTCTTTTCCTGCCAGACGCCGTAGCGGGTGCAGACTTTCTGCTCGGTGTCGGCCAGCAGTGTGAATGGCAGGTTGTGCTTGTCGGCGAAGCGCTGATGGGAACCGGTGTCATCGGGGCTGACACCGAGGATGACCGCGTCAATTTTCCGGAAATCGAGCAGCGCATCGCGGAACTGGCAGGCCTGACTGGTGCAGCCGGTCGTATTGTCCTTGGGATAAAAGTAGAGCACCACCCACTTGCCGCGATAGTCCTTAAGCCGGTGACGGTTACCGTGCTGGTCGGGCAGTGTGAAGTCAGGGGCGATACGGCCGGGTTCGAGCAAAATGCTGTCGGTGGAAGTGGTTGCGGCGGATTGGGTGGTGCGTTTCTTGGCCATAAGGCGATCAGCGTCCTTACAATGGCGGGGCGGTGCATTGTAGCCGATGTGCGATTCACCGCGGTCACGCATCGTTTGAACGGGAAATCATGCTGCCGGGATTCGTGCAACTGTTAAGTCCTGCGTGGACATGGGCGCTCTTGGCGGCTGTGGGGACGCCGCTCCTGGCGCACCTGCTGAGCCGTCGTGGCGGCAGGCTGGCGCCGTTTCCGGCTGTGCGCTTCGTGCAGCAGGCGATGGCGGATTGTGCGAGGCTGCTGCGGCCGAGGCACTGGCTGTTATTGATCCTGCGGACGCTGCTTCTGGCGCTGGTGGCGATGGCGTTTGCACGACCGGTCTGGTACCGCACCACACCTGTGACCGACCCTTCCCGTGGGATGGTCGTGGCACTGGTGCTGGATCGCTCCGCCTCGATGGCACGGACGGTGCGGGGCACGACGCTGTTCGAGATCGCACGGCAGCAGGTGATCGACACGCTGCAGAAGCTGGACCCGGCACGTGATCAGGCGACGGTGGTCTTGCTGGACAGTCAGCCCCGGCCGTTACTGCCCGAACCGACGGCTGGGTTCTCGAACCTGATCGCGATGGTGCGCAGCATTGAGCTGACTCAGGAGCATGGCGACCTTGAGGCAGCGCTGCGGTCAGCCGAAGCAGAGGTTCGGCAGGCTGCAGAAGGTGGTGAGAAGGCCACCTTGGCGCGACCGGCCTACATCGAAGTCCACAGTGACATGCAGCAGAGCCAGTGGGTGAGCCTGTTCGAGCGAGGACTCACCCCGCGGGAGGCGCGACTGGTCGTGCGACCGGTGACTGCGGTGGGGGAGAATGTGGCGCTGTTTCAGCCGCGCGTGAACCCGGTGCGTCCGATCGTTGGGCAGTCGGCGGTGCTGAGCGTGGAGGTAGCCAACTTTTCGCAGGGCGATGCCCAGCCTACGGTAGAGATGCGACTGGGTGAGACGCGGGTTCAGCGAACGCTTCGCATTCCCGCTGGAGCAACGTTGAGCGTTAATTTCACACTGACGCCGCAATCGCCCGGCCTGCACGTTGCGGAACTGCGATTGCTCGATCACGACGATGTGATGCCGCTGGACGATCGCACCGCCGCGACGTTCATTGTCGACACAGCCCGCCCGGTGGCGCTGGTCACTGATGCGCCAGTGGACGATGTGCAAACAAGCGCATTCTTCGTTGCCAGGGCGCTGCGACCGGAGCAGCCCGATGTGGTGGGGGCACGGTTGAGCGGCGTGGCGCTGGCGGTGTGGAAGCCGATGCAACTGGTGGCGGCGCTGAAGGGAGCCGGCCGAACGCTACCGCACACGATCGTCATCTGCGAGGCGACGACGCTGGGCGAGGGCGAACTTCGCGTGCTGTATGAGTATCTGCGGCAGGGCGGAGGCGTAATCTGGGTTGCCGATTCACGTGCCTCAGCCGCTGCCCTGGCGCGGTTCAACGAACTGGCGGGGGGCACTGCTTTGAGTCCGATCGTGCCGGAGCCGGAGTTGTGGCGCCTGGGTGCGGATCTGGCGGTAGCGGTGGGGCAGTTCGATGATCCGGTGCTGGAACTGTTTGAAGGGCCGGCGCGTACAGCAGTGCTGAACCTGCGTTTTGCCTCGGTGATGGCGGGGCGATTGCCGCCGACGGCGACGCCGCTCCTGACGTTTGAGGATGGCACACCGGCACTGGCGATGCAGTGGATCGGCTCGGGTCGGCTGGCGGTGCTTGGGGCGTCGCTGTCGCCGCGGGATTCAGATCTGGTGAAGGGGCCAGTGCTGGTGCCTTTGCTGCATCAGTTGGTGCGTCATCTGACGCCGGGCATCCCGGCGGAGGCGAATCCGCATCCCGGGTCGCGACCGGTGGTGGCAGTGGATGGTCGCTGGCGCGAGGGCGAACTGACCGCACGGGATGAGACAGGCCAGCCGGTCGCGCTGAGCGTGGCGGGCACAAGCGCAGGTGCGACACTGGTGCAGCTTGAGCGTCGCTCGCAGGTCGGCCGCGTCGACATCCTTGCGGGCAATGATGTTGTCGCCGCGGTCCATGTGGAATTGCACCCGGGCGAAAGCGACCTTGCCGAGGCGGATGACCAGACACTGGCGATGTTCCTGCAGCCCGTGGATGGGCCGGCGGTGCCTGCCGTGGGTGAAACCGTGGTACAAGGCTCGCTGAGGCCGGTGGGCGTCGAACTGTGGCCGTGGCTGATGGCGGCAGCGGTGATGATGGGCATCGTTGAAATGGTGGTGCTGGGATGGTGGGAACGGCCGACACGACAGGTCGCGTCGTTTCGCGGGGGACGGCTGGTGCGTGATGCCTGACTTCAGCTTCGACCAGTTGCGACCGCCTCTGGGCGATGGCGTGACCGTGCTGTTGATCGCGGCAGCGGCCGGGGCGGTGCTATGGCTGTATCTGACACGTACGAACGGCACGAGCTGGTTCAAACGACTGCTGCTTCTGCTGTGCCGGCTCGGCGCGGTGGCGGTGGCGGCGTGGATTCTCATGGGCCCCAGCGCGGAAACGACACGCCAGCGCCCGCCACAGCGACTGCCCGTACTTATGCTGGCGGACACCTCGGCGAGCATGGCACAGCGGGATGTCGAAATGAGCGAATCGGACGATGGTCCGATCACACGTTTTGCCGCTGTTCAGCGCACCTGGCTTGATCCGGAATATCTGGCGCAACTGCGTGAGCAGGCGGATGTGCGGTTGCTGGCGTTCGATCAGGGGCATCGTGCCCTGAGCGTGGAAGAGGCGCAAACACTGACACCCGAAGGCGATCAGACACTGCTGTTCGGGTCGGTGCGCGCAGCAGTGGAGTCGCAGACGCCTCATTTACCGGGGGAAACTTCCGGGGGCGGGGGTGGGTTGGTTGTCGTGTTGAGTGACGGGCACGACACACAGCGACAGGTCGACCCCGCCTTCGCGGTACGAATGATGGAGGCGGGCTGGCGGATCGTGACTGTGCCGGTCGGATCGCCTCTGGGCGTGCGCTACGTTTCGGTCGATGCCTCCGCCGAGGCTGATTTTCTTTTCGAGAACCAGAGCACGTGGATCAACGTGCAGGTGCAACACAGCGGGTTCGTCGGTCGGCCGGTCCAGGTCGATCTGGAGCACGAAGGGCGGCTCATCGCCTCACAGACCGTTACGTTCCAGGATGAACAAAGTCGTACGCTGCGCTTTCGCGTGACGCCCCCTGCGCCGACCGCCCGGGGCAGCCGCATTGAGGGTTACCGTGTGACCGCCCGGCCGTTGCCTCTGCCGGGCGAACTCGACGATGCGTTGGACGATGTGTTCCTCGAGAACAACAGCCGATGGGTATTTCTGCAGGTGTCGACCGACCGGATCAAGGTCGCCATGTTCGAGGCGGAACCTTACTGGGACACCAAGTTTCTGGCCCGTGTGTTGCGCGAGGACCCGCAGATCGAGCTGACCAGCGTGTACAGCCTGGCGACCGGGCGCATCGTCACGGTGCAAAGCAATGTGAAGTCCGGGACGGTGCTGGGGGCAACTGAAGAGAATTTTGACCCACAGTGGCTGACAGCGGCCCGGCTCAACGAGTTTGACGTCATCATCCTCGGTAAGGGGGCTGAACGCTTCTTCGGCAACGATCGTGCGCAATGGCTGGTCGACTACGTGCGTCAGCACGGCGGGGCGCTGGTGCTGGCACGCGGGCAGGCGTTCAACCTTGCCGATCCTGCCGGGCTGGCGGCTCAGCGAATCCTCAGCGTGATCGAACCCGTGGAATGGGGCGTGGGCACGCTGCGCGATCTGGCGCTGGAGGTCGCGCCAGAGGGCAGGTCGAGCCAGCTACTGCAGTTTGATCGCCTCGGATCGACCGATGCGGTGCTCAGCGAGTTGCCGGACATGCTCGCTGCCACGCGCATCCGCCGTGAAAAATCACTGTCGATCGTCCTGCTGCGACAGGCCCCGATGCACAATGCGGATGGCCAGACACCCGCTCAGGCGGCGATCGCGCACACCAGCGCCGGGGCCGGTCGCGTGCTGGCGGTGCTGAGTGATGGCATGTGGCGATGGGCGTTTCTGCCCAGTTCACTCAGGCAGTACGACTCGGTCTATCAGGCGTTCTGGGCGAAGACGATCCGCTGGCTGGCGACGGGGGGCCAGTTTCTGCCCGGGCAGTCGATGTCGCTGAGTCTCAGTGCGCTGAAGGTGGAGTCGGGCGAGACGGTGCAGGTGACGGTGAATACGAGGTACGTGGAGCCAGCCGAGTTTTCGCCGCGAGTGCAGATCATCGCCCCGGATGGACAGGCGCAGGACCTGACACTGGCCCGCCATGCTGAACAGTCGACGCAATTCGATGGGGTGATTCGCCTGACGGAGCCGGGCGTACATGAGGTGGTGCTGTATGTTCCCGGCGATGATGGGGCGGAGGCGACGAAGATCACCGGCAGGCTGGCAGTACACGATCGGTCGGCCGAGAAACGCGACCCCTCCGCTCGGCCACAGGTGCTGGCGGAAATGGCAGAGGCGACCGGCGGTCGCTGCTTTGACTTATCCCAGCGCGACGAACTGCCACGCTTTATCGGTGAAATGACCCAGGCGCGACAAACCGACCCGACGTGGGACTATGTCTTCAACCGGGAATGGGTCTTTGCGCTCCTGGCGGCTTTGCTGGGGATAGAATGGATCGTGCGTCGACGTAGCGGAATGGTGTGAGCAACAAGGCACGCAGGCACGAAGGGTTCAAATAAGAAGCAACGCGACTTGTCGCGTTTTCATTCATGCCTTAGTCCTCAGTCCTTCCAACTCCAACATGACTCAAACCACCCTCCCA
Organism: uncultured Phycisphaeraceae bacterium; assembly: GCA_937988825.1. Lineage (GTDB taxonomy): Bacteria > Planctomycetota > Phycisphaerae > Phycisphaerales > Phycisphaeraceae > CALKHT01. The sequence continues at coordinate 44,768 of CALKHT010000020.1, forward strand.
ACTCAGCGAATCGACCCCGTGCGGGCGGCCCTGACGGCGCTGGGACGGCGGCAGCGAGCCTACGCGTGGGGGACGGCAATCGCGAGGGCGGTGTGGGTGACGCTGCTGGGAGCTCTGGTGGCGGTGTTGTTCGATGCAGCCTTCGGTTTGCCGGAAGCGGGTCGGCTTGCTGCCCTTGCGGCGATCGCGGTGCTCTTTTTCGCTGTGCTGGTAACGTCGGTGCGATGGAAACGGCGACGTGGCGATGAAACGCTGCATCATGCTCGCGAACTGGAACAGCGGTTCGGCCTGTGGAGCAACCCGCTGACCAACGCGCTTTTTCTCGCACCGATCGCAGATCAGGTTCAGGACGACTTCTCACATCGCCTGGCTCAGCGATCGATCGAACGCGGCAGGCAGGCGATCGAGAAAGTCGATGTCGATGCGGTACTCGATCGCGAAAGCCTGGCGCGGGAGCTTGGGTGGCTGTGGGCGGTCATCGTCGCCTGGCTGGTGGTTCTGCTGATCCACCCCGCACTGGCGGCTACAGGACTGAGCCGAATCGTCAACCCCTTCGGACAACAGGACCCCGTCAGTCTGACACAGATCGATGTGCGGGTGAACCCCGATCCGACCTATGTGGGGGAGGACGCGACGGTGACCGCCGAAGTGACCGGCCGATTACCCGACCGTGTCGAGATGGTGGAGCTGGACGAGCAGGGCCGGGAGCTTCGTCGCTGGCCCATGCAGCAGGTGCGGCAGGATGCTCAGGCGGGTGCCAACGGCCTGCGCGGCAGCGCTTCTTTTGAACGGCACTTGCGGGAACTTCGCGAGCCGATGACCTTCCGCGTCGAAGCGGGAAATGTCCGGTCGCAGCCGATCACGATCGCACCCGTGCCGCGTCCGGCCGGCGAGGCGACGCGCGACGAGAGCCGAGAGAATGAATCGGCCGGTAGCAAACCCGGCGGCGCGGAGGAGGCAGTCGACGGTCAGTCGCAGGAAGGCGGCGACGGTGGCGAGGAACAGGACGACGGCCCATCATTGTCGGATCTGTTCCCCGAGCTTTTCGAGAAAATCAGGGAACTGGGTGAACAGGCTGGCCATATCGGTACGCGAGCGCGGAAACTTTTCGACGCGATGCCGGACGATCTGGCCAGTCCCGAGGGCCAGGCGTGGCGTGAGCAAATGGAGCAACTCCAAAAGGATGTGAACGCTTTCCAGCGTCGTGCTCATGAGCTGGCGGGTGAGGCGCGGCGGCTGGCGGAGGAAAACCCGGAATATAACGAACCGCTGGAACAGTTAGCTCAGGAGCTGGAGAGCCTGGGCTTGTTGGCACTGGGTGCGATGCCCGACATAGGGGAGTGGGATGGCGAAGGTGAGGGGCAGACCTCGACCGCCCAGTCGGGAGATCAACCTGGCGCGGGCAATGGGCAGTCACAGTTTGGACAGGGACAGGACCAGGCGGTTGGCGTGCAGGGCGGAGGTGGGACATCCGCAGCGGCGTCGAGCGGTTTCTGGCTGGCGGGTACTCAGCAGGCGGGCCGACGCGACCAGTCGCATCTGGGCGAACTGATGCAGCAACTGCAGCGATCGTTCTCATCACAGACATCCGATGGCCGCAGCACATTGCCCGAAATGCCCGAACGGACGCCCGGTGGCCGATATCGTGAAGAGGTGGGCACCGGGCAGCGGATCGATGTGCCCGATGCCTTCATGCAGCAGACGCCGCCCGCTTACCGCGATCTGGTACGTCAGTATCGTGAACGTGTGAGCGAGGATGAAGCCCGACTGAGTGCAACACCATGAGTGCGACGATGACACGATTCGGACTGTTCGCGATGGTGATGATACTGGTGGTGCTGGCCGCTGGCACGGGGGCTGCGCTTCGGGCACAGGAAAACGAATCGGGCGATGCGACATCCACCGAGGGGCTGGTGCGCGTCGGCCGGCTGATCTATGCGGGTGGCAAGACGAGCAAGTGCTTTGCTGAAGGTTTTCTGGAACTGGCCGACCGCCACATGGAAAGCAACATCAGCCGGCAGCTGGAAGCGGTCGAACTGGGCAGCGATGAGATTTTTCAGTTCCCGTTTCTCATCATGACCGGCGAAGGTTCTTTCGCGTTATCCGATACGGAAAAAGAAAACCTTCGGGCTTACATCCAGCGGGGCGGGTTCCTGCTCGCCTCGGCTGGCTGCTCGAATCAGGACTGGGCACGGAGCTTTCGCCGCACGTTCGAGGAGGTTTTCCCCGGCCAGGAATTGGTCGAACTCGATACAGAACACCCGGTCTTCCACACGCTTTTTGATATCGACCGTATCGTCGCGACCAAGGGTTCAGCCCGCGGAGCGTTGTACGGCCTGTCACGCAACGATCGCCTGAGTATCATCTTTTCTCCTCTGGGCCTGAACAACACCGCCAACGCCGGTGGCGGTTGCTGCTGCTGCGGCGGCAACGAGGTGCGAAACGCCAAGGAGATCAATGCGAACATCCTGGCATACGCGCTGACGCATTGACCGGGGGCAATATGAAGCGGCGCGACTTGTTGCGTTCCCTTCGTGCTTCTGTACCTTGGACGCTTCTCCTTTTCATCCTCATCCATTACCATGTTTCCCACCAAGGCGAGAATGGACATGGTGGATGACAATTCGCGGTCGGCGGACAGCATCGTCACGATTCAGCAGCACATCATTGAGAATCAGGGACGGCATCCCACGGCCACCGGACAATTCAGCTGGCTCCTTTCAGGCATCACCCTGGCGTGCAAGATCATCGCGTCCTATGTGCGACGGGCGGGGCTGATCGACGTGTTGGGGGCGACCGATGAAACCAACGTGCAGGGCGAGGTCGTGCAGAAGCTCGACCAGATCGCCAACGACACGCTGATGAAAGCCCTGGGCTACCGTGAGGATGTGGGCATCATCGCCAGCGAGGAGGACAACGAACCTCGCGTGCTGCAGGAGGTGGGTCGCGGCCGATATGTGGTTATGTTCGACCCGCTGGATGGTTCATCCAACATTGATGCCAATGTGCCGGTCGGCACGATCTTCACCATCTTCCAGCGGCCGGAATGGGATCGACAGGCCGTCTACAGTGTCATTCAGCCGGGCTACCAGCAGGTGGCGGCGGGATATGTCGTGTACGGCTCCAGCACCGTGATGGTCTACACCACGGGTAACGGCGTGCACATGTTCACGCTCGATCCGCAGTTTGGCGCGTTCCTGCTCACCCGTCAGAACATTCAGATTCCCCAGCGCGGTAACCAGTACAGCGTCAACGAAGCCTACAGTCACAGTTTCCCCGAACCCTATCAGAAATACCTTTCCTGGGCGAAGGATCAGGATAACGGCGGCCGGTGTAGTTCGCGTTACATTGGCTCGCTGGTGGCTGACTTCCACCGCATTCTGCTGAAGGGCGGCGTCTTTCTCTACCCGCCGACGGACAAGAACCCCGAAGGCAAACTGCGCCTGATGTACGAGGCCAACCCGCTGGCCTTCATTGCCGAACAGGCCGGTGGCATGGCGACCGATGGCCGCCAGCGCATCCTCGAAGTTCAGCCCAGAACCCTGCATCAGCGCACCCCGCTGATCATCGGCAGCCGCGACAACGTCGAAGACGTCCACCGCTTCATCCGCGAACACGAAGAAACCCAGCGCGCCAACCATCCACGACGCCGCGCAACGGACAAGCTGGCGACATCGTGAGGGATTGGGTGATTTGGCGATGTGGTGATTGGGTGGTGTGTGATTGTGGGGAGGAAGGTATGAGGTGTTGAGTTAATGAAACGCGGCTTATATACCCCTCTCCCTTTGGGAGAGGGCCTGGGTGAGGGGCCCGAACAACCCAGACACCACAATCAAATCAGAATTTTTATCCCTTAACCGATCACATCCGCCCAAACAAAGCAGTAACTATCGAACGGTTCGCCATCACCAATCCTCTCCCGGAGGTAGAGGAGTTTATAGAGCGCAGATCAACGCTTACAGCGTCACCGGTGACGGGCCCCAGATCATCAGGTAGAGGTCGCCCAGGAACTTCGCGAGGAACAGGTTCATGGCGATGATCGCCAGGAAGCTGGTGACGAAGGCATCGGTAGCAGCCTGTCCCACGCCTGCAGCCCCGGGGCGGCAGTAGAAGCCCTTGTAGCAACTGATGAGTCCGATCGCCAGACCGAAGAAAACGCTTTTAATGACGCCGGACATCAGATCATAGGTTTCGACGAACTCGCGGGAGAATCGGCGGTATTCGATGGCGTCGACGCCGAAGCCGTTCACCGTGACGAGCTGCGCCCCGATGATGCCCATCAGGTCGCTGAAGAGGGTGAGGATGGGCACCATGATGAGGCAGGCCGCCACGCGCGGGACGACCAGATGCCCGATCGGGTTCGCGCCCATGGCTGCCAGGGCGTCGATCTGCTCGGTCACGCGCATCGTGCCCAGTTCGGCACTGACGGCTCCGCCCACCCGCCCGGCAATCATGACTGAGGCGAGTACCGGCCCGATCTGTCGCACCACCGAAATGTCGATAATGCCGCCCAGCCGGTTCTCCATGCCCAGCAGGGCGAACTGGTTGTACATCTCCACGGCCATGATCATGCCGATAAACGCACCGACGATGGCGACGACGGGGATGGAACGTGTGCCGATGAGAAACAGTTGCGGTGCCAGCAGCCGCCAGCGCCAGCTCGCCGGCCTTCCTGCCCAGCGCAGGGCGTCGAGGCTGAAGAGTGTGAAGCGGGCGAATGCCTCGATCTGCTCCGTCATCCGCCCGCCCAGTCGTGCGATGGTGTCACCTGCTGCCATGTCGGGGATTGTATGGACTGTGGTCTGACAACGCGACCGTTCGTTTCGGTCATCCATAAAAAATGCTGATACCGCCGTGTCATTAGCTGTCAGTGTCTTGCCGGAGCCGATGACAGCGATGCCGCTGTTGCTGGGTGGTGCTGACGGTCAGCCCACCTCAAAGAACCGGCAATTGGTGCCGTTGGGGCCGACACGCAGGTGGATGGGACGGCCGCAGGTAGGGCATCGGCCGTCATAAGCGGTGCCGGCGGCGTTGCGGTAGACACGGCTGTAGACATTGCAGCAGCGCCATCGTACCGCCAGCCACGGTCGGCCACGAAGCGTTGTGCGGTCTTGCTCCGCCGGTTGAGGTAGGCTTACGCCCTGCACATCCAGAATGTAGTCCGGCCCGCTCACACCAACCTTATCGGCAACATGTCGTCGATTGCTCAAACACGTCGAGCCGACACACGCCAGCACCCGCCAGGCCGCACTATCCATCAAACAGCGAAAGCTGCGGTCCCGCCGGCCGTCGGAATGCCTGGGTGCTGAGTGGCGGGAACGGGTTGTCGAGTCTGTAGCGTTTTCGGAATACTCGGAAGATGTCACGAATCTGTTGGGCGACAGGGCCCTGGCCTTTCATACGTGAACCAAACTGCGCCTGATAGAGCTGGCCGCCTCGTGCATCGCGCAGCAGATGCTCCGCGTTGTCTGCCTTTTCGGGAAAATGACGGCGAAGCCAGTCCAGATATAGGTCCTTGATCTGGTAGGGCAGTCGCAGAAGAACCCATCCGGCGGAACGGGCCCCGGCCTCGGCGGCGGCTTTGAGAATCGCGGGAATCTCCCGATCGTTGATCGCCGGGATGATCGGCGCGACCATCACAGTGGTGGGGATACCCGCGGCACTGAGGCGAGCGATGGCTTCCAGCCGGTCGGCCGGTGAACTGGCGCGCGGTTCCAGTTTCGCGGCCAGTGCCGGGTCCAGCGTGGTGATGCTCACGCCAACGCTCACCGCGCGATGTCGATTCAGCTCCGTCAGCAGGTCCAGATCGCGCAGGATGAGACGATTTTTCGTGATGAAACCGACCGGCTGGCGGCATTCGGCGAGCACTTCGACGATCGACCGCGTGATGCCCAGCTTCTTTTCCACTGGCTGATACGGATCGGTCACGCCGGACATCACAATCGTTTCCGGCTGCCACTTCGGCGAAGCGAGTTCCTTTCGCAGAAGGGCGGCGGCATCAAACTTGGCGAGAATCTTTGATTCAAAATCAAGGCCGCACGACAGCCCCAGATACTCGTGCGTCGGTCGGGCGTAGCAGTAGACGCAGCCGTGCTCGCAGCCGCGGTAGGGGTTGATCGACCAGTTGAAGGAGATATCGGGGCTGTCGACCACGCGGTTGATGATGGTGCGCGAGTGGTCGGGCAGCACCTGCGTTCTGATCTGTGTTTCGCCGGGCTGCTCGCGGGCCAGTTGGTCCAGATGCTCGCCCAGGACGTGGAGACGTACGGTCTCGAACCGATTGCCCGGCCGCAACCCCGCGCCGCGTCCGCGGACGGCGCCTTCGGGCAGGGCATCGCGATACTCGTACGCGCGATCCATGCCCTAATAATACCCGAACATATTGGCGAGGCAAGGGGCGGATCGGCAGAAACGCTGATTGAAACCGCAGAGAATGTTAATGGACGCTGATTGGAAGCTCCGTGCGCTTGTTTTTAGTCACCCGATGACTTCTTTTTGGTTTTCGATTCCGTCTTTGTGGTCGACTTCGTGGCGGTGGCGCTGCTCGATGAGCTTTTGTCGGAGCTGGTCGACTCCTTCTTTGTGGAGGAGGAGGCATCCTTTTCGGCTTTCTCAGCCTTCTTGTAACTTTCGGAGCGGTAATCGGTCTCGTAGAAGCCCGAACCTTTGAAGATGATGCCCGCGCCGGTGCCGATCAGACGCCGCAGCTTCGGCTTGCCGCATTCCGGGCACTTGCGCAGCGGCTTGGCGGTGATGGACTGGAACTCCTCGAAGGCATGATCGCACGCCTCACAGACATACTCATACGTAGGCATGAAACATACTCCGGGCTTGAACCATCTCAGAATGACAAAGCACGCGAGGGTATCGCACCGCGACACCGTGGCGATCGATTATTCCGCGACCGCCACTTTGGCGGGCCGCAGCGTCCGGTCGCCGATGCCGTAACCGGGCTGGAACTGCGCTGTCACATGATTGGACTCGATACCCTCGACCGACTGACGCATCATCGCCTCGTGGCGTGTGGGATCGAACTCCTCGCCCACCGTCGCTTCAAAGCGCTTGATGCCGAACTTTTCAAGCGTTTTCAGCAGTTCATCCCGCACCATGCGCAGACCATCGAAGATCGTTTTGGCAGTTGCCGTTTCAGGGTCGACATCCAGCGCGTGGTCGAAGTGATCGAGCACCGTGAGCAGGGCACGGGCGACGTCAACGAGCTTTTGATCGGCCGCGTCCTGTGCGTGCTGGCCCGACCGACGAACGTAGTTCTGGTAGTCGGCTGTTACACGCAGCAGCTTCTGCTCCAGGTCATCGCGCTCACGGCGCAGCGCTTCCAGTTCCGCTTCGAGTGATTCCAGCTGCGCCGGCTCGGCGCTTCGCGGCTGCTCCGGCTGAGGCGCCGTTTCATCCGATTGCATTGGCTGTTCCTGTGATTCGGGTTGCTGGTCCATCATGACAGCTCACCTCTCAACCCAGATAGTTCCTGATCTTTTCCCAGAATGTTCGGCTCTCGGGAAGGACATCCTGACTTTCGGTTTCGGCGAACTCCCGCAGCAGTTGCTCCTGCTGGCGCGTGAGTTTGGTTGGGATCTCGATCGCCAGGAGGACGATCAGGTCACCGTGCCGTCCGGAGCGCAGGTTGGGCAGTCCCTTTTCAGGGATGCGGAAAATCTCGCCATGCTGCGTGCCGGGCTTGATGGTCAGTTCAGCCTTCTGCCCGTTGAGCGTGGGCACACTGACCTTAGCGCCCAGTGCCGCCTGGGTGAAGCTGACGGGCATGCGCAGGACCAGATCGTCATTCTGGCGGGTGAAAAGCTTGTGTTCCGCGACGCGCACCACGACATGCAGGTCGCCCCGCGGCGCACCAGCATCGCCCGGTTCGCCTTCGCCGGGGATGCGGATAGCCTGACCGTCGTGGATACCGGCGGGAATCCGGACGGTAAGTACGCGATGTTTGGGGGTGCGGCCGGAACCCTGGCATTCGGGGCATTTGTCCTTGATGGCAGTGCCTGCCCCACGGCAGGTAGGGCAGGTGGTGACCATGCGGAACATACCGCCGAAGCCGCTTTGAGCCACCTGGCCAGCGCCCTGACAGGTGGGGCAGGTGACGGGTTTGGTGCCCGGGCGTGCCCCGCTGCCATCGCAGGTGGGGCAGATGTCCAGCCGATCGAACTCGATTTCCTTTTCGACGCCGGTATAGACCTCTTCGAGGGTGATGTCGATGACGGTTTCGAGGCTGGCGCCGCGTCGCGCGCGTCGTGCTCCACCGCGTCCACGACCGAAACCTGCCCCGCCGAAGATTTCATCGAACATCGAGAAGATGTCGGTCACGTCCATGTGACCGAAATCGTGCATGCTCGTGCCGCGCAGGCCCTCGTGGCCGAAGCGATCGTAGCGGCTGCGACGCTCGGGGTTGGACAGCACCTCGTACGCCTCGGCCGCCTCCTTGAACTTCTGTTCGGCCTCCTTATCGCCCGGATTGCGGTCCGGGTGATACTTCATGGCCATCTTGCGATACGCGCGCTTGATCTCGTCATCGCTCGCGTTGCGATCGACATTCAGGATTTCGTAATAGTCGCGTTTGGTGGCCATGGGTGGTTGGTATTGATGAGTGAGTGGTGGCGTGGTTGTGATGAGTGGTGCGTGCTTGTGGTGTCAATTCAGTGCCGTGACACCACTTACCACATACCGCTAACCACTCACCAATAACCACTCACCTCCTCACTCGTAAACAAGCCCAGGGATGGCGGTCCCTGGGCTTGTGGGGTCGTTGCCATGCGAAAACGATCTTCGCGGCGGGCGACGAATCAGGATACCGCGCCGGCGACGGGCTTGGCGTCGTCCTTCAGCTCGGTGATCAGCACATTGGTGGTGAGCATCAGCCCCGCCACCGAAGCGCCGTTGATCAGAGCCGTGCGGGCGACCAGCGCCGGATCAATGATGCCCGCCTTCACCATGTCCACATACTGGCCGGTAGCGGCATCGTAACCCTGATTGCCCTTGGCTTCCTTGACGCGCTCGACAACGACGTAGCCATCCTCGCCGCCGTTCTCGACGATCTGGCGCAGCGGCGCTTCCAGCGCGGCCGCGACGATGTCGTAGCCGAGCTTCTCATCGCCCCGGGCCTTGCTGCGGGCAGCTTCGACGGCCGGGATCGCACGAATGAACGCCACACCGCCGCCGGGCACATAGCCCTCCTGAGCCGCGGCCTTGGTTGCGTTCAGAGCGTCGTCGACGCGATCCTTGCGCTCCTTCATGGCCGTTTCGGTGGCGGCGCCAACGTTGATGATGGCCACGCCGCCGGTCAGCTTCGCCAGGCGCTCCTGCAGCTTCTCGCGGTCGTAGTCGCTGGTTGTCTTCTCGATCTGCAGCCGAATCTGTTCGATCCGGGCTTCGATGTCCTTCTTCTTGCCCGCACCTTCGATGATCGTGGTGCTGTCCTTGTCGACCACGATGCGCTTGGCGCTGCCCAGGGCGTTGAGTTCCAGCGTTTCCAGCGACTGGCCCAGATCCTCGCTGAGGAATGTGCCGCCGGTGACCACGGCGATGTCGCCCAGCATGGCCTTGCGGCGATCGCCGAAGCCTGGCGCCTTGACCGCACAGACCCGCAGCACGCCGCGGAGCCGGTTCACCACCAGTGCCGCCAGTGCTTCGTTTTCCACATCCTCCGCGATGATGAGCAGCGGCTTGTTCGCCATCGCGATCTTGTTCAGCAGCGGCAGCAGGTCAGGCAGGTTGCTGATCTTCTTCTCATGGATAAGGATCAGCGCATCCTCCAGCACGCACTGCTGTGTGGCCGGGTCGGTCATGAAGTAGGGCGAGAGATACCCCTTGTCGAATTGCATGCCTTCGACGAACTCGAGCGTCGTCTCGGCAGCCTTGCCTTCCTCGACCTCGACCACGCCGTCGGAACCGACCTTGTCGATCGCATCGGCGATGAGCTGACCGATCTCGGTGTCGTGGTTGGCCGAGACGGTCGCGACCTTGCGCAGGTCGTCCTTGCCCTTGCACTTGATGGCCATGTCGCGGATCGCTTCGGAGGCGACCTCGGCGGCGGCGGCGATGCCACGCTGCAACGCAATGGCGTTGGCGCCGGCGGTTACGTGGCGCAGGCCCTCGGTATAGATGGCCTCGGCCAGCACGGTCGCCGTCGTCGTGCCGTCGCCAGCCTTGTCATTGGTGCGCTTGGCGACCTCCACGACCATCTTGGCGCCCATGTTCTCGAACGGGCTTTGCAGTTCGATTTCCTTGGCGACGGTGACACCGTCCTTCGTCACGGCCGGGCCGCCGAAGGACTTTTGCAGCACCACATTGCGGCCGGTGGGGCCCATCGTGACCTTGACGGCGGCAGCCAGCTGCTCCAGCCCGCGCTTGAGCTGCACCGCCGCTTCCTGGTCGAACATCATCTGTTTATGTGCCATGGTTCATCTGTCCTGTGATTCGGTTGGCTGGCGAGGTCCACCGGGAGAGCGGACGACGCCCGGGTTATGTGCGACGGCTTACTTTTCCAGCACGCCCAGCAGTTCGCTCTCACGCACGATGATCAGCTTCTCACCGTCGATTTCGATCTCGGTGCCGGCGTACTTGCCGTAGATCACGGTGTCGCCTTTCTTGACCGAGACGGGCGTGCGCGAGCCATCGTCCGCCAGCTTGCCCGGGCCGACCGCCAGCACCGTACCCTGCATCGGCTTTTCCTTGGCCGATTCGGGCAGGTAGATGCCGCTGGCCGTTTTCTCTTCCGCCTCGCTGGGCTTGATCACCACACGGTCATCCAGAGGCCGAAGGTTCGTCTTGGTCGCAGTCGCCGTAGCCATGTTTCAAACTCCGTTTTGAAGGAATGCCTGATGTTATTCGTGGTTGCCTGAATCCAGACGCGGCGTACCGCGTCATTCAATGACGTTGGAACGAATGCCTGATTACATCATGCCCATGCCGCCGTGGTGGTCATGGTTGTGACCGCCCGGCTCCTCTTCCTTGGGCACTTCGGTGACGATGCAGTCGGTAGTGAGCAGCAGCGTCGCCACGCTGGCGGCGTTCTGCAGGGCGGTGCGGTCGACCTTCGCCGGCGTAATAATGCCGCGCTCCACCAGGTCGCAGTATTCCAGCCGCAGCGCATCGAAGCCGAATGAGCCTTTGCCCTCCTGCACCTTGCGGACGACGACCGTGCCGCGCTCGCCAGCGTTGTCGGCGATGGTCTGCAGGGGAACGGTCAGGGCACGACGGACCACCTCGACACCGGCCGCCTCGTCGTGATTGGCGGGCTTGAGGTTCTTCAGGGCGTCGATGGCACGGATGAAGCTGACGCCACCGCCGGGCACGATACCTTCTTCCACCGCAGCGCGGGTAGCGTGCAGCGCGTCTTCCACGCGAGCCTTCTTTTCCTTCAGTTCAGCTTCGGAGGCAGCGCCGACGTTCACCTGCGCCACGCCGCCGGCCAGCTTGGCCAGCCGCTCCTGCAGCTTCTCGCGGTCGTAGTCGCTGGTGGTGGTTTCGATTTCGCGGCGGATCTGCTCGATGCGTCCCTGGATCGCCTTGGAGTCGCCCGCGCCTTCCACGATGGTCGTGTTTTCAGCGTCGACGGTGATCTTCTTGGCCATACCGAGCTGCGACAGTTCCACCTTGTCCAGCTCGATGCCCAGATCCTTCATGATCGCGGTGCCGCCGGTGAGGATGGCGATGTCCTGCAGCATGGCCTTGCGGCGCTCGCCGTAGCCCGGCGCCTTGACCGCGCAGACGTTCAGCACACCGCGAAGCTTGTTTACCACCAGCATCGCCAGTGCTTCGCCTTCCACGTCCTCGGCGATGATGAGCAGCGGCTTGCGGGCCTGCTGCACCTTCTCCAGCAGCGGCACCAGCTTCTGCACCGAGCTGATCTTGTCCTCATGCACCAGCACGAGGCAGCGCTCCAGCTCGACCGTCATCGTTTCCTGGTTGGTGATGAAGTTGGGCGAGAGGTAGCCGCGGTCGAACTGCATACCCTCGACCACGTCGACATAGGTGTCCAGTCCCTTGCCTTCCTCCACGGTGATCACGCCGTCCTTGCCCACCTTCATGAAGGCTTCGGCCATGATCTTGCCGATTTCCATGTCGTTGTTGGCGCTGATGGCGGCGACGTTGGCGATCTCGTCCTTCTTGGTGACGTTGATCGGCTTGGCCTGCTTCCTGATGCTCTCGACCACGACGTCGACCGCCTGCTTCATGCCACGCACCAGGGCGTTGGCCTCCGCGCCGGCCGTGATCTGCCGCAGACCTTCCTTAAAGAGCGCTTCGGCGAGCACCGTCGAGGTGGTGGTGCCGTCGCCAGCCTTGTCGCTGGTCTTGCTGGCGGCCTCCTTCACGAGCTGGGCACCCATGTTCTCGTTCTTGTCCGTCAGCTCGATTTCCTCGGCGACAGTCACGCCGTCCTTTGTCACGGACGGGCCACCCCAGCTTTTGTCCAGCACGGCGTTGCGGCCGCGCGGGCCCAGCGTGCTCTTTACCGCCGCGGCAAGCTTCTGCACACCTTCCAGCAGACGCTTGCGGGCTTCCAGGTCGAACGTCAGTTCTTTCACGGCCATAGCAGATGTCACTCCGTTGGTGATGTCCCTGAATGCGTATCTCCGTGCATCGAGCCGATTGATGGGGTTAAACCCGGGCGAACCCAGCCCCCACGTACCCCGCCGGCCCCTACGCTCGGCCCAGCCGTGCAAGCCCGATACCAGGCCGTGCCCGAACCGGTGCCGACGCAACGGGCCGCGTAAATTACTGTATTTGCGTATTTTGGACAATTGGCGATCGCGCGGGGCGGCGATCGCGGACAAGCGTGACCTGTCATCGTGACAGTCACGCCTTATTGGGCCTGACACTTTGGGCACTGGGGGAAGATGCGGAAGGGAGGAATAGCAGGGGGCGGAGGTGAGGCCGCAAGCGGCTGGTGGGTCGGCGGAATGTGGTGTACTGGACACCTGCGGGTGATGCGTCGATAATTCCTGAGCCTCCATGAATGCACGATCCAGGCAATTCGGCTCGACGACCACCCTTGTGGCACTGGCGGTGGTGGTGTCCGTTGGTTCGGTCACCGACGTCCAGGCCGCAGTCGCGCTGGCGCAGTGGCGACCGGAGGTTCGCGCGCAGGTGGCGTCCGAGCGCGACGCCGTTGTGCAGTTGCTCTGTGAAGCGGTACGGCTGATTCAGTTGGATGGCGTGCCCCTCACTGCGGCGCTGCCGCCCCAGCCCATGCCATGCTTCAACCTGGTCGCGGTAATCCGGGTGGCGTTCCCGCTCGATCAGGCTGTGCCGCCCCCGCCGAGGCCCGCCTTCCATCTCATCGACATGCCTCCCCCGGCACATGTCGCCTGACGTTCGCACAGGCGGTGCGGCTGTCGTTATGGCCCGCACCGTCCCGACCCCATGTGGGTCACCGCTTCCACGTGAATCTTTTCGACCGCGATTGATGGCTATGCGCCAGACGCGTTGCCCAACGCACGCCTGGCAGGCCGCAGACCGGTCAACCCATCCGCGGCCGAATCGTCAGCCGCCTTCTCTCAGATCGAGGTTCGCTCATGATTGCTCAGGTCAGTCGTTTGTTTACTCGCGTCTTCGGCTCGCGCAACGAGCGCATGGTCAAGGCCTACATGCGCCGGGTGCAGCAAATCAATGCGCTGGAGCCGCAGATGGCTGCGCTCACCGACACGCAGCTTCGCGAGAAGACGCAGGAATATCAGAAGCGTTTCCAGCAGGGGGAAAAGATCAGCAGCCTGCTGCCGGAGATCATGGCCACCGCGCGCGAGATCATGGACCGTTCGGTCGGTATCCGCAGCATCTTCAACCCAGCCATGAACTTTGACCCGTCGCAGCTTCCTGCCGAGTTGCAGCCGGTCTATCACGAGGTGGCAGCCAAAGCCCAGGCGCTGGAGCCGCAGCCCGTGCTGGGTGGTGAGCCGGCGCCCGGCTGGATGCAGGTGGAGATTCCCAACAGCATCTACGAGGCGGTGCGCAAGCTGTATCCGCAGAGCCGCCCGCCGTTCCGTGCCCGGCCGTTCGACGTGCAGCTCATCGGCGGCATGGTGCTGGGCGAGGGGAAGATTGCGGAAATGAAGACCGGTGAGGGCAAGACGATCGTTGCCCCGCTGGCCTGCTACGTCGCCTGCATTGAGGGGTTGCAGTGTCACGTCGTGACCGTCAACGATTACCTCGTGCAGCGCGACCGCGACTGGGTGTTCCCTTTCTACTACCACGCGGGGCTGACCGTTGGGGCGATCCATCCCTACCACATGCAGCCGCCCCAGCTCAAGGCCCAGGCGTACCAGTGCAACGTGGTGTACGGCACGAACAGCGAGTTTGGTTTCGACTATCTGCGCGACAATATGAAGCTGTCGACGCTCGAGCAGGTGCAGAAGCGACGCGACTTCTGCATTGTCGACGAAATCGACTCAATCCTGATCGACGAGGCGCGGACGCCGCTGATCATTTCGGGGCCCGCGCACGAGGATGCCCCACGCTATGAGCTGGCGGATCAGCTCGCCCGTCACCTGATCCAGAAGCAGCAGGCGTGGGATGCGGCCGACCGCAAGGTTGAGCAGTGCATGATGCGCATTAAGGGACTGGAGGGCGATATCCGCAACGCGCGGGATAAATCGAAGATTCCCGCCCTGCGTGAGGAGATGGAGCGGCTGAAGCGCGAGCTGCCCATCCTGGAAGCCGAACGCGACAAGCACACGCAGTACTACGAGGTGGAGCGCGAGAAGAAGGCCGCTCACCTGACGCATGAAGGCGTGGCCGAGGCGCAGAAGGTGGCGGGCATCGGCTCGTTCTATGTTGGCAACAACATGGACCTGCCGCACCTGCTGGAAAACGCGCTGCGTGCCCATGTGGTCTACCAGCGTGATAAGGACTACGTGGTACAGAACGGCGAGGTCATCATCGTCGATGAGTTCACCGGGCGCCTGATGATCGGTCGGCAGTGGTCCGACGGCCTGCACCAGGCGGTGGAAGCCAAGGAAAAGGTCAAGATCAAGGAAGAGACGCAGACGCTGGCCACCGTCACCATCCAGAACTTCTTTAAGCTGTACAAGCGGCTGGCGGGTATGACCGGTACCGCCATCACCGAGGCGACCGAGTTCCACGAAATCTACAAGCTGGACGTGGTGTGCATCCCGACGAACCTGCCGGTGGTGCGCATCGACCGTGACGATCTGGTCTTCCTGTCCGCCAAGGACAAATGGAACGCGATCCTCGATGAGATCAAACGCATCCATGACACGGGCCGACCCGTGCTGGTGGGGACGACCAGCGTCGAAAAGAGCGAGATGCTCTCGCGCATGCTGCAGGCGAAGTACAACATTCGCCATGAGGTGCTCAACGCCAAGCAGCACGAGCGCGAGGCGCACATCGTCGAACACGCGGGTGAACTGGGCGCGGTGATGATCGCGACCAACATGGCCGGCCGCGGCACCGACATCAAACTCGCGCCCATCAAGCGCGAGGATCTGGTGCGCCACTGGCAGCTTCGCAATCTGCTGCCCGCCCGCGCGAAGCCGGAAATGAGCGATGAGGAGCTGATTTCGCTGGCGTACCGGCATCAGCTTCACGTCGCGACTGGTGCCAAGGAGAAGGAGATCGAAACGCTCAGTGATGACGAGGTGAAGCTGCGGCTGATGCGCCACTGGGTCACGCAGCACGCCTACTACGACGCGGAGAAGGCGAAATCCCTCTCGGCTGAGCAGTGCATGAACATCCTCGACAAGGTGCCTGACTTCCTGCTGCACCGGCTGCAAATCTTCACGCACGTGGAGCAGATGGGCGGCCTGCATATTGTGGGCACCGAACGACATGAATCCCGCCGCATCGACAACCAGTTGCGCGGCCGCGCCGGGCGACAGGGCGACCGCGGCTCCTCCCGATTCTTCATCTCGCTCGAAGACGACCTGATGAAGCTGTTCGCGGGCAAGACCACGATGGCGGCCCTGTCGAAGCTGGGCATGAAGGAGGGCGACGCGATCGAGCACCGCTGGATCACCCGCTCGGTTGAACGCGCCCAGCGCAAGGTCGAGGAGCGCAACTACGAGATTCGCAAGAACCTGCTCGAATACGACGAGGTCATGGAGCACCAGCGTAACACGTTCTACGGCATCCGTCAGAACGTGCTGGAAGGCCGTGATATCGAGCGGTTGATCTTCGATTACATCACCGAGTCGGTGCAGGACGCGGTGGATCTGTACCTGGACAAGGAGTACGTCCAGACGCAGATCGCCGAGTGGTGCCGGCAGACGCTGGATGTGAGCATCGAGGCGACGCGGCTGCGTCTTGGCGAAGCTGAGGATGTGATCCAGCAGATTCGTGCCTTCGCTCACGACGAGGTGCGCACGGTGATCGACACGACACTGGGCGAGTACATGTCCAACGACATGCCGCCCGAGGAGTGGGACCTGCGCGGGCTCAGCGCGTGGGCGAAGAGTCGGTTCGATGTCGATCTTCAGCAGAACCAGTTGCGGCAGATGTCCGTTGACGAGGTGCGGTCGCGGCTGATCGAGGCGGCACTCGAACAGATCGACCGCAAGGATCTGTCGGGTGTGCAGAAGTTCCTCAATACGCTCTACGGGCAGACGGATCTGGCGCAGTGGGTGAAGCAGAAGTTCGATGTGGAGATGTCGGCCGAGGAGATCGCCAAATTCCAAACGCGCCAGGAGGTGATGAAGGCGATCCTCGATCGTGCCCGCGAGGTGTATCGCAAACGCGAGATCACCTATCCGGTCGACTTCGTGCTGGAAATGGCCGTGGCCGCGGCGCAGCAGAACGGTCCGTGGGCGGCGCAGCAGCTTTGCCTGTGGGCGAAGCAACGCTACGAGCTGGACTGGCAGCCTGAGCAGATCGCCCGCATGACACTGCAGGAACTGCGTTCGATCCTGATCAACGCGTCCGAACAGTGGATGCAGGGCGGCAAGCTCGAGAAGCTGGTCGACGAAGCCCTTTCGCGGCATCGGCACACGGTGGACGAACTGGCCAAATGGGCGACCGAACGGTTCCTGCGGCCGGTTACCGTCGAGGAACTGCAGGACGAGTCGAAGCGACGCGATGTGCTGCTGGCACGCGGCCGATCGTTCCTTCGCACTGAACTGACGCAGCTCGAGCGGTTCGTGCTCCTGCAGATTCTCGATCAGGCGTGGAAGGATCACCTGTACTCGATGGATCAGCTCAAGGACTCGGTGGGGCTGCGCGGTTATGCGGAGCGCGACCCGCGCATCGAGTACAAGCGCGAAGGCGCACGGCAGTTCGCAGCCATGCAGCAGGCAGTGCGCGACCGGGTGACGGACCTGATCTTCCGCGCCAAGCTGACCCCGAATGTGCAGGTGCGCAACGTGTATCACGCGACCGAGGCGCGACATGACGAGGCCGGTTCAGCGGTCGCTGCGGCTTCGAAGCAGGCGGCGCCGGCTGCGGCGGCAGGCGGGGCCGCGGCTCAGGGCAGCGACGAGCAGCGCGCCGACCTGGAGGCCGCCGAACGTGCCGGAAGTGATGCGGCGGCACACCTGTCCCGACGACAGCGCCGTGCCCGGGCTGCACGCGCGAAGGATGATGACGCCGCAACCGGTCCGCGGCACAAGCAGCGCAAGCGCAAACGCAAGTAATCGGGGACGACGACGCTCCATAAAAACAAAAACGCAAGGAGTGCAATGAGCGCCTTGCGTTTTTCTTTGGCGTCGGTTGTGCAGCGTATTGGATTACGCCGGTTCGATCGTCACGGTCAGGTGTCGGGATGCGAACTGATCGCGGTAGAGTTCCGCCCGCTCCTGATGCGTCGTCAGCAGCAGTGCCACCCCCTTGTGGTGCGCTTCGAGCATCCGCAGCCGTGCTTCGGGCGGCCGCAGGTTCGTGAGCATCGTGATCGTGTCGACCACGTAGCCCATATCGTTTACATCATCGTTGTGCAGCAGGACTTTCCACGGCGGAAGTTGCTGCGGTGGCGATTTGGTCGGCTGGGGGTCCTTCCTGATCGCCAGCAGGCTCTTCTTGCTCGGGGGACGCTCTTCGGACATGAGCTTCTCCTTCGTGATCGGCCCAACAGTTCGTCTCCAGCATGACCCGTCCGCGTCGTTGTGTCAATGGTTTTCGACGCACGACCGGCTCACTCATCTCGCAGGCCAATCGGTCAGCCATCGCTGAATTCGTACCCAAACCACAGCTCGTACCAGTACGCAAGAAACTGATAGGGGGCGTATTGCGCATAATACTGCTCGATGTGGGTGTGCAGGTGACGTGGGTTCTCGGGTGTTGCGATTCCGTGCGTTTCGCGAAAGTGCCGATAGGTCTCGCTGTCTATGGCGATACGGTCGTACCGACCAAGCAACATGCACAGGTTGCTCGCGGCATAGTCGCCCACACCGTGAATCCGCCGCAACGCACGGTGAAGCTCATCGGTCGTGAGGTTCGGGTTTTCCAGTTCGCTCAGGTCACGTTCGCCGCATGTTACTTCGACTGCCAGGCGATGGATGCTCTGGGCGCGGTAGCCCACGCGGCAGCGCTGCTTCAGGTCCTCGGGTGTCACGGCTGCGAGCTGCCGTGGGGTGGGAAACCCACCGCCGCCGATTTCGCTGCACAGCAGGGCGTTCATGCTCTGCGTATTCCGCCACGCGACGTTGCAGCTGGTGATCGTTCGCACGATGTCCTCAAAGAGGTTCGGCGAACGCAGGAGTCTTCCGAATCGTCGCCGCCGCGCCCCGGCGTGTATCCGGTGAAAAGGGGCGAAATCCTCATCAAGACGCAGCATCCGGCTGATCTGTCGGCGAATTTCCGCACGCTCCGTTGTCGACAGCTTCTTGTCGCAGCGAACGCGCAGCAACCTGGGCTGCGGCTGCGTGACGGCTGTCTGAACGAGTCGACCGGTGCTGGTGCGAAGCACGCGGTGAAAGGTGCGTGCTGCCTTGTCCCAGCGGTTCGGGGCGAGCATGTAAAAGCCGTAGCTGCACACCGCCCGATGCAGGTCGAATCGTGCCGGCAGGGCGATCGTGAGCGTACTCCCCGGGGCGGCGGTCATTTTCGCGCCACGGCGAACAGAAGGTTGGCAATGTTGTGGCAGAGCCGATCGCTCAGTCGGCGGTAGCCGTCGAAGTGCTCAGCCACCTGTTCGAGCAGTTGCTCCCGCGTCACGCCCGCCGCCACCGCAAGGGGATCGTCAGCGATCATCTGGATAATCGGCTCATCCCACTCGAAGTGGTACTGGAAGCCGTAAGTGGTCTGGCCGACGCGGAATGCCTGATTCCTGGTCATGCGTGAGCCGGCCAGTGGGGTTGCGCCGGGCGGGAGTTGCGTCACTTCCTGTCCGTGCAGGTGAAACTGGATGTGCTGCCAGGGGATGCCAGCGAAGATTGGGTCGATGGTGCCCGGGAAGGCCAGTTTTACCGGGTGCCAGCCGACCTCCGGCTGCGCCATCGCCTCCACCTTGCCGCCCATGGCTGCCGCGATCAACTGCGCTCCCAGGCACACGCCCACGATCGGCACGCCTGCCTCATGAGCCGTGCGAAGATAGGCCATCTCGGCCTCGATCCACGGATACTCGGCTGCCTGATCGACGTTCATCGGCCCACCCATCGAGATGATGCCATCCACATCATCAAGATCGGGCGGCACCGGATCCCCGGCGTGCAGCTTCACCACTCGCAGCCGATGACCGTAATGCAGCAGAATCGTGCCCAGAACGGCGGCTGTTTCTTCCGGGTGATGCTCAAAGACGATCAGACTCATGCGTGTGTCCCACTGAAAATAAGCGCGTGGGCAAAGTCTGGCCCCCCACCTGAGAACTGTCAAGCCACCCCGGCACCCCCTGACGGACACTTCTCCCTCCGTGCCTTCGTGCCTTTTTTTCTCTCAGTCGTTCCTTCCAATACAAAACCCCCGCTGCTGTGGAACAGCAACGGGGGCTAAGGGAGAAAGGAGGAAGCTTGGTTGGGGCAATGCCCCCGGTTGGTGACTGTGTGAACACTTAACTATAGGCCGCCGCCAACATCGGGCAAGCACCGTAACTAACGTTTTGACTGTTGTTTATGTGGATTGAGGTTAATTGGCATGTGCTTCGCAGCGATGCACGGCATCATGCGAGCCCTGATGGCCTTTGACAGCAATCACCTGAGCGAAAATGCTGCCACTGGTCGCGGCGCGAGGCTGTACGCCTGCCGCTGTCGCACGATCGCGTGAACAGCCAGCTGGTCATCTTCCAGCACGATTGCCCTCGGCCGCGCGGGGAAGCCGAAGCTGCCCGTGTTCACGACCACGCGGTCGCCGCGTCGCCAGATGCCCTGTCGGTGCGTGTGGCCAAGAACCATGAAGCTGGCCTGCGGTGCATGCTCCCGCATGAACGTGTCCGCCAGTTCCGGTACGCGCCACCAGTAATGCAGCAGTTTCGCCACCGTCATCGGCCGCATCGCCAGCTTCACCAGCGATGTGCGCGGCGGGTTGTGCACGTGTGTGGTCCACTCCATGTGTGAGGCGTGTTGCGCCGCTGCCAGTCGGGCCTCCAGCCTGCCGCGTTCCTCTGGTGACATCCGCGACAGTGCCCATCGCATCTCCCGCCGCAGATGGTCCGCATTCTCGCTCCACGGGGCGATGGCCGGGTGCAGCACATCGCCGTGCGTCACAAACACACGGCCGTCCGCCAGCAGCAGGTATCGCACGTCGCTGATGAAAGGGTCGTGGTTGCCCGCGATGAGCGTCAGCCGCACGCCATCGTGCTCGCACAGGCTCTGCAACTCGACGGTCAGTTCGATGGCCCGCTCGCGATGGGTGGGATGGTGCAGTTCTGCCGCGTCGCCGTTGACGATCAGTTCATTCGCACCCTGCCACAGTGGCCGCAGCATCGCCGGCGACCGCACCGCACTGGACGGATTGGCAAGATGCGTGTCGGAAATAATGACCGTGCGAGGCATGGCGGGGTCGATCGTCGTCAGGGGGAACGAGGCCCGGGTAGCGTTCCAGGCCCCAAAGGCTGGACCGCCACAGTATAACGCGAGTGAACCGCCTGGTACCCTGGCCGTCACTTCACCCGCTTGCTCATGCGTTTACCCAGCCGTTCCAGCGCCTGGGAACGGTCCAGCTTGTCCAGATGCACGTTGATCAGCGAGAAGCTGGTGCGGTTGTTCTTCGCCTGCACAAGCGCTTCCTCCAGTTCGCCCTCTGTCCGCACCTCGCAGCCCCAGCCCTTGCGCAAGAGCGTCGGCATCAGGTGGTAGGCCCATTCGTGGACATCGTTGTAGGGCCCTTCGTGGATGTATCGCTCGGTGGTGTAGCCCTTGTTGTTCAGCACGAAGACGATCGGGTTCAGGCCATATCGCGCGATCGTCGACATCTCCTGCCCCGTCATCTGGAACGCGCCATCGCCCACGAAGACGATGGGGCGAAGCTGCGGGCGGTTCACCTGTGCCCCGATGGCGGCGGGCACGGCGAATCCCATCGACGTGTAATACGCCGGGCTGAGAAACTCCGTGCGGCGGTGAATCGTCAGATCGGCCGCGCCGAACAGGCTGTCGCCGATGTCGCAGATCACCATCGTTGATTCGTCGAGGTATTCATCCATCCGCTCGAAGAAGCGCTTGACCGTGATGGGCCGATTGGGTCGCGGTCTGAACGGCTCGGGCGTCGGCCGATCCACCTTCACCCGTGCCCGCCGGCCGAGATTCGCCTTAATCAGCCCCTCGATAAAGTCCCGCAGCATGATGTCTTCATAATGGTGGTGCCGGATCGAGATGCGCTCGCTGGTCGCGTTGATCGTGCGTGACACATCGAGGTTGGCGGTGTAGACACCCAGATTGATGTCAGTCATGAACGCGCCCAGGATCAGCACACAGTCAGCCGACTCGATCGCCCGCTGCACATCGTCCCGGCCCATCGCTCCTTCATAAACGCCCAGATACTGCGGATGCCGCTCGGAAATGATCGACTTGCCCAGCAGCGTTGCCGCGATGGGCAGGCCCGACTTCTCCACCAGACGCAGCAGTGGCTCCTGCAGCCCGAACCGATGAATCTCGACCCCCGCGAGGATGACAGGCTTCTTCGCCTTGCGAAGCATGGCGGTGGCCTCCTCGATTGCCTCGGCCAGCGCCTGCGGATCACTCTTGTACCGGTTGGGTTCCAGTTTCACCGGGGCGGGGCAGGGCTGGTCGACCATATCGCGAGGAATCTCGATGTAGACCGGCCGCTTGTGCCGCACGCATTCAGTGATGCAGTGGTCGATCAGTCGCGGCGCCGAGGTGGCATCCTCCAGCGCCACCGCCGCAGCCGTGATCTTCTCGTACACCTGCAACTGAGTGTGAAAGTCCCGCACCCGGTGGTGCAGCAGTGGCGACCGTTCCCGTTCGCTCAGCCCCGGCGCACCACTGATGACGATCAGGGGCGACTTTTCCGCATACGCGCCCGCCACCGGGTTGACCGTTTTGAGTCCGCCCACGCAGTAGGTGATGCACAGCGCCCCGATGCCGTTCACCCGGGCGTAGGCATCCGCGGCGAAACCGGCTCCCTGTTCATCGCAGGTGCCGATGAGCTTCATCGAGCTTTCCACCAGCAGATCGTAGAACCGCAGGACGTAGTCGCCGGGGATGCCGAAGATGTGTGTGATCCCAAGTTCCTCCAGACGATGGGTGAGGTACTTGCCGACGGTGGTCATCTGCTGCTGGGGCATGGCGGGGCGCTCTTTATAAGAAAGTCTAATGATCGGGTGAGCAGTTCAATATATCTGTCGACCACCTGAAACCACAGCATTCAGTCATCTGATGCATCAGCTTTGCGTGAAGGAGCGATAAGCGATCCTGGCCGTGATATCGGGAGAACGTCGGTTTTGTCCGGATGATGTGGCGGTAAATATTGCCGTTTGCAGTGTTTACGGAATACGTATCTCTTCGTGGTATGCTGGTTCTGCTGCCGGATCGGTGGCCGGTCTGCCACCGCCGGGGAATTTTGCCCGTCACATGTACCCTCTTGCCCAGGCCCATCGTTGCAATATCTGGACAGGATGCTGAACCCATGGCGATCAGTGAGAAAACAATTCTTCAGGTTCTGATCCGCGACCGGGCACTGCTGCTGTCGCGCATCGATGCCATCGTGCGCGACCCGCATCTGGCGGAGGATGTGTTTCAGGAGCTGTCGATCCAGGTCCTCGATCAGCGTGAAAACCTCAAGGATGAACAACATCTGGTGCGCTGGCTGCGACAGGCTGCGCGGCATCGGGCGATTGACGCCTACCGCGGCCGGTCGCGCCAGCCCATGTTTCTGAGCGACGATATCGAAACGCTGATCGATGAGCAGTGGGGCCGCCTGTCCACCGATGACGCCCAGGAAATGAACGATGCCCTGATGCGCTGCATCAGCAGGTTGTCTGATTACAACCGACGCCTCATCGAACTGCGCTATCGCGAGAACCTGACCGGGCGACGGCTGGCGGAAATGCTCGATCGCCGGATCAATACGGTGAAGGTCGCGCTGACGCGCGTCCATCGGGCATTGCTCAACTGCGTGGAACAGCAGTTGCGCCAGGAGGTGCGAGGATGAATTGTGCCACGGATTGGCGGCGACTGACACAGGAGGATGACCCCTTCATCCTGTTGTCACTGGAGTACCTCGACGGGAACATCGAGGCTGAGGACCTGCGTCGACTTGAAGCGTTGCTGCGATCGAGTCAGGAACGACGAAAGGTGTTTGTGCATCTGTGCCTGCACCGCCGGCTGATGCTGGAGAGTTACGGCAAATCGCTGCGTGATGCCAGCGACAGCTCAATGGGTGAGGATGAGGATGCGCTGCTGGCGCTGCAGATGTTGCGCGAGCAGGAGATGGAGGTTCCCACGCATCTGGTCGAGCTGGACGAACAGGCCAGGCAAACTGGTCAGCACAGATCAAAAACATCCGCCCCTGCGTCTCAACCCGTCGATACAAGCGGTGACGGGCGGCGGGAGGATGGCACGCTTTTCACCTTCGCAGGCATCAGCATTTACCGAACCACGCGTGGTGACCGGCCGGTTGGGCGAACGATTTCGCTACGGAAATGGGCGGTGGCAGCGGTGATCGCGGTAGCCGCGATGGGCAGCTGGCTGTTGTGGCAGCCGCTGGATTCGACCGTGACGCAGCCGCCGACGCCGGTCGAACAAGCGCCGCGGGTTGTGGCAACGTTGACACAGATGTATGCCGCGCGATGGGAAGATGCGGCGGGATTGCACCGCGGCGCGACATTGCAGGAGGGGCATCGCCTGTCGCTGCGCTCCGGCTATGCAGCCCTGACGATGGGACGCGGCGCGACCGTCGTGCTGGAAGGGCCCTGCGACCTGGTGCTGCAGGATGACAACACGGTGCGGCTGGAGCGAGGCAAGCTCGTGGCGCACGTGCCGGAACAGGCGCGGCAGTTCGCCGTCAACGCGCCCTTCGCGGAAATCATTGATCTGGGTACCGAGTTCGGTGTCGAGGTGCTCGAGGACGGCACCAGCAACGTGCACGTCTTTGAGGGTGTCGTCGAATTAGGGCCACGGGAAGCCGAGCAGGGCGGCGAACGTCTGCTGGTCGAACAGTTTCAGTCCGCCTTCGCCGACAGTCAGGCGATTCAATACGACGAAAGCCTCGTGGACAAGCTGCGGTTCATGCGCTTCACGAACGATACGTTCGGCGACTTCATTCAGTTTGACCGTCAGCAGATTGAATCGGCCTGGCACATCAATGGTCATGCCCAGGTCATACCCAACGGTGTGCGCCTGACGCCTGCCGGGGAGAGGCAACGGGTCGGCACAATGTTCGCCCGTCGGCCGATCCGTTTTGACCGCAACATGTCGTTCCGTGCCTCATTTGTGGTGCAGATGTCTGATCCGGATGTACATCCCGACGGAACGGCGACGCCGGCAATCGGCATCGGTGGCGATGGCATGGTGTTCGTCATGCACACCAATCCCGAGGCATTGACCACGGCCGGCCGATCGGGTCATCACATCGGCGTGGATCATCTGTCACCCGCCGTCGCGCTGGTGCTGGATACCTGGTCGTTTCAGGATGAGGAGTACAACGAGCCTGATGGTGAGTACGTGGGGCTGCGACTGCACGGCAACGTGAAGAACGAAGTGGCTCAGCGTGTGCCGTTTCTGCTGAACGATGGCAGCCCCGTGTATGTCTGGCTGGAGTACCTGGCCAGCCGGCGAACGCTGCGATGCTATGTGTCCAAGTATCCACAGCGCCCCGACACACCGACCCTCGTCGCAAATCTGGACCTGCACGAGGTACTCGCAAGGCCCGAAAGCGTTTACATCGGATTCTCGGCATCGACGGGCAACGCGTGGCAGAATCAGGACGTACTGGACGTGCAGATGCAGACGCTTTTCGAGTGACCGCGTTCAGCCCGATGTAACAACTCAGTCCGGCCTCCAACCACGGCGCGCTGATCCGTCCGCCCGCGAGGTGGAACGAACGGCGCGCTTTTTTGTCGGTGCCATCCGCCTTCATCGTGCCCGCGGACGTGCCGCCCAGCCCAGCTTCTTGGCCAGCATCTTCCAGTAGTTCAGGTCCGGGTTCTGCACGATGCGCAGTCGTTTGGGGTATTGCCGCACCAGCAGTTGTTGGCCTGCGGCCAACGGCCGGGACTGCTGGCCGTCGATCACAAGTGTCGTGCCCTCGTTGGCGCGGATCACTCGCACGCAAATGCTCGACCGCGCATTGACCACAAGAGGCCTCATTGCCAGCGTGTGCGGTGACAACGGTGTCACGCAAAAGGCGTCCACCTCCGGGCTGACGATCGGCCCGCCCGCCGCAAGGTTGTACGCAGTCGAACCGCTGGGTGTGGCGATGATGACCCCGTCGGCCGCCATGACCGTTGCGCTCGACCGCATCACCTGTGGATCGATCATCAATGCCAGTTCGATCATGCGGTAGGGCGGCCCGGCGGTGATGACCGCATCGTTGAGTGCCAGCGACTCAAACACCGGCGGTGGGGCATTGTCACCGTTCTGGCCGCAGTCCGGCACGTTTGCCTCGTACACCGCGGCTTGCATCAGCATCCGCTCACTCATGCGACAGTGGCGGTTGGCGATAGCGTCCCAGTGATCCATCAGTGTGTCGACGCTGAACTCGGCCAGAAAGCCGAGCTTGCCGAAATTCACCCCCAGCAGTGGAATGTCGCGGTCGACCAGTTGCCTCGCCTGTGCGAGCAGCGTCCCGTCACCACCCAGCACGATTGCCAGATCGGCTTCCGGTAATTGTGCCGCGGACGCCCGGGTCAGCTCGCGGGGGTCCGGTTCCGCGACGATCGCAGCCCGCTTCTCCAGCCAAGGCCGCAGACTTACCAGCGCATCGACCACCGACACCTTGTCGCGGTTCGCCAGAAGGATCAATCGTGGAACGGGATGCTCGGACATGTTTGATAGTGTAGCCGAGAATCGTATCGGTCAGCGTATGGAATGGCCTGACAGGCCTCCTTACAGTCGTCCGCATCAACCTGCCGATACGATCAAGGCTGTCAGGAGGTGGCGCGGCGAACCCTTTCGGGTACAGTGTTGCCCAACGTTTGTGCAAGGGACAGTGCGGCGTGGCGGATCAGGTCCAGGAAACAATTCCCCTTTCAATGCTCGAAAGCCTCTTTGCGGACCTGAACATCCGCCACGAGGTCAACGT
This sequence comes from uncultured Phycisphaeraceae bacterium, assembly GCA_937988825.1. Lineage (GTDB taxonomy): Bacteria > Planctomycetota > Phycisphaerae > Phycisphaerales > Phycisphaeraceae > CALKHT01. The sequence goes on from CALKHT010000020.1 coordinate 71,369, forward strand.
GCCGCTGGCGCCATACACCTGGTACGGTGTGGGCGGCCCGGCTCAGGTGCTCGCCCATCCCGCATCGGTGCAGCAGCTTTCCACCCTTGCCGCCCGTTGTCACGAGAACGCCATCCCGGTGCATGTGCTGGGTAGTGGGGCGAACCTGCTGGTCCGCGATGAGGGGGTGCCCGGCGTTGTGGTCATGTTCGACGCTCCTCAGTTCCGTAATGCCGACGTAACGCCCGGCCGCGTTTGCGCCGGGGCGGGCTACGACCTCTCCCGGCTGGTGCTGCAGACCGCCAAGGCCGGGCTGGCGGGGCTGGAGTGTCTGGCGGGCATTCCCGCGAGCATCGGCGGGGCAGTGCGTATGAATGCCGGCGGCATCTACGGCGAGATCGGCCAGAGCATTCGCCGCGTGCAGGTCATGGATGCCACCGGTCAGGTCTACTACCGTGACCGGGATGACCTTGTCTTTTCCTACCGCAAGACCAACATCGTCGCCCGTTACATCCTCGAGGTGGAGTTCGACCTGACCGAGGACGATCCGGACGACCTGGTCAAACGGGTCAAGGAGATCTTCCTCTACAAGAAGAACTCCCAGCCGCTCGCCCAGAACTCCGCCGGCTGCGCGTTCCGCAACCCGCTGGTCAACGAGGAGCGGGTTTCAGCCGGCAAACTGATCGATCGCGCCGGGCTGAAGGGCTATCGCCAGGGTGGTGCGCAGGTCTCGACCCATCATGCCAACTTCATCCTCGCTGACCCGGGGGCGACGGCTGCGGATGTGCTGGCTGTTCTCGAACACGTTGAACAGGTCGTCCTCGACCGCTTTGGCATCCAACTCGAACGCGAAGTCGTCGTCTGGCCATGACGGCGCCGCGCCATCTGGCCGTGACACTGCCTGCTGATACCTGCGGTTTGATCACGGTAGCCAGCGTGGGCGGGCGAGCTGTTCATCCCATTGGGCGTGCCACTGGAAGCGCCACAGGTCGTCGGCCGGGGTGGAGCGGGCCGACCCGTCCACGAAAGAGAGATTGATGCCGTCGTTGTGGCGTGGCATGTCGTACCGGGCGAACTGAGTGTCGGTCAGGAGGTTGGGCGACTGACGGTTAGCAGCACGGGCCATCGTCTCCAGGGGCCAACCCGCCTCTGCCCAGACGCAATCGCCGAAGACCGGGAAGTTGGAGGCCCGAACGTTGCCTTCGATGGTGCCCAGATAATAGTCGTGATAGGCGGCGGTGGCGGGGCGGGGCTGTTCCGTCCAGCCGTTGAGGCCGTAGCTTCCCCAGTCGTTGGGCTGATCATCTTCGAAGGTCTTACCGTTACCGTCGTAGGCGGGCCCCCATGCAGAGGTCGTGGTGCCTGCCCAGACACCGGGGATGTTCCAGGCGCTGATCAGCGGCTCGACTTCGTTGGCGGTTGGGCACAGACGGACCGAGTCGTTGCCACTGTAGTAGTTGCGCATGTATGAATGCCAGACCCTGCCCGGCCTGCCTGTCTGCACCAGCGACACATGCAACGGAATCGTCCTGCCATTGTTGTCAATGGCCACGGCATACCAGGCCATGCTCAACTGTCGCGCGTTGGACAAACATTGCGAAGCCTGCGCAACCGCCCGTGCACGCGACAGTGCCGGCAGCAGCAGTGCGATCAGCAATGCGATGATGGAGATCACCACTAGCAGTTCGATCAGGGTAAAGCCGTGGCGCGGGCGGGAGATTGAGTACATCATGGGACTCTTGACTCTCCGGAGGTCACCGATGGTCCGGTGGGCTGCGATTCAGGAACGTCGGGGGATGAAGCCGGCCGCCCGCCGATCAAGCGAGCGACCAAGCCTGCCTGTTTCGTCTCACATGTTCAGTGGCGGCGACGCAGCATCATCAGGCCGCCCAGACCGATCAGTGCGAGGCTGGCCGGTTCGGGAATAAGGGCGAAGTTGCCTTCGATCTGGAAGCCGTTCAGGAAAGCGGTGGGATACGCGGCGTCATCGGGATGCGTATAGGGGCGAATGTCAACGACAATCTTGCCTTCGGCATCGGCGATCACGTTGGTGAAGATCACATGCGTGACGCCTTCGGCCAGGCCATCTTCAGGCCAATCGGCCATGGAACCGGTCGCGATCTTGGTCACGCCGTCGATTGTAAACGTGGAGCCGCGATGGTCCTTGAGAAAACCGTTAAACGTTCCAGCCTGAGCGCCGTAGAGGGCAAGATTATAGCTGCCCCCAGGGATCAGTTCTGAAATGATCAGCGTCAGGAACGAATCGGGGTCGTTGTCCAGGCCTCGGTAGTAATCGTACATGAGGTCATTGGCATAATCGTTCTCGTTACGATTGCCAGCGCCGTCGTACCCTAGGATGTCAACCATCATCACAACGGGGTTGCCTTGCGAATCCACGAAGTTGGCATCGGTGAATGGCGTCTGGTTCCAGATGTCACCCGGTGCAGCAATTGCCCCCTGCCCCGTGTAAAGCCTGGATCCGGCGTGGTGGCCGACGTCCACGTTTACCACCGCGCCAAGTGCCTGTCCGCTCAGCGAAAACGCTGCCATCAATCCCAGCGTGGTCATCAAACTGTTGCACTTCATATCAGATCCTCCAAAAGGTTAATGCCAGGGGCATACGGCCCTGTGTTTGTCTCAGGAACGTGATCGCGTCCCCTCCGTTACGGTGTCACTTTTCGGTGACCGCCGCCGCGTAGTGCGAGGCGATCTCCTGTGGTGTCAGTGCCCGGTCATAGACTGCGACTTCGTCCAACTGTCCCTGGAACGCGCCAGCCTCCACGATCCTGCGTACATCGGCGGGCTGCGGTGGGTTGTCGGCGAGATAAAACGGGTTGGTGCTTGGCTTGTCGATGGCTATGCGCTTCGCATCAGCGGCCTGATCAAACGGGATGTAGCTGCTATTGCGCACCAGCAGATCCACTTGCCTGCCGTTGAAGTACATGCACGGCCGCCCCGTCTCGTCGACGGTGACCGCGATGTGTGTCCACGTATCGCCGGGCAGGGGGATCACGCTGGCGTAGTCGTTCACTTCGTAGACGTTGATCATGAGCGACATGAAGGGGGCTTGGGCGGTGTTATTGCGACCGGCGATGCCCACAGCGAAGCCGCCCATCGTGTCGCGGTTGGAAATCACACGGCAGTTGCCCACCAGATCGGCGCTTGGTCGTACCCATGCCTCGACGGTGAACGGCCGGCCCTGTGCGAAGTTGGGTAACATGCCGATGTGGACGCCGTGATGCTCTTCATCGAACGCCACTGCCGCATCACGATCGTTTATCAAAGCGCCCGGATAGACGAAGCGTGCGCCGCGCGGCAGCCAGGCGTCGGCGCCCGCACGACCTGCATCGGTGATGCGGCCATCCGGTGATGCGTCGCCCAGCCGCCAGTAGCACAGCGGATCACTCTGCCGCACCGCCAGTTCGTATGGCGAGGGCATCGCTCGCAGGAATGTTCGATCGATGCCGGACAGTGGCGTGAGGCGACCGGCTTCGGCGCGTGTCGCCTGACCGGTGCTCAGCAGTGTCGCCTGTGTGTCGCCGTGCCTCGGGGCGACTGCGACAGCACCCTGAAAAACATGAACCTTCGTTGCGTTGGGATTCGCCGCATCGACGTGGATACCGAACTCTGTGCCGTGATCGATGATTACCGCTGCTGGCGTATGGACGGTGAAGCCGACGCCGGAGGGCGGCACGTTTCCGGTCAGGCGGCCGTAGACCAGCTCCATCCGGTTGCCGTCCAGAATGCGAAAGCGGGCCGGCGCTTCCACCAGTGCGACGCTGCCGGTCTGGAAGGTGAGTTCGACGACGCCCTGTTGCAGCGTGTGGTGCTTGGCGCTGTCAAGCGCGTGGCCGATGGACGGCGTGGTGCTTCCATCCCATGCGACGCCCACCGCACGGGTGAGTTTCGCCATGGCCACGACGGGAGCCGGATCGCCGTGTTGAACAAGCGTGTCTGGCCCCGGTGCGATTGGTGCTGGCCGCATGATGAGATAGACAAGCATGACGAACATCGCCGCCACTGCTGCCAGTGTGCTGTAGGCCACTGCGCGGGGGATGACGATGTGTCGCACCGGCGTGGTGTCGAAGGTGTACGTAGTCGGAACGGCGCGTTCTATTTCCTCAGCCGCCTGACGCTGTTGCTCGGCTTCGATCGCGCGACGCTGGGCCGCCTGCTCCTCGATTGCCAGCACTTCAGCCATCAGGCTCATGGATTCGGTGTCATCCGCCGCCAGTTCATCGGCCATGTGCTGTCGGGGCGTGATCGACTCGGCGACTTCACACGCCTGGATGCTCAGCGCGGTGAAAATGCGTAGTCGTGCATTGTCGCGTTCCAGCACCTCGAACAAACGCTGCGATTCCTCGCGCGTCGCACATCCATCCAGATGGCGCAGCACGAGCTGAACGAACGCCTCGTCGTTCAGGATCGCATCGAATTGTTCAGCATGATCGTTCATGGTCGGGGAGCAGGTTGCGCCTGGGCTTCCTCGATCTTGCGAATGCAATGGAACAACGCGCGGTGAATTCGCGACAAGGCGACGTAAATCGTTTCCACCTTGCGATTCACGCGATCAGCAAGCGACTGACCTGTCAGACCTTCGCCATAACGCAGGTGAATCAGTCGCATCGCGTACGGGCTGAGCTTTTCGAGACAGCAGCGCAGCGCATCCATACGGTCGGAACCGGATGTGTCGTCGTAACGCTGCCACTCACGCTCCAGACGATCCAGCAGCGGGCCGGATGGCGTGAGCGGGTCGCTGTATTTGTCTCGCAGCGCTTTAAGCGCTTTGAACCTCGCCACCTGTCGCAGCCACTTGCCCAGGTGCTGTTCGTCCTGAATCTCGTCATGCTTTTCGAGGGCAGTGATCGAGACTTCCTGATAGATGTCGTCTGCCAGATGTGGATCGTGCACGATGGTCCAGATGTAGGCCATCAGCTTGCTGCGATCCCGCCACATGATGCGTACAACGGAGTTCTGGTCCATGACAAATGGCTTTCCATCCCCCGCAGTCCGACTTTTATTCCAGATGGGCGACGATTCTTAACATCCGGGTGCGAAAATTTTTTCCAACCGGATGAGCTTGAAAGCGATACCACAGCCGCCTGTGCTTGCGGCTTTTGCAATCCCTTGTGTGTATTGAAGTTATGTGGAGAGAAAGACGCCCGTTCGCGCAGAGCTTCCGCTGCGGAATTGCCAAAACACTTCCTGAGGGTTCAGCGCACCACCAGGTCCCGGTACTGATCGACCGCGGCGTCGATTTGCGCCAGCTCCTCCGCAGTGAGGGTGATCTCGCCCGCCGCGGCGTTGGCGCGGGCCTGATCCTCATCGCGTGCGCCCACCAGCAGGTGCGTCACGCCTGGCTGATGGAATGTCCACGCCAGTACAAGCTGCGACAGCGTGATGCCGCGGGCTTGCGCCAACGGCTCGATCGCCGCGAGCAGGCTCGCGACGCGCTGACGGTTTTCCACGCTGAAACGCGGGCTGTGGGCACGCATGTCGGTTGGCGGGAAGGTGCGGTCTGGCGTCACCCTGCCCGTTAACAGCCCATGCGCCAAAGGTGAGTACGCCAGCAACGCAATGTCATGCTGCCGCAGGTAGGGCAGTTGATCCGCCTCGAGTTTGCGGTCGAGCATCGAGTAGCGTTCCTGGTCGCAGTCGACCGGGCCAACCTTTTGGTAACGGGCGATCTGCTCGACCGTGGCATTGGACACGCCGATCGCGCGGATCTTGCCCTCGTCCTTGAGACGCAGCAACTCCGCCATCGTGTCTTCGATGGGGGTGGTCGCCTCCTGCCAGTGGGTCTGGTAGAGGTCGATGTAGTCGGTCTGGAGTCGTTTCAGGCTGGCTTCCAATTCGCGGCGGACCGATTCGGGGCCGAGGTAACGCCAGACCTGCATGTGGCCGTCGGGGGTAATGATTTTGCCGTCAGTACGGAAGGCTGGTTCACCACGGTCGCCCTCCCAGACCAGGCCGCATTTGGTGGCGATGATGACCTGATCACGCTGCCGACCACGCAGTGCTCGGCCGATGACCTCCTCGCTGACGCCGAAGCCGTAGACCGGTGCGGTGTCGATCAGGTTTACACCCGCATCGAGCGCGGCATGGATCGCGCGGATGGAGCGTTCCTCGTCCGCGCCGCCCCATTGCCAGCCACCGATTGCCCACGCCCCGAAGGCGATCACCGACGCCTCAATACCTGATTGTCCGAGTGTGCGTTTCTGAATGGCCAAACCTCCTGTTGCGTCGGCGGCACGCTCCGTCACGCAATGGCCATGCTTCTACTACACCACGCATCGGGTGTCCAGCCTCGGGCGGGAAGAGACCTCTTTTTAGGTGGGGCCGGGGCTCTCGGGGGCGCTGCTGCCGGGTTCGCCGCCGCGTTTGCGTCGGCGTCGGCCACCACGGCGTCGCCGGCGACGGCGGGGTTGGCCGTCGGCTGGAACCGCCGCTTCCACATCACCCTCGGGTGAGTCGGTATCGCCATCGTCCGTCGCGGTGGCGGTTTCCAGTCGCTCGTTGGTGTAGCCGCTGCTGCCGGTGTCCGGCGCGGGGGTGTCCTGCGTCTCCAGATCGAGATCGTCCAGATCGGCGGATGGCGTGCCCTCGGCCGATTCGACCTCGTGGTCGGCCAGCGGCTGACCGGGACGCGGCCGACGTGGGCCACGATCGCTGCGCCGGGCCGTGTCCTTCTCCTTCTCTTTTTCTTTTTTGCCGCCACTGCTACCCGTCGCGGCCTCTCGCTTGTCCGACACCGGGTTACCATGCTTGTCCAGCAGGAGGATATTCTCCAGTGGGTAAGCGGCCGGTTTACGATCGGGCGAATCGAACTTCACCAGCACGAGCTGCGTGAGAATCTGCGTGTCGATCACCACGCCGTCGCCGTCGGGTGTGCGCACCTTCGTCTGCTTGTGGGGCAGCCGCTTGCGCAGCGATTCGTACGTCTCATCCTCGTACCGCAGGCAGCACATCAGCCGCCCGCATCGGCCAGAGATTTTCGTCGGATCAAGAGTCGCCTTCTGCACCTTGGCCGACCGCATCGACACCGGCTTGAGCACCTTCAGGAACTGCTTACAGCAGCAATGCTGACCGCACCGCTCGTAATCAGCCACCAGCCGGGCCTCGTCCCGGGCGTTGACCTGGTGCATCTCGATGCGGGTCTGGAACTCCTTGGCCAGCAGCCTCACCAGCTCGCGGAAGTCGATCCACTGCTCGCTGACGTAATGGAAGATGATCCGCTCGCCACCGAGCAGTTGCTCCACCTCCACCACCTTCATATTCAGGTTGAGTTCCTGGATGAGCTGGCGGGCGTGCTTGAGCAACTGTGGCTTGCGGTCGTCCAGGCGCGATTGCTCGTTCAGGTCCTCGATGGTCGCGACACGCAGCACCCGGCCCTGCTCGGAGAAAGGGTACTCCTTGCCGCCGGAGTTCTCGATGTACTGCAATAGCTCCCTGCGGCTGATGCTCTTGGTGCAGCCGGTGTTGGGGCAGGTGGTCGTGAGCATTTCGGCGATCTCGGTGCCGCGCGGGGTGCGGATGACCAGTTTGGTGCCGCAGCCGGGTCGCGCCTGCCCGTCGTAGGGCAGCTCGGCGATATACCGCAGATAGCCGTAACGAACGACGATGGACTTGGGAGGTTCGAGCTTTTCGTAAATCTTGCGATCCTCTTCCTCGAGCATGACCGGAAGAGGCACGATGGAACCTGGCATAAGGGACTCCGTGTCGCCGACGCGGCGCGACAAAACAACTCCCGCGTTGGTGTTCCGCGGGCAAAGCGCCTCGTATGTCGCGGGCGCATATCGTTTTATGCATCCCATCGGCCGCCCGCAAGCCGATGGGGTCCAGACACGGAGTTAAGGAACAGGCTCGCAGGAGCCGTGCGGACAGTATAGTCGCCTGCCTGCCGGGAAAACGCAAGGCGGAACCGCTTCACCCCCTCCTGGCGAGCGAAAGGGGTGAAGCGGACCATGGTTGGGATGGGGACATCAATAGAAGTTCCACCACAGGTTGTTCTTGACGCCCGGGACGTCCTCGGTGCTGACGACGTGCACACTGGTGTCAAGGAAGGCCCGGCTGATGGACTCGGCGTAGCCGCCCGCGTTGTGACCACCCCAGGCGTTGCGGACGTCGGAGATGTTGCCTCCCCCCCAACTCGATTCGCTGTAGAGAAGGTCGGACATGATTGGCTTGAGCACCACGTTCTTGTGATCGAGGGTGGTGGGCCAGTGTTCGGGCGTGTCGTTGTTGATCTCCGGCGGGATCCAGTAGCCGTTGGCCATGCGGCGCGGAATCAGTACGAACTGCGGGAACAGCACCCAGCCTTGATTGAAGGCGTCGATCTGTTCGATCAGGTCGCGGTCATTCGAGGTGCTGTCAGCGATTACGGCCAGTTCCCGGTGTACCTGCAGCCCGCGTGTGGGGCAGAACCAGGAACGCCAGAAGTAACCGTAGCGGAGCAGTTCCTCGACGGTCTTACGGCTCACGTCATTGGGGTTGCCGCCCGTCGCGGGGATGCCGTCGCTGGGCAGATAGCCGTTGTTCTCGGTGGCGTAGTTGTTCACCGCGATGGCGAACTGCCGCATGTTGACGGTGCACTGGGTCACCTGGGCGGTGAAGCGTGCCCGTGACAGGGCAGGCAGCAGCAGGGCGATGAGCAGAGCGATGATGGAAATGACCACCAGCAGTTCGATCAGTGTGAAACCATGAGGGAGACGTCGTGACATCGCAGGCCCTTTGAAAAAAACAGTGGTTTGGATGCCCCTCAGAATCTGGCATGTCCGGTTCTGAAATCGGCCGCCCGCCGTTGAGCGGGCGGCCGCCCGCGTCGTTGCCTGCCAAGCAACGTCGTTCAAGTTAGTTGCGTCGCCGCCGCAGCATGAGTGTTGCGCCAACGCCGATCAGTGCGAGGCTGGCCGGCTCAGGCACCACGACGAAGTCACGGTAGGTCACGTTGCCCGCACCACCGAAGAAAATGTGGGCGTTGGTGGCGTCATAACCGACGTCCGCGACACTGATCGGTGCGACGGAATGGGTTGCCACGAAGGGGCCGCCGGCATAATTGGCGTGGACTTCGAAGGCGATCGTCTGGGCATCGGCGTCATAGATCATGCGAAGCCGATGGGTGCCATCACCCACCCATGGTTCAACCTTGGGGCTGTTTTCGCTGCCACTGGTGAAAACCTGCAGACCCTGCGGTGGGTGTCACGCGCAGAAACGCGTGAACGCCAGCCACCGGTTCGCCCCAGCCCTGTTCGAGTACGGCATTGCGTTCACCGGTCCCCAGGCCAAAGAAGCCATTGGCGTAGCCGCCACCACCCACAATGGTCACCGTTACTTCCGCGATGAAATCGGATGCGGCAAAGTCGCTGAAGACAGTGCGGATGTAGCGTCGTTCGCCGTCACCGCCGCCGGGGAACTGCACACCGTTGGCGGTGTAGTTCGGGCTGGAGCTGGTTTCCTCGAACGTGGCGGGCAGGCTGCCACCAGTAAAGGATTCGTACATGGGGGCCGCCTGAACTGAGGCAGCAGCCATCGTCAGGGCGCTGAAGGATGTGCAGAGCAGTGTTCGCAGTTTCATAACAGATCCTCCATTCATATGAACTTGTCATCGGTCTCAGTCGTCGCACGCGCGAACGAAGGCTAAGGCCCGATGGGATTCCCGTGCGGGTTGGAGCCACGCGCACCCGCCGGTGAAATGTTGAACAAATGCGTGATTTCCGCGGGCGTCAGCACGCGGTCGTATAGAACGATTTCATCCACCCAGCCGGTGAAGGGCTGCGATTGCTCACCGGAGACCAGGCCCGACGGCCCACCGATGCGCCATTGATTCATCTCGCGTTGCAGCCGGCCCGGGACGGCGACGGCTTTCTGCTCGCGGCCGTTGATGTACAACCGTATCCAGCCGTGATCCTGAGCGCTGATGACGACGTGCTGCCACTCACCAGGTTTTGGCGAATCGGTGGCAGGGGCATCCAGATACCAGTAGTTGTCCGCACGTGCACTGATTGAACCGTCCACCGAAGAGAAGACGTAGTGGGCGAAGCGTCCCTGCTCGTCGATGCGCACCTGGTGGCTGAATCGCACGATGGGCCCCAGCTCCGAGTGCGTGCGAAGGAAGATGTTCTGTGGGGTGGTCGACAGCGGTTTGACCCACATCGCGACCGTGTAGGCGGTCAGGCGGTCGTCCATCCCCGGCTCGTCGTCGATCACGACGCAGGCAGTGTCGTCCACCAGCCGCAGCGATGCGCCAGCCACTGCGTCGTCGCGATCGATCAATGCAGCTCCCTCGATGCGGCCCGTCATGCGGTAGGGCGACAACAGATTCGCAATGCGGCCCTCTTGCGAATCGGCGAAGTTCCAGTACGCCAGCGGCCGCGTCGCCAGAAGCTCCCAGGTGTACGAATCGGGCAGGTCGCGCAGGAAATCGACGGCGGCCGGTTCAAGCGGATGGATACCTGTGTGCGTGATCTGAGCCGCGGTGGCCTTTTCGAGCACCTGTGCGGGCGGTGTCTTCTCGTCCACCTCGGTCGCGCCGGGGTAGATGGCGACACGGCCGGAATAGACCACCACATCGCTTTCGCCAGTGGGCTGGACGCGCACGCCGAACTCGGTACCCAGATCGACGATCACAGCCGTGGGCGTGTGGATCGTCAGGTTCCGAGCCGTATCGTTGACGATGCCATAGACCTTGCCCTGCGCCAGATCGAGGCGTTGCGATGACCGCACGGTGAAGCGTGCAGGGGCTTCGATCACTGCGATGTTGTTTTCGATAGCCAGTTGGGCGACGCCCTGACGCAGCACGAGCGTCTGATCACTGGGCAGGGGGTCGCCTTGCGCCAGCGTGAGCGGCAGGCCGGTGTCTGTGGTCCAGGCCGCCGCACAAGCACCCGCCAGCCGGGCATAGATAGGCGCAGGCGGTACCGAGGGTTCAGGCTTCGGTTGTGGTGTGACGTGCGGCTCGACCGACGGTTGGTGCGCGATGGCGCCGGGCGGCTCGGTTGCGGGGGTCGCGGCTGGCCAGTAGCGGTAGATGATGCCCAGCCCTACGGCAACCAGCAGCATGGCCGCGATGTAGAGCGTCGTGCGCGGGATGACGATGTGCCGTACGGGCGGACCGATCGGCTCGTCCATCTGTTGTGTGAGCTTCAGCCAGAAGTCCGCATCGTCCCGGCGATGTTCGGTTTCCTCTCGTTCCCGCCGGGCCCGAAGCTCCGCCGCATGGGCTTCCAGCGCCAGCGCTTCCTCCAGCGGTGAGGCTTCTTCCACATGAACCGCCAGTGGGGCGGAATGCTCCCACTGAAGCGTTGCGTGCAGCATCATGACCCGCACGTACTGCCGCACCGCCGCATCGTCGGTTTTCAGCAGCTCAACGATCTGCTGCTCCTGCTCAGGTGTGGCCTGGCCATCGAGGAGGAGGGACAGGAGTTGCATGACCTGGGGGCTGCCGGAACTCATGACAGTTTGCCCTCCGAGGCCTGCTGGCGTTCGATGCATTCGAGCAACTGGCCGCGAATGCGATAGAGCGCTTGGGAAATGGCGCCAACGGAGCGTTTGAGCGCATCAGCGATGGCCTGCACCGATCCACCGGGGCTGTAGCGCAGGCGGATCATCTCCCGCTGCTGACTGGGCAGCTTCTGCAGGCACTGCCACAGGGCGCGGCGGCGATCCTCAACGCTGGCCATCTCGTCTCTGGCGACGTCAGCAATGCGGGCGAGCAGAGCGTCATCCAGCAACACCCGCTGCCGTTGCACCCGCTTGCGGTAGGCCAGCACCTGCAGATGAGCGACCTTGTAGGCCCAGGCATCGAAGCTGGTGCCGGGCTGGAACTCGCCCGATTTCTGCCAGAGCACCAGGTTCACTTCCTGCAGCACATCCTCAGCATCGTCGGGGTGGACCATGAGCGAGAGGATGAAGGCGTAAAGCCTTCTCTGAGCATCGGTTAGCTGCTGAACAAATTCGGTGGTGCGGTCCATGGAACACCCGATCCGGCGCCGAGGCTCTCGGCTGTGGCACATGTAAATAGCCGTCGTGAGAACATCTCACGCGGACGAACTGAAAAATTTTTTGAATGGGACAACAACATGGGGGAGGGTCAGGAGCCGGCCGACGCCTGCAGGGCGGCGGTCACCGCCAGCGGCCGGGGTTCGAGCGTGATAGCCACGCCGTCCGCCGGCTTGGTCGAGACACCGGCCCGGGCAGGGTTATCGGGGTGATCCGCCCGGAATCGAAACAGCTTGACGAACGCGCCGACGACCAGCGCGACTTCCATCTGGCCCAGGCTTTTGCCGGGGCAGAATCGCGGGCCATGGCCGAACCCGAAGTGCAGGATGTTGCGACTACTGCGTTGTTCGGGGGGGATCGCCTCCCAGCGTTCGGGCACGAAGATATCGGCGGGGTATCCCGTGACGGCCACGCCCCAATGGTCCTCATGCCGGTTGCAGTGCCAGACGTCCAGCAGCACGTGCGTGCCGCTTTCGATTCGAAGCGTCTGGCCCGGCTGCGGTTCGAGCAAGGTGTCCACCGTCGCGCGACGTGGCAGGAAGTAGAGGGAGGGCGTCAGACGCAGTGTCTCGTCCAGCACCTGCCCGAGGTAAGTCGCCTTCGCCAGATGGTCTGGCGTGTAGCTATCAACGTGTTGAATCTCGTCGTGCAGTTTCTCCTGCGCCGCCTCGTTGCGGGCAAGGTGAGAGATCGCCCAACTGGCGTAAGAGGTGGTCGCCTCCAGCGCGCCGGCAAGGAAGACGCGAATGTTGCTGCGCAATAGCTCATCTGGCGCATCGGAGCGGAAATGTTTCCAAAGGCCCCGGCCCTGACGGCGCACGGCAATGACGCGCGTGGTCAGGTCCTCAAACGCTGTGTATGCCTCACGCAACTGTGCGCCGCGGCGAGTGATGGCGGGCAGCTTTCGAATCGGAATACCCAGTTTGTTGACAACCGTGTCTCGGACAATGTGGTCGATGACCATTTCCAGCGCGGGCACGTATCGGTTGCGAATCTCATCGTAGGGCACCTCTGCGCCGAAGAAGTTGTTGGTGAGCAGCTCGAGCATGACTGGCTTGATCTCCGCTTCGAGCTGCACGCGCAGAGGTTCATCCTGTTGCTGGAGAAGGTCACGGATCGCAGCCAGTCGCTTGCGCACGGTGCGACGAAATGTCTCCTCGAACTCGTGGAACTGTTCGGGTTGATAGAGCGTCGATTTGCTGAAGGGTGGAGCGGCGAGCTGCTTTTGTCGCTTCCAGCCTGGACCATTGGCGTACAGCAGCGTGTCGCGACCAGTCGCCCGGGCAATGCCTACCGAAGGCAGCGTGTCGCGATCGAACTGGCCGGGCTTGTCGCCCGTCTCGGTGAGTATGGCGCGAATCACGTGAGGGTCGCGCGTCACCAGCACTGGCGCGAAACCGGGTACATCGAGGTAGCGATTATGTCGGCCCGGCCCCTGTTCCTCGTCAGCCTTCCAGAAGTAGGTGTCGAGAATTCGAAGCGGTTCGCGATAGTTCCACGGATGCGGAAAGGGCAGCGACGGCCGACCCGGTTCGCCCCGGAACAGCGGCACGCGCGCAGGTTGAATGGTGCCCTGAAACGGGCTGATGCGACGCAGTTGACGTGGCAGTCTTTGCAGTCGGGCCAGACCCGGGATCATGACTTGCTGGCGCTCCAACATCGGACACACATTTTACTCGGGATGCGGCGTGCCGGTCGGCCGATTGCAGCGGTTCACGGCAGGCTCGGCTGCGCCTGACGAGGTGCGAGGGTGCCTCGGGCGTAGAACCATGCGCCGGGCAGTGTTGCCAGCAGATCCATGAAAAAGATGAGCAGCGACAGGACGACGGCCGCCTCCGGGGCCATGCCCGCCAGTCCGAAGAGTTGGGCGAAGGCTGCCTCGCGCACACCCAGGCCGCCGATCGAGACGGGGATCATCGTGACGAACATGATGATCGGGACGAAGATGAAAAAGTCGAGCACGTGGATGTCCAGACGCAGCGCCCAGGCGGCTGCGAGGGTCGCGGCAACCCGGACACACTGCATGGCCACCGCCAGTATAACACCGATGAACAGGAGCCCACGCTGTCGCTGGTATGCGTCGATGCAGGTGTAGAGCCGATCGAGTCGTGGCTGCAGATGGTGTGCGAGTGCTGTTGGGATGAGGCGGTCGATGCTCCGGCGCACCATGGGATTCACCAGTGCAATGGTCATTACGATGAGGAGGGCCAGTCCCGCCCACGCCAGCCACACGATCATGTCAGGAAGCAGACGCGCGGTCATGGACAGGCCGACGAGCACCATCAGCAGCAGGCTCAGCACGCCGAGCATGCGGTCGAGGATGACGGAGGTGAAAGCCTGTGCGAGGTTGCAGCCATGGCGCGACAGGCCAAGCACGCGCAGCGCCTCGACGCCGATCACGCCGGGGAGGAACGCGCCGACGAAGTTGCTCACGAGCGTGACGCGCACGAGTGCGGGATAGGTGACGGTCGGGCAGCGGCCACGCAGCAGCAGGTGCCATCGGAACGCCGCGAAAAGACGCTCGAAGATGAGGATGCCCAGCAACAGCGCCAGGCCGATTGGTCGGGCGGGCAGGATGACATCTGCCGCGGCGTGAAGGTCGATGCGCATCGCCAGAATTGCCAGCAACGTCATGCTGACGAGCACACGCAGGATCGAGCCCCATCGTCGACGCGGCGGCGTGGGCTCGAACGCTGCTGAATCGGATGATGCGAACGCATCGGCGCGGCGGGGCGGGTTCATGACGATTCAATATATGCAGGAACGATGCCAATCCAGCGCGTTTTGCGACAGGTTACGCAGCGGTAGCTCAGGGGAGGAACGCGGTGCACGCCAAGTCGGTTTGCGTGAAAGCATCGGGGCTGTTACCAAAGGCGACTATGGCTAAACGACGAAACCCCACACAGTTGCGACCAACCACCATTGAACCCTGTCCCTCCGCTGCGCCGGGCAGTGTTGTCATTGCTATGGGCAACACGCGGGTGTTGTGTACGGCGAGCATTTCGACCGACACGCCAAACTGGCTGATCGACCCGGCCTCGGGCGAGGCGACACGCGGCTGGGTGACGGCTGAATACGCCATGCTGCCCGGTTCCACGCCCCAGCGCAAGCGGCGCGGCACCGATAGCCGGGCCACCGAGATTCAGCGGCTGATCGGGCGTGTACTGCGGGCGGCGGTTGACCTGACGAAAATGCCGGGCGTGCTCATCACCTGCGACTGCGATGTGCTCGTGGCCGATGGCGGCACGCGCACGGCTGCGATCACCGGTGGCTTCGTCGCCCTCGCGCAGGCGATTGCCCATGCCCGGAAAGAAGGTCTCATTACCGCGAACCCGATCCGTGGGCCCGTCGCGGCGGTGAGCGTGGGCATCATCGATGGAAAGCCATGCCTCGACCTGGATTACGAACTGGATGTGCGGGCGGAGGTCGACATGAACGTGGCAATGAACCACCGTGGCCAGTTCATCGAGGTACAGGGCACGGGCGAGCACGGCACGTTCAGCCGTGAGGAGCTGGATCGACTGCTGGATCTGGCGGCCAGCGGGATTCGCAAACTGATTCGCATCCAGCGTGCGGCCCTGAAGTGAGCTGCCACGGCGGCAAACACGTGGTTGTCGCAGGTGGCTTACAATTTCGCCGTGAGCCTGGCTGTCATCATCCCGTTTCACAATGCTGCGACAACGATCGAGCGGACCATGCGCTCTCTCTCGGTGATCGTGGACCGGTCACACGTGCAGGTGATTCTCGTCGACGACGGGTCCACCGATGACGGTGCTGATCGCGCGGTTGCGGTGCTGGAGGACATCGGGTTTCCGCATATCTGCATTCGACAGGCAAACAGTGGAGCGGCTGCGGCACGCAATACCGGGCTGATGCGGGCGACATCGCGGTGGATCTACTTTCTTGATGCGGATGATGAGTTGCTCGTCGATCCGTTGTCGCTCGTTTGCGCGGTGGGCGAGAAGGTGACGATGGTTCTGGGTGGGGCGGTTCTGATGCGTGATGATCGCATCGTGAGGCGCAGCCGTCCCCAAAAAATGACCACAGCCAACGCGTGGCGAGTGCTCAGCTCGGGCAATCCGATTCCGATCGGTAGTGCCATCATTCACCGCGACTGTATTACGCATCCGTTCGATACGACCCTGCCGTATCTGGAGGACTGGCAGTTCTGGATTCAGAATCAGGGGTTGTATGAGTATGTCGTCATGCGGCCGGATGTAACCCTGGTGCGCATCCACGCGCATGGCGGCAATCGCAGTGGCCGGTACGGCGACATCGGCGTTTGTCGTGAACGCATCGCACGGGAGTGGCTGCAAGTGCGCGACGACGTGATGGATTCGCTCGAACGCAACAACTGGACGTTGCAGCGTGAGATCGGTCGTATGTTGCAGGGCCAGCGTCCCGATCATCGCGCCTGGACGGCATTACCCGCCAGTCCCAGCCTCTATCTCAAGTTCGCGGCCCATGCCTGTATGGGGCGACGATTGCTGCGCTTTGATCCCTATGCGGAGCGGTAGTGGACATGCTGCTCGCTGCCGCGCCGGTGGTGCCAGACCCGCTCGTAATTGTGACTTCGTAGCAGGTCATGCAGCAGTTGTGGGCCACGATCGCGTTCGGGCATGAGGGTGGGATGCAGCTCGATGAAAAGTTCCCGCACACATCGCTGCGATAACAACTGCCGCATTCCGTGCAGCACGGCCAGCTCCGCCCCTTCCACATCGATCTTCATCACATCCGGCATGCCGATCGACGCGGCGAGGGCATCGGCTGTCTGTTGTGTCACGGTGATTGCCCGTCCAGTTTTCCGCACGAGTGAATGCGACCCGCCGCCGGCGTTGTCCTCGATATGGAGGGGCGCCTCGCCTGTGCGGTCCCCCAGCGCGACTTCGTGGACGATTGCGCCCATTATGCCGTTCGCCTCGATATTGCGTCGCAGGGCTGCGGCGTTGTGTGGCTCCGGCTCGAAGGCGTGCAACGACAGTAAACGGTCCGGTGCATGGAGCAGCAAGGCCAGGCTCATCAATCCGATGTTTGCACCAACATCCCACACGGTATCGCCCTCATGCACAGCGGTGAGCATCTGCCGCAACAATGCTTCCTCGCGCCAGAAGGCGTCGATGTGCGTCAGTTCTGTCCGAGAGGTGACGTGGAATTTCGCGGTTTTGCCCATAAGTGGCGCGTGATAGACCCCCACGCGCAGCACGGTCCGGTCGCGCCGTCGCCGCAACAGGTCCGCGATACCCAATCGTGTCAGGGCTCGCGCCAGCACACCATCGCCAAGTAAACGCTGACCGAATCGGATGATGGCGAGGCTCAGGGACATGGACGCTCTTCCGGGTGATCGACGATGTCGCGAGAGATGATACTCATGCCAAAGCCCAGCCGTCGCCGTACAGCCAAAGTCATGGCCAGGCCCCAGGCGATGGTACTGATGGCTGTGGCGATGGCAGCGCCAACCATGCCCCATTGCGGAATGAAGAGGGCGTTGAGCACGATATTGATTGCCGCTGCACTTGCCGCCGCCCTGGCTGCTGCACCCTGACCACCCTTCATCATCAGGACCGTTTCGACGGGCCCCATCGCGGTGACGATGAGAAGCGATGCCACCAGGATCATCATGGTGGGGTAACCGGCTACGAACGCGGGGGCGAAAAGGCCCAGCACCCACCGCCCAGCGATGACAAGGCCGATGGCGCACACCAGTGCTGGGACAAACGCCAGTCGCGATGCGGCACGCGCCGCCGATTGCAGCGCGGCTCCGTCCCGACTCGCGGCCAGCGGCGCCAGTGCCGGGTTCACCGCCACGATGGCCAGTCGAATGAGAAACGCGAGTTGGGCCGCCAGCCAGTAGATGCCCGGCTCCTCTGCCGGCCTCATTGCTCCGAGCATGATGACATCCATGCGCAGGTTAATGAGCGCCAGCGCGATGATGAACATCATGGGTAACGCTTCGCGGAACCATTGTTGTGAGTGGGCTTGTGGTTGCGCGTTGCACAGCGCGTCACGATCGATGGTGGCGTGAAGCTGCCATCGCGCGATCCATGTCGCGATGAGCAGCCCACCCAGTGCCGCAAACGCCGCGTGCGTGGTGGAAAAGTTCGCACCGGCCACCCATAAAACCGCTCCCGTAAGGATGAGCCAGACGAGAGGAAAATTGACGGAAGTTGCCGCCAGTGCCGCGACCGGTCGGGATGCGCCGATCAGTTCGCCGTGTTTGACCTGAAGGAACGCTCTTGCGGGGATGAGCGCGGCCGTGAACCAGAATACAGGAAACAACGCTGCATCAAGCTGATCGCGCATGATCCAGCCGAACAGCAGAGCGATCGCGATTGCCACCGCTGTACCCGCGAAGGTGCATCGCATGGTCCATCGCATGATGCCGCGCGCCTGTGACCAGTCGTGTTGTGCTCGGAACCTGGCCAGTTCGCGAATAATCAGCTTGTCAGCTCCGAGTGGCGCGAGCATCCCCAGTACTTCTGCCCATGCGGCTGCGTACATCAGCGCGCCGTACTGTCGCTCACCGAGCGTACGTGTCAGCAACATGGTGGTGACAAAGGCGATTGCCAGCCCTGCGACGCTGACCATCCAGCTGCCGCGTGCGCCACGCGCAAGCGTAGCCGATGCATCACTGGTCAGCATTGCTTCGTTCAGGTTGTCGCGCACCTTCGTCATGCATCACCAACGAAGCATTATCCGCACGAGCCGCCAGTAACCCGCGAGCACGGGGTTCACGATCCACCGTACAATGCCGCGGTTGAGCATCGGCGTTTCGAGCCGTGCGGCAAACGAAGCGGTCAGTTCGCGATCGCCGATCGTCCGTAATCGCTGAATCGTTTTCCGTTTTTCGTGAAGCGCTCGGCGAATCGGCGCACTGAGCAGCCATCGCCACGCCAGGCACTTGTCGCCCCCCTGGCCCCGCAGCAGCGCCCAGATGAACACGCCCAACTCCGTGACGAGCACCACGGGCAGAAGGGCGATGAGCGTGCGCCAGCGATAGTAGCTCAGCAGCAACCACCAGCGATTCTTTTCCAGTTGCATCAAATGGCATTGCAGGGTTGCGGCCGGATCGTGCCGATGCAGCACAATACTTCGCGGCATCGAGTGCGTTTCATAACCGAGCAGACGCCATCGCCACGCCAGCTCCGCATCCTCCAGGTACATGAACATCGGTTCATCGAAAAGGCCATGCTCCCGGATGAGCGATGCACGCAGCATCACCGCTGCCCCGGAGGCAAAATCAATCGCGCGTGGCTCATCGTATTGCCCATGATCCACCTCACCATGTCCGACCGTGTAGCCGAACCCGAGGTAATGGCTTCGGTTGCCGACGGTGTCGATGTGTCGGCCATCGGGCAGCAACAGCTTCGGCTGAACGGCCGCGACCTTCGGATGGTCCGCCATGTACGTGAGGAGCGGTTCGAGCCAGCCTGGCTGAACGACCGTATCAGGATTGAGCAGCACGAGGTAATCGATGGCGGGGTATTGCTCGCGGATGAACGACCAGCCGAGGTTGTTGCCGCCGGTGAAACCCCGGTTCGTCTCTGCGTGTATGAGCTGGACATGCGGAAACTGTTCCGCCACGATCGTCGCGGTGTCGTCACTCGACGCGTTGTCCACAACGACGATGTGTACGTCCACCCCTTCAGGCGGCGGCATGGACAGCGCACGCAGACACTCGCCGATCTGATCGGCATTGTTCCACGTGACGATGAGGATGGCCAGCTCGGTCCGGTTCATGCATGTTCGCTGCCGGACGTGTCATGTGGCTGCGGGCGATCCGATCGTTCACGCTGCTCCATCAGGATGGCGACCATCTGCGCCAGGCTGGCAATGCGACGCTCCTGCACGCTTACGATCGAAAGCAGCTCGAAGATGACCAGGATGAGAAAGCCTGTCAGACACAACACCATCAGGGTGTGATAGGTCATATCCAGCATCTGGGCAGCCCACCCCAGCGCATCGGGCCAGACCGCCAGCGCCAGAAACGGCAGACCCATAAAGACCAGCAGCAGCACGTAGCGTTCCTTGAGACGCTGCGCCCGGAGGCTGCGCACCGCGAGGATGAGCAACATACCGCCATAAAGTGCGAGAATGGCCGTACGTGCCAGCCCCTGATACCGAGGCGCATCAGCCGCGAGTGTCACGAACGAATCGAACATGTTCATCTTGTCGTTCCGTCACGTTGGAATGGCTGATGTTGCGCTGATGCATGGGCCAGGGTTGACGCATCATGTCCAGCAACAGCGCAACCGAAACCTTGATGACATAGAAAAGCCCCTTGCCCAGTGAGATGCTGGTCCGCCCGGCCTGGCGCGGCTTCATCGTCACCGGCGTCTCGGCGATCCGAAAACCCGCCCGATGCAACAACAGCACCACTTCTGGTTCGGGATAGTCCTCCGGATACCAGTGCGCGAAAGCAGCGATCACCTTCGCGTTGACCGCGCGGAAGCCGCTGGTGCAGTCGGTGATGGTCCGGCCGGTCAGCACCCGCAGTAACGCACGCAGAATGCGGCTGCCTGCCACCCGGGCTGCTGTCTGACGAAAGCCCGTCTCTTTCAAAAAACGTGACCCGATCACCAGGTCCACATCCCCACGCGCCAGCCGCTCCAGTAGCAACGGCACCTGGTCGGCTGGGTGCTGCCCATCGCCGTCCACCTGCACCGCCACGTCGTAACCGTGCATCACTGCATAGCGATAGCCCGTCTGCATTGCGCCGCCGATGCCCAGGTTGAAGGGCAGTCGCAACAGGACCGCATCATCGGGTACACACTGGGCCGTGCGATCAGTCGAAGCGTCATCGACCACCAGCACATCGGCACGTGGCACACAGCGGCGCAGATCGCGAACCACGTCCGCGATGGAGCCTTCCTCGTTGTACGCCGGCACGATGATGAGGCAGCGTGGCGCAGCAGATGTCACCGCGGCGGATTGGGTCATCGCAAGCAAAGGGGTCCAGGTGAAAAAGGCGAGTGGTTAGTTGTTAGGTATGTGGCGCCAAAAACGTTTGCGAATTCCGCACGAACCATTACCCACGAGCCACTCACCACTAACCACAACCTCAAGCCCAATCATACCGACGCCCGGCGGTTTGGCCAGTTGATTTGCCCCTGGAAAGCACGCAGACGGCACAACTGTCCGAGTCGTCGCAACTGGCTGAACTGAGACGCCGGATCCGCCGATACATCCTCAGCCGCGAACGGCGTATGGAGCACGGAACAGCACAGGGATCCATTATTGGACCATCCATGCCGCCAGTCCTGGCCGCAAAAGAGATACATACAAGCCCCTTTGTCGCTTCTCCGTGCTCCATCCGCCCTTTGCCCCCCCAAGGAAACCTGTCTCATGTCGACGGCCCCAGCCGGTATATCCTGGCGTTCAATCGTTCGCCGTATCACCGATGCCCGACGCCTGCGCGTGCGGCCTACGGGCAAACGTCTGGACGGATACAACCTCCTGGAGGTGAATCTGCGTCTGGCGGGCCGGCCGATCAGCGTTCTCATTCGTGAGGACACGACCGATCTGGACCTGGTGCGTCTGATCCTGTGCCCGGACAGCGAATATCGTCTGCCCCCGCAGGTCTACCCCCGGGTGATCTTCGACATCGGGGCGAACATTGGCATCACGGCGGTCTATTTCTCGGTGATGTACCCCGAGGCGGAAATCTACTGCTTCGAACCTCTGCCACAGAACGTGGAACTTCTGCTGGCCAACGCTGACCGCAATGCGGCTCGCGTACGTGCCTTCAACTATGGACTGGCAGACCGTACCGGCACATTCCCGTATCATTTGTCCGAAGATCCGCGAAGTTTCGGAGGCGGGACCTTCGAGCAGGTCGGGCACGATCCCGGCCGTGTACTGGAGCTGCAGCTGCGCAGGATTGAAGACGTAATCCGTGAGCAGAACATCCGGAGCGTTGACCTGTTCAAGATCGATACCGAAGGCAGCGAATGGGCGATCCTGCAGGCAATTCCCGAGTCGATCCGTCGCCGCGCTCAGGCTTTTATCGGTGAACTGCACGGCCGCGATGACTGGGCCTTCTGCCAGATGCTGCACGAATCCCACGCCGTGGGTATTCAGAAGCGCTACGACCGTCGCTGCTTCAATTTTCTGGCGGTGCGGTATGACATGGTTCAGGGGCAGAACGCCGCCGCGGTCGGAACAACGTCCACGCTTCTAAGTCGGGCAGCGTGAAACCATTCAACGGCTAGGGATTCAACGTGAGGCAAGCGCGGTTTCCAGCCGTCGCATATTCGTGCGAACACGTTCGCGCCGGTCTTCATCCATCTCGCGGTGGCCGAAGCGGATTTCGTAGAACACCTCTGTCAACTGCAGCACCGGGTCAAAGCGTTGCGGATCATTCGCGACCAGTTGACGGGCGTAATCGAAGGGGCTTTGCCAGCGCGGTCGGCTCAGGCCGTGGCGTTCCAACATGTCGAGCATGATGAGGTAGAACCGAAGTCGTCGTGCCAGGCTGCGCCGATGGGGACGCGGCAGCGTTGTCAATTGCAGGGCCGCGAGCCGCCGGTGTCGCTTGACGAGCGTGTGGATCAGCGACGCGATACCCAGGAGGATGAAAAAGGAGATGCCCACGATGAGCAGATAACTGAGCTTGTCGAACTCCCACGCTTCGCGCAGGTTCCGCATCGCGGCGACCGTCCTGCCGATCGCGGTGTCTTCGTTCCGGGCTGCCTGACTGAACTGTTCGTGAATACCACTGAACAGCCGCGCCCGCGTGCGGTGGTCGTACGCCACGAACGAACTGATCCAGGTGAATTCCAGGTGCTCGTACACATCGCCCAGCCAGCTCAGGAATGAGCGTGTGCGGGCGTGCTCGCGCGCCACGGTATCGGGTGGGGTCGCATCGAACGCCACCCAGCCCCTGCCTTCACAGAAAATCTCCGTCCATGCGTGCGCATTACTTTCGCGCACCACGTAGTAGTCTCCCACGCTGTTGAACTCACTGACGCGATAGCCCGTCACCACGCGAGCACGCATGCCGATGGATCGTGTCATCGCCGCCAGCGCTGAGGCGAACAGCTCGCAGTGGCCGCGCTTGTGTCGAAAAAGAAACGCCGCCACAGGGTCTTCCCCCGGCGCGACCGATGGAATGTCCAGCGAATAACTGAACTGCGGCGAGGTCTGCAGGTATTGTGTCAGCGCCTGGGCGATGCGTTCGTGATCCTCCGGAGCGGGGGGCTGATCCAGATCGATCGTGATGCCCGCCTCCTCGAGAATCTGGGCTGCCATCTGGGCAAAGCGATGTCGTTGCACGCGCCAGCCGCTGCCCAGCGTTCGCATATCGCCGCGATGCAGCATCGTCGGAAAATCAAAGACCCGCTCGCCCGGCACCGGTTCAGCCAGATCCCCAATGCGTACGCGATACTCCTGCACCAGATCGGTGGCAGGCTGCGTCATCGGGAAGCGCACACGGTAGCTCACCGGCCCGGTCAGTCCCGCCTGATTCAGGCTGACCGACAATCGCTGGTCAAACGGATTGAACGCCAGCCAGCGCACATTCGTCGTTTCGAGGTACACCGGCGGATAAGGCGTGAAGAGCAGACCGAAGGGCGGGTTCCGCAGTGTGATGTCGGCTTCCAGTATGGATGCATCGTTCACGCGGGCAAGCTCGAACCCGGAATCGAGCGGCAGGGGCCGATCGTAATGCGATAATGACGAGCTTCGCTCCCAGACGTGGCGAAATTCATCGTAATGATCCAGTGCAGCGCCGCGCAGCAACATGCCGATCGCCGACCCCGGCGTGCCGCCATCCGGCCGGGCAAGCGTGAGCTTGAGCACGGCGTCACGGTTGCCGCTGTTGATCGACCCGCCTCCCAGCGCTACCTGCTGGCTGAAGCCGACATCGCGTAACGCCAGGTTCGCCCCCAGCGCGGTCTGCAGCGGTTCGCCGCTTCGCGGCAGGCCGATGAACACCGTTACCGCCACCACCGCGCACCCCAGACCGATCAGCGAAGCCATCACACGGAACTGCCAGCGATGGCCGCGCCCCACAACTGGCTGACCGCGAGTGATGCGCGTCGGGTCAGTCGCCGCGGCACGTGTCACCTCCAGCACCTGGTCGCTGATCGTCTTGAGCTGAAAGAGCAGTACCGTTGACAGGGCCAGCATGCAATACGCCGCCAGGAGCACGCCATAGATCATCGACACCGACAGCACGCTGGCGCCGATCATCTGCATCAGACCGAGGACAAGAATGAGGGCGTACTCGCGATTGGTCTTGCGGCCATAAAGCTGCAGTATTTGCAACCACATCGTGAAGTGGCCCATGGCCACGATCATGCCGTAGTTGATTTCGTTATCCTCGGCCCCGCCGTAGTAGTACCGCACCTCCCAGATGAGCCACAGCACCGCCAGCACCGCCCCGAGATGGATCACCCACTGTGGTAGTGGCCGGCCGGTCGGCCCTTCAGCCACATACCAGCTCAGTGTCCCCAGCGCGCCCGCCACCAGCAGCATCCCCGGGTTCCGCTCTGCCATGCAAAATGCCACCACCCCCAGCATCACCTGGGCGAACACCAGCCGGCGGAACAGATAAACCAGGTCCATCGTCCGATTTCATCCCTTTGGCGTGGTCACTACAGCGAACCACGTCACCGTCACACGGGCGCTGTGGCGGCGATCTCCTGCCTGCGTGACAGGGTCATATTGCGCTTGCCCAGAAACGTTTCGATGTCCTCATCCAGCTCACTGACGAACTCGTGCATGTCGTCGGTGCCGATGACGATTCGGCCATTGTGTCGTGCGCCACCGGCAAGACTTGGCCCCACGCGCACCACGACGGAAGGATTCGTCCCAATCTGTGGCGACCAGACTGGTTCATCGGTGCGCTGCGTGATGTCGATTGCAGCGAGTGCTTCGAGCATCCGCGTACGGTGGGGCAGGCTGTGGTGTACAGTGAACGCGGGGCACACCAGGCCGAACACCACCAACCCGACGTGGTACCCATGCAGATACGCATCGCACACCAGCGAAGCCGCCAGGCTGATCGCCAGCTCCACCCGGTCGGGTGTCCTGTCATCCGACCAGTCGACGTCGCGCAGGTCCAACCCCAGCATGACGCGCGGCGGGGCCGACTGTGTCATCTCCCGCGATACCAGCCGACCTGTCTTGGCTGAGTGCTTCCAGTCGATCATTTTGAGGTTATCGCCGCTGCGATAGTGGCGCAGGCCGAAGAATTCCTCGCTGCCGCCGGGCCGATCGATCTGGCGTCGGCCACTCATGTCGGACATTGCCGCCCTGTAGAGCACCCGTCGGCTGACGCGGTACAGCCGCGGGTAAACCAGCACCTTGTCCTCGATGTCAAAGATCAGCACCTTGCGGATGACGCCGAAAGGAAAGGAGTTGCTGATCACCACCTGCTCGAAGCGCAGCTCGCCACGCTGTGTCGGCCAGCACATCGCCTCCACCTGCACGCTCTGGCCCGGGCCCAGGTGCAGCGCCCAGCCCAGCGGGGCGGCCTTGAGTTGCGGCGGCAGGGTGCCCGTTGCATGTGCAGCTTTTGCCTGTCCCTTTGACCGTCCGCGCTGCCACCAGCGTCGTTTTTTTATCGGCCACGCCTCGCCCACCAGCAGGCCGAACACCGGCACCCAGCCATGATGCTCCACGCGATATCGCAGCACCAGTGGCCGACCCACCACCGCGTGCGTCGGTGCCAGCCGCTGCACTCGAATGCGGCGCATCACCACCAGCGACATCACCACCGACACCACCAACCCGCCCATCGTCAGGCCGAACGCCCAGAAGAGCAGGTTTGCCTGCGTGTACAGCGCGCCGGACAGGATCAGCGCCGTGCACACGATGTACACCATGCCGCCCGGGCCGAACTGATAGCGCGTTCGATACATCGCTCTGGCCTCACCCCGGACGTGCCGACATGCCCCCGGCCGATTTCACAGGCCGATCATTGATTCTGCTCGCCGCCGATACGGAGCGATTCCTCGATGATGTCGCGACGGCTCCGATAGGTGTCCCGGCCCTCGCTCAACACCACCAGGAGGCGCCGGTTCGACGGCGGCAGCCGTAACTTCTGAATCGCAGCCTGGAAGCCGTGATGTCGGGCCACGATCTCCACGTCATATTCGAACATCCCCGCGCCCAGTTCAGAAATGGGGATCGCGAAGTTGCCATCCAGATCGGACTGGAACTTGCCCAGCATCTTCTCGCTCATCTGATTGGGGTCGAGCGTGATGTCGAGCATTGCGCCGTGGATGCCGGGCATTTCCAGACGCGGATCGGACGCATCGACCACCATAACACCCGAGGCAGGGCCTTCAATGACCTTGCCCCGCAACTGGTAGGTTGAGCAGCCGCCCGCCGTCACCATCGCCAGCATCAGCATTGCGATCCATGCGCGTTTCATGACCAATCGTCTCCAGCCCCTCGCTTGGTGCTCCCCCCAACCTTTTACAATGCCGATTCACTGCCCGCTGCGCAGTTCCTCAACCTTTGGCAGGTCCTTCAGCGATGACAGCCCGAACACTTCCAGGAACTGCCGGGTTGTGCCGTAGAGCATGGGTCGGCCGATTTCCTCAGCCCGGCCGACAATCTTCACCAGGCCGCGTTCCATCAGCGTGCGGATCGTCTCGCCGCTGGCGACGCCGCGAATGTTGTCGATTTCCGCCCGGATGATCGGCTGCTTGTAGGCGATGATGGCCAGCGTCTCCAGCGCTGCCGGACTCAGCTGGCTCTTGGCCTTACTCTTGTGCAGTGCGCTGAGCACATCGGCGAACTGAGGCAGGGTCAGAATCTGCCAGCCGCCCGCCACCTGTTCAATGCGGAAGCTGCGCTGCGTCGAGTCGTACACCTTGTTCAGCGCCGTCACCGCCTGATTAACCGCCTTGGTCGGCACACCCCCGAGCAGTTCGGCGATCTTCGCCGCCGGCATCGGTCGATCCGTCCCCAGCAGCACCGCCTCGACCCGCTGTTCGAAATCGGCGGGCAACTCAACGGTCGTCTGCGCCGCCTCGTCCGCAGCCGTCTTCTCCCCCTCATGCACCGGCGCAGTGGCCTCGGCTTCCGCCTCAACCTGCTGCGCCGCTTCGATTTGCTCTTCTTGTTGCGTCATTGCCCCATTGTACCAACGGTATTTCTGCCTGGTCGTCCGGAGGCAGCCTTCGGTGGTCGCTTCAGCGATCCACGTCCTTCTGATGACCCCAGATCAACTTCATGCCATATCCCGTATGCTCGAACCGCACACACATGTCAGCGAAGTCCCGCCGCAGCATCGGGTTCCACAACCGCTCGGCCACCGCCGCGACCCCCAGATGCGCCGTTGGGTCGGATGCCGGTCCGACCAGTTCCACTTGGGCACCGATGATCCCGGTCCGCTCACGCACTGCCACCAACCGTGGCCTGGCATCCGTCAGCTGCTGAGTCATCCAGCCCCAGGGTTCCCAGTCGGTGTGGATCACGTGGGCGACAGCCTCTGCCTCGCCCATCAGCCGCAGGGGTGGTACGCTCGCGTTGACCACGCGGTAGCCCGCATCCAGCCACCGATCCGCGGTCGTTTGGGCGACGATCACCACATCCGTCGACTCCACCGCGCCCGGTTCGATGCCGACCCCCTCGTCCAGCAGCACCGTCCTACCCTTGGCCCGACACGCCGCGACCAGCCGGGCGACAGCCGCTGCATCCACCTGATCTTCCGAGCCGGTGACACCAATGTGCTTCGCCTCGGAGAATACCGCCGCCAGCGCCTCGATTACCGCATCCGGCCCACCCGCATCATCCACTGTTGCGACCGATACCGCTGGCACCAGTTCCACCGCCCGCAGGGCTGCGAACGCCTCCAGCTCACGCCACGTCGCCTGCGCTTCCTCGGTCGTGCATACCCCGTTCAACACCGCCTCACCCAACTCGACCTGCAGCACGTTCAGCCGATACCACCGGCAAAGCTCGATGACCTCACGCAGCTGCGTGAAGGTCGCCTCATCAGCTCGTTCCACACGCAGACACGCCCCGCGAAACGGATAGGTCGGCTCATCGCTGATCCGCATTTTCAGCATGGCGGTCACCCCATCCTGCACGCCCAGCGCCTGCAGAAACGTGGCCGTCGCCACCGTCACCGCCCGCACGTTCCCCGCCACCACCGTCACGCGGTCGGCCGCCACGATCGAGTAGGACTCGGGCGTGGTGAATCGCTCATCCAGCCGCAGCACGATGTCGCCTGGCCGGGCTCGCTCCTGGGACACGGCCAATTCCAGTGGTGTCAGCCGGGCAAGCTCCTGCCGGACCAGTTCTGCCACGGGCAGCAGGGTGGGGTCGGTCGCCACGATCCTGCTCGACGGGGTCAGCGTGACCAGTCCGCGCATCGCCTGCACCTGCAGTGGGAAGGGCACGATCGCCAGATCGTTGATGCTTTGATGATTCGGGTGGGCCCCGGCGATGGTGGACAGCAGCGCGACCGTCGCCACGAGCAGCGCCGTGCTCCGCAGCCATCCTCCACGCGCCGCTCGTTGGCCTGTGATGCGCATGTTGGGCATTCTAACCCACGTCAGCGCCTCAGCCTTTGTCCGACCCGCCACGTGGTCGGTTCCCCGGTCCGCGCCTACAATCTCCCACATCAGGAGGCCATCGATGACGGCGCACCAGTACGAACGGCACTACAGCGAGCAGGGATTCTGGAACAAGGTGCGTACCCACGCGCATCAGGCCGGCCGCCACGTCATGGAAAAGGCGCTGTGGCTGTACTACACCGCCAAGTCGCCCACGACACCGCTCTGGGCCCGCCGGGCGATCTATGGTGCGCTGGGGTACTTCATTCTGCCCATCGACGCGGTGCCCGACATCATCCCCGTGGCCGGTTTCGCCGACGACCTGAGCGTTTTCGCGCTGGCGCTGGCGGGCGTAGCCATGTACATCACGCCCCAGATCAAGCGGCAGGCCGCGGAAAAGGTCGACCGCTGGTTCGGCCCCGCGCCTCAGGCCGACACATCCGCCGCCTGACCGTCCGTTCATCATGCGACGCATCGCCCAGTGGCTCACGCGACAGGTCAACGAGCTGACCGGCTCTCAACTGGTCCGCGCCGCGATTAACCACCGCATTCAGGAGACCGCCCAGGTGCTCAACCTGCAGATCGATTCCGCTGCCAAAACCATTCGTGCCGAGGTGCTGGTCAAGGGCCAGTCCACCCCCGTGCAACTGGAGGTTCGGGACTACCGCATCACCGAGGAGGCCGGCCGCACAAAGCTGAGCTGGTCCGAAATCCGCATCACCCCCGGCAGTGTCGACCTGCCCCCGGGTTTGAAGGAAAAGCTCGAGTTCATCCTCTGACGGAGGAGGCGGTGCGATCACCGAGCGGACAACTTCATTCGCGTTCGCGAATTGACACCCAACCAGCCGCCCGACAAGATATGACACCAGCCCAACACCCAGCCGGTGTGGCGGAATTGGCAGACGCGACGGATTCAAAATCCGTTCCCTGGCGACAGGGGTGTGGGTTCGACTCCCTCCACCGGCATTGACGCAATTCCTGCCGATCTCAATCGTTTCCTTCGATTTCCCCAATCGATTCAGTCGTTCGATTCCTTTGCACTGGCGAGCAGCGCTCGTATGCGGTTGCGTCCATCTTTGATGCCTGACACGACATGGTGGTCAGCCTGCATGAATGGGCCGTTTCGCCTATGATTCTGCTTCCCGAAGCGACGTTGACGCTTCTGATTTGAGGATGAGTTTCACGCATGACCGCAACGCCTGTCGCTGCAGCTGAATTGTCTGTTCCGCCCGTTCGTGTCCACCGTGTGGAGGTCCGCCCGCGGGAGGGGGAGCCTGACCCTGTCGCGGCTGCGGCACTGGCCGATGCCCGGCAGTGGTTTGGGACGGTGCAGGCCGTTCAGACCGCCCGGGTGTATCTGATCGAGGCAGCCCTGACCGATGAGGCGGTCCAGCGCATTGCACACGAACTGCTGACCGACCCGGTCAACCAGGTCGCAACGGTGGGGGCAGCTTCCGTGGAGGAAGGGGCGGTCACGCTGGAGATCCACTACAAGGCGGGGGTGATGGACCCCGTGGCGCAGTCGACCGAGAGCGCGATCCATGAAATGCTCGAGGATGTGCCCGGCCAGGTGGCGGTACGGACGGGTCAGCGGTTCGACTTCACAGGGTTGCAGGCCTCGGCTCAGGAGCTGGACGCCTTCGCGTCGCGCTACCTTGCCAACCCGGTCATTCAGGAAATCCATCACCAGCCGTTCACCCCCGACGCCTTTCCTCACGGCCACGAACACGCCTTCCGGCTGGTCCACGTGCCGTTGCGCGATCTGGACGATGAGGCGCTGATGAGGCTGTCGCGCGAGGCGCATCTGTTCCTGAGCCTCGATGAGATGCGGACCATCCGCGACTACTATCGCAGCCTGCCGGACGGCCGGGAGCCGACCGATATCGAACTGGAGACGCTGGCCCAGACCTGGAGTGAGCACTGCGTTCACAAGACACTCAAGGCGACGATTCGCTACCGATCTCAGGCGGATGATCCGGCATCCGACATCGACTGGCGCGACCGCCCCGGGCACGAGGTGCACGAGGATGGCTCGGTCACGATTCACAATCTGCTCAAGAGCACCGTCGCGGCGGCGACGCGCAAGCTGATGGAAAGTTCGCCGTACCGCGAATGGTGCGTGAGCGTCTTCAAGGACAACGCGGGGATCGTGCGCTTCGATGATGAGGATGCGGTGTGCATCAAGGTCGAGACGCACAACCATCCCAGCGCGATCGAACCTTACGGTGGGGCGGCGACGGGTATCGGCGGGTGCATCCGCGACGTCATGGGCACGGGGCTGTCGGCCCGGCCGATCGCCAACACCGATGTGTTCGCGGTGGCCTGGCGGCAGGAGGGCAATGGCGAAGGTGATGCGCCACTGCCCAAGGGGGTGATCCACCCACGTCGCATCCTGCAGCAGGTGGTGGCAGGCGTGCGCGACTATGGGAACCGCATGGGCATCCCCACGGTGAACGGGGCGGTGGTGTTCCACGAAAACTATCTGGGCAACCCGCTCGTGTTCGCGGGGTGTGTGGGGGTGATTCCGCTGGATAAGTGCTTCGGCGCGCCGAAGCCTGGCGACCGCATCGTCGCGCTGGGCGGAGCGACCGGTCGCGACGGTATTCACGGGGCAACCTTCTCCTCCGCGGAACTGACCGACACCCACGCCGATGAGTTCTCGCACGCAGTGCAGATCGGCAACGCGATCACGCAGAAGAAGATGATGGACGTGATCCTGCAGGCGCGGGATTACGTGCATGAGGATGGCACATCGCAGCCGCTCTATCACGCGATCACTGACTGCGGGGCTGGCGGATTCTCCAGCGCGGTCGGCGAAATGGGCGAGAAGCTGGGGGCACGCGTCACACTCGAAAAAGCGCCGCTGAAATACGCCGGGCTGACCTACACCGAGGTGTGGATCAGCGAAGCGCAGGAACGCATGGTGCTGGCCGTTCCGCCTGAGCATATGGACAAGCTCGCAGCATTGTGCGCGGCTGAGGACGTGTCCATGTGCGACCTGGGCGAGTTCGGATGCACCGATGCGCAGGGCAACCCGGAACTGGTACTCACCTGGCACGACAACGAGGTGGGGCGGCTGTCGATGAAGCTGCTGCACGAGGGTATCCCGATGCCCACGCGCGAGGCAGCCTGGTCGCCCGGTGGGGCGTCGGCGGCTGCGCTGCGAAAGACGACCACCAGTCAGCAGGCTGACATGGGTGAAACGCTGCACAGGCTGCTGGCTCACCCCGACATTGCGTCCAAGCACTGGATCATTCGTCAGTACGACCACGAGGTGCAGGGGGGCTCGGTGGTCAAGCCGCTGGTTGGCCCGGTGCAGGATGGCCCAAGTGATGCAGCAGTGCTTCGCCCCAAACTGGGCAGCAATCGGGGTATCGCAGTGGGCTGCGGGTTGCAGCCGCATCTGAGCGAAACCGCGGCGGACGCAGGCATCGCGATTGACGGTGACTCCTACTGGATGGCGCTGGCGGCGATCGACGAGGCAGTGCGCAACGTAATCTGCGTCGGGGCGGATCCGCAGCAGATCGCGATCCTGGACAACTTCTGCTGGCCCAAGTGCGATGATCCACGGCAGCTCGGGGCATTGGTACGCGCCGCGGAGGCCTGCTACGACGGAGCACTGGCCTACCGCACGCCATTCATCTCCGGCAAGGACTCGCTGAGCAACCAGTTCACGACCGAGGATGGTCGCATCATCGCCATTCCGCAGACACTGCTCATTACCGCATTGGGCATCGTGCCGGATGTACTTCGCAGCCGGACGATGGACGCCAAGGCGCCGGGCAACGTGCTGTTGCTGGTGGGCGAGACGACGGCTGCGACCGGCGGATCGCACCTGCGCATGGTTGGCGTTGGAGCGGGCGAGCCGTGTATCCCGCGTGTCGACCTGCAGCGAGGCCCGGCCAACGCCCGGGCGGTGGCGGAACTGATCGCTGCGGGGCTGGTTCAGTCGGCCCACGACTGCTCAGACGGCGGTGTACTGGTGACAGCAGCGGAGATGGCCTTCGCTGGTCGTGTGGGGCTGGATATCGACCTCGATGCCGTGCCCACGGCAGGCTCGCTGGATGAACTGGTCGCCGCCTTCGCGGAAACGCCCAGCCGGTACCTGCTTGAGGTCGCTCCGCAGAATGTGGATGCGGTCGTGCGGAAACTGCGTGCAGCGAATGTCCGCTTCGCCCAGGTTGGCACTTTCGCAGACCACGACCGTTTGACCGTCCGCACCGCCCGCCGCGGCCGTATCCTCGACGAGTCCCTCGATGCCCTGCGCCAGACCTGGTTGGGCACGCTGGATTGGTGATCTGGTCCGTTGTTGGTCGCTCACAGTCCACGTTGGGTTTTCGTGGTCACCTTGCCGTTGACGAAAGTGACGGTGATCTCCCGGCCCTGGTTGTCGCGCCATGTGGCGACACTGGCGGTGGCTTCGACGCCCGGCAGGCTGATCCCGCCGCCGTCCACTTCGTCCGGCTCGCCCAGGATGTCGCGCACCTGCTGCTCGGTCATGCCGGTTTCGATGCGGTCGTAGTTCTCGCGTGACACCGCAGGGGCGCAGCCGATCAGTGTCACCGCGAACGCCATCACGAACAACAGCACTGCGAATCTTTTGACCGCATCCATTGCGTTTCTCCCTCGCAGGGTTCGTATAGTTGGTGCAATTACCGTGCCGGCCGCGACCACGCGGTCTGTCGCCGTCCCTATAATCACCCTCCATGGCATCTTTCAACGCCCCCGACAACACGCTTTACCTGATCGACGGTCACGCGCAGATCTTTCGCGCCTATTACGCCATCCGCACACCAATGAACAGCCCCGTGACCGGCGAACCCACCGGCGCCGTGTTCGCCTTTACGGGCATGATGCTCAAGCTCTTCGAGCAGTTTCGTCCCAAATATGTCGTGATGGCGATCGACACTGGTGGCAAGACACACCGGGACGAGTTGTATGAACACTACAAGGCGACGCGCGAAGCGACGCCCGACGACTTCGCCCCGCAGGTCGAGCGCATTCTCGAGATCACGCGGCTGTTTGGCGTGCCGATCATCGGCAAGGAGGGAGCCGAGGCGGATGACATCATCGCCACCATCACCAAACGGCTGTTGGACGATCCGCGCTACGCCGACCTGCATATCCGCATCGTGTCCAAGGACAAGGATCTGGAGCAGCTGCTGTCCGACCGTGTGACGATGTTCGATATCCACACCGACACGACGATCGACGTCGAAACGCTGCGACAGACCAAAGGCATCAGCCCCGATCAGGTTGTCGACATGCTCACGCTGATGGGCGATACGGTGGACAACATCCCCGGCGCGACGGGGATCGGCCCCAAGACCGCGGCGATGCTGATCCAGCAGTTCGGCTCCATCGAAAACCTCTACGCCAACCTCGATCAGATCAAGGGCAAGCGGCGTGAGAACCTCGAAGCATTTCGCGAGCAATGGCCGCTGTCGCGCGAACTGGTGCGCCTGAAGTTTGATGTGGATATCGACTTCGACCTGGAAAAAGCACGCATCGGTGCGATCGACGCCACCGGATTGCGACGCATCTTCACGGAGCTTGGTTTTCGCCGACACGTGCAGGACCTGGAACGGCTGCTCGAACCGGCGGGTAAGCCGGCAACGCTGGCGGGGGTGGGGACGTCCGGCGGTGGGCAGGGCGGTTTTCAGGCGGGCCTGTTCGACAGTCACGAAGCGCTGGCCGATCGAGCGCTGGAGGAAGCGGTGGCGGCCGGTTTGAGCACCGCTTCGGACTGCGACTATCGGGCAATCACCACCCTCACAGAACTGCAGGAACTGCGCGACACGCTCGCGAAGCAGGAACTATTCGCCCTCGATACGGAAACCATTGGGCTGGGCCACGACAAAGAGCTATGCGGCCTGAGTTTCGCGTGGACCGAAGGTTGTGGCGTCTACGTGCCCATCTGCTCGCCCGATCCCGGTGTGCATCTGGACCGTCACACGGTTCTCCAAACCCTGCGCCCCGTGCTGGAAGACCCGACTATTGGAAAATGCGGGCACAATCTCAAGTATGACCTGCTGGTGCTGCGCTACGCCGGCGTGAATGTGACGGGTGTGCGTTTCGACTCGATGATCGCATCGCACCTGATCGGTGCGCCGGGCCACAGCCTCGATACGCTGGCACGCTCGCTGCTCAAGCATGAGATGATTGCGATCAGCCGGCTCATCGGCGAGCGCGTGCGCGGCATGAAGCAAAAGACGATGGATCAGGTGCCGCTCGATCAGATCGTCCCCTACGCATCGGAAGATGCAGACATCGCGCTGCGGCTGTGCAGGCTTTTTGAGCCGCAGATCAAAGCAATGGGGCTGGAGCACCTGGCACGCGATGTGGAGATGCCTCTGGTCGAGGTACTCGCGGACATGGAGTTCAACGGCATCCGCGTCGATCCCGACGAGCTGGAAAATCAGAAGAAACAACTTGCGAAGCGCATCGAGGCCCTGCGCGACGCGATCTTTGAAAAGGCGGGAGGGCCGTTCAACATCGACTCGCCGCGACAGCTTGGCGAACTGCTTTTTACGAAGCTGAAGCTGCCCGTCATCAAGAAGACCAAGACCGGCGCATCGACCGATATCGAGGTACTCGAAGCCCTGGCCGAACTGGACGACCTGACGCCCGAACAGGCGGCGGTGCCGAAGTTGATCGTCGAGTATCGTCAGCTCACGAAGCTGGTGAATACCTACCTGGAGAATCTGCGCGATTCGATCGACAAGCGCGACGGACGCGTGCACGCGACATTCCACCAGACCGGTGCAGCTACGGGGCGGCTGTCATCCAGCGGCCCCAACCTGCAGAACATCCCGATCCGCACGGAAGTGGGGCGGCAGATTCGCAAGGCCTTCGTCGCCGAGCCAGGACACGCTCTCATTTCAGCCGACTATTCGCAGATCGAGCTACGGATGCTCGCGCACCTAAGTCAGGATGCCGCCCTGCGCGAGGCATTCATCAGCGATCAGGATATTCACGCAGCCGTTGCAGCACGCGTCTTCCACGTTGATCCACGGGACGTTACCCCCGAACAGCGTGTCCACGCCAAGACCATCAACTTCGGCATCATCTATGGTGTTACGCCCTACGGCCTTGCCCGCCGCATCGAAGGGCTTGATCTGGAAGGAGCCAGGACGCTCATCGCTGACTATCGTCAGCGGTTCAGCGGCATCGACGCGTTCCTCAAACGGTGCATTGATCAGGCACTGCAGGATGGCTTCGTCACGACGATCCTCGGCCGCCGCCGTGAGATTCCGCAGATCACCTCCCGCAACCCCAACACGCGAAACCTGGGGGAACGGCTGGCGATCAACACGGTTGTGCAGGGCAGTGCCGCCGACCTGATCAAACTTGCGATGGTGAACCTGCACCGCCGCATCCTTCGCGAGAAACTGCCACTGAAGCTGCTGCTGCAGATCCACGACGAACTGGTACTCGAAGCTCCTCAAACCGAAGCCGAACGCTGCGCCGCCGTGGTTCGCGAGGAAATGGAAAACGCGATGCAGCTCGATGTGCCGCTGAAAGTCGAAGTCGGCATCGGCCCCGACTGGCTCAATGCCAAGTGAAGAACGTTGCACGCTAAATCGCGTTTGGGCGTCTGTGTTTTTCGCCTTTGGCGAAACGACAGCCGGGACAGCTGTCCCACCAATTATTACTTGCTGATCGTCAGCGGTGTGATCTTCTGCACCTGTCCCGCGGCGATTTTCTCGAAGCCAGAACCCAGTTCGCCGATCGGGTCGGGAGGCAGGATTTCGACCACCTTTTCGCCCAGTTTCGCCTCGCCTCGCTTCACGCGGTCCTGGAACTTCTTGCACTCAGCCAGCAGCGTGTCGAGGATCTGCTCCTCGGGCACGTTCGCGACCTTCTGACCCTGCACGTAGATGATCCCGCGACGGTCACCCGCGAAGATGGCGACGTCTGCTCCTTCCGCCTCACCCGGGCCGTTAACGATGCAGCCCATGACCGCGACCTTGATCGGCAGCTCGATTTCCTCACGCAGTTTCTGTCGCACCTGTTGTGTCAGCGTGAAGAGGTCCACCTGAATTCGGCCGCACGTCGGACAGGCGATCAGTTCCGCTCCCACGCGTGCCCGCAGTCCGAGGCAGTAGAGCATCTCCAACGCATCCTCGACCTCGTAAACCGGGTCGCTGGCATAGCTGATACGCACCGTGTCGCCGATACCCGAAGCCAGCAGATGCCCCAGTGGAACGACGCTGCGGATCGTGCCCGTTTCCTTCGGCCCGGCGTGCGTCACGCCCAG
Organism: uncultured Phycisphaeraceae bacterium; assembly: GCA_937988825.1. GTDB lineage: Bacteria > Planctomycetota > Phycisphaerae > Phycisphaerales > Phycisphaeraceae > CALKHT01. Next base: position 108,116 of record CALKHT010000020.1, read on the forward strand.
ATGCAGCGGATAGTCAAAACGCTTGGAAATTTCGGTGTAGGCGTCGATCACCAGCGTCGGGTCGATCGACTTGGCGCTGATGACGATGTCGTGGAAGTCACGTTCGTGGAAGATCTCCAGATATTCCTCGAGTTTGGAGATCATAATCGCCAGCATGTGGCCGTGCCGGTGCTCGCTGAAGACAGCCCCCAGCTCCTTCATGCGCTTCTGCTTATCCTTGCGTTCGATGATGGAGCCTTCATTGACGCCCACGCGGATGGGCACGCCGCGTTCCTTACAGGCGTCGATGACCTTCAGCACCTGATTGCGGTCGGAGATGTTGCCCGGGTTGAGGCGAATCTTGTGGACGCCCGCCTCCAGCGCTTCCAGCGCCCGCTGGAAGTGGAAATGCACGTCCGCGACGATCGGCACCCGCACCTGCGGCAGGATGTGCTTCAGCGCCTCGGTATCCTTGCGCTCGGGCACAGCCACCCGCACCAGGTCCGCCCCTGCGGCGGCAAGTTTGTTGATCTCCGCGACGCATGCGTCGACGTCGTAGGTGTAGCCAGCCGTCATCGTCTGCACCGACACCGGCGCATCGCCCCCGATGCGGACAAACCCGTGTTCCTTATCGCCAACGGTTACCTGGCGTGTTTTTCGTCGCGAGATCATGGTCGAAACATCTTTCAGAAAGCAACTTGCGTATACCGCTCGCCCCATCGGGGCAGCACGGAATCCACCCGCAAGTGATCTAGTATAGCGATGCGGGGCGGCTAAGACGCTTTTGTGCCGTTGCATCTGCTTTCACGGCTGCATCTGTGGTAGGGCGGTTGTGGATCACACCTGCAAATACCCCTGTCTGCCTATCTTTCCTAAATTCTCGGCCCGTCAGTTCTTGCCGCTTTTTTGCACACCGAATTGGCCTTGATCGACGTGGCGATCCTTTCGCAAAGCGGTAGAATCACCTTATGGCCGTGGCGGATCGTGACAACGTGCAGCCGAACCGCGCCGTGGGCGTGGTCGTCATTGTGCTGACGCATCCATCCGCCCCGGTGCCCACGCGGCTGATGCAATCGCTGCAGCGGCGGGCGACAGAGGTTCGTTTGGTGACAGACACTCCCGGCGTGATGGCGGAACTCGCCTTCGCCAACAAGGCGGTGCTCATCGTCAACCAGGCACACCGGTTCGCGGGGCTGGATCGGCTGCTACTGGCGGTGGCGCGGTACTACCCGGCCACCGACTGCTGGCGCTTCGACGAGAGTGTTTCGGGGGGCCGACCACAACTGACGCGACTGGAACTGCCTTCCACCGAAGCAGTGAGCACCGGGTCGGTCGCTGCCTCCGCAACCTCTGATGCCAGGCCGCAGCAAGCGCCGCAAACCGACGAGGGGCCCCGGTTGCGGATTGCGGGGGATGAAACAGTGGGTCGCGAGGAGGAGGATGCCCCGCCCCTGTTGACCGCCGAGGAGTTGGCCATGCTGCTGGGGCACGCCGATGTGCCGCCGCGCGACGCCGCGTCGAGCTAAGGAAGGGAGACAGAGTCGCCGCCGCGATGGGGTGGCTGTTCCGGGGAGCCTGCCTAAGGATGGGAAGGCCCGAAAACGTCAGATTTTGTGTGAAGCGGATCGTTCATGAGTGAAACCAGCCGTAGTTCCATTGCGCCGCCCCCCGTGCCTCCGGTGGAGGAGCGGCACGATGTATTGATCATTGCCCCGGCCGAGCAGGCCCAGACCGTCACGCGTGCTCTGCAGGAAGCCCGCCTCGCCACAATCCAGAAGCCCGGTGTGGTCGAAGATCACCTCATGGCCCTGGGACACGCAGCCCAGACGCGACCGACCGTCGTCATCGCTTCGGTCGCATCCCTCGACGGCGAAGCTCCCGCCACCGGGGCCGCCCTGCGACGCATCCTGCCCAACGCCACGCTTTTACTGGTCGGGCCAGCCCAACAACAGGAGCGGTATCACGCCGCGCTGAGTGCAGGGTTCGATCGTTATCTGTCCGAACCGTTGGATGGCGGTACGCTGCGCCATGCGATTCGTGCGGTGGCCGAGCATCGCAACGGGGCCGCCAGCTACGCCGCCGAGCTTGCCGCCGCCGCTCGTCACAGCAGTGCGCCGCCGTTGCCTGCCCGCAGTGGGGGGCCGCTGGGCGATGTCGACCTGGTCGATCAGCTCATGCGCGATCCGGCCCATCTGCCGCAGATGGCTGTACAGTTGATCCGCGAACAATCGAACATTACCGGTGTCGAATGGGCTCGTTCCCTGGAGCATATCCCGCAGGGCCACGTTCGCGCCACCGTCGGCATGGCTGGTCGCACTTTCGGCTATCTGCACGCCCCCGAAGCCAACGAGGATGAGCTTGCCCGCTGGGCGGACTGGATGAGTCATTGGGTTGCTCTGCAGCAGCACATGGTCGACCTGTGGCACATGGCCCTGCGCGATGAGCTGACCGGCGTCTGGAACCGCCGCTACTTCCATCGCTTCCTCACCAACATCCTCGAACGGGCTGCGCGTGAACGCTTCCGCGTCACCGTACTGGTCTTCGACATCGACGACTTCAAGCTCTACAACGATCGCTACGGTCACGCCGCCGGCGATGAAATCCTTCGCGAAACGGCTCGCCTCATGCAGTCTGTCGTGCGGGATCACGATGTGGTTGCCCGCATTGGTGGCGACGAGTTCGCCGTCATTTTCTGGGACGCCGAAGCTCCACGTCAGCCCAACAGCGAGCATCCCGCCAACGTGCGCATGATGACCGAACGCTTCCAGCGGGCCATCTGTCAGCACAAGTTCCCCAAACTGCTGGAAGAAGCCCGCGACACCCTGACGATCTCTGCGGGGCTGGCGGGCTTCCCATGGGACGGCCGAACCCCCGAGGAATTGCTCGCCAAGGCGGACGAAATGGCCATGCAGTCCAAACGGCAGGGCAAGGACGCCGTCACCTTCGGCCCCGGCGCTTTGGAAACCTGCGGTCCCGACTAATGGCGGATTCTTATCCCCAATGATGCCGTGGTAGGCTTTCTGCGCGCATCTCATTCAGTTTTCAACTGCTGGCATCATGCCCGGGCCGAACTCGAAGGGGACATCTCTTCACCTTCCTGGTCACGCTCGGATTTCACGTGGCTTACCAGAACATCAGCAGTTCATCGCGGCTCCGCGGCAGGGCGGTCGGGGCTGGTTCTGACGCATCGCAAAATTTTTCTCACGAGTGC
>CALKHT010000021.1 GCA_937988825.1 uncultured Phycisphaeraceae bacterium
CTTCGTGCCCTTCGTGCCCTTCGTGTCTTCGTGGCAGGACCATCGCCGTGACGTGTCAGCGTGTGAACAGTACGGCCAGGCGAGCGCCAACCCAGGTGGCGGTGAGGCCCAGTCCGACGCTGAGCGTGATGTTGAGCAGGGCGTGGGTGAGCTGCCGTGTGCTGGCGAGCTTGTAGGTTTCCAGACCGAAGGCGGAGAAAGTGGTGAACCCGCCCAGCACACCGACGATGATTGCGAGTCGATATTCCTCACGAACACTGGTTGGCTCGAACATCCACATCCCTGCGAGGAAGCCGATCGCGAAACAGCCGATCACATTGACCGCCAGCGTGCCCAGTGGCAGCGGATGCGCACCGTTGAGCCAGGTCTGCACGCCGTAGCGCAGGACTGAACCCAGTGCACCGCCCAGCGCGATGAAGAAGATGCGGGTCATGATCGGGTCGGGCGTATTGCGCGAAACTTATTCCCCCGGGTCCAGCACCGCCATGAACGCTTCCTGCGGGATGTCGACGGTGCCGACGCGCTTCATGCGCTTCTTGCCTTCCTTTTGCTTTTCGAGCAGTTTGCGTTTTCGGCTGACGTCGCCGCCGTAGCACTTGGCGGTCACGTTCTTGCCGACGCTGCGGATGGTTTCGCGGGCGATGATCTTGCCACCGATCGCCGCCTGCAGGGGGATTTCAAAGAGGTGGCGGTCGATTTCCTTTTTCAGGCGCAGCAGCAGTGCCCGGCCGCGCTGCTCCGCCTTGCTGCGGTGCACGATGACCGCCAGGGCATCGACCTTCATCCCGTTGACGAGGATGTCCATTTTCACGAGGTTGTCCGCCCGGAAGCCGAGCAGCTCGTAGTCCATCGTGCCGTAGCCGCGCGTGATCGACTTCAGCTTGTCGTAGAAGTCGAAGATGATTTCCGACAGCGGCAGTTCATATTCCAGAATCTGTCGCGCATCGGAGAGGTACTGCTGTCGCTTGTAGACGCCGCGGCGTGACTCGCACAGTTTCATCAGGTCGCCGATGGATTCATTGGGCGTGATGATCTCGACGCGGACGATCGGCTCGCGAATTTCCCGAATCACCGAGGGGTCGGGCAGATCCGCCGGGTTGGTGATCTGCATCACCGTGCCATCGGTCTTGAGGATTTCGTAGGTGACGGTGGGCGCGGTCTGAACGATGGTGACGCCGCCCTCGCGTTCGAGCCGTTCCTGGATGATGTCCATGTGGAGCATGCCCAGGAACCCGCAGCGGAAGCCGAAGCCCAGCGCCTCGCTGGATTGCGGGGCGTAGGTGAAGCTGGCATCGTTGAGGTGCAGCCGTTCGATCGCGTCGCGCAGGTCCTCGAACGTGGTTTCGCCCGAGGGGTAGAAGTCGCAGAAGACCATCCGCTGCGGCTCGCGGTAGCCGGGCAGGGGCTTTTCGGCGGGGTACAGATCGAGCGTGATCGTGTCGCCGATGTTCACGTCCTGCAGTGTCTTGATGGCGGCGACCATGTAACCCACTTCGCCCGCTTCCATCGCCTGGCGATAGGGCGTCATCTTCGGGGTGAACTTGCCCAGCTCGGTGATGGTGTAGGACCGGCCGGTGCCCATCATGCGAATCTTGTCGCCCACCTGCAGTCGGCCGTTGAACAGTCGGAAGTAGACCACGACGCCGCGATAGTCGTCGTATTCGCTGTCGAAGATGAGCGCCTGGGTGGGGGCGCTGGGGTCGCCGGTGGGGCCGGGCAGCCTTTCGCAGACGGCGTCGAGCAGTTCCTTCACGCCCAGACCGCTCTTGGCGGAAACGAACAGGCAGTCCTCGGCGGGCAGACCAAGCACCTGCTCGATCTCCATGGCGACCTCCTCCGGCCGGGCCGAGGGCAGGTCCACCTTGTTCACCACCGGAATGATTTCCAGGTTCGCATCGATCGCCATGTAGGCGTTGGCGACGGTCTGCGCCTCGACGCCCTGGGTCGCATCCACCACCAGAATCGCACCTTCGCACGCCAGCAGGGCACGGCTGACCTCGTAGTGGAAGTCGACGTGGCCGGGTGTGTCGATGAAGTTCAGCAGGTAGTCCTCGCCGTTGTGGCGGTAGTTCACGCTGACCGCGGACGCCTTGATCGTGATGCCGCGCTCCCGCTCCAGGTCCATGTCGTCCAGCGTCTGCTCGCGGGCCTCACGGTCGGAGACCGCCCCGGTGAGCTGCAGCATGCGGTCCGCCAGCGTGGACTTGCCGTGGTCAATGTGCGCAATGATGCAGAAGTTACGGATCTTCATGGTCGGTGGGGAATGATAGCAGGGGGAGGGCAGGTGGAAAAAAGGAAAACCCCACCCCGTCCGGGACGAGGTGGGGCCGAGGGGGACCGGAACAGGCCGCCGAACGAAATCGTCGGTCGGCCTGGCGGTTTAACAGGAACCGGTACGGGGATTCAGCGGCTGCGACGACGCAGCAGGGCCGCCCCGCACAGGGTCAGCAGCAGCGACGCGGTCGCCGGCTCGGGCAGCGTTCCGGTGAGCAGCTGGAAATCGTCGCTGTTGATGTCGACGAAGGTGGTGTTGGTTATAAGGTCCCAACTGATCGTCGAGATCGCGCCCGTGGGCGAGTAGTAGCTGTAGGTGAGGCGGTTGAATTGGATGTCGAAGTATTCGGTGGGCCAGTCACCATTGCCCTTGGTGGCATAGCGGACAATCGAGGCCTCCTCCAGGGTCCAGTTGGCGATGCGCTGCATGCCCGTCGAGGTGGGCGCGAGGATGTCCAGTTCGACCGTGGGGATGATTCTGCCCAGCAGAACGTGTTCGAGGATGCGGGGGGAAGCACTGCTGGTCCGGGTGAAGAAACTGAAATCCTGCAGCGTCACCTTGCCCGATCCGCCACCACCGCCGGTCGACACTCGGCTGGCCTCCACGCCGTAGGCACTGATCTCGATCCAGCCTTCATAGCCGACCACGGCGACGTCGCCATCGATGCCGTCGAGTTTCAGGAAGTAGTCGGCTGCGGCGAAGGCCTGATTCGACCCGACCAAAATGCCCAGCACGCCAATCAGAAACCACGTCCTCATCATTTCATGTCCTCCTTTGGAAAAAAGGGAAAGGGGAGAAAAGGGTTGGTTCGTTTCCGCCGCGATATGGCGGCGTGAAATCGTTTTCGAATAACTGCTCGATATGGTAAAGCGGGGGCGACGTCTGGCCAAGTCTTTTTGTTGGCTGGGGCGGGCGGGGGCGCTGCCGGGGATGGCAGGCAGCGGCGCGAAGTACGGGGTCGGGACAGGCTTCGCGGTGTGGCCGGGGGTTTTGCTATACTGCCCGATTCTGTCAGTCTTTTCCCCCGGAGTATCGTTTATGGCGACGCGACGACCGCTGGTCGGCGGCAACTGGAAAATGAACCTGCACACCAACGAGGCACGGGCACTGGCATCGGCGCTGGTGTCTGACCTGTCGCCGGCTCTCCAGAAGGCGGATGTGATTCTCTTTCCCGCGTTCCCTTACCTGCCTACAGTCAACGACGTGCTGCGGTCGTCCGGCTCCTCCATCCTGCTGGGCGCCCAGGATTGTTATCCTGCTGCCAATGGGGCGTTTACGGGCGAAGTGAGCCTCTCGATGCTGAAGGATGTGGGCTGCTCGGTGGTGCTGGTGGGCCACAGTGAGCGGCGGCACGTGCTGGGCGAGTCGGATGTGTTCATCAACGCCAAGGTGCGGGCGGCGCTGGCGGCGGGGATGCAGGTGATGCTGTGCGTGGGCGAGAAGATCGAGCAGCGTGAGGCGGGCCAGACCGACGCCATCAACGCCGCCCAGGTCTGCTACGGGCTGGCGGGGGTGACGGCTGAGCAGATGGCGCGCGTGTCGATCGCCTACGAACCGGTATGGGCGATCGGGACGGGCAAAACCGCCACTGCCGCCGACGCTCAGGCGGCTCACGTTGCCATTCGCCGGGTGCTGGCGGGGATGTTCGGCGAGGCGATCGCCCAGTCGACGCGGATTCTCTACGGCGGGTCGGTCAAGCCCGACAACGCCGCGGAACTGTGCGCCCAGCCGGATATCGACGGCGGGCTGATCGGCGGTGCCTCGCTGAAGGCGGCGGACTTTGCCGCGATCGTCAACGCGGCTGCGGGAATCTGAACATCACGCCGAAAACAATGGTGTCCGGGGCTTTGGTTCTGAACGTGAAACTGGGGTGAAGCGAATAAAGGTGCTTCCATGCTGACACTGGGCTTTCTGACCGGGTTGTTGCTCACGGCCTTCGTGCTGGTCTGTGCGCTGTTGCTGCTGGTGATTCTGATTCAGAAGCCGCGTGGCGGCGGGCTGAGCGGGGCGTTCGGTGGCGGGGCCGGCAGCGCTCAGGCGGCCTTCGGCGCCAAGACCGGCGACGTGCTGACCTGGGTCACCGTCGTCCTCTTCGCCTCCTTCCTTCTGCTGGCGATCTTCCTCACCTGGAACATGAGTGCCGAGCACAACGGCGGCGACGCGGTGATTGCCGACCCCATGCGCACCAGCTCGACGCCCACCCCGACGGAACCGACTACGCCTGCACCGACGCAGCCTTCGGAAACCGGTGGTGGTGCAGCCGATGGCGAGGCGGGCAATTGACGATTGGATAGGAGGGGGACGGTGGGGGCGGTTGCGCGAAGTCGCAGGCGGCTGGATGTCCGCGTGCGAGGTGGCCGGGGTGAAACGGGGGCCGATGACGGAGGCGCTGCTTGATTCGATCGATGACCGGTTTCGGTGACGCATCCAGCCAGGTCGATGGCATTCATTTCTCCGTCGAGCTGCGCAGTCTCAACAACAAGTATTTCAAGGCGACGCTGCGGCTGCCCGACCCGATCGCCGGGCTGGAAGCCGAGCTGGAATCGCAGTTGCGCAAGCGGCTGGTGCGCGGCTCGATCGTGCTGAACGTGCGGATGATGGCCAGCGACTCGGCTGCGGCGCTGCGCGTCAACGATGCCGCCCTCACGCAGTACCTCGAACATCTGGAGACGATCCAGAGCAAGTTCCGCGACCGGGACCAGTCGCTGCAGATTGACCTGACCGCGCTGCTGGCGCTGCCGGGCGTGTTGCAGCCGACGGAGGACGAGGCGTCGCTGTTGCGCAAGGCCCGGCCGGTGGTAGCCGATCTGGTCAGCCGGGCGTGCGATCGCCTGCTGGCGATGCGCGAGCAGGAAGGCGCGCTCATCGCCCAGGACCTGATTCGCCAGCGTGATGTGATTCTCGACCGGCTGGAGCAGATTCGCCAGCGTGCCCCGATGGTGGTGGAGGAGTACCACCAGCGGCTCAAGGCGCGGATTGATGAGCTGATGGCCCGGGCGAAGCTGGCGGTGGATGAGACCGACCTGATTCGCGAAGTGGCGATCTTCGCCGATCGGGCCGATATCTCCGAGGAAATCAGCCGCATCAGTGCGCATCTGGTGCACTTCGATCAGGTGCTGAATTCACAGAACATGGAACCGGCCGGCCGCACGCTCGACTTCCTGGCGCAGGAACTGCTGCGCGAAGCGAACACGATTGCGAGCAAATCCAACGACGGCCAGATCAGCCGCGCCATCGTGGACGTCAAGAGCGCGATCGACCGAATCAAGGAACAGGTGCAAAACATCGAGTAGTTTTTGGCCACGAAGCCACGAAGAACACGAAGGAAGGCAAAGAAGTAAAGATATTAAGGAGGAAGTCCCCGAGCGGGCTGGCAGCGGCTGAATATTGATTCCTTTTCTTTGTCTTCCACGGTGTCATTGGTGTCTTTCTTCGTGTCCTTTGTGTCTTTGTGGCTCCTTCAACCTCACCCATGACCGAGCAGGCTGGCAATTCGGGTTCCGCGGGGGAGATGGCGCAGGTGACCGCGGCGGCGTCGGGGTTGGCGGCTTCGGGGCTGGGCGCTTCAGGACTGGGGACCGCCGGGACCAGTTCCCGTGCCGGGTCGCAGCGTGAAACCTTCGCCGCCGATGAGCTGGCGATCGTGCTGTCCCACTACGACATCGGCGTCATCGAGGCGATCCAGGAGTTCCCCCGCGGCTCACGCAAGGCTCCCAAGTGCCTCATCCGCGCGGAAAAAGGCCTGTTCCTGCTCAAGCGGCGGGCACGCGGCAAGGACAACCCCTTCAAGGTCGCCTTCGCGCACGCATTGCAGCTTTATCTGGCCAGCAAACAGTTCCCGCTGCCCCACCTGATCGGCACCCGGCGCGACAACAACTCGATGCTCCAGTACAAGGGCTGCATCTACGAGCTGTTCGAGTACATCAAGGGCAGCGGCTACGACAACTCGCTGCAGGCGACGGGCGAGGCGGGCAAGACGCTGGCTCTGTTTCACAAGCTGCTGGCTGACTATCAGCCCGAATACGAGGCCCCGACCGGGTCGTACCACGCGTCGCGATCGGTCGCGGCGGCGATGGAGGCGATCCCCTCAGCGGTGGAGAAGGCCGATCCCGATCTGCCGGTCGACCAGAGCCAGCGGATGCAGGAGGTGGTCGGCTTCCTCAAGGCCAGTTACAACGAGGCAGCCACGCGGGTGAACGAAATGGGCCTGAGCGACTGGCCCATGCAGATCGTGCACTCGGACTGGCACCCGGGGAACATGCTCTTTCGCGGGCAGAAGGTGGTCGCGGTGATCGACTACGATGCCGCCCGGGTGCAGCAGCGGGTGATCGACGTTGCCAACGGGGCGCTGCAGTTTTCCATCCTCGGCGGAGGGGATGACCCGACCCAGTGGCCCGAATATCTGGATGAATCGCGTTTCCGGCGGTTCCTGCGGGCGTATGACAGCGTGCCCAACTGCGTCCTCAGCCGGGCGGAGCTGCGTACCATCGTCTGGCTGATGATCGAGGCGATCATCGCGGAAAGCGTGATCCCGATTGCCGCAACGGGGTCGTTCGCCCGCATCGAGGGGACCGGGTTCCTGCTCATGGTCGAGCGCAAGGTCCGCTGGTTGCAGCGGAATGCTGAGCGCCTGGCCAACGTGCTGGAGGAATGAACATGGCAAGGCTGACACGACGATTCGTGGTGCTCGCGGCGGTGGTTTGGGCGACGCTGATATCGCCCGGGCTGGCAGTGGGGCAGCCTTCGGACAGCGAGTTCCTCGCCAGACTGGGCGACCCCAACTTCAGGGTCCGTCAGGAGGCGATGTACGCCCTCATGAACGCGCGGGGCATCAACATCGATCGGCTGGCCCAGATGTACGAACGCGCTGAAACCCCCGAACAGCGCAACCGCCTGCTCATTGTTGCCCGGCACATCCATCTTCAGGTGGTCGCCCAGAGCGCGGAAAACTTCGATCAGGGACGTGATCAGCGACCCTCAGGCGCGATCGGCATCCCGCGCGACGCGGTGCCCGGCGATCAGTTGCCACATCTGCGCGCCTCGGCGGTGCGGGTGATCGCGACGCTCCCCGGGTTCCCCGCGCATGCCGGGTTGCGGCGGGATGATCTGATCCGGGCGGTGGATGGCCAGGCGCTGCCACGCACCAACGACCCGGACCTGACCTTCGCAAACTTTCAGCAGATGCTGCAGGTGCGGCCGCCCGGCTCGTCGATCCGGCTGACGGTCTACCGCGATGGCGGGGAGATTGAAGTGCCGATCCGTCTGGCGCACGGGGCAGCACTGTCGCAGATGTATCAGGCCGGCAAGGGCGATGGCAAGGGCGAAATACCGCAGCTTGCCGACGTCTGGGCGTTCAACTGGGAAACGGTGCGTCACCAGCGCTTCCCCGCGCCGGTGTCGGAGGATGAGCCGCTTCAGGTCGACTGGCCGTGATCGTGTGAGCCGCGGGCAGGGGGCGGGGGTTGGGGGCTTTTCACCTGCGGTGAAACGACAGACGCGACGCCTGTCCCGCCATCAACATGGGACGCCTTCCTGCCAACAGGAAGACAAGGTGTCTGTCACACCTTCAACGGATTCGCGCGCCGCGCAAAGTCATCGCGCGACAGGTCGGATGCGCCCTGGTTCAATCGGAGCGAGAAGGGCTTACTTCTGGTAGTAGGCCGCGTTCTTCTCGATGTACTCGGCCCATTCGCTGGGCAGGTCTTCCTCGGGGAAGATCGCCTTCACGGGGCACTCGTCCACGCACAGCCCGCAGTCGATGCAGGTGTCCGGGTCGATGTAGAGCATTTCCGAGGTCGCGAATTCCGGCTCATCCTTGGTGGGATGGATGCAGTCCACCGGGCAGACGGCCACACAGGCGGTGTCCTTCGTCCCGATGCAAGGCTCAGCGATAATGTGAGGCATGTCTAACTCCCTGTGGGGGCGGGCGTGCCAACCCCCGGCGGATGATTTTCGTTAAGTATAGGAGTACCCCGGAGGCGAGCAAGGCCGCGTCCCGGCGACGGGATCATCGGCACGCCGCGGTGGCCATCCGCGCAGAAATCGCCCTGCGACGCAGCGGGTGAAGGCGGCTGACCCGATCAATCCCCTGATACGGCGCAACTGCTACAATCCGAACCATGACGGACACTGCACTGCCGACACAGCGGATCGCCGTGGGCGATTGCATCACTCTGATGAACGCCTGGCCGGCGCAGTCGGTCGACCTCATTTTCGCCGACCCGCCGTACAACATCGGCTACAAGTACGATCAGTATGAAGACAAGCGCGATGATGAGGACTACATCCAATGGACGCAGGACTGGATCGACGGCTGCGCCCATCTGCTCAAGCCGCGCGGCTCGTTCTACATCCTGATCGGCGATGAATATGCAGCGGAGGTGCGGCTGCACCTCAAGAAGCTGGAACGACAGCGCAGGCTCGCGATGCGCAACTGGATCATCTGGCACTACACGTTCGGCCAGAACTGTCGGCTCAAATTCAACCGCAGCCACGCGCATTTGTTCTACTGCGTTGGTTCAGCCATCTTCACCGAGCGCTTCAAAAAGAATCAGGTGCCCTTCACCTTCAATCGTGATGCGATCGCAGTGCCCAGCGCCCGGCAGACGACGTATGCCGACGCCCGTGCGAATCCTTCGGGCAAGCTGCCCGATGACACGTGGTATCTGCGGCCGCAGGAAACCGAGGCGGATGCCCCCAGCGACGGCAGCCCATGGTATTTCGATGCCGATGGCGACACGTGGTATCTGTCGCGGCTGTGCGGCACGTTCCGCGAGCGGCAGGGCTGGCACCCATGCCAACTGCCCGAAGCGCTGCTGGAGCGCATCATCAAGGTCAGCTCGAACCCCGGCGATCTGGTATTCGATCCCTTCACCGGCAGCGGCACCACGCTGGCGGTGGCGGCCCGGCTCAAACGCAACTGGCTGGGTTGCGAGCTGAGCGAGGAATACGCCCGACGTGCCACCGAGCGCATCGAGCACGCTGCCCGCACCGGTGAGACGATGCTCATCCCCGCCCGGGAAAAGGGCATCGAGCGAGGCAAACCCAGGAAGAAGCCTGAACCGCACCGCTCACGACGCACCGCCGATGGCCAGCTCGTGCCGCTCTGGAAGGATTAACCGGCGCGCAACAAATGTGCGATGATCGTCGCGGTCGATGAACCTTTCATCGCTGTCGATTGCTTATTCAGTGTGACGCGCAAGGCTCCAGCGGGGATGGCATCCTCGGTGAAGATGTGATCTGCCCGCCGGGGTGCATCGGCACGAGCCTTGCAAACTTCCGGTCCGAGGCGGCACGACGCCTCATGGGGTAGATGCCCATGCGACTTACGCTCATGCTGGTGGTGGCGGTGTTGATGGTGGGGTGTTCGGCCGATCAGCTGCGCAACCCTTCGTTCGACGTGACGGTCGCCCAGGCCAAAGCGGCGCTGCGGCACATGGATCAGAACCCGCGCAGCCTCGATCGCCCGGTCATCGTGCTGGCCGGCTACCTGGATCCGGGGTTCGCCTCCGAGAGTTTCGCCGCCCGGCTGCGCCACGCCACGGGTGATTCACGCATTCAGTCCGTCGCGTTCGCTTTCTGCGGCGATTTTGATGAATGCCGTCGGCGGCTCGTCGAGGCGGTCGAAAAACACTTTCCCAGCGATGATCCGGAATGGACCACCGAGGTGGACGTGGTGGCGATCTCGATGGGTGGGCTGGTCGGACGATATGCCGCCATGCCGGTGAAGGACGATTCGCAGCAGTCAGGCGCGAACGGAACGAAGCGGCTGAAGGTGGCGCGCATGTTCACGATCAGCTCGCCTCACCGCGGCGCATCGCTGGCGGATCTGCCGAGCTTCGATCGCGTGCAGATCGACATGCGCATCGGCTCGCCCTTCATTGAATCGCTGGAGCCGCCCAACGGAGCGTACGAGTTGTACTGCTATGTGCGGCTGGGGGACAAGACGGTTGGCCCGGAGAATGCCGCTCCGCCGGGCTTCACGCCCTGGTGGGTGCAAAAGACACCGTTGTCGACCGCCCATGCCGGTGCGTTCACCGACCCGCGCATCCTCGCCGACATCGCCCGCCGGCTGCGGGGCGAAACCCCCTTCGCCACCGACCCGCCCGCGCCGTTGCCCGGCACGAACTAATGCCGCCATTTCCCATCGTCAGTTGCTTTGGGTATGGCTTATTCACCCCGCCCTTGCCCCGTGCGATTGCCGGGACGATAATGACACCATCATGCTTCGCCATCGACTGCCGTTATTGATTTTCGCTGTGCTGACGCTGCTGGTGGTGGCGGGCGATCTTTTCGCCTGTCCCAACTGCAAGGATGTGCTTCCCTCAGCCGAGGATGGCACGCAGCGCGGTGCGGTGGCCGAGGGCTTCTACTATTCGATTCTCTTCATGATGTCGACGCCGTTCCTGCTGGCGGGCACGTTCGGCGGGGTCGTCTGGTACTACACCCGCAAGGCGTCGCCGCGAACGCTGATCGAATCCGCCGGCGATCCAACGAGCGTTTAAGCCTTTTGTCCGCGAGCATTTGCTTCCGCGGCGTGGCGGCACAGCCCCAGGCCGATCAGCCCCACTCCCACGCACGCCAGCGGGTTGTTGTAGAGCACGCCCGTCTCCGCTCCCACAGCCACGTACACCACCGCTGCGACAGCCAGCCCCCACAGCCCGAATTGGATCGCCGTTTTCATCGATGCCTCCTCAAGCCCAACCAGACGATATAACCGGACGGGACGCAAAAGGAAATACCGGTTTTGCGATTTTCCGGCGCGCGGGTGGTTGTACTGTGGCGGCGAACCGGTGGGGCGTTGCGCTTCGCCGTCGCACAGGCTTTGCTAGGATGAGGCGATGGCAGCACGTGTTCTGATAACGGAAACGCTCGATCCGGATTGTGCCCAGTGGCTCGCCGAGCGGGTGGAAGTGGTGTGGGTGGGGCTGAACGAGCCGCAGAGGCTGGCTGAGCTTCTGCCCACCGTCGACGGGCTGATCGTGCGAACGTACACGCAGGTGAATGCCGCGCTGCTGGACCGCGCTGCGAAGCTGAAGGTGGTCGGCCGGGCGGGCGTGGGGCTGGACAACATCGACCTGGAAGCGTGCAGGGCCCGCAACGTCAGGGTGGTCTACACCCCGGATGCCAACACGCAGGCGGTGGTCGAGTACGTCGTGGGGCTGATGCTCGATGCCTTCCGTCCCCGGCCGGTGCTCGACAAGCCCGTGTCGGCCGAGGTGTTCCACCAGATTCGGGCGGAGCAGGTGGGCAGGCAGCTTGAGCAGTTGACGCTGGGCATTCTCGGTTTCGGCCGCATCGGCAAGCGCCTGGGTGAAGTCGCCCACGCCATCGGCATGAACGTCAACGTCAACGACCTGCTGCCCGAAGTCGAGCTGCGCAAGGCAGTCGACTACCCCTTCCAGTACATGAGCATGGAGGAGCTGCTGCGCAAGTCCAACGTGGTGAGCATCCACGTGGACGGCCGGCCGGAAAACCGCCACCTGATCGACGCGGCGGCACTGTCGCTGCTGCGCAGGGATGTGCTGCTGATCAACACCTCGCGGGGCATGGTGATCGACAACGCCGCGCTGGCGAAATGGGCGCTGGACACGCCGACCGCCCGGGCGATTCTGGACGTGCACGACCCGGAACCGCCGCCGGCGGATTACCCCTTCTGGGGCATCGACAACGTGCTGCTGATGCCGCACCTGGCCTCCCGCACCGACCGGGCGATGCAGAACATGAGCTGGGTCTGCCGGGACGTCGTCACCGTGCTGGAGGGCGGTGAACCGCAGTACCCGGCGTGGACGTGAGGGGGTGGGGGTTTATCGGGCGTCGGTGTGGGACATGGATCGCGTGGATCGCTGAAGCGACCACGCCGGGCAAGGCTGGGGGTGTCATTTCAATAACGTGGGCGAGGTCGCCCATGTGCGCGTGACTGCATAAAAATCGGGGTGGTGGACGTGTCAGAGGTGACGATGCACGAACGATCGGCCCTGAGGCAGACGCTGGAAGCGGTCTATCTGGCGCATCGCCAGGGGCTGTACACGCTGGCGCTGGCGCTGACCGGCGAGGCGAGCCGGGCCGAGGACGCCGTGCACGATGCGTTCGCCCGGCTGTTCGGCAACGGCCGAATGCCCCAGGGCGATGTGGTGTCCTACGTGTTTGCGGCGGTGCGGAACGCGGCGATCGACCAGGTTCGCCGTCGCGGTGCCGGGCCGGTTCCGCTGGGCGAGGCGATTTACGCCGATGACCGCTCCACGGCCAACGGTCCGGAAACGCCGCTGCTGGAAGCGGAGCTGCAGGCGCAACTGCGGCAGGCGATGAACGAGCTGCCCGCTGAGCAGGCGCAGGTGATTCTGCTCAAGGCACACGCGGGGCTGACGTTCGAGCAGATTGCCGAGGTACTCGATGCGCCGATGGGCACGGTGACGAGCCGGTATCGCAGGGGGCTGGAGCGTTTGCGGGAGAAGCTGGAGGCGATGGGGGTGCGGGAGTGATGCCATGAACGAGCACAACGATCGCGAGCTGGAACAGATGCTGGCCGGGATGCCGCTGCGTCGCCCCTCCGCTGAACTCGACCAGCGTGTACTGCACGAGGCGATGCCCACGCTGGCGACCGTGGGTGTTCACACGCAGCGTCGGCTGGCGGCGAGGCTCGGTGTGGCGGCCATGCTCATCGCCGGAGCGACGCTGGCCATCACGCTTTCGCTGGCGACGCACAACCGCGTCGACACGACCGGCAGGACCGCCCAGTTGCCCCGGCCGCCCCTCGCCCCGGGCAGCATCGAATTCGAGTTTGACCCTGTGCGGCACGACACGCTGGTGTCGCATCTGTCGGATGAGGGGGTGATCTACCTCGATGATGATCTGCCGGTGCGGCGGATTCGGCGGCAGGCGATCCGCCGCATCGAGTGGGTGGATGAGCAACGCCACATACGCATGGAAACAACGGTGCCCCACGAACAGTGGCTGCTGGTGCCGGTCCGTTTTGATTGAGCGATTGTTTGTTTGAACCGTGGCCGATCCACACCAGTGGATCGGCAAGGACAGGAGATACGCAGATGAAACGCAGGGAACACTGGATTGCGGCAGGATTGGCGATGGCACTGGGCGTGAGCGGGACAGCGTTCGCCCAGGTGAACGACGATGCACGGCTGGAGCGGCGCGTGATCAGCCGCCAGTTGCTCGGTTTCTCGGCGGTGCCCCGGCTGGGCATCCAGACGCAGCCGATGCCCGAAGCGCTTTCCGCCCAGTTGGGGCTGACCCACGGCGTGGGGCTGGTCGTGACGCACGTGGCGCAGGGGGTGGACAACGGCCTGAAACAGCACGATGTGCTGCACAAGCTGGGCGACCAGGTGCTCACCAACGCCGATCAGTTGCGCAAGCTGCTGGATGCGCACGAAGCGGGGGCGCAGGTGACGTTCACGGTGATTCGCGGCGGCAAGCCGATCGAGGTGACGGTCACGCTGCCTCAGAAGCCTCAGCTTCCGCAGGCGGGTGTGGCGCCGGCCCGGGTGCGCGCCACGTTTTTGGGCGTGGCGACCGAACCGATCAGCCCGCAGGTGGCGGCCCAGCTTGGGCTGGAGGGCAAGGGTGGCATCGTCACCGTGGGGGTGATCGACGACTCGCCCGCCGCACGGGTTGGCCTGCAACGGCATGACATCATCCTGAAAGTGGATGATCAGCCGGTGAGCCACCCCGATGAGCTGCGCAAGCTCATTCGCACGAAGAAGGCCGGCGACGAGGTGACGCTGGAGATTCTGCGCGAGGGCAAGCCGCGAACGATCAAGGCCAAGCTGGAGGAGCGCGAGGTGGTGGACGCTCCGGCGGTGATCGGGCCGGATCAGCTCATGCTCATGCCGCCATTCAACTTCGGCGAGGGCGACCCCTTCGAACAGCACCAGCGAATGCTGCGCGAGATGAATGAGGAATTGGCCCGCATCAACGAGCGGATGCGCAAGATGCTCGAGGATGGTCACGGGCTGATGATGCTGCCCGATCCGTTCGAGAAACACTTCGGCAACATGCCGATGGACCTGCGCATCGAGATTCCCGAAGGCATGGTGGCCGGCGGCGTCTCCGTCTCCACCTTCGCCGATGGTGAGCACGTCATCACCCTCACCCGCAAAGGCGATCAGAGCACGCTCGAGGTGAAGGACACACAGGGCAAGGTCATCTTCTCCGGCCCGTGGAACACCGAGGAAGACAAGGCCAGGCTCCCCAAGGAACTGCGCGCCAAGGTCGACGCAATGAACAAACCGCTGGACCTCCGGTTCCGCATGAAGGAAAAACCCGACGCCCCGCGCCCCGATCTGATGGTGTGAGGGAATCAGGGTTCAAGGTTAAAAGTTAAACGTCAGATTTTTTCGGCGTGATCGCTTCAGCGACCCACGCACGAACTGGCGAAAAAATCAGACGCCCGTCTCATCGGTGACCCGGTGGGGCGGGTTTTTTTATCGGGAACGGGCGGGTCTGCGTTGCGGTAAGAGTGGAAAGGCGGTTAAACTGCTTCGGGGTGTTCGCTCTTTAGCCTTATCTGTAACCACCGAGAAACCTGTAAAAAGGGAGAAACGCGATGGACCAGCCGCTGCGAGTTGCCGGATGGGTGCTTGTTATTTTCGTGATGAGCCTCGCCGGCTGCGGCGGTGGTGAGTCGGAATCAGCCAGCACCGGTTCGGGAACGTCCACGGCGACGGGCACGAGCGCGAAATCCGCAACGGACACAAACGCTAAACCCGCGGCACCGGTCAAAACGTCCAGCCAGCTCGCCGGGTCGTGGTTCCGCACGGGCGACCTGTCGACCGATCCGCTCATCGGCATCGAATTTTCGCAGGATGGCCAGTCGATCACCTTCGTCGGCGTCATCGCGGGCAACATTCAGGAAAGGACCTTCCCCTGCACACTGCTGGATGGCGGACGCATCCGCGTCACGCATCCGCAGTTCCCCACGCAGACGCAGGTGGCGGTGTTGAAACTGTCCGGCTCCACACTATCACTGGAGCCGGAAACCCAGAACAACCAGATCGGCATGATGGCCGCGACGTTCGATCGGCTCTCGGGCAAGTCCATCACGCAGCGACTGCACGAACGCATCGATGAAATCGTGGCTGAGCGCGAAGCGCTGCACAAACAGATCGTCACATTCGTGAGTCAGCCGAACCTGATCGTGCAGGACAAAAACAGCAACGCTGCCCGGATCGCGCTCGATCTCACCTCGGAACAGGGCGCTGTTGCCTATCAGCGTGTGGGTGAGATGGTCGTCGCCCGCAGCGTGCATCTGGCCCCCGCGCGAACGCCGCAGGGCGCGCCCTACGCGCTGCTTCAGCTTGGTGATGTGGTCGGCCCGCCCGGTGCCGTCAACATCCAGGCGGATCGCATCGCCTTCAACCCGACCAGTGGTTCAGCCGGCGGCACCCTCACGCTCGCCTCGGACACGGCTGACCTTCACAGCGATGCCACGCTCCACGCAGCACTCAAGCGCGATTACGAAGCGATCTATCAGGCGCGGCGAAAGGTCATCGACGCCTTCCACGAGAAGATCGGCCATTTCCTCCTCATCGAGGCTGAGCCGACGGCTCCCAGAATGATTCCCGAACAGCTCGCGTTCATTCGCGTGGATGGCGAGGATGTCTATCGCATGGCGACGGTGCGTGCCAACGTCCTGCTCATGCCGAACAATTTCACCAGCGGTGCCGAGGTGGCACTCATCGGTGATGCGCCGCAACTACGCACAAACACGCATGTGATCGTGCCTGACCCCGAACGCCCGGAAAGCGGTTTCATCGTCTCCACCCGCAACGGTGCGCAGCGGTACCGTACCGTCGAACGAATGACGCGCGACATGTTCGATGCCCGCCGGGCGGCGTGCGCGGCACTTGTCGACAGCATGAAAACGCAGCCCCTGCACCTGGTCGGCGCGTTCCGACAGTCCGAACGCGGCTACATCCGCCCGGCCCGGTTCACGATCAGCAGCGCCGATGGCTCATCGCTCACCGGCAGGTTCCATTCCGATGCGCTGGCGCTGGAGACGGAGATCACCGGTGACATTCAGGAGTCGATGCTCGGGCTGGTGTTGCGCGTCGTCATCCCGCGTGTGTCGGCGCACATCGTGCCCGGCGGTGTGTTCGATGAGGACGGCACCTTCACGCTCGACCTGCAGATTGAAGATGGCAGGCCGGTGGCGACCGGCAGCGTTCGACCGGGCGATAGCGCCAACCGCGTCACGCTCGCCCCGCCTTCGAACCAGGTCGTTTCGGAGCTTCGCCAGAAGTTCCTCGATCACCTGAAAGCGGGCGGCAGGTTCGGGTGGGGTCGCACCGGCACCACCGGCGGCAGCGATGAGGTAATGGACCTGACGCTTCGCGCCGACACAGCCGATACCGTCGCCGGCACGGTCACCTTCCGTCGCGGTCAGACCGCACCGGTGGTTGGTCGGCTGAGCGAAGCCAATGGCATGCTCATACTCGATCTGGATGTGCAGCCCAATCCCGCAGCGTCGCAGCAGGTCGCGACCGGACCCATACGGCTGTTCATCTTCCCCTTCGAGGATTCGTTCCATCTCAGCGGCATCGGCGAGTGGAACGGACAGACGCGAAAGCGATACGTCAGTTACGGGCCGATGGCACAGTAAAACAGACGAATCGCATCCTGCCGCTTCTGACGAGTCGCCGAGCGTAATCCCCGCGCGCAGACCGCGGGCGATCAGGCGGGCTACAATCACGCCTATGAAGTATCGCATGCTCGGTGTGGACCTTGACGGGACCTTGCTCAACTCTCAGGGGCGGGTCAGTTCGCAGAATCTGGCGGCGTTGCGACGAGCGCAGGATGCAGGCGTGCTGGTCGTGCCTTGCACCGGCCGGGCGTGGCGCGAGTCGCACAGAGCGCTGGCGGATGCGGCGCACCTGGAGCTGGGCGTCTTCGTCACCGGCGCATCGGTCAGCGAGATGCCCACCGGCCGACCACTCGACACCGCCACCATGGCGCCCGATCTGGCGTGGAACATCGTCTGCGCCCTGCGCGATCTGCCCGAAGCGGTGCTGGTTTACCGCGATTCGCACCGGGCGGGCCATGATTACCTGGTCACCGGCCGGGGCCAGCTCACCGCCAACACCCGCTGGTGGTTCGAGCACACCCGCGCCATGGTCCACCATCAGCCGGAGATCGACCGCGATGACCTGCACCACACGCTGCGCGTGGGCACGGTGTCGAGCCGGGAACGGCTGGATGCCGTGATGCCGCAGCTTCGCGCGATGTGCGGCGACCAGATTGTGACGCACGCCTTCGCCGGCCTGCACCTGCCCGACCAGCACGTGCAGCTTTACGTCATGGAGGTCTTCGCCCGTGGCGTGGACAAGTGGCGCGGCCTGCAGTGGGTCGCCCGGCAGCACGGCATCGCGGATGATGAAATCGCCGTCATCGGCGACGAGGTGAACGACCTGCCCATGTTCGAGCGATCGAGCTGCGCCATCGCGATGGGCAACGCGGCTGAGCCGGTGCGGCACGCCGCCCGCTACATCACGCTCACCAACGATGAGCACGGCGTCGCGCATGCGATCGACATGCTGCTGACGGAAAAGTGGACGTAACAAAGGGGAGGCGCGTGGGCCCTGCGGATCGTGCGCACGATGAATGCGGCGACGCGGATCAGCTCGGCTTGATGTGGCGCGAGTTCTTGTCGCTGCCCTCGAGCCACTCCTGCACGTGCTGCGTGGCGTCGTGGATGTCCTTGCCGAAACCCTTGACGGCGTTGCACCCCAACAGCAGCAGCGGCATCGCGGCAAGCAGCAGAACCTGAAGCAATTTCCGCATCACCGTCATCCTCGAATCCATGCTTTGTCGCGTTATCGGCAGGATGCGGCGCTTCGCTGCAATGTTCGTCCTGACCGGCCCACGCCCGCCCCGGCGGCGGGCGGCCGTGTTATCCTGTCGCCCATGGATCACATGACACTTCAGGCGGAACGGGTCGAAACGGTGCAGGTCGCGATCAAACGGCTGCCGGGCTGTGACGATGTGCCGCTGCCGGCGTATCAGTCCGCCCATGCCGCGGGCATGGACCTGCACGCCGCGGTCGAGAAGGATGTCGTGATCGCCCCCGGCGAACGGACGCTGGTGCCCTGCGGCTTCGCCATGGCGGTGCCGGTGGGCTACGAGGCTCAGATTCGCCCGCGCTCCGGGCTGGCTGCCAGGCACGGGCTGACGATCCCCAACGCCCCGGGCACGATCGACGCCGACTACCGCGGCCCGGTCATGGTCGCGCTGATCAACCTCGGCTCCGAACCGGTCACCATCACCCGCCACATGCGCATCGCCCAGATGATCATCAAACCCGTGCCGCGAACCGAATGGCAGGTGGTGGATGAACTGCCGCCCACCGAACGCGGCGCCGGAGGCTTCGGTCACACGGGCGTGTGAGTGCAAAGTGCAAAGTTCAGGGTGCCGCGCAGGAGCGCCCCTTTCGGTGCGGCATGATCCTTCGGCGTGGTCGCTTCAGCGACCCACGTCTGCGCATCCCCTCACCCTCACGCGATCTGCTTCACCGCGATTTGTGCGCCTTCCAGGGTCGCCAGCAGCTTCTGGTTCACCAGCTGCACGTGCTGGAAGTAGCGCTTCTCGCGTTCGGCGTCGCCTCGCACCTGATACCAGTAGGACCCCTTGATGACGAGGCTGTCGCCGTTGAAGCTGTCGAGGTAGACCACAGGCGGGTTGCCCGTCATATCGAACTGGCCTTCCTCCACCACCTGCGCATCCTGCAGCACGGAGCGGATGACATCCACCAGCTCCGCGGGGTTGCGGGTGGGCTCGTGTTTGATGGTGACGGTCAGGTCGCGGCGGATGGAGGGCCGACGCGAGATGTTCTCCACCGTGCCATCGATGAACTTCATGTTGGGCACGGTGATGAGGTTGCCATTGGGCACGCGGATGCGGGTGGATCGCAGGCCGATCTCCTCCACGGAGCCGGTGGCACCCGCGAAGTTGATGACATCGCCCACCGTGAAGGGCCGATCCAGGAACACGGTGATCGACCCGAAGAAGTTCTTGACCGAGTCCTGGGACGCCAGCGAAACGCCCAGGCCGACAATACCCAGACCGGCGAGCCAGCCGGTGACGTTCAGACCGAAGACGTTCTGAGCGACGACGAGCGTGAAGATGACGACCAGGAAGATCCGCAGCGACTTGCCGACCAGCTGCACGATCATTCGATCCGCCACCGGCGATGTGCCACCGCCCATGCTGGCCAGCAGCTCTTCCACGACATCGACGAGGTTGTAAAAGCACCAGCCGATCGACAGCAGGAACAGCAGCGTGATGACGCCGCGCATGAAGCGATCGACCGACGGTTCGGTGTAGATGAAGACCAGACCGATCGTCAGACCCACCGTCAGGATGGCCAGCGACAACGGCTTGGCGATGTCACGCAGCACCGTGGCGCGGATTTTGCGATCGGCCTGGCAGCGGGCAGCCATCGCCCGCAGGCTCGACTGCACGATGCGGCCGATCAGCAGCGCGACGAAGATGCTTCCCAGCAGGATCAGCCAGCCATACCAGGGCGTTTCCCGAAACGTCGGACCGAGGACGGTGAAGGCAGCCTCGATCTGCTCCTCGGCGGCGGCAACGACATCCTGCGAGGCGGCAGCTGCGGCGGCATCCGCATCCGCAGGTGCAGCGCCTTCCTGCGCATAGCCGGTCGACGTCAGGGTCGACACGAAAACAAACAGCACGCTGGTCAGAACACCGGTAACGGTTTTACGGAAATTACGCATACCGCGACTATATCCAAAAGAAAGTTGCGGGCAAGAAGAATTAAGTGGATGTGTGTCCCCGCCCTGGTGAAGTGACTGGTGGCTGGAAAGAAGCGATTTACAGCTCGTCGATCACACGAACGTTGCGGCGGCCATCGGCGCTGGGATAGCTGCCCCGACCGGAAAAAAGTGACTGAAGCGCTTCATAAGCGCGGACCAGCAGGCTCAGAACCACGAACGTCATCACCCCCACGAACAAACCCGCCAGCGCCAGCAGCACCAGCGGAATCACCACCACCATCAGCCCGACCATCACCGCGGTCGCCAGCACCCAGCCTGACCGGCCGGCCTGCACCCGGGTAATGAACGGCCCGAATCGCGGGTCCTGCTGCATCTGCGTGTAATAAACGCGCCACATACAGAAGAAGCCTATCCCTGTCCCCGACCCGAGGCAAGACGGATACTCAAATTACCAACGGGTAATTGCTTACGCACGAGCTTCCCTGTCGCGGTTCCCATCTCCCGGCTGCGCGAAAGATGACAGGCGGGGCGGTCATCATGTCGTGTTTGTCGTGGGGGTGACATGTGCGGTGTTTTGTGCAAGTTGTTTTATGGCAATAGCTTGTGTGGAATTTGCGAAAAGCGGGTCGATTGGGGGTGACACGACACCGGCCATCAAGTCGCTCCATCCATCGGACGATACAGACCTTGGATTGCGCCATTGGAGGGAATGACATGAGTGAGGTATCCACGTCCAGTCCGGTGGGTCAGGACTCGCTTGTGAAGCAGGCGGTCCAGGAAATTTCCCATATCGCCACGCTGCCGGAGGTCACGCTCAAGATCATCCAGCTCGTCGAGGACCCCGAGTCGACCGCTCAGGACCTCAACAAGGTCATCAGCAACGACCCGGCGCTGGGGGCACGCATCCTGAAGGTCGTGAACAGTGCGTTCTACGGCCTGCCGGGACAGATCGGCTCGATCAACCGGGCGATCGTGCTGCTGGGGCTGAACGCGGTGAAGAACATCGCGATCGCTGCCTCGCTGGCGAAGCTGTTCCGTGGTGGGCGAATCTGCCCGTCGTTCAACGCGCGTGACCTGTGGACGCATTCCATCGCTGTGGCGACGGGAACACGGCTGCTGGCGGACCGGATCGGACTGGGCCTGCCCGATGAAGCGTTCCTCGCGGGGCTGATTCACGACATCGGCATCATGGTCGAGGTGCAGGCCCGCCGCAGCAAGTTCGTCGAGACGATGGAAAAGCTCGATCTGGACCCGAATCTGACGATGCGGGCAGCCGAGACCGAAATCATCGGCGCGAATCATGAACAGTTCGGCGCTGCCCTGTGCCGCATGTGGAAGTTCCCCTCCAGCTTCGCCTACGTGACGGGCCATCACCATCAACCCGGTGAGCTGCCGGAGAACCACCGCACGCTGGCGAGCCTGGTGCATCTGGCGGATCTTGCCGCCGCGCGGAACAACCTGGGCTTTGCCCGTGACATCGAAGTGACCGAACCCGACAGCACCCTGCTGAGCCAGTTGTCGCTGACGGCTGGGCAGTTCGAGGAAGTGCAGAACATGCTGCCCCAGGCCACGCAGGAAGCCAACACACTGCTGGCGACCGACGAAGCCTGAGGCTGCCGATGCGGCGCGGTCGGACGGACCGCGCGCTTACCGGGGGGCCCGGGGGCTACATATTGGCGTCTCTCTTTTCCCTCCGGGCGACGATTCGCGAGAATCGTCGCCTTTTTGTTGGCATCGCGCTCGCTGCCCACTTTCCCGGCCACTTCGGTACAATCCGGCACTCCCAACGTACCGAAGGAACGCAACCCATGGCCAAGGCCGCGACCCCCACGAACAGTGACCCCAGAAAGATCGTCCTCGCCTACTCCGGCGGACTGGATACCTCCGTCATCCTCCCCTGGCTCAAGGAACGCTACCCCGGCGTGAAGCTGGTCGCCTTCGCGGCTGAGCTGGGCCAGGGCGATGAACTGGCGGGCATCGAGAAGAAGGCCTACGCCTCCGGCGCGGATGAGGTCATCGTCAAGGACCTGCGCAAGGAATTCGCTGAAGAGTTCTGCTTCCCGATGCTGCGTGCCCACGCCGTGTATGAAAGCGACTACCTGTTGGGCACGAGCATTGCCCGGCCGCTGATCGCCAAGCATCAGGTGATGGCAGCGCACGAGACCAAGGCCGACGCCGTGGCGCACGGCGCGACGGGCAAGGGCAACGATCAGGTCCGCTTCGAGCTGACCTACATGGCCCTGGATCCGAAGCTGAAGATCATCTCGCCGTGGAAGGACCCGCGCTTCCTGGCGGATGGCCTGAACGACCGCGAAACAGCCATCGACTACGCGAAGAAGCACAACATCCCCATCACCGCCTCCAAGCGCAAGATCTACTCGCAGGACCGCAACCTGTGGCACATCTCGCACGAAGGCGCGGAGATCGAGGACCCCGCTCAGGAGCCGCTGGATCAGGTCTACACGATCACCGTGCCCGTGAAGAAGGCGCCCAACACGCCCGAGTACGTGGAAGTCGAGTTCGACAAGGGCGTGCCGGTGGCGGTGGACGGCAGGAAGCTGGCGGGCCACGACCTGATCGCCCAGCTCAACACGATCGGCGGTCGGCACGCGGTGGGCCAGACCGTGCTGGTGGAGAACCGGCTGGTGGGGATGAAGTCGCGCGGCGTGTACGAGACGCCCGGCGGCACGATCCTCTACGAAGCGCACAAGGCACTGGAGCAACTGTGCCTGGAGCGCGACCTCTACCACTACAAGCAGCAGCTCGCCCTGAAGTACGCCGAACTGGTGTATTACGGCCAGTGGTATCACCCGCTGCGCGAGGCGATGCAGGCCTTCATCGATCACGCCAATCAGGTGGTCACGGGCAAGGTGCGCGTGAAGCTGTACAAAGGCCGGGCGACCGCGGTGAGCGTGACCTCGCCCAGGAGCCTGTACGACACGCAACTGGCCAGCTTCGCCATGTCCGGCTACGACGTGACGGCCGCCCGCGGCTTCATCGACCTGTTCGGCCTGCCCATGAAGGTGCGCGGCCTGAAGCAGAAAGTGAAGGCGTGACGGGGAGTCACCATCGGAAGCATGGCACGATCGACGGCTAACACGGCATGCGCGTTCTGCGAGATCATCGCCGGGCGGGCCGATGCGGCGGTGGTGTATGGGGATGCCTGCTGTGTGGCGTTTCTCGATACGCGGCCGCTGTTTCACGGTCACGTCCTGCTGTGCCCGCGCGAGCATGTGGCGACGCTCGATGCCCTGCCGACAGCCCTGATTCAGCCGCTTTTCACCGCAGCCCAGCGACTGTCGCGGGCGGTAAAGGTCGCGATGGAGGCGCAGGGCACGTTCGTTGCGATGAACAACCGCGTGAGCCAGTCGGTGCCGCACCTGCACATCCACATCGTGCCGCGAAGCAGGGGCGATGGCCTGCGCGGCTTCTTCTGGCCCCGAACCAAATACGACAGCCCCGATCAGATGCATGCCGTCGCCCAACGCATCCGCGCTGCCCTCCCCTGACCCCCGAAAGCCCCCCCCGAAGCCCAGCCACCAGGTGGCTGGGTACCCCTGCCTTGAAACCTCC
The DNA here is from genome assembly GCA_937988825.1 of uncultured Phycisphaeraceae bacterium. GTDB lineage: Bacteria > Planctomycetota > Phycisphaerae > Phycisphaerales > Phycisphaeraceae > CALKHT01. The sequence goes on from CALKHT010000021.1 coordinate 23,593, forward strand.
CCCCGCGGCGGAATCCCACCCCCAACATCGCTTCTACAGATGGATACCGAAATAATCCGCCCTCGTGGCAGGTAGGTACCAGGGAAGCGTTTATGGACGGCAGGAGGCCCAGCGCGTAGAGTATGACCACCAGCCGGGTGACACGGGGAGCAAGGTCGTGACGCCCGTCGCGGCATATCCGGCTCGTAAGCGAAGCGAATTCGAAGGGATACGGCAGATGATGGCGACCACGGGACGTTCGGGCGTTTGGCTGGGCAGCACACTGGCGATGTCGCTGATCGCGGCGGGCATCGCGGGTTGCGGCGACAAATCAGCCTCGAACGAATCGGCCATCCAGCAGGTGACCGATATCTCCAGCCCGCCGTCATGCTGCGAGGTGGAACTGCCCGCACGCGTGCCCGCGGTCGAAGCGCCGAAGGCGGAGGAAGCCAACCCGACCGAGGCTGGCGAAGCCGCGGTTCAGCAGCCGACCGAAGCGACAGCCGACACGGGTGCCCCCGCCGAAGTGGCGCAGGCTCAGAGCGGCGCCCGTCCCAGCGCATGGCTCGCCCCCGAGGAACGAGAGGACTGGGACTTCAACTTCGACTTCAAGGACCAGGATGGACGGGACTTCAACCTGTCCACCTATCTGGGCAAGCCGCTGGCGATGTCCTTCATCTTCACCCGCTGCTCCAACCCCTACATGTGCCCGATGATCACGGTGCAGATGGCGAACCTGGAGCTGGCGCTGAAGGAGGCGGGGCTTGAGGACAAGGTGAACCTGGTGCTGCTCACTTACGACCCGGTTTACGACACGCCCGAACGGCTGAAGCGCTACGGCCAGGATCGCGGCATCAAGTTCACCAGCACGAAGATGCTCCAGCCGGACATGTCGCAGTTCCGCAACCTGCTCTACGAGTTCGGCATTGATGCCCGGTTCAACCCGCAAGGCGGCGTGGCGAACCATGGCATGGACCTGTACCTGTTCGACAAGCTCGGCCGCCGTGTGCGCTACTACACCGGCGGCGTGTGGGACAATGCCGAGGTCATCCAGGACCTGAAAAAGCTGCTGGACGAACCCCTGGAAGTCCCGGTCAACACCGACAGCGAGTAATCGTGGCGCTCGACGCGCGCTCACCTCGCCCCGTCTGAATTGACCATTGCCAATTGCTTATTGCGTATTGCTTATTCCCGCGCGCCTTGCGCGCACGCTTTCACCTGCGACGAAATGACAGCCGAGACGCCTGTCCCACAGTAGGCCTGACGCCTGTCTCACCCGCGGCGTCCTTTTCCGCGCCACATTTTCCACACCCTTGCCGCAGCGCTTCCCTGCGTTAGACTTGAGAGTCAGGTCGCGGTGACTCGAACCCGTTCCGGAGCCGCCACGGATGGCCAAGCCCTTCGTCCATTTGCACGTGCACAGCGAGTATTCGCTGCTCGACGGTGCCTGTCGCATCGGCGACATGGTGAAGCGCGCCAGGGAACTGGAGCAGCCGGCGCTGGCGATCACGGACCACGGCTGCCTCTTCGGCGTCATCGACTTCTACAACAAGGCGATCGGCGCGGGCGTCAAACCGATCATCGGCATCGAAGCGTACATGGCCGCCGGCAATCGCCACGACCGCACCAGCACCGGCGTGAAGGATGGCGGCTACCACCTGCTGCTGCTGGCGCAGAATCACACCGGCTATCGCAACCTGCTCAAGCTTTCATCCATCGCCTACACCGAGGGGTTCTACTACAAGCCGCGCATCGACAAGGAAGTGCTCCGTGCGCACAGCGAAGGGCTGGTGGCGACCAGCGCGTGCCTGGGCGGTGAGATTCCCACCGCGCTGATGGCCAGCGACCGCAAAAAGGCGAAGGAACTGGCCGAGCTTTACATCGATATCTTCGGCCCGGATCGCTTCTTCATTGAACTTCAGCGCCACATCCCCGAGCAGGATGCCGTGAACCCTGAGCTGATCGACCTGGCCGATCGACTGGGCGTGGGACTGGTCGCTACGAACGACGTGCACTTCCTGCTCAAGGAAGATCATGCGCACCACGATGCGCTGTGCTGCATCTCCACCGGCAAGCTGCTGAGCGATACGTCGCGCATGAAGTATCCGACGCAGCTCTATCTCAAGTCGACACAGGAGATGTACTCCGCGATGAACCACCCCAAGTGGGTGGAGGCGTGCGACAACACGCGCCTCATCGCGGACATGTGCGAACTGCAGCTCGACTTCAAGGCGAACCACGCGCCGGTCGTGAAGATCGTCAAATCGATCGGCACCGCCGCGACGAACGCATCCGAAGCAGCACAGTCCGCGGCGACGACGACCAACGAACCCCCCGTCGGCTCCACCGAGTGGTACAAGGCGTTCTGCGCCAACTTTCGGCTGCTGCCCTTCGATGCGGAAAAGGAAGACATCGCGCCCGAGGAGCTGAAAAAACAGTGCGATGCCGCTCTGCGCGAGCTCGCCGAGGCGGGCATGATCTGGCGCTATGGTGTGGAGGGCATCACCGAGGAGCACCGCGCCCGACTCAACCGCGAACTGAAGATCCTCGCGGACAAGAACATTTCCGCCTACTTCCTCATCGTGTGGGACTTCGTGAACGAAGCGCGACGGCGTGGCATCCCCGCGTCGGCACGTGGTTCGGGCGTCGGCACGATGGTGGGCTACGTGCTCGGTCTGTCCAACGCCTGCCCGGTACGCTACGGTCTGCTCTTTGAACGCTTCACCGACCCCGACCGCAGCGAATACCCCGATATCGATATCGACATCTGTCAGGACGGCCGGCAGGAAATCATCGAGTACGTGCGGCAGAAGTATGGCCACGTCGCGCAGATCATCACCTTTGGAACGCTCAAGGCGCGGGCCGCGATTCGCGACGTCGGCCGGGTGATGAACGTGCCGCTGCCCGTGGTCGACAAAATCTGCAAGCTCGTCGGCGACGGGCTGGGCACGACGATCGAAAAGGCGCTCGCGCAGGAACCGGACCTGCGCAAGCTGTACGATGAAGACCCGCTGATCCGTCAGGCGATCGATACCGCCCGTCGGCTGGAAGGTCTGTCACGCCATTCGGGTGTGCACGCGGCGGGTGTGGTGGTCGCCACGCAGCCGTTGAGCAACATCGTGCCGCTGGCGATCAACCGGCAGCAGAACAAGGATGCCCTGATCACGCAGTGGGACGGCCCGACGGTGGAGAAGGTCGGCCTGCTGAAGATGGACTTTCTCGGCCTGCGCACGCTGTCGATCATCGAACGCGCCAAGCAGCTGGTGCGGCAGACGCTCGATGAGGAAACGATTCGCAGAACGGTCGGCCCGAAGAACGCGGACGGTAAGGACCCGCTCGATCTGGATCGCCTGACGTTCGATGACCAGAAGGTGCTGGACCTGTTCCGTCGCGGTGAGACAGCGGGCGTGTTTCAGTTTGAATCGGGCGGCATGCGCAACACGCTGATCGGCATGAAACCCGACCGCCTGGAGGATCTCATCGCCGCCAACGCGCTGTTCCGCCCCGGCCCGATGGAGCTGATCGGCGATTACAACGATCGCAAGCACGGCCGGCGTCCGGTGCCGAAGATGCACCCGATCGTTGAGAAGTACACGGGTGAAACCTACGGCATCATGATTTATCAGGAGCAGGTCATGCAGATTGTGCATGAGCTTGGCTCCATTCCTCTGCGTGCCGCGTACACACTCATCAAGGCGATCAGCAAGAAGAAACAGGACGTCATCAACGCCAATCGCGACCAGTTCATCAGGGGCGCGCAGGAAAAGGGCCTTGCCAAGGCGCAGGCGGAGGAACTGTTTGACCTGATCCTGAAGTTCGCGGGCTACGGCTTCAACAAGTCGCACTCGACCGGCTACGCGATTCTGGCGTACCAGACCGCCTACCTGAAGACCTACTTCCCCGTGCAGTACATGGCGGCACTGCTCACGTATGAATCGGTGAGTACCGAAAAGGTCGTCGAGTACATCGACGAGTGCAAGCGCGTGCTGCTGCCCGGTGGCGGGCGCGGTGTGGCGGTGAAACGACCGGATATCAACCTGTCGGACGTCGGCTTCACCGTTGTGTTCGACCCCAATGAGCCGCGCGATGCCAATCACGGGCATATTCGCTTCGGCCTCAGCGCGGTCAAGGGCGTGGGCGAGAAGGCGATTCACGCGATCATCGAGGCACGCGACAAGGATGGGCCGTTCAGGAATCTTTACGACTTCTGCGAGCGTGTATCACTGGGCGCGGTGAACCGCGCGACGATCGAAGCGCTGATCAAGTGCGGTGCGTTCGATGATGTTCACGGCGAGAGCAAGCGGGCAGCGATGATCGAAGCGCTGGATGGCGCGATTCAGGCGGGTCAGCGTGCCGCAGCCGACCGCGATTCAGGACAGTTGCACTTCTTCGGTGCGTTCGAGGCGGAAAGCAAAGCCGCGGGCATCACGGTGCCGCAGGTCACGCTGCCGAACGTACCGCCGTGGACCTCCAGCGAACAGCTCAAGCACGAAAAGGCGGTGCTGGGGTTCTATGTGTCCAGCCATCCGCTCGATCCGCATCGCGATGCGCTGCGGCGTTTCAGCACAGCAACGGTCGCGCAGGCGATGGATCTGAAGGCGGGGGTGGAGGTGCTGGTTGGCGGCATCGTGACGCGACATCGGCCGACCGTCACCAAGAGCGGTCGCAACCCGGGCCAGAAGATGGCGATGATCGCGATCGACGATGGCACAGCCGTGATGGAGGGCGTGGTGTTCGCCGACACCTATGCGATCGCGGCGCCGCTGCTGGAACTGGATCGCGTGGTGTTCCTGCGTGCGAAGATCGACCGTCGCCGCGAGCAGCCGAACCTGATCGTCAGTGAGGTGATCCCCGTCGAACAGGCGGCGGAGCGGCTGACCACCGGCGTGCGCATCACGCTGCGGGGCCAGGGCGTCAACGGCAACGGCCGCAAGTACAACGGCGAACTGGCGAACCTGCGCGAGCTGCTGCGCCAGTCCTCCGCATACGGCAACGGTAATGCGGGCGCGGAAGTGTTCATCGACATCCACGAAGACAATCAGATCGTGCGCCTGCGCGTCAATTCGCTGCGTGTGCGACCGGGGGCCGACCTGCCCGAACGCGTTGCAACCGTGCTGCTCGATCGCGACTGCTGCGAACTGATCGGCCCGGCGAAACTGCCCATCGATCGGTTGCGCCACGTCGAGGGACAGGATGAACAGCCGCGACTGGCCATGTCCGCCTCGCACGAGGAATTCTGTGCGAGTATCGACCGCTACTGAGCGACGAATCCAACAAGCCCGCGCCAGGGCTGAACCGATATTCTCCAAATGAACCAGATCATTGTTGTGACGGGCGGCGGGCGTGGCATCGGTGCGGCAACGGCGCGCCTGGCGGCACAACGCGGTTATGCCGTCTGCGTGAACTACATCCGCAATACGGCCGCGGCGGAACAGGTCGTCGCGGACATTCACAATGCGGGCGGCCGGGCTATCGCTGTGCAGGCCGATGTTTCCACCGAAGCAGGGGCGTGCTCACTCTTTGAAACGGTGGATCGCCAGCTGGGGCGGGTGACCGCGCTGGTGAACAACGCGGGCATCCTCGAACGACAGATGCGCGTCGAGGAGATGAACGCCGCCCGCCTTCACCGCATCCTCACGACGAACGTGACAGGCTGCTTTCTATGTGCCCGCGAAGCGATCAAACGCATGTCGACCCGTCACGGCGGACAGGGCGGTGCGATCGTCAACGTGTCATCGGTCGCTGCGCGACTCGGCGCGCCGGGTGAATATGTCGACTATGCCGCCTCCAAAGGCGCGATCGACACCTTCACCATCGGCCTGGCGCAGGAAGTGGCACGCGATGGGATTCGCGTCAACGCGGTGCGCCCCGCATTCATTTACACCGACATTCACGCGGACGGCGGTGAGCCGGGCCGCGTCGATCGCGTGCGGCACGCGGTGCCGTTGCAGCGCGGGGGACAACCCGAAGAGGTCGCCCGTGCCATTCTCTGGCTGCTTTCCGATGAAGCGTCCTATACCACGGGCAGCTTCATCGACGTGACAGGCGGCAGGTAATCCCGCGCGGTCGCGCACTGCGCGGAGCCTTCGACATCATTCGTCTCGCACTTCGACGACGGTCTGACGATCCTTGTCGTAGATGTAGAGCTTGCCGCGTTCCTCCTGACGGCAGATCTTGTGTGATCCATCGCAGAAGGGCAGGTTTTTGCTCAGCCCGCATCCACACACCCACACGCTCTTTTCCTGCGGGGGAATTTCATACGGGCCGGTTCCATCGTAACGGATCAGTCGCGGCATGAACGCTCTCCTGTTGTCGCGCGCCGCCCTGGCGCCGCGAGGTGATGTTAATCGTTGTCCGTTGATACGTGTTGCCTGCGGGGCATTGTAGCCTCATTCGGCTCATCGCGGAGCACATCGGTTTCGCCCTCGGTGCGTGCGATCACCACCGCGCCGACGGAGTCGGAGAAGATATTGACCGCGGTGCGGCACATATCCAGCGGCCGGTCGAACACCATGAGCAGCGCCAGCCCGCTGACCAGCGAAACACCCTCGGGCAACATGCCCGGCTCCAGTCCCGCCTCGACCGCGTTGAGGATGACCACGATCGCCACCAGCGAAGCTGCGGGCACGCCTGCGACGCCGACGCTGGTGAGCAGCGCCACGATGACGATCATGAATTGCTGAGCGAAGCTCAGTTGCACGCCGAACGCCTGGCAGATGAAGATGGCCGCGGCGCATTCGTAGATCGCTGTGCCGTCCATGTTCACCGTCGCCCCCAGGGGCAGGACGAAGCTCGCCGTCTTGCGCGACACACCCGCTCGTTCCTCCACGCATTCCATGGTGACCGGCAGCGTCGCCGAGCTGGATGCGGTTGAGAAGGCGGTCACCAGCGCTGGCGCCATCGCTTTGTAATGCTGCAGCGGGTTCACCCGCGCCACCAGCAGAAGAATGAGTGGCATCACGACGAGCAGGTGCAGCATCAGTGCGCCGAACGTTGCGACGGCAAAGGTGACGATGCCGACGATGAAATCGTCGAATCGAGCGTCAGGCGCGAGCTTGGCGTACTGCTCACTGATGGTGGCCGCCAGCAGACCGAGAATGCCGATCGGTGCCATCGTCAGCACCAGATCGGTGATCCTCATCGTGACGTCGTACACACCCTGCGTGAACTGCAGCACCACGCGGCTGCCTTCATTGTTGAGGCGTGCGAGAAAGAACCCGATGAACAGCGACACGACAATCAGGCCCAGCAACTGCCCATTGTTCGTGGCAGCGTCGATGACGTTCTCGGGAATCATCTGCCGGAACACATCGAGGAAGTCACCGGCGCTGCGGCCACCCACACGTTCTTCCAGAGCCGCCTGATCCCTCTGAAACGCGGTGAGGTCCCTGCCCTGGAGAATGCCGATGTTTTCGCCGCCAATGCCCGGGCGGATGATGTTCATCAGCATCAGCCCGATCAGAATCGCGATGAGCGACGTGACCATGTAATAGGTCAGCGTCTTGATGCCCATCCGTCCGAACGAATCGCTGTTGCCCAGGTTTGCCACAGCCAGGATGATCGAACTGGTAACCAGCGGAACGACGATGAGCTTCAGCCCCCGCAGGAAGAGGTCGCCGATCAGCTCGAAAAGCATGTGGGCGGTAAAGCCGGTGACGATCCGCAGCGCCTCGGCAGGGGCGTCGTCCACATCGGGCGGCAGCTGATTCACCGCGATCATGCCGATGACAAAGCCGATCGCTGCGCCGATGATCAGCCCCAGCAGAATCTGCCAATGCAGCTTCCAGCGCCAGATGGCGAACAGATGCGTCACGCGATGCTCCTGTGCGGGCATTGTACCGATGGGCGGCTGTTTGGCAGTGTGGCCGGGGCGTTCACCATACGGCAGGCGTCAGACCTCGATCTCCGCCGCGTATTGGGCGAACGTCGTCTCGAAGGGTGCCAGCTCGAACCCAAAGTGGCTTTGCACCTTCTCGATGTTACAGACCGAGTCCTCCTGGCTCATGATGACCTGATCGCGGTTGAAGGGCACACCGGGCAGCCCTGCGATCAGCTTCGCGTACCAGACGGGGATCGGTCGAATGCGCTTGTTGCGGGCGTTGGGCAGGTGTCGCCGGGCCGTTTCATACAGCTCGGGCCAGGTGAAGATGTCCGGCCCGCCGATCGGGTAAATCTCGTTGATTGTGCGCGGCAGCGTGAGCGACCGCACGAAACATCGCGCCACATCGTCCACCCACACCGGCTGCAGCAGCCCCGCGCCGCCACGTCCCAGCAGGCCACGCCCGAAATAGGGGACGAACGGCGGGAACGGTTTGGTCCAGAAATCGCGCAGCATGCGCGTAAACTCGCCATCCGGCCCGTGAATGAGCGACGGTCGAATGATCGTCGCGTCCATGCCGCTCTTTCGCACGATCTCTTCCGCGCGCCACTTGGTCTGGTGGTATTGCGACACGCCATCGGGCCGGGTGCCCAGGGCGGACATGTGAATCCAGCGTTTGGCTCCCGCCTGCTGGGCGGCCTCCATAAGGTTTCGTGTGCCCTCGACATGGATGCGCTCAAACGTCTGGCCCCGGCTGGGCGCTTCCATGATGATGCCGACCAGGTGAATCACCGCATCGACACCGTGCACCAGCTCCGCAAGCCTGTCGCGGCTGAAAAGATCGCCTTCCACGATGGTGACGTGCGCATCCTTCAGCATCAGCTTTGTCGGATCACGCAGCAGCGCCCGCACATGCACGCCCTCTTCCAGCAGCATGCGCAGCACATGGCGCCCGACAAACCCTGATCCGCCGGTCAATGCAACGGTGAGTGTCTTATCCGCCATTGCGAACCTCCGTTCGCAGTTAGATGGACGTCCGACAGTGCCTGACGCAGCGTGTATAGTAGTGGCCGCCTCTGGAGCATTCAATCGTGCGCACGAGCAGTCGTCCCATTGTCATCGCATCAAGGCGAAGTCGCCTCGCCCAGGCGCAAACGCGCTCGATTGGCGAAGCGCTGCAACGGCTGCACCCGGGTGTCACCATCGATTACTGCTGGCTCGAATCGCAGGGCGATCGGCATCAGGATATCCCCCTTGCGGATGCGGGCGGCAAGGGATTGTTCGCCCGCGCGATTGAGGAGGCGCTGCTGGCCGGCCGGGCCGATGTCGCGGTGCACAGCCTCAAGGATCTGCCCGTACCCGATACGCCGGGGCTGTGCCTTGTCGCCATTCCGCCCCGGCATGATGTGCGCGACTGCCTGATTACCCCGCCGGGCGGTGCGACCACGATCGCCGACCTGCCCCATGGCGCGGTGGTCGGTACCGCCTCACCGCGACGTGCCGCTCAGCTCAAGCTGTTGCGGCCGGACCTGCGCATCGAGCTGATGCGCGGCAACGTGGATACACGCCTGCGCAAGGTGATCGAGGATCGCGCCTACGATGCAGCACTGCTCGCCGTAGCGGGCTTGCATCGCGCGGGGCTGGCGGAATACGCCACGAACGTCATCGATCCGGAGGAGATTCTGCCCGCTGCCAGCCAGGGCGCACTGGCGATCCAGTGTCGTCGCGACGATCACGTCACACTGTCGCGCTGTCTGCCGCTGAACGATCCGCAGACCGCCACCGCGGTGCATCTGGAGCGCAGCGTCGTGGCGGCCCTCAATGGCGATTGCCGCAGCCCCATCGCCGCGCTGGCGCAGCCGCATGAGCGCGATGGGCAGGCGGGCTATCGTCTTCGCGTGCGTGCGCTTGATCCGCAGGGCCGCAGAAGCATTGATGTGGATGACTGGGCGCCGGTGGAGCAGACGACGGCGCTGGAAAAGCGTGTGGTGGCGGAGTTGCTGTCGCGCGGTGCTGCGGAGTTGATTCGCGGCTCGTGAGCCTCAAACGCGCGTGTCAATCGTCCTGCGCGTCCGGCTGCATGTCCTGAAACAGTTCCAGCCAGCCGAACATCATGGCGTCGCCGATCGTGCCGCTGGCGAGCAGTTCCTCGGGTGTCTTGCCCCAGTAGAAACCAATCCAGCCGTGGGCGTGCTCGCGTGATCGCTCGATGAAGGTGCGCAGCTCCGCTGCCCCGCAGTACAGGGGAAAGATTTCCTCGATGACGATCGGTTTGCCGACATCGAAGCCTCGCACGGTGTCCAGAGCCGCGTCCAGTTCGCCCTGTTTCGGATAGATGTGCATGGCGATGAAGTCGAGCTGATCGGCGATGCGTTCAGGGACGAATCCGCTGGTCAAGCCCGGACGATTAAGGCTCCACGGCACCAGTCCGACAGTGATCATCGTCTTTTGGTCATGTCTGCGAATAGCGCTGACAAGATGCGTGACCCACTGCCGCGCGACCTCCGGCCGTTCACGCTCGCCCAGCTCCAGCGTGATGAACTGCACGAAGTGGCGATCGCCGAAGGGAGGCCCCAGCCAGTCGTCGCGTCGGCCGCCACCGGGCACCACCGGCTCGTTCATCAGGTCGTAGCAGAAGATGGCCGGGCTTTTCGCACAGCGAGCCGCGATCGCTTCCCAGAAGCGCGCCTGCGCATCCCATCGGCCACGCTCATCCAGCGCATCGTACCACGCGGGCACATCCGGCTTGATGTAGCAGCCCAGCCCCGTGATATCCAGATAAAGCCCCACCTCCTCCGCCAGCCGCACCAGATCGTCGAGCTTTTCAAGTGCACGCTCGTTCGGCTCGTCCGCGGTCTTCATGAATTTGCCGAACTGCAGATGGACGCGCACCACGTTCGCGCCCATCGTCTTCATCTCGCGGAAATCCTCGACAACCTTGTCCCACTCGGTCTCCCAGTAGTCCTCGATGAGCCGATTGTCGCGGTCGTGATCGTAGTTGAACCCCCAGGGAACGAACCGTTCGCCTGTTTCGAGTACGAACCCGCGGCCATCATCAGCCACCCGCACACGCGGCATCGCGGCATGAACCTGCGTGGTCAGGCAGAGACACAGGAGTGCGAACAGACATACATAACGAAGCGAACGTGGAAAGTATCGCGACATTGCACGTGCGATTTTACCGATTTATGCGGGAAAATCGCAATGATTCGGTGGTGTGGTGATATGGGTTTATGCTGACGTTTCGGGACGTTCACCCTCACCCCAACCCTCTCCCCGGGGGAGAGAGGGCCGTTTTGCGCTCTGTCCTTCTGTGGAGAAGGGCCAATTTCTCCCTCTCCCTTTGGGAGAGGGCCGGGGGAGGGCACGAACGATCCGTGACGTTCATCGCGTCGACAAACCATCACAGCGCATCACGCGCCCACCGCTCACTCCACCACAAACCACGTCACCCCCTTGGCCGGCACCTTCACCTCAAGTTCCACGTTGTACTGCCGATCGAGCTTGTACACGCGATATTCACCCTCCTGCTCGCGGATGCGCGCTTCATCGGTCAGCCCCGTGTAGTAGAGCGGCAGCTTCAGAGTGCGCGTCACCGGCTCATCCAGCGGGTTCCACACCATTGCCAGGGCCTTGTGCTGCAGCTTCGGATTGACGTGCATCATGCAGTCGATGTCCCGCGCATCCGCCCGGCGAACGTGGATGATGTCCGATTCCAGAATCGCGCGGTACTTCTTGAAGAAGTCGACCCACTTTTTCACGACCGCCCGCGTTTCGGGTGTGTCGTACAGCCGCGGCCCACGGAAGCAGGCCTGCACGCCCGTGCCGAACAGGTTCGCCAGGTGCGCTTCGTAGGCATCCAGGTGCTGGCTCAGCGGTTCGAGTGTCGCCGCCGCGCCGCCGCCGTGATACTCCACCAGCGGCACGAACATCCAGCCCATGCTCGGCGTCTTTTCCCATGTGCCATCGTAAATGTTCTGGCGCGCGTGAATGATCTGCTGATCGCGCGGCAGCGACCAGTTCGTTTCACGATAACCCATGCCCGTCTTGTTCGACCCACAGAGGAAGTAGAAATCGGGCACGTTGAGGTAGATGCCGTTGGCGCGGCACCACTTATAGAAGTCGGTGATCGTCTTCCACTGTGTCCACTGCGAATCGTTCAGCCCGCGATGGCCGGGATGCTGCGTCGAGGCGCACACATCGCCGGGGTAGGAGCCATCGTGCTCCAGCAGGTGCATCCCCGTCTTCTCGAAGAAGTTGTAGAGCTTGCGGAAGTAGTCCTGCCCCCACACGCTGCCCAGGCAGGGCGAGTTGCCGAAGATCATGCCGCCGGGCTTACCCGTCTTGGGGTTGATCGCATCGTGTTCCGGGCTGATCGATCGGCTCGCCAGAAGTGAGTAGCCACCCAGCTCCACACCCTTGCTCTTGGCGTAGTCGACCAGTTCCTTGATCTGTGCGATATAGGCGGGGTTTTCGTTTTCAATGTTGAATCCGCTGCCGAAGGTCATGATGACCATTTCGAAGCCGACGTCCGCCGCCTGATCGATGGCCAGCCGAACCGCATTGGGATTGGCGCTGCGCACGTGCATGATCGGCGGGTTCTCCGTCACCCACGGCGCGATCGTGCGATACATGCGCCGCTGCGCCAGCCCCTTGCGCTCACGCTCGGTCGAGTCGTGTACCAGTTCAAAGGCACGGAACGTCTCGAACGTTTCACCCGGTGGCAGCATCACATCCGGGCCCAGTGGTGGCTTCACCTCCAGCATCGCCGGCGTCTGCCGCAGATAGTTCACCTGCGTCGCATACTGAGGATCGGCAACCCAGTGCACCGTGTGGTTGGCGGTGCGGCTGTCCATGCCCGTGAAGGCCATGTCGGTTTCCACGTGCAGGTTGGGAAATTCCCAGCGCGTGCGATGGTCCACCGCCGATTCATGCTCGACGACCGCCAGGATCTCGCTGATGAACGACTCGATGCGCAGTTGCTCCTGACCGGCATTGTGCACCGTCATCCACTTGGAAAGCAGCGGGATGCCATCGTACATCTCGTAGTGAATGGCGACGGTGACGTGGGCGAGGAAAGGCGCCTTTTCGATGAGCGGCCGAGGCGCCTTGAAGTAGAGCGTCAGCGCCTTGCCCGGCGGGGGCCAGGGCAGGTCCTGTGCGTGCCGAACGCGCTTCCACGGGAAGCGTTCCTTCGTGGGACCGATTTCATAGCGTTCGAACTGGAAGGCGTTCGGGTCGGCTTTGAGGTTCTCCAGCCAGTCCGGCCGCAGGAAGGCGTAGTTGGGCTGTCCCGTCAGGCCGCCGATCGTGCAGTCGACGCCGTTGATGCGCACGATCGCTTCGGGCTTGACGCCGCGGAGGATCGACTCGCCAGTCATGAGGTTGTCGAAGCCGACCGTCGCCGCGTTGGGGGCGAGGCGGAACGTGCGGCCGATCAGGCCGTTGGAAAGCACGATCTCGCGTTCGTTCCTGCCGCGGTGAACGACGGTCCGCTGGGCGACGTCGTGGACGAGCCAGTCCTGACGGACGGGCTGCGGGGCGGGGTCCAGGGTCGGCTGGCCGACGGCGAACGGGGATGCGGTCAGGAGCACCGCAAGGAAGGCAACAACACTAAATCGAGACATTGTGGTCTCCTTTTCGGGCGCCTATAGAAGCGGCCTGGAAGCAGGAATTCCGCAAGCCGTCCGGGAGGCGGGAGCGGTCTGGATCAATAAACGGGGGCGGTGGGTCGGCTGGTCGTGGCTCTCACAAGTGAAGAATGCCCGATTCAGCTGATCGATCAGTGGACACGGGGGGATGCACCTCTCCCGGCGGGGGCACGTTGTGTTGGTACGCCGTGGAGGGCGGAGCGAAGAAAAGCAGTGGCGCGCCGGTGAGCACGCCACTGCGTACAAGATGCGTTTTAGTGGCGCCGACGGCGAAGGACCATCAACCCAGCGCAACCGAGCAGCGCGAGGCTGGCGGGTTCGGGGACAACGGCACTGGTGACGACAACGCTGTCGAAGTAAGCGGTTCCGTTAGCAGCTGCGAGCGCAACGCGGAATGTTGGATCGACATTATTGGCGATGTTGTTGGCGATGGCGGCCGGATCCCAACCGTCGCTATAGCCGCCGGATTGGTGGATATCGACGCCGGTGCCGATGATGTGGAGTTCCCAGGAGTCGGCAAGGATGGTGAGCGAGGCTGTGATTGGGCTCGTGCCATCCCACTGATATTTGGCATTGGGAGCGTCCGAACCGGCGGAGATTGAAAGCACGCGGGCCGGTGACTGCCAGGAGTTGCCGACCTGAACATCCATGACGACTCGATCTGTACGGAGTTCGACATAGATCTCATCTGCACAGCAGAAAGTTCCGCCGGCTTCAACCCAGCCGAACGAAATGGTGGCGAAGTTATCGTTAGTTCGTCTGCCGACGACAGTCAGGGTTGTCCCGATGGGGCTGGCGAAGCTTTTATGGCTTTGAGCGGAGGCTGGTGCGCCGCTACCTTTGCTGACGACGAGCTCTCCCCCGGATTCGGAGACGGAGCCGAGGTCGAAGCCGGAGAATCCACCGCCGATGCCCGGGTTGGTGGCGATATTGCCGTCATTGAACTGGTCATTGAGGAGTTCAACGGCATGTGCGTGTGAGGCGGTGAAGGCGACTGCGCCGGCGACTGCGAATGTGGACAGCACTTTGTTCAGGCGGTTCATGGATGGTTCTCCTTTTGGGCCGTGTGGGCCGATGTTGCGAGCCTCCGCGCCTTGCCGTATGGCGAGGCTGTTACTGAGCAACACGCTCAGTCCTTGAATTGCGGATCGATATGTCACGTGAGGTGAACGAATCTCTCTCTTCCATCAGCGAATGTGGTTCAGGGTTCTGGTTTTTCCTTTCTGATAGAGGCGTTCGATTTAGACTTGCCGTTGCCATGAGGAGATGGCGAAGCGGTTACCATTCACGCGGCGCGCCTTCCCAGTACCAGTAGTCCGTCATGGACCCGTTGCCGGCCATGTTGTTGATGTTGTAGTAGTGGTCACCTTCGCCGCGGACGTGTCCGTCGCCGAAGAGCAGATTCTGGTAGGAGATGGTGCCGCTGGGGCCGGGGTGGTTGTAGAAGTGGGACGGTCCGGCGGCATAGTAGATGACGATGTCGCCGCCAAGCAGACGTCGTCCCGGCCCGCCGAACTGACCGTCTTCGGAGTTACTGGCGGGGGCGATGGTTTTCCATGTCTTGTGAGCGGGGTTGTTCATTTCATCGAGTCGACCGACGTACATGTATTCGGTGTCGACCATCCACCCCCAGTGGTCGCCGCCGCTGTAGTGCCAGACGCCCAGGGAATCCAGGTCCCAGTAGGGGTGCGCCTGCTTGCGGTCGGCGTCGTCTTCGAGGTAGGGGCTGCTGGGGCAACTAAGGGCCTGGGGGATCAGGCCGTAGCTTTGCATGACGGAATAAGGTGTGCCGTAGGTTTCCTCGTCGGCGGTGCCGTAGTCGCTGCTGCGGTCGTTGATGTATGAAGCGGCCGGGTAGATGGTGCGGGCGACGTAAGCCTTGGGGAATTTGCCCCGGTGGTCGGTGACATAAGAGAGGCTGGCGATACCCCACTGCCGAAGGTTCGCTCCGCAGGCGGCACGCTTGGCGGTTTCGCGAGCCGAGGACAGGGCGGGCAGCAACAGCGCGATGAGCAGGGCGATGATGGAGATGACGACGAGCAGTTCGATGAGCGTGAATGCATTACGGCGTGACATGGGTTTCTCCTTTCGACGCCGGTGACGGTCCTGGGCCTGCGCCGGAGATGAGTTCTGCAGAGCTCGCAAAGTGGCGGCGACAAGGGCGCCGAATGCGAATGAAGGAAATGGGGCCAATCTCAACACAATTCCAGAAAATTTTCGGATTGAAAAAATGATTGCAGGCCAGCATTCCGGATGAGGACGAGGTGGGCTGCATTTCTGTCGCTCAAAATCGGGGCGGGCCGATGTTTAAGAAATGCGGCGTGCCGCGCGTATGCCGCCGATTTGATGTAAGTTAAGGATTGGTAATGGCTAAGCGAAAACAGGCGATGGAAGGTTCCGTCGATTCCAAAGCGTTGTGGAAGTTTCTGGCGTGGGCCGTCGCGGCAGGGGTGTGGGCGCTACTGGTCTGTGCCCTGGTGAGCTTCGACCCAGCCGACCCGCCCGGGCACAGCGTCGCCCCGCTCAACACCGAGGTTCAGAACTGGGTCGGCCGTTTCGGCGCGGTCGTCGCGTACAAGAGCTATCTCATGATCGGCCCGGGGGTGTGGATCGCCATGATCGGCTGGGCGGTCATCCTCGCCCTCACGCTGGTGGGTAAACCCATTACCCAGCCGGGGTTCCGCATCTTCGGCGTCGTTCTCATGGCGGTGTCGGCCAGCGCGCTCATCGGCCTGCTCATGCCCGGGCTGAGCCACCAGCCCGAACTGGCAGGGGGGCTGCTCGCCACCTATATCAACGGCGAACTGACGCCGCGATTCGCCTCGCTGGGCACCATGCTGATCCTGGTCGTGGCGTTCTGGATCGGGGCGATCTTCGCGATCGATCAGGTCGTCTTCGCCCTGCCACGAATTGTTGGCCGGTGGTGTGCCTCGGCTGCCGGGGCGGTGCGCATCCCGAACCCTGTGCTGGTCGGCCGCATCCCGTCCGTGACATCGTGGTGGTCGCGTCGCGGGGCTGGCCGTGCCGTGGTGGAGGATGAGGACGAGGAAGATGAGGATGTGCCCCTCCGCCGTGGGGGCCGTTCGCGTGGTCGCCGTCGCACGGAAGTTGAGAACCCGATTGATGAGGATGCCGGTGGCCTCGGCGCGACCGAATCGTTTGATCTCGAATCGGCTCGCCGCCGCATGCGACGTCCTGCCGAGGAACAGGAGGATGCGGTCGAGGAGGACGCGACTGCCCCGACGATGGAGAGTGAGGAAGAAGAACCGACCGCTGATGCGCCGGGTGCCTATGTCGCGGAGAAGCGTCGCTTCGATCCGGAACAGCTGCGAGCGAAGATGCAGCAGCTTCCGATCAAGTTCAAGCCGACGCTGCCCGCCAAGCCCGCGCCGCCACGCGAAGTGGACCTGTCGGGATATCAGTTCCCCGGACTGGACCTGCTGGAAGAGCCGGAGAGCAACTTCACCGAGGAGATGGAGCGCATCGTCCGCGATCAGGCGGTGCAGCTCGAATCGGCGCTGCAGCAGTACCGCATCGAGGGCGAGGTGGTCGGCATCGACTCCGGCCCGGTGATTACGCTCTACGAAGTGCGTCTGGCGCCCGGCACGAAGGTGGCAGCCCTCAACACGATCTCCAGCGACCTGGCGCGCGCCCTGCGAGCACAGAACATCCGCATCGTTCCCAACATGGCAGGCAAGGACACCATCGGCATCGAGGTGCCCAACCTTGTCAAGGAAAAGGTGCGCCTGAAGGAACTGATGACCGCCAATCCGGAAGCGGTGCGGAAGATGGCGCTGCCCATGTTCCTGGGCAAGGACGCCTCGGGCAATCCGCTCATCGCCGACCTGGCGTCCATGCCGCACATGCTCATCGCCGGCACCACCGGCTCGGGCAAGAGTGTGTGCATGAACTCCATCATCATGAGCTTCCTCTACACGAAGAAGCCCAACGAACTGAAGATGGTGCTGGTCGACCCGAAGATGGTCGAAATGTCCATGTTCAAGGACATCCCGCACCTGATGTGCCCCGTGGTGACGGAGATGAGTAAGGCGGCGGCGATCCTCGAATGGGCCGTCACCAAGATGGACGAGCGCTACGAGCTGCTCGCCGAGGCGGGCGTGCGCGACATCGCCAGCTACAACAGCCTCGAATGGGAGGAACTCAAGGAGCGTTTCCAGCCCGCCAACGAGGAAGAGGAAGCACGCATTCCCAGGAAGCTGCCCTACCTGGTCTTCGTCATCGACGAGCTGGCCGACCTGATGATGACCAACAAGGAGGTGGAGAGCTTCATTGTCCGCATCGCGCAGAAGGCGCGTGCGGTGGGCATGCACCTGATCCTCGCCACGCAGCGACCGCAGGCGAACGTGGTGACGGGCCTGATCAAGTCGAACATGCCCTGTCGCGTCAGCTTCAAGGTTGCCAGCGGGATGGACAGCCGTATCGTGCTCGACAGCAAGGGCGCGGAACTGTTGCTGGGGCAGGGCGACATGCTCTTCCTCTCGCCGCGCACGAGCAAGCTCACCCGTGCTCAGGGCACGCTGGTGGACGATCTGGAAATCCGCAAGACGGTGCGTTTCCTCAAGACGGTCGCCGAGCAGAACTTCGAGCCTCAGCTCGTGCAGATCAAATCGCCCGGCTCGCTGGATGCGGATGAGGAGCGCGATCCGCTCTTTGATGATGCGGTGCGTGTCGTGCTGGAAACGCAACGCGGCAGTGTGTCGCTGTTGCAGCGTCGGCTGACGATCGGCTACTCGCGCGCCAGCCGTCTGATTGAGCAGATGGCAGCCGCGGGCCTGCTGGGTGAATACAAGGGTTCGCAGGCACGTGAGGTGCTGATCACGCTGGAGGAATGGGAGGCGATCAAGGCACAGGCTGAGGCCGATGCGGCCGGTAGCGAGGTCGCCCAGGCTGAGGAGGACGAGGAGGAGGTCGCCCTTCACGATGAGGGCAGCGACGCGACAGAGGAGGAGGAAGTGTATGAAGATGAGAGCGAAGAAGAGGAATGATCGTACTACAAAGGTGATTTAACACAATTGGGGGCGCGATGCGCAACGGGGTATTTCTGCTGGGGCTTTGCCTGGCGATCGGAATGATCGTCTCGAGCTGGATCGGCGCACGGACGGTCGAGCGGATCAAGGTGCGCGACCAGACGATCGAAGTGAAAGGTTACGCCGAGAAGCTGATTACCTCGGATCTGGCGCTGTGGAGCGCGACGATCACAACGCGTAGCACGAACCTCGTGGATGCGTACGCGGCGATCGAGCGCGACGCGGCGAAGGTGATGGCGTTTCTGGCGGAGAAGGGGTTCCCGGAGGATCACGTGGCGGTTTCGCCGGTGGCTGTGGGCCAGCAGTATCGATTGACGGAGAAGGGCCAGGAGACGAACGAGATCGAGCGGTACGTGCTGCGCCAGACGTTTTCGCTGCAGTCGAACGATGTGAATCTGATCGCGGCGACGGCACGGGATGCCAGCACTTTGCTGCGCGAGGGGGTGGAGATCGATTCGCACGCGCCACAGTACCTGTTCACAAGGCTGGAGGACATGAAGCTTGAGATGATCGGCGCGGCGACAGCGAACGCGCGGGAACGGATCAAGCGTCTGCTGGAGGGTAGCGGCGTCGGCGTGGGCCGGCTTCGCAGCGCGAGTCAGGGAGTGTTTCAGATCACGCCGGCGCATTCGACGGAGGTGTCGAACTACGGGCGGAACGACACGACAACCATCGAAAAGTCGATCAAGGCGGTGGTGACGATCGAATACGAGATCGAGTGAAGCCGGGTGAATCGCGGCTTTTTCGTATATCCAAAAGCTTGGATCAGGGTTCGGCAGCGATTGCTCATCCGGAAAATCCCGAGGATTTATTTATCCCCTGTTCAAATTGTTGTTACGCCATGGCTTGGCATGCGCCCGTGTGCGGCTTGAAGAGCTTTGCTCGGGCGTTATCATGGTTCCTGCAGATTAGGTGTTACGGCACTTCCAACCCGAGTAAGTGAGGAAAAAACGATGCCCCGATCGATGAAGCTGCTGGTCCTGGCGGTTCTGTCCACCCTGCTGATCATCACGGCGTGTGACAACAGTGGGACGAGTCAGAGTCAGGCTCAGCAGGGGGGGCACGACCACGCTCACGATCACGCTCATGACGATGCACACGTGAAGGCGTGGACCTCAGTCACCAAAGCCATCGCGGTGCTCACCCCGACCGAGGGCAACAGCGCCCGTGGTGTGATCACGTTCGAAAAGGTGGATGGTGGCGTGCGCGTGTACGGTGAAGTGTCGGGCCTGAACCCGAATCAGCAGCACGCCATGCACGTGCATGAGTGGGGTGACATCAGCTCCGCAGACGGCACCGCGGCGGGCAGCCACTACAACCCCGAAGGCCACGATCACGGCCTGCCCAACGGTGGCGATCGTCACGCCGGTGACTTTGGCAACCTGCAGGCGGATGAAAACGGTGTGGCGAAGTTCGATCAGACCTTCGACAACATTTCCGTCGCGGATATGAAGAATCCCGTCATCGGCCGGGCGCTGATCGTTCATGCCCAGCCGGACGATGGTTCGCAGCCGGTCGGCAACGCGGGCCCGCGCATCGCGCAGGCGGTCATCGGCATCGCGAAGCCCAACTGATCCAGCACATGATCTTCATCTGACCCACTCGCACAGGGCAGTGCGATATCCGTTCGCATGGCTGAGGCGCAGCGTGGAGGTGGCGCCGAACTTGCCGCGGAGATTCGTCCCATGTACATGAGCGGTGGTGGTGAGCCATGGGATTGCCCACGCGTCCTGGAACAACATCTGCTGTCCCTGCTCGTGCGACTGCATGAACGCGGCGTGATGACAGCCGATCAGATCCGGCGCCATTGCCTGGCGATCGAGGAACTGGTGCCGTTGCTGCCTCATCGCGATCGCCTCACGCAGCGCTACCGCGATATGGCATCGCTGGTCGAAGCGCTGCAGCGCCGCGTGCGGGGCGGCGTATCGGGCGACCCGACCCTGCGCAAATGGCACAAGGCGCTCGAGCGTACCCGTTATGAAGTGAGCTGGCTGCGTTTTTCCGCGCAGCAGCGCCGCCGTGCCGCCGAGCGGGCTGAGTATCTCACCGATGAGGCGCTGCGCCGCGAGTACGTTGAACGTGCCGATGGCGGGGATCTGTGGGTCATCACCCCCCTGGGCATACAGGCCGTCGACCTGATGGGCATGTCACGAAGTCTGTAACACGCGCAACGCGCCCACCATCGGCCTGGTCGCTTCAGCGACCTACGTTCTGTATCCCCTGAGTGCCCCGCTTACGCTGGCAGCCGATCCAGTTCCCGCTCGATTGCCTCAATCAGCGGGCGCAGCGTTTTTTCGGTGAAATCGAACCGAATCGCCGCGGCTTCGAACAATTCGGGCAGCGGTCGCGTGCCACCGAGCGACAGCGCCTTGCGATAGTTGGCCAGTGCCGTCTGTGCGTCGCGCTGAGCCTGCTGCCACATCTGCAGCGCCCCAAGCTGGGCGATGCCGTACTCCACGTAATAGAACGGGTAGTGGAACAGGTGAACCTGTCGCTGCCACATCGCCTCGCGGTTGACTTCGAAGCCGGACCAGTCGATGGCGGGATCACTGAATCGGCCGTAAATCTCCAGCCAGGCGCGTGTGCGTTCGTCGCGGCTGTGGCCCTCGTGCGTGTAAAGCCAGTGCTGGAACTGGTCGATCGTCGCCATCCACGGAAAGAAGCGAATGATGCCCTCCAGGTGATTGCGCACCGCGCGGGCAGCATCATCCGGGCCATAAAACACATCCATGTGAGGGTCGGCCAGCAGTTCCATCGACATGCTCGCCACCTCGCAGAACTCGATGGGGGCGTGCTGCACGAAAAGCACCGGTTCCTGTGACGCCCACATGTAGTGGAACGCGTGGCCGCCCTCGTGCAGCATCGTTTCCACATCGCGGTGCAGGCCCGCGGCGTTCATGAAGATGAACGGCTGCTTCACTTCCGCCAGAGAAGCCTGATAGCCACCCGGACGCTTGCCCTTGCGCGATTCAAGATCCAGGTTTCGCCCCGGCTGCAACCGCTCAAATTCCTGCGCCAATTGCGGCGACAACCGCCGGAAAATCTCCCGGCAGCCCGACACCATGTCGTCCACTTTCTCAGGTGAGAAGGGCCGCAGCGGCGGACGATTCTTCACATCCACCGCCATGTCCCACGGCCGCAAACGATCCAGCCCCAGTTGCTCCCGCCGGGCGGCATTGAGCTTGCGCACCAGTGGCATGCACACCTGCTCGATCGCATCGGCGAAGCGATGGCAGTCGTCGGGCGTGTAGTCGAATCGGCCCATCGACTTCCATGCGTAATCGCGGTAGTTCGCCATGCCCGCGTTCTTCGCGATCTGGCTGCGCAGCGACATCAACTGATCGAAGATGCCGTCCATCGCATCGCGATCCTGGATGCGCCGTGCCTCGACCGTCTGCCACGCACGCTGCCGTATCTCGCGGTTCGGCTCCTCCAGGTAACGTGCCATCTGCTGCAGCGTGTGCGTCTTACCCTCGAACTCCACGAGCATCTGGCCGCACAGCCGATCGTATTCGGAGTTGAGCTTGGTTACCTGCGTCTGCAGCGGCACGTTTTCCTCGCGGAAGATTTCCACCTCCACCTTCCACTCGCGCAGCAGCACGGCGTATTTCGGATCGCGCTTCGCCAGCTCCTCCGCCAGCCCCGTTTCAAGATACTTCTTCTGCAGCTTGAAGAACCACGGCTTGACACGCGGCTGAATGTTTTCGACCACGTGCAGGAACCGTTTTTCGATTTCCGGATCGTCGGTGTGGCAGCTCCGTTCGATGTGTCGCCGCGATGCGTATTCGGAGACGGCCGCCGACAACTCGGAAAAATCGAGCAGCCACTTTTCCAGTTCATCCGCTGTGGCGATCGGCCGCTCGTGCAGCTCCCGGTAGAGCGGCTCAAGCTGATCGAAATCGGACAGGTCAATCTCCTGCGGGACAAAGTGGCGGACGGGCGTGTCAAGCGTGGTCACGGTGGAGGCTCCTTTACTTCGGGGCATGCACGAACGCCTCTATCTTAGGTGTTTTCGCGGCTCCGTGGTTCCACCGAAGCGACCACGCCGCGGTCGCTCACAGCTTCGTGCCGCCACCCCGCCCCCTTCCCAAATGAAAAACCCCCGGCCGTCTGACCGGGGGTTCTAATCTGATGCTCAGGCTCAGGGCTCAGCTCACTTCAGTTCCTTGATCCGGATATTGCGGAACCACACCTCATCGCCGTGGCCCAGGAAGCCGATGTGCCCCTTGGTTCGCGCGGCGCCGGGGTGAGGCCGGCCGTCAGCCGTGCCGTTCTTCATGGCCTCGTCGAGGTTGATGTCGAGGATGGTCTCGCCGTTGAGGATGACCTTGATGTCACGGCCCTTGACGATGACTTCCTGATAGTTCCACTCGCCCGGCTGCTTGAGGAAGCCTCGCTTGGCGGCCGCGATGCCGTAGGCTGAGCCGTGATACTGCCAGGGCTGGAGGTTGGCGTACTTGGGGTGCTCGTTGTCGAGGATCTGCAGTTCGATGCCGGCGTAGGCGGCGTCGCCTTCCAGCGGGGCGCGGATGCCCAGGCCGTTGTTCGCGCCCGGGGTGAGCTTGAACTCGAAGCGCAGGACGAAGTCGCTGTACTCTTTTTCCGTGAAGAGGTTACCACCGCCGCCCGCGGGCAGATGGATTGCCCCATCCTGCACTTTGTAGCCCTGGGTCGCACCCACCCAGCCTGCCAGGTCCTTTCCGTTGAACAGGCTGACGAACCCGGCCTCAGGGTCAGCTTTCTTCCCGGATTCATCACCCTGCACCAGGGCACAGGCGGCCAGCATCAATGGAAACGCGAGCAGGACGAACGCGAATGAACGGCGATTGGACATCATCAAACTCCTTTAACGTGTGATCCCATTGGGGGGAGTGACCATTGTAGCAGAGGCCAGCGGCCGGCGTTTTGATGAGCGCCGCGATGGACGAAACTCCGCACATGAAGCCTGATGTGTCCCGTGGGGTACGGCCGTATCACGGGCTGATGGTGACCTTCGTGTGCCTTGTGATGATCTGTAGCGATGCGGCGGGGTTTCCGGTATTGCGTCACGCGCGACGGCGGAAGCAACGCGCGCACGCCAGGCCGGCCAGCAGCATCGCGCCGGCGCCCGTGGTTGCGGGGCTGGGGACCACCGGGGTGGGCAGAACAGGCGTGCCACCTTCATAGGTGATTTCCAGGTAAGGCGCGAAGCCGTTGCCCAGTGCCGCCCCTTCGCTTGTCACGATCTCCACGTAGTCACCCAAATTGTTGGCGTAGTTGATGATGAACATGACACCCAGGTGCGATGCGCCGCTGTCGAAGATTTCCTGCAGCGTGACGCCTGCGGGGCCGGGAGGAAGATCGAGTGTAATCTGAAAATGTCCGGTCGCGGAGGGTTTCGCCAGTCCCCAGGCGTTGAACATGATGGCGAAAGGATCGTCCAGATCGGCATCGGTCAGCGTGGCGTTGCTGGCGAAAGCAGTCGCTTCAATGCCATCGGTTCGGTCGACAAGGTCAAAACCGGTGACATCCAGATGCACCGTCACCGAGTGGATCGTGGCGCCGGTCGGGACCCCTGACAGATCGAAGAGCAACACCGCGCCATAATCATCGAAAGCATCATCGAGAGTGAGCGTTATCGCGGCCTCATCGGTGTCGATGATGGAAGCTGCGCCCGTGAAGGGGTTGAACGTAACCGACGCATCCGTCGTGACGGGGGCGTAGACGGTGGCCGCATGAGCGGCAGAAACGATCGACAACACAGCGGAAAACACGAAGGCAATCGCGCGGAACGATCGGGGAATCAACATCACTTCCTCGGTCAGGACAGCACAACGCAGATTCAGTTGTTGTGTCAGGGAACTAAAGGCGGGTGGGCATAACGGTCATGCCCAAAACAAACCCAGTGGGGCCGGCATTATACAAGATAGAATTCGACGTGCAATAGAAGATCGCTCGTCTGGTCCTTCAAACCAACGATAGCTGAGACAACCGTCCCGCCGGGCGGCATCTTCTTCGTTAAATCACCAGATTACTAAATCGCCCCAAATCCCCTCGTTTCACAGTGTCGCGATGCGATCAAACTCGTCCTTCAATGCAGCGTACAACCGCTGGTACTGCTCGTGGTGCCGGGCGTAAAGGTTGACGAGTTTGCGGTCGGGGCGGCGTTTTTCGGTTTCGTGGATGACAGCCTTGCAGGCTTCGGGGACGTTTTTCCAGACGCCGATGCCGACACCAGCGAGGATGGCGACGCCGTAGGCCGGGCCCTCCTGGCTGTTGATGCAGGCGACGGGGGTGTTGTAGATATCCGCCTGAAGCTGACGCCAGAACGCGCTGCGTGCCCCGCCGCCGGAGAGGCGCACCGTTTTCACGGGGATGTTCATCTGCCGCATGATGGTCAGGGCATCGTTCATGCCGAAGGTGACGCCTTCGATGAGGCTGCGGATGAGACTGGCGCGGTTGTGTCGTGCGGTCAGGCCGATCCATCCGCCACGGGCGTGCGGATTGGGGTAGGGACAGCGCTCACCGGTGAGATAAGGCAGGAAGAACAATCCCTCACATCCGGGTGCGGCCTGCTGTGCCTCGGCGATGATGAGTTCGTAGGGATCGACTTTTCTCTTCTTCGCCTCGGCGACGAAGCTGTCACCCAGATGGTTGCGGAACCACTGCAGCGAACCGCCCGCTGCGAGCATGCAGCCGAACACACACCACTTGCCCTCCACCGCGTGGCACATGGTGTGGACGCGGCCCTGCGGGTCGTAGGTGGGTTCATCGGCGTGGGCAAAGACGACGCCGCTGGTGCCCAGCGTCGCGCTGACGATGCCCGCCGAGACGATGCCGTTGCCCACTGCTCCGGCCGGCTGATCGCCGCTGCCGCCCACCACCGGGATGCCCTCGACCAGCCCCAGTTCCCGGGCCGCCACCGCGGTGAGCGCGCCGGTGACAACGTGTGATTCGTGGCACTGCGGCAACAGCGCCATGTCAATGCCGAGCATCCCTATGAGCTTCCTGTTCCAGGCACGCTTTTTGACATCGAGCAGCAGCGTGCCGGAGGCGTCGCCTACTTCGGTGGCGTACTCGCCGGTCATGCAGTAGCGGATGTAATCCTTGGGCAGGAGGATGTGTTTGGTCTTCTCGTAGATGTGTGGCTCGTGTTTGCGCACCCAGAGAATCTTGGGGGCGGTGAAGCCTGTGAGGGCCGGGTTGCCCACCATATTGATGAGCTTCTTGCGACCGCCGGCGATCTTTTCAATTTCGGCGCATTCGGCGGTGGTACGCTGGTCGTTCCAGAGCAGGGCCGGTCGCAGCGGTTCGGGCCCGTCACTCAGAAAGACAGAACCGTGCATCTGACCGGAAAGTCCGATGGCGGCGACCTGTGCGGGTTTCACCTTCGCCTGGCGCAACACAGCTTTGGTGGCTTTGCACGCGGCCGACCACCACTGGCGCGGATCCTGCTCCGACCAGCCCGGATGCGGCGAACTGATGTCGTGTGGTGCGGTCGCGGTGGCAAGCACGTTGCCTTCGTAGTCACACAGGAGCGTCTTGGAACCACTGGTGCCGATATCGATGCCGAGCAGATAGGACATTCCGGGCGCACTCCCTTGATATCTTGAAATATTGATTGGCACGATAGTGTACCTGCTGGGGGTGGCGGAATGAAACGCTATGATGGGGGCCTGATCGGTCGCCATCGCCCCGGAACCGTAAAACTTTCACCTCGAGAAGGAGCGTCCCATGACCCTGGAAGGTAAACACGTCCTGATTTTCGTCGGCGACGATTATGAGGACATGGAGCTGCAGTACCCGCGCTATCGGCTGCTGGAGGCCGGGGCTGGCGTGACCATCGCAGGACAGGAAGCCGAGCGGGTATATCGCGGCAAGCACGGTTATCCGTGCAAACCCGACGCCGCGATCGACATGATGGAGGTGGCAGATTTCCACGGCGTGGTGATCCCCGGCGGATGGATGCCCGACAAGCTGCGTCGTGACCCGAAGGTGCTGGAACTGGTGCGACAGTTCGATGAGGCGGGCAAGGTCATTGCCTCGATCTGTCACGGGCCGTGGATCAACATCTCGGCCGGGGTGGTCAGGGGTGTGCGCTACACCAGCACACCGGCGATCAAGGATGACCTGAGCAACGCCGGGGCGATCTGGGAGGATGTGCCGGTGATGGTCGATCGGCACCACGTATCCAGTCGCCGGCCGGATGACCTGCCACAGTTCATGCCAAAGGTAATTGAGGCGCTGGCTCGGGTGGCGTTGTGAACTCACGTATTTTTTTTCACCTGCTTCGGAGAGAGGTTGATGCGCGCATTCAATCTGTTGATCGCGGTGCTGTCCTTCGTGGGTTGCACATCACATCCGCTCGAGCAACAGAGCGATGCAACCCCGACACCTGAACTGCGCGTCATGTCGTTCAACATCCGCTACGGACTGGCGAATGATGGTGAGAGCGCCTGGCCACATCGCCATGATTCCCTGATACAGACGATCCGTGCGTATGACCCCGATCTGCTGGGTACGCAGGAGGTGCTCGACTTCCAGGCGAAGTTCCTGCGGGATAACCTGCCCGAGTATGGTTTCCACGGTGTCGGTCGCGACGATGGCGCTGTGCGTGGCGAGTATGCCGCGATCCTTTATCGCCGCGATCGTTTCGAACCGCTCGATTCGGGCCACGTCTGGCTGAGTGAACAACCGGACAAACCGGGCAGTGTGAGCTGGGACAGCTCAATGACGCGGATGTTCTCGTGGATCAGGCTCCGCGACCGGGCAGCCAACCGAGAGCTGATGGTGATCAATACCCACTGGGATCACGTCGGCCGTGAAGCACGCAAGCAGTCAGCCCTGTTGATGAGGCGATTCATTGAGGAACAGGCTGGCGATCTGCCACTGATCGTCACCGGCGATTTCAACAGCACCGAAGACGGAGAACCGTATCGGATCATGATCGCGGGTACGTCGGCCGGCCGCACATTGCTGGACGCTTACCGTGTCGCCCATCCCGACCGCACACAGGATGAGCTGAGCTTCCACGCATTTCGCGGCGGCACCCGGGGCAGCCGCATCGACTGGATTCTGCACGATGATTCGTTCACCGTCCTGGATGCACAGATCGACCGCACGGATTTCGACGGTCGATTTCCGTCAGACCATTACCCGGTGACGGCGACATTGCGGTGGAAGTGAGGGAGAAGTGCAAAGTTCAAAGTGCAAAATGCAAAGTTGAAAGGCACGGGAACGTGATAGGTCTCGCGCTTTAATTTCCCATCGCCAATTGCTTATTGTGGTTTGTTTATTAAATCCATCACCGCTTCGCGTCCATCAGTCGCGGCCCGCCGCCGAAATTCTGTGTGAACTTGTCCGCATGAAGGCCCACGCCGATGGCGTTGTGGCCACCGGCCATGTTCTTGTGGTGGCCGGGGCTGTCGAACCACATCCAGAACGCACGCCGGCCTGATGTTGTGCCGGCCGCGATGTTCTCGCCCGTCGCACCCTGATAACCCGCCTTCAGACACCGCATGCCGAAGGTGCGGTTCTCCTCGGTTGGCGATTCGTGCGAGAAATAGCCCAGTTCATGCATCTCCTGGCTGTGCGCCCGAGCTGCCTGCGTGAGGCGTGCATCCCACTCCAGCGGCAAAAGTCCGATGTGTTCACGATAGCGGTTGACCAGCCGGGCGTTCTCCAGTTCGGCTGGTTTGAACATGTCGGCCACGCTTTCGTTGTATGCCTCGATACGTCGGCATTGCAGATATCGCCACAAAAGCTGCTTCGAGGCCGAGGTCTTGTTACCGGGCTCACCGCCATCGCGGATCGATACTGCTTCGGCGATCGTCATGCCGATCGCTTCTTCCACCTGCGCCCGCAATGACTCCTGTCGGTCGGTCGCCAGGCTGGCCCGCGGATCAGCACTGGCGCGGCGCAGTTCAAGCAGCACCGGCTGCCGTTCGCAGATTGCCACCAGATCATAGATCGCCCCATAATGCGTCATCAGCGGGGCGTATTCCTGTTCAAGTTGCTCGTAAAGCTGATGCGCGAGCTGGACGGGTTCACCCTTCTCCAGTACGGCGATGTTCTCCCGCGCTTTGGTTTGCAGACCGAGCACCTTTTCCTCACGCTCACGGATGTTGGCGGCCTTGCCCAGGGCTGCCAGATGCGAACGCACCGTCCGCTCATCGCGTTCCAGCCAGTTGCGCACGGCGCCCTGAATGATGTGCTGTGCCTCATCGCCGTGCTCGCGCAGCTTTTCGATGGCGGCCATGGCGCGGGCGAAGTCGGTGCCGTACGCTTCGCGGCGCAGCGGGGCGAAGCGGGCATCGCGCATCAGCGCCTCGGCGCGACGTTGTTCGAGCGTCGCGCGATCGATGGCCTGCGACTGCGCCAGAACGGTTGTGGTACCCGCCAGCGCGACCAGCAACAGCATCGCCGGGAAGGCCGTTCGCATCGTTGTGACCTTTGAAGGGACTGGGAACATAAACCACGGGAGGATAGGCCGATTTTACCCGTTCCCGGGCCTTTCACCAAGGTTTTTTCACAACAGGGGGGAGAGCAGGGCGGCGGCGGCATCGAGGTATCGCCGACCCACCGGACGGCGGTGCCATGCGTCCAGCGTCACGCGGTCCGAATCGTTCAGATACCCCATCTGGGCGAAGCGCAGCTCCCGGGTCACCTGCGGGCCGTACAGCAGCACGTTGATCTCGAAGTTCAGGTAGAAGCTGCGAATATCCATGTTGCTGGAGCCGAGTACCGCGAAGGAGTCGTCCACCGTCATGGTTTTGGCATGCAGCGTGCCGTGGCGGTGCAGATAGATGTCCACGCCCGATTCCAGCAGCCGCTCGAACTGTGCCCGGCCGGCAGCATCGACCAGCCAGTGATCGCTGCGGGCGGGCACGACCATACTTACCTCTACCCCCCGATCAGCCGCCAGCGCCAGCGCGAGCATGGTTGGCTCATCGGGCACGAGGTAGGGGGTGGTGATGATGACCTTGCGCTTGGCCATGCCGATCGCTGCCAGCAGGACGCGCGGCAGCGCCTCGGATTCATGGCCAGGCCCGGTCGCCACCGCCTGGGCTGTCACCTCGCCCACGCGCGGCAAAAGGGGAAAGATGTCCGGCCCCTCCAGATACTCATCCGTCTCGAACATCCAGTCTTCCATGAAGACAACCTGCAGCTGCGAGACGACCGGACCCTGGAAACGCCCCGTCAGGTCGATCCAGCGTTCGACGTGATGGTGGCCGTAGTCCGCATTGGTGATGTTCTGGCTGCCGGTGTAGCCGATGCGGCCGTCGATCACGACGATCTTGCGATGGTTGCGCAGGTCCAGTCGGGCGAGCCTGCGACGCAGCGGACGGACCGGAAGGGCTGCGACGGTCTGCACACCGTTCTCGTTCATCCAGCTCGCCAGCCCGTTGGCGAAAAAGATGGTGCGTGAGCCGGCGTGATCGGCCAGCACGCGACATCGCACGCCGCGCTTCGCCGCGCGGACGAGCGCCTCGGCGACGCGTCGGCCGGTCTCGTCATCCTCGTAGATGTAAAAGAGCATGTGGACGTGATGCTCGGCCGCGTCGATGTCGGCGATGAGCCGGTCGATCATCGCTTCGCTGTCGCCCAGCAGTTCCATCTCGTTGCCGCCGCTTACCGGCATCCCACCGATGCGTTCCGCCTGGTTTACCAGCGGGAGGACTTCCTCCGCGACCTGTGGCTGGGCGGCGCGGGCTCGCAGGTCCGCCAGTCGCTCGGGCGTTCGCAGGGCCGCGATGACACGGTTGTGCAGTCGCACACGCCGGCGTCCCAGCCCGCTGTTGCCGATCAGCCCATACAACACCAGCCCCAGTACGGGCAGGAAGAAGATGATCATCAGCCACGCCAGCGCGGTGGTCGCTTCGAACCGTCGCCGCAGGATCACCGGCAGCATCACCAGCCGTATGCCCCATTCAAGGAGGTTGTAAGTGAGAATCCAGGACATGGCGACTTACGGGCCAATCAATAAGCAAACAGTACGCGATGAGCAATTGGCAATGAAAATAAACAGAGCATGACCCCACCTCTCTGATCTGCTCCGCAACCTCCGTACCCTTCTGTCAATCGGCATTTTCCTCACGCTGGCGTCAACGCGCGATCCAGCCGCGAAACAAGATGGTCACAGACGATGCTGATGTTGACGTTGCTGTTGATGTGCGACTGCGCTTCGTTGAGAGCGTCGATGACGTCCAGCCAGGGTTGCAGCATCGCTTCGGCTGTCTCGGGGTCGTCGGCCGTCGTCCGCTGGGCGAGTTGCGCGATGCGCTGTCGCGCTTCGTGGGCGATGAGCGACCACATCAACGCGACTGCCTGTTTGTTGGCCGCCTCCTTGGAGGCGTTGGCGTGCCGGTCGACCCATGTTTTGGCGAACGTGTCGATCATGCCGGCGATGCGGCTGCCCAGCGAAGCGTCGGGCCGGCCGCGCGTCATGTCATCCAGCGCTGGCAACACTTCCTGCGCCCAGCGATGCAGCTCGAACTCCAACGCCAGCGCCGCACGTCCGAGGCTGCCGTCGCAGAATCCAGCCAGCCAGCGTCGCGATGCTTCATCCAGATTGGACGCGTGTTCAGCCAGCCACTGAGCGATCAGCTCATCGGGCAGAGGTACGAAGGCGACGCGCTGACACCGGCTGCGTACCGTGGGCAGCAGTAATTCCTCGCGCGTCGTCACCAGAATCAGGAACGTGCCGGCGGGTGGTTCCTCCAGCGTCTTGAGCAGCGCGTTCTGCCCTTCGCGCACCATCAGCTCCGCTTCGTCGATGATGAACACCTTGTGATGGCCGAGCATTGGCGCCTTGAAGGCCGGGGCATCGTGGAACCTGCCATCCTGCGTTGTGCCGCCCACCACGTGCTCACGCAGCACGTCAACGGGGATGTTCATCTGTTTGCGACCGCGCAGTGCAGTAACGGAGGAGGTCGCCGCCAGTTCCTTGCGAATGATGTGCAGGTCGGGGTGGTTGTTGCTGGCGATCCGTCGGCACGATTCGCACTGGCCGCAGGCGACCGTCTGGCCGGCGAGATCGACGCTGGTGTGCGGGCAGAGCAGGATGCGTGAGAAGGCGACGGCGGTGGTGAACTTGCCGACGCCCGCCGGGCCGTGGAAGATCCACGCGTGGTGCAGCCGTTCGCTGCGCAGAGCAGCCTGCAGCACCTCGATCGCCCGAGTCTGTCCCAGCACGCGTTCCATCGCGAGTCATGGTAGCCGCTTCAGCCGCGGATTCCAGAACCCGCCCGTGGACGTGAATCGCTCAATTGCATTGCAGAGACGCGCCCAAAAGCAGAGGACAGTCGGCCGAGGCAGGGCGGGAGACAAGACGCCCACACGCTCAACCGGCTGTCCTCCATCTACACGCGTGTGTCTGTGCCGGTCGCGTTACTCCTGCGAACCGGGCTGCTGCTGTGGTATCGGGCGCACCTCGATCCGAGGCTGCGAAGGCACATCGCTGGCACGCTCCGGACGCATCCCCCGACGCATCCCTTCCATGTGCTCGTCGAACATGCCCGGTGCCACGGCCTGCGGCACGATCTTCGTCCCGTCCTGTTCGCGACGGGAAAGGTCGTCCAGCTCCGAGCTGTCGTGCGCCACGTGCGGCGTGAGGAAGATCAGAAGTTCGGTCTTGGTCTTTTCCGTCTTGGTGCTCTTGAAAAGCTCGCCCACCAGCGGGATGTCGCCCAGCAGCGGCACCTTCCGCACCGTTTCGGAAAGCTGATCCTGCATCAGCCCGCCGATGACCACCGTCTGACCATCCTGCACTGCCACCCGGCTGGAAGCTGAGCGGTTGGAGAAGATCGGCGCACTGACCACTTCAGAGATGCGCACGGACGAATCGGTGATGGCCGAGATCGTCGGCGTCACGTCCATCACCACCAGGCCTTCGGAGTTGATGTGCGGCGTCACCTCCAGAATGATGCCCACATCCTCATACTGGATGTCGTTGATGACCTGTCCCGCATCGGTGACACGCGAGCGGACGATGAAGGGCACACGCTGGCCCACCATGATGCCGGCCGACTGGTTCTCCGCCACGAGGATGTACGGGCGCGACAGCACGTCCAGCTTGCCCATCTCCTCCAGCGCCCGCAGCGTCACTTCGAGGTTCTTTTCGGCCAGCTTCATGATCATGCCGCCGGTCGCCGACGCCACGCCGAAGTCGGTGAAGAGGTTGAACGAGCCGCGGTCGTTCATGATCGACCATTCCGCGCCGACTTCGAGGCTGCGATCGTGCGTCACCTCGGCGATGAGCACCTTGATGAGCACCTGCGGCATCGGACGGTCCAGTTCCTCGATGATCTTCTGAATCTGCGCGAAGTTGCGCGGATGGGTCATGATGACCAGTGAGTTGGTGTCGGACTCGGCGACAACGTCGACCTGTCCGGCCAGCCCGGCGGCGGCGCTTTGCAGGTTGAACTCCTCGTCGCCTTCCTGTGGCAGCGGTTCCAGCGGCATGTCCTGCAGTTGCAGTTGCTGCGCGACGGGGATGGTGTCGGTCAGGTCATCGGCGCGGTTGCCGGCGTTGCCGCTGCGACCGAAGCCGCCGCCGCGCGACCCGCCGGTGCCGAATCCACCGGAGCCGCCACCGAAACCGCCCGAGCCGCCACCGAAACCGCGGTTGTTGCTGTTGCCGAAGCCCCGATTGGTGTTGCCACCGACACCGCGGTTGGTATTGCCGGTGCGGCCGGTGTTTCGTGCGCCGCCGCCACCGCGCATCGTCGAGCCGAACAACTGGTTGAGCACGTTGGCCATCTGCACGGCATCACCGTTGCGGACCTTGTGGATGTAGACCGCCTGGGTGGCTGCCGGGTTGGAGTCCAGTTCCTCGATGACGCCGGCGATGATGTCCAGCGATGCCGGCGGCCCGGTCACGACGACGGTGTTGGTGCGTTCGTCAGCCGAGGCCTGCGGCCGCACATCCGTCCCGCCGGAGACCGCCTCCGCGCCAGCTTCGATGCCGCCACCCCGCGCCATGCGCATGAAGAGCTGGGCACGCGGATCCTGCTGCTGGCCACCGCGACCACCCCGGCCGCGACCCTGATCACCGAACAACTCATTGATGAGCTGTGCCGCGTCACGCGCATCGGCGAACTCCAGCGGAAACACCCGCACGTCCACCGCGTTGACCATGCTCTCGTCCAGCGCCCGGACGATCTCGGTGATGCGGCGGATGTTGGCCGACGTATCGGTCAGGATCAGCGAGTTGGTGCGCACGTTCGCCGCCAGCACCGCGTAGCTGGGCAGCAGCGGCGCGATATCGTTGGCGAGCTGCGAGCAGTCCGCGTGCTTGAGCTGGATCACCTGTGTGACCATCTCGTCCGTCCGCGGGATCAGTTCGGGAATGTTGCCCGCGCGAACGGGGATGCTCTCCTTGCTCGCATTGACGAAGTCCACAATCTTGAGCGTGCGATCCATCAGGATCGCGGCGTAGCCCTTTTCCTTCAGCACGCTGTTGAGCACGCTCACCGCTTCCTCAACGGTCAGCGGCTGACGGCTGATCACCGTCACCGTGCCCTGTACGTCCAGCGTCTTGATGACCACCAGGCCCGCCACCTCGGAGATGTACTCCAGCACCACATCCACCGACACATCCTTGAAGTTCAGGAGGATCGGGGCATCGGCGGTCGGCTGAGGCAGCGGACGTGCCGGCGATTGCGAGCGCGGCTGGTCCTCATCCGCGAGAGAACGCGAGCTGCGAGGCGACTGATTACGCGGATCCTCGTCCGCCAGAGATCGCGAACGGCGCGGCGGCTGTTCAGGCTGCTCGTCCTCATCCGTCGGGGTGGGCCGCCGGGGCTGATCGGATTGCTCGGGCTGCTCCGGCTGGTCGTCCGCCCGCTCGATCGGGCGCGGCTGCGACGATGCCGGTGGCTGCGGCGCATCCTGGGCAAAACCAGTCGACGCAACGGCCAGCGCCAGCACCAGCGTCATCGGCGTTCGGAGCAACTCGGTCATGCGAAGGTTCCTCATGATTTCACGTCCAGGAAAGTTCAGTTCATTTGCCCCGGGGGCCAGCCTCAACATCAATAATCATCTCCCCCCTGCAGCTCGCGCATCCGTCGCTGTCGCAATGCTTCCTCACGCGACGGGTCGACCGGTAACGCCGGGGTGGCGTCGAAGCGCTGTCCATTGGCCGGCTCGACGAAATCGAAATCGGGCGGCGCGATAATGATTGCCGGGCCGTCGAACCCGCCATCGCCACCCGGACCACCGGGGATACCCAGCGCAGCGCCGGCGGGTGCTCCGCCGGGTACGTTGCCGCGTCCGACGACGGGGCCGCCCGCTTCCTCACCTCGGTTGAATCCACCCCCACGATTGCCGCGGTTGCGTCCGCGACCGCCATCATCACCACCACGCCGTTGCTGGCCGGCGATGGTTGCGGTGCCGGTTCGCCGCTCCAGGCCGGGCACGTACACCACCCGCGCCTTGGCACCGGTCAGGTCCTGACCGACCTCAATGCGGGAGCGCTGTTGCTGCTGCCGCGATTCGATTTCGATGTAGTCCAGTTCAATCGCAACGATGCGCGATCCGGCGACCAGGTCGCCCACGTTCACGGGGATCGCCGACTTGCTGCGCATGTCTTCGAGGAAGGCGGTGCGCTTGTCGCCGTTCACCGCCACGCCGCGCAGGGCGAAGTCGCGACCGGGGTTGGGCTGCTCGCGCACGACCGGCCGGGTTTCCTGCCGCGGCTCGGGCGGTCGTTCCTCAGCCGTACGCGTCGTGCGGGCGGGGCGGCGCGACTGCAGGAAGATGTTGCGCCGCACCAGAAGGTCCAGCCGTTCCCGGCT
>CALKHT010000022.1 GCA_937988825.1 uncultured Phycisphaeraceae bacterium
ACTCCTTCGTTGGAGTCGGCCGGTTTTGTTGTTGGGACGCAGCGGCGTGTGCGTCGCGGGTTGCAGGGCGGTCGTGCCCTTCACCCCGGCTCTGTGCCGCGGGACGCGCCCGCATCTGGTTACGCGCCCGCGTCCGGCTCGTTTGCGACATATCCTTTCAGATCGAGTGCTTTGGGACCGGGTGGGCGTGTCGCTTTGAGGTGCGGGGTGTGTTATAATCCTTTCATCCGGATTAATGGATGAAAAAGGTGGAACGCGCATGAGCTTGTTTTTGAAGGAACTGGATCGGCGGGTGCTCGTGTTTGACGGGGCGATGGGCACGAGCATTCACAACTGGCCGGACCTGGACCTGGAACGGGACTACCTCGGTCGCGAGAACTGCACCGAGGTGCTGGTGCTGAGTCGGCCGGACGTGATTCAGTCGATCCACGAATCGTTCCTGGCGGTGGGGGCCGATGCGGTCGAGACCGACACGTTCAACGCCAACGTCATCACGATGGCGGACCAGGACCTGTCCGACCGGGTGTACGAACTCAACAGGACCGCGGCGGAAATCGCGCGGGCCGCGTGTCAGAAGTATCACACCTCGGACAAGCCGCGTTTCGTCGTCGGCTCCATCGGCCCGGGCACCAAGCTCATCACGCTGGGCAACACCGACTGGCCCACCATGTTCGACAGCTACCGCGAGCAGGTGCGCGGGCTGGTCGATGGCGGCGTGGATGTGCTGCTCATCGAGACGGCTCAGGACCTGCTGCAGGTCAAATGCGCGATCAACGCGTGCATCGCGGCGCTCGAGGAGAAGGGCAAAACGCCGGCCGACATCCCCATCATGGTGCAGGTGACGATCGAGACGACCGGCACGATGCTGATGGGCACCGAGATCGCCGCGGCTGCCAACGCGCTGGCGAACTTCCCGATCCTCTCGCTGGGCATGAACTGCGCCACCGGCCCGACCGAGATGGCCGAACACGTGCAGTGGCTGAGCAAATACTGGCGCAAGAAGATCAGCCTGCTGCCCAACGCGGGTCTGCCCGTGCTGGTTGAGGGCCGTACAGAGTTCCCGCTCAAGCCCGAACCCTTCGCGCAGACGATTCTGCGTTATGTCGAGGAATCGGGGCTGAACATCGTCGGCGGATGCTGCGGCACGACGCCCGAGCACATCGCGGCGCTGGTGAAGGCGGTGGGGACGCGCGCTCCCAAACAGCGCAAGCTGGAACCGTTGCCGCCGGCGTGCAGCTCGCTTTACTCGACCGTCGATTACCGGCAGGATGCGTCGATCCTGAACATCGGCGAGCGCACCAACGCTTCCGGATCGCGCGCGTTCAAGCGCATGCTCGAATCGGAAGCGTGGGATGACATGGTGAGCCTGGCGCGCGAGCAGTTGCGCGAAGGGTCGCACATCATCGACGTGAACGTCGACTACGCCGGCCGCGACAACGTGGCGGACATGAAGGCGATCGTGCAGCGGTTCGTGCGTCAGGTGAACGCGCCGCTGATGCTCGACTCCACGCAGCCGGCCACAATCGAGGCGGGGCTGCAGTGCGCTGGCGGCAAGTGCATCATCAACTCGGCGAACCTGGAGGATGGCGAGGAAAAGTTCGCGCAGATGTGCAACCTCGCCAAACGCTACGGGGCCGCGCTCGTGCTGGGCACCATTGACGAGGACCCCGAGGAAGCGATGGCGCGCACGGCTGATCGCAAGCTGGCGATCGCGCTGCGCATGCACGATCTGGCGGTGAACAAGTACGGCCTGCCCGAGGAGGATCTTTTCTTCGATCCGCTGGTGCTGCCTATTTCGACCGGCATGGACAAGGACCGGCGCAGCGCGCTGGAGACGATCGAGGGCACCCGCCGCATTCGTGAAGCGCTGCCCAACTGCCAGTTGACGTGCGGTCTTTCCAACGTGAGCTTCGGCCTCAAGCCGGCGGCGCGCATCGTGCTCAACAGCGTCTTCATGTATGAACTGATGCAGGCGGGCATGACGAGTGCGATCGTGCACGCGTCGAAGATTCTGCCCAAAAGCCGCATTCCCGAGGAGCAGTGGAACGCGGCGCTGGAGCTGATCTACAACCGCTGGCCGGATGAGCCGGTCACGCTGCGTGATGGCACGCAGACGCGGGACCCGCTGCAGATCTTTGTCGATCTTTTCCCCGATGACGCCAGCGCTGCCGCGACGACGAAGCAGGATATTGCCGACCTGCCGCTCGAAGAACGTCTGCAGAAGCACATCATCGATGGTGAAAAGAAGGGCCTCATCGATACGCTCAATGAGGCGATGAAGAAGTATTCGCCGCTGCAGATCATCAACGATCACCTGCTGGCGGGCATGAAGGTGGTGGGCGAGCTGTTCGGCTCGGGGCAGATGCAGTTGCCCTTCGTGCTGCAGTCGGCGGAGGTGATGAAGATGGCGGTCGCGCACCTCGAACCCTTCATGGAAAAGGTCGAGGGGCAGACCAAGGGGTCGATCGTGCTCGCCACTGTGAAGGGCGACGTGCACGACATCGGCAAAAACCTGGTCGACATCATTCTGTCGAACAACGGTTACACGGTGTACAACCTGGGCATCAAGCAGCCGATTGCCGACATTCTCGCCAGGTGGCGCGAATACAAGGCTGATGCGATCGGGTTGTCCGGCCTGCTCGTCAAGAGCGTCAACGTGATGGAGGAGAACCTGCACGAGCTGAAGCGGCAGGGTGTGAACGTGCCCGTGCTGCTGGGCGGTGCAGCGCTGAGTCGGCACTACTGCGAGAACCATCTGCGCGGCATCTACGGCAACTGCCTCTTTTTTGGGCAGGATGCCTTCGAGGGGCTGCGCATCATGGATGCCATCACCTCGGGCAGGGTTGATGAGCTGAATCAGGAGATCGATGAACGACTGCAGAAGCGGGCCGCGGTGGAAGAGAAAATCGCGGAGCGGGAGGCTGCGCGCGATGCGTCGCGCGCTCAGGCCGCAACGGCGGTGCAGCGTTCCGCGGTGGCGACGGATATCCCCGTGCCGAAGCCGCCGTTCTGGGGCTCGCGCGTGGTGGAGGAAGTGCCGCTGGATCAGGTGTTCCCGTATGTGAACACGGTGGCGCTTTTCCGCGGGCAGTGGCAGTTCAAAAAGGGCAGCCGCAGCGAAGCGGAATATGAAGCGCAGATCGAGCAGGAGGTGAAACCGATCTTTGAACGCCTCAAGCAGCAGTGCAAGGATGAGAAGATTCTCACACCACGCGTGGTGTACGGTTACTTCCCGTGCGCCAGCGACGGTGATGACCTGATCATCTTCGATCCCGAGGACCACAATCGCGAGATCGAACGCTTCACCTTCCCGCGCCAGGCAGGACGCAAACATCTGTGCATCAGCGACTTTTTCCGCCCGGTGGACAGCGGCGAACGCGATGTCATCGGAATGCATTGCGTGACCGTGGGCTCTGAGGCTTCCCGCCGCGCGAAGGAGCTGTTCGAGTCGAACAATTACGCGGAATATCTCTATCTGCACGGCCTGGGTGTCGAGACGGCTGAAGCGCTCGCGGAACTATGGCACAAACGCATGCGCCAGGAACTGGGCATCGATGGCGAGGACAGCCCCAATATCCGCGAACTGTTCACCCAGCACTATCGCGGCTCGCGCTACAGCTTCGGCTACCCCGCCTGCCCGGACATGTCCGACCAGGACAAACTCTTCCGCCTGCTGAAGCCCGAACGCATCGGCTGCACACTGACGGAGAACTGGCAGATCGATCCTGAACAATCGACCAGCGCGTTGATCGTGCACCATCCCGAGGCGAAATACTTCGCGGTGTGAGTGAGGGAGGGTGTGGCTCGTTTGGTTCACCCCCTCCCCCGGAGGGAAAGGCTGGGTGAGGGCGAACGTAAGAAGACGCTCAACAGCACAGTTGAGTTCTCAAACGCTTGTTCGCGTTCCGCCTGCGTGACCACTGAGACAGGATGGGTAGCCGTGTGGAGCGCGTGATGTTTAGCTGGCAGAGGGCGAATATTCGCCAGCTCAATTCGCAGTAAGTTCCTTCTTGAGATCGGCGATTATTCGATCACGCTCGTCTACATCCGCATGGAACGTGGGCTTTCGTCCAAGAATTAGCATGACGTAGCGATACGCAAAGTCCGCCCGGCGAAACTCGTAAACACCTATTTCGCTCCCTTCCACGAATACTTCCGATTTGTCATCAAGCATTTCGATGAGGCATGGCAACGCCGCAGGCCCGACGCGCAATAACTCCTGGGCCGCAATTCCGTCATAACTGCCGCCAGGATGGAGGTATCCGAAATCAGTCATCCATTCGAACGTTGCCAGGGTAGAGCACAGAACGTTTGCCTTGATGTGATCGGTCAACGCAAGGTACACATCGTGTGCCTGTTGCTCAATCAGGAACAACAACCTGAATGAGACAAAACCTGGATGTTCGCGAATGTACGCCTTAATGTTAGCGATATCGTCCTGCTGAAGACGGATCGACGGTAAGGGTTTCTCAGCTAACGTTAGCTTTTCTTCGGAGTGCCGTACGAGTTCCGTCAGTAACGGGGGCATCGCGACTTTACTCTGATGGCTACAACCCGCAATGCATGCGACAAGCACGGCCGCATACGAGCACATTACAAAGTGGTACCTCATGAGCGCCATATGGTTCACCGCTCCATTTCGATCGTGGTAAACGGCCCGAGTTCGACTTGATCTGGATGGTTGCGTCCTGCCACGGGCACCCTCCCTCGACCTCTGGGCAAAGTCTTAATCCTCCTCTCCCTCGGGGAGAGTCCCTTACGTTCCCTCCTCTCCCTCCGGGAGAGGCTGGGTGAGGGCGAACGTAAGACAACGCTCAACAGTGCAGTTGAGTTCTCAAACGCTTGTTCGCGTTCCGCCTGCGTGACGATCATCACGGGGCGTTCGTCCCCTCACCCCAACCCTCTCCCAAAGGGAGAGGGGGCTTGCTGCACGAGCCCTTACTCTCCCCTCGCCCTCCGGGAGAGCCCTTGCCTTGCCCCTCATCTGTCTCTGGGAAGGTGTCTTGTCTCCCTCCTCTCCCTCCGGGAGAGGCTGGGTGAGGGCGAACGTAAGACAACGCTCAACAGTGCAGTTGAGTTCTCAAACGCTTGTTCGCGTTCCGCCTGCGTGACGATCATCACGGGGCGTTCGTCCCCTCACCCCAACCCTCTCCCAAAGGGAGAGGGGGCTTGTCTCCTTCCCGGGAGAGTCTTGCTTTTCCTCCTCTCCCTCAGGGGGTAGCCGCGTGAAGCGGGTGGGTTCAGCGTCGGTTATCGCCCCTGCTCGCCCGATGGGAAAGGAAACACTCACTGTGATCTTGCAGCATCAAGTGCATCGCCTAGCTGCTCCTTAGCCTGTTGTGCAGCGTCCATCGGGCTACGAGCTTTCATTTCCTCTAAGAGCTGAGCTTTCACCGTAGCAGCTTCTTCTATCCCCACCAG
>CALKHT010000023.1 GCA_937988825.1 uncultured Phycisphaeraceae bacterium
GGTCATGGCTGGTGGGGCGTGAACGCGTTGCAGCTGATTTTGTAGTCTAATGTGGCGGGTGCCGCTGGCGTCCCATCACGCCAGTTTTTCATGTAGTTTGTTATAAATTTGGCGGCCCGCCCAGGGCGCATTCGCTTCAATACAGGATAAGTTCTTATGACGAATCGGGAAAAAGTAAACATTGCAGGTCGCGAGTACTATCTGGATGAGTTGTCCGAGCACGCCCGCGCCCAGGTAACCAACCTGCGTGTCGTAGCTGAAGAGATCCGCAAGATCGAACAGAAGCTGGCCATCTACAAGACTGCCCAGGCTGCCTACGCACGCGCCCTGCGCGACGAACTGGCCAAGCAGGAGGGCGCGCCGGCCGTATCCCACTGATACGTACCTGCACCTGCAAACGAAGGACGTCTCGTCGTGTCGCGGCGAGCCTGGGGTCCGGCTTCCAGCAGGCGATGAGTGCGGATGTTGAAGCATCGAATCGGGACGAGATGAGTAATACCAGGGTCGAACTGAAACGGGTCACGACACAGTATGTAGTTGAGGAAGACCGCGTTCGTCTTGCCGGCGAGGTCGATGGTGGCGGCGTCGTGGTGCTCTGGCTGACGCAGAGGCTGCTGAACCGGCTGGTTGCGCCGGTATGCGCCTGGCTGGAAAAGTTGCCTGCGGTATCGGAGGTCAGCGATGCAACATCCAGCGCGAGGCCGCCGATTGACCCTGCGCAGCGCCTGAAGCAAAGTTTTGCGCAGGAGGCCGCACGGGCAGCGTTGGTACGCCAGCCGCCCGTGGCGGCAGAGTCTGCCGGCTCCGAGTGGCTGGTGATCTCGGTGGATATCGCGCGCGGCGAGCGTCTGTTGCGGCTGACCTTCAAAGGCAAGGCCGGCGAGGCCATCAACCTGACACTTCCGCGCGAACCACTGCGCCAGTGGCTCAGTATTTTGTTCCAACAATATCAAAGCGCGCAATGGCCCATTGCCGCGTTTCCCCTCTGGGTGCGTACGGCGCCACAGCGCGCGCCGGTGCCTCCGTCGGTGCTGCATTGATCGCCATCAGCCAGTTCGTCAAGCGAACCGTCATCGCACTGGCATCACGCGCAACAGTCGCCCGGAGCCCGCACTTTCTTCTCCTCATGTAGCCCACGCCGCGGTGGGGCGTATCGGCTGGGCCTTGGCTTGCGGAAAAAGCCGATTCGGTTCCACGCGATGCTGCCACAGCCGCGCCCCGGGTGATTTCCCCAACCAAATAATTGCCCAAATTGGACGGTTCTGCGCTAACCTTTGGTTTCAAATGCGATGGCTTTCGTAACTGACCGTGGTTGCACATCCAAGAGGAGGAACCCCCGATGGCCTTCAACACGTCAGATTCCGAAGTACTGTTCGAGCATCCACTGGTTGCGCTCTACCTCAGCCATTTCGACCAGGCCCCCGAATACGCGGTGTACCGGCACTATGTCGACGTGCTCGAGGATCTGATTGCGGAATACGAGGGCGATCCGGCCTGGATTGCGAATGTTTCCAAGGCGCTGTCCACCGTCATGTATTACGACAGCGGAGCGGATCCCAACATCACCAATGAAGCATATGTGACGCTGTTGTATCAGCGCATGCTGGGTCGTGAGCCCGATCCGGAAGGGCTGGCGTACTGGGTGAATGAACTTGCCAACGGGGCGAGCACGCGGGGCGAACTGGCCCTGGTGATGGCGGTGGCCGCCGCCTATGACGAGCGCGATGGCGACTATCTCAAGAATCGTGCTGACGTGGGGGTTGCCTTTGCCCATTACAACAACTCCAACGCCAGTATGTTGCCCTGGCAAGACTACGACGCCACCAGCATCCTGGATGGCGTCAATGAGAACCCCGACACGGTCATTGCCGCGCTCGACCGGCTGCCAGCCACTGCACCGCGGACCGGCGGCGTTTACGATCTCACCCCTGCCGCCGATACCATCCAGGGCACCGGGGGCGACGACCTCATCAACGCTTTCTGGGTTACCCGCACCGGCGAAGCCGCATCGACACTGACGGCTGGCGACTTCATCGACGGTGGCGGCGGCCACGATGTCTTCAACATTTATATCAACGTCGGCAATCATTACAACACCGTCATGCCGGCCGACGTCGTCATCCGCAATATCCATGTAGTCAACCTGTACAACGACGGCGCCGACATTTCCACGCTGACTGACGTTTCCAGGTACGAAGGCATCCACGAACTGTGGCAGATTGGTCATGCCTCGAAAGTCACCAGCCTGACGTCAGACGTCATGGCCGGGTTCCGCGACATCGGCATGGGCGAGCTGCTCGAGGTGGCCGTGGACGAGTCGGCCGACAGCGCCACGATCCGCTTCGAGAATGTCTCCGACTCCATCCAGGAACTGATGGTGTACGCCGACGACAGCGAGTTCGACACGTTCACGCTCAACCTGTCGGGCTGGCTGTACGGCGAACGTGGATACGGTACGCCCTATGCGCTGGTCACCCAGATTCTGAACGAGTCAGTCCAGACGCTGGTGGTCAACACCGAATTCGACATCGACCTGTGGGTGGGACAGGGGCCCAGAGGCGAGCAGGGCGAGGCCGTGACGGGGAACCTCTCCACTCTCGACGCCTCGGGCTCCTCCGGTGCCGTTACGGTATATGTGAACGGTCACGGTCTGTCGCGGATCCTCACGGGCGACGGCGACGACCTCATCATCTTCGAACCCTATCGCCGGATCACCCTCGACGATGAGATCGACGGGGGCGGCGGCATCAACGCCGTAGGGTTTGCGCAGGAATCGTTCAGCAGTGAAGAGTACGAAGCCATGCGCAACATGCGGAACATCGATCGCGTCGCGTTCTCGCATCCGTTCGCCGTGGTTGAAGCCAGCGAGCTGAGCCCATACAAGCAGATTGCGGTAAGCAGTGGCGCGATCGCGCTCGACGACTCGCCCAACCCCGAAGTGATGCTGTCGGAAGTGCTGGTGTATGACCTGGCCGCAGACCAGATGCTGCATATCCTCGCCATGGACGAACACGAAGAGCATGCAGGCTACGTGATTCTGGTGGACGCGGCAGCCGATGTTCACGTGAACATGGTGAACTGGTATCTTGCGCCAGATGCGGGTTCGTATCTGGTGGTGACTCCTCCCGGCGACGCGCAGCCGCGCGGCACCCTGACGGTCAGTGGCGATGCTTGGCTGACCTACGATAACCGTGACGGGCTGTTCTCGGTGATCGACGCGCGCGATCTCGTGGCCGGCGGCCTGGACCTCAGCTTCTGGGAGACGCCCGACGCTGAAGTGCCCCAGACCGGGATGTCAAACCTCGTGGCAGAAGCCGTGCTGCTGGGCGACGCGGAAGACTGGATCACGCTGCAAGTGTCGTTCGACCCTGAAGTCATCAGCTCGTCCACCGTGGGGCTGATGGACATCATCCACTTCTTCAACAGTGGCAACGGCTCGGGCGATGTCGACGTCATCTTCGGCATCGACCGGTACGAGCTGCTCGAGCTGTCCGATCAGGTGACGACGCTGGACGAGGCGTTCGCCGAGGCGGCTGCCCGGTACGAGCGTGACCCGGACGGCGCGGTCAATGTATTGTTCTTCCATTTCGAAGATAATACCTACCTGTATGCCGACACGTGGGCCGACGCCGGTTCGGGCACGGTCGACG
Source organism: uncultured Phycisphaeraceae bacterium (assembly GCA_937988825.1). Lineage (GTDB taxonomy): Bacteria > Planctomycetota > Phycisphaerae > Phycisphaerales > Phycisphaeraceae > CALKHT01. The sequence continues at coordinate 3,651 of CALKHT010000023.1, forward strand.
CCAACGACTTTGCCATCGCTTTCGTCGGCATCCATAACTTCTCCGACGATATCCTGTAGTTATCCGCAAGCGGCTGCCCTGCAGCCGCATTTTTTGTGCAAGAGAGGTCGATCATGGCCATCAATGTGCCCCACATCGAGGCCATCGTCGCCGCGCTGCATCTGGCGCATTTCGGATCCGCGGCGGATTACTTCGCGGCGCGTCACTACCTTGATCTGTTCGCCAGGCTGCTGGAAGAGCAGGGAGACGATCCAGCGGCGTTTCCCAACGCGGCCAAGGCCTTGAGCGAAGTGATGTACGCCGACCGTGGGGGTGATCCTGAACCCGACGACACGGTTTTCGTCAGTCAGCTCTACCAGACCATACTGGGGCGGGATCCCGACCCCGAGGGGCTGGGGTACTGGGTTGGCCAGCTGGCGTCGGGTGAGGCCAGCCGTGGCGAGCTCGCCTTGCTCATCTCTAACGCCGCGCGCGAGTACGAGCGTGATGGCGATTACGTCGAGCATCGGTCCGAGGTAGCCGGCACGTTTGCGTACTGGGACAATTCCAATCCCAGTCTGCTGGCGTGGGCAGACTACAACGCGGTCGACATCATGCAAGGAGTGAGCGAAGACCCAGCGAGCATGCGGGCGGCGCTGGACCGCCTGCCGACCGCGACTGCGCGTTCCGGCGAGATCTTCGACCTGACGCCGGAGCCAGACCTCATTGAAGGGACCGCGGGCGACGACGTCATCAACGCCTACTGGATCACGCAGGAAGGTCAGGTGGCCTCTACCCTTACCGAGGGCGACGTCATCGTCGGGGGCGGTGGGCGCGATGTGCTCAACATCTATGCCGACCCTTCGGGCAGGTTCAACGTGGATGTGCCACCGGCAATCGCCATCTCGGGCGTGGAGGTGGTGAACCTGTACGGTTACGTCGATGAGGTCAGCAAGCTGGCCGACGCTTCCTTGTACGCGGGTCTGGAAGCTCTGTGGCAGATTGGGGCCGCGTCTCCCGTCACCAATCTTGGGGCGGATGTGGTCGCAGGCTTCCGCAATCTTTCCGCCGGCTCCAGCGTCGAATTGTCGGTTGCCGAGTCGACCGATGCGGTGAACATCGTCTTCGACAATGTGTCCGGGGCACTGCTGCAGATCTTCATCGATGCTCAGGCCAGCGCGGCGGGCACCTTCACGGTGAACCTGTCGGGTTCGGTGCGTGCAGAGGACACCGACGACGCGATCTGGGCCAACCTGTGGCTCGGCGACGGGGTCGACACGCTGGTGCTCAATACTGACATCGACCTTAGCCTGTGGCTGAACGACATGGGGGGCATGCCCGAGGTCATCGATGCCTCGCGCTCCAGCGGCGCGCTCATGTACCGGGTCGATCCGGGTGTCCACACGGTGAGGTTCGGATCGGGCGACGACTTCATCGTCTTCAGCGACTTGCGGCCACTGACGCTGTCTGACAGCGTCGACGGAGGCGGGGGCTACAACGTAGCGGCGTTCTATCAGGCAACCTTTGACGCCGACGACTATGCCGCGATGCACAACCTGCAGAACATCAATCTTCTCGCCTTCCTCGAGAACTTCACCGAGTTCGATGCCGCGCAGCTGGCGCCGTACAAAGAGATTGCCGTCATCGCGGGCAGTCGGCTGGTGCCGGGCATCATCGGCGCGCAAGACCCGAACGAGAAGGTCACACACGCCATCGTGCACAACCTGGCTGCCGACCAGGAGCTCCAGATCTGGATGCTGAACTGGTATGAAGAACGTGCCGGGCATGTGACGCTGGTGAACGCAGCCGACGATATCTCCATCGTGGCGGTGAACGCCGTGGACGGCCCGGAATCAGGTGCCTATGTGATCATCGAGTCCAAGGCGAACGGGGCCGCCCGAGGAACGCTTACCCTTTCTGGCGATACCTGGCTGTCGTACGACAACCGTGACGGCATGTTCACCGTCATCGATGCGTCCGGGCTCGAGGGCGGCGTCGACCTCAGCTACTGGGAAAGCGTGGACGACGTGATTCCCGAAACGGGGATGTCCTCTGCCGTGCGCGAAACGGTCATTCTGGGCGCCGGTTCAGACTGGATTACGCTGGGCGTGTCGTTCGACGAGGCTGTGCCAAGCTCGTCCACCTATTTTCTGATGGACGTTATCGCGAACTTCAACAGCGTGGTAGACGGAGAACAGCCGCACGACCTGCTGCTGGGCATCACGCACATGGATCTGCTCGAGTTGCCCGATGACATCACATCGCTCACCGAGGCGTTCGAGCTGGCCGCGGCCAGCTACCAGCGCGGCGGGGAAGGGGAAGTCAACGTCCTGTTCTTCCATTACGACGACAACACCTATCTGTACGCAGACACCTTGGGTGAAGGGCAATTCGATGCTGGTGACTTCGCCCTGATGCTGGTAGGCATCCACGATTTCACGCAAAGCGAGCTGTACTCGTACCAGTCGCCTTACGCCTGACCCGGTGCGCGGCAAGCCTCGGCCTTCAGGCCGGGGAAGGATAGCGGGGACG
>CALKHT010000024.1 GCA_937988825.1 uncultured Phycisphaeraceae bacterium
GCCGCGAAATCTATGGGCTACTTGCCAGTTACTTGCGTCCGGATACGCCGAAGGTTCGACTGGAATCATTTCAAAACCGGTAGGGGGTAAATCGTCCTCCCTTACTAAAAAGCCCGCGACTCGAATTTCTTCTTTGACGTTGCCCGAATGGACATCAACGAATACAACGCGCTCTAGAGTCGCCACTGCCACAATTAACCCGATGGCGGTTCCTAGGAGAACGAGAGCCACCACTATTCCGAGCTTTTTCGCAGCAGGTAAGCGTATCACAGAAACTCTCTTTTTGTACCCTCCACCGGACCGCCAGTTTTGAACAGCAGCAAGGTTTTGTCAACGATAATTTTCTGGCGGGAGCGGGGGTATCCATGCGGCGCATCAACCGCTACTCACCGCATCAAAAACCACAGCCGGCCGCGTTGGCGGTCGGCTGCGATATGGTCACCCTCCCTCGACGATGCGGACCGGGTCAGACGGTTCGGGGGCGTCCGGTGGCGCCGCCGTAGGGCAGGCGGCCGGGGACGACGTGGGTGAACAGAGCCGCCAGCACCAGCACGACGCCGACGAGCACGTGCGGGATCCAGACGAACTCGTCGAAGTTGAACAGCCAGGGCGACACGGCCAGCAGTGCACCGAGAATGCCGTCCAGCCACAGGTGCGCACGCATCGACAGCTGGCGCACCATGCCGAACTCATAGTCGGTGAACAGGCTGTAGATGATGATGGCTGCGCCGATGATCACGGGCAGCCAGGTTGCCGCGCCGCCCTCGGCAAAGCCCAGAACCCAGGGCGCCAGAATGAGCAGCACGCCGATGATGTAGTCGAGCACGCCGTGTACCTGTGTGGAGATAAAACGCATGACGATGGCTCCTGTTTCGCTTCCTAACACCCGATGATCACACCACTTTCGCGACGTCACTGGATGCTAGGCTGCCCCAATGCGGCGCGTGCGGCCGATTCATCTGATCCCCTTCAAAAACAGGATTCACTTGATGCCGGGCTGCGGGCCGGCCTGATACGGGGGAGAGTGGGTGGTGGATCGAGGGAGCGAAAGGAGTTGGGGGGATGTCAATAATCAATAAGCAATAAGCAATTGGCAATTGGTAATGGGGGGAGGAGAGAGCGCGGGAAGTTGCATCCCTGGTGTCTTCCTCCATCGGCATTTTGCCTGAGGGGGGGTGGGGGTTAAGCTCTAAGGTCATGCGAAGGAAGTGGTTCGGCATGTTGCTGGTGGCTGCGGTGGTGGTGGCGGGTGGGTGTACGACCGCCCGGGTGACCGACCCGGCCCGGACGGCGACGGAGCAGTTCCTCATGTCCACAGCCGGGGAATTGGCGGTGGCGCAGCTTTCGGTGGAACCGCTGCGTGGGCGACGGGTTTATGTTGACGCAACCTATTTCGCCGCGGCGGAGCAGCAGTTCGTCATCGGCGAACTGCGGGCCCATCTTTTGATGAACGGCATCCTCCTGGTGCCCAGCCGGGACCAGGCGGAGATCATCCTCGAAGCACGCAGCGGCGGCGTGGGGATCGACCGGTATGAGTTTCTCCTTGGGATTCCCTCGATTCCGATCGGCACCGCGATGACAGCGGTGGGGCTGCCGCCTTCGCCGGTGAACACGCCGGAGCTGGCTCTGGTGAAGAACCTGCGTCAGTGGGGGTTCGCGAGCGTGGCGATCGTGGCCTACTGGGCGGATACGGGCGAGCTGGTGGCCAGCTCGGGGCCGTTCATCGGCCGCACGCGACGGGAGGACTGGTGGTTCTTCGGTGGCGGGCCGCGAGCAATCGGAAACGTGCCCACGATCCAGGCCCCCGAATAAGCGAGGCCCTGTCATGCGACGCGGGCTGCTCATCCTTTTCGTGCTGATACTGTTGCTCCTGGGGCTTGCCCTGGGTGCGGTGCACTGGGTGCTCCGTAGCGATCTGCCTCGGCAGTGGGTGCTGGCGACGCTGGAGCGTCAGACGGGCCTGCGCATCGAGGCGAAGGAACTGCGCGCGACGTGGGGCGGGCGCACGACGCTGACGGATGTGAAGGTGACGCTGCCCCTGGAGGATGAGCCGCTGGTGTCGTTGCCGCGGCTGGTGGTGGATCACAACAGCGTGCCGGGGCTGCTTTTTAGCGGTGGTGCGGTGCGGCTGGACATGGTGACCCTGGAGCAGCCGCGCGTGCGGGTGGAGCAGCGGAATGGGCAATGGAACGTCGCCGAGGCGATCGCACTGATTCGCCAGCATGTGCCACAGGGAAAGGCGGGCAGTGCGTGGCCTCGTGTGACGGTGACGGATGGGCGGGTGACGCTGGCCGGGCCGGGCGGTACGTCGGAGGTGCCCGTTTCGCTGCATGGGGAGCCGGTGGGCGAGGTGGCCTGGCGGTTTGAAGCGAAGCTGGGCGAGCAGGGGGAACTGTCCGGGCGGGTGACGACATCGGGCGACTTTGCACACGACGTGACGATCGATGTGAAGTCGACCGAGGCGCTGGTGCGGCAGTGGTGGGCCGATGCGATGCTGCCGCTGGAGGTGAAGGCCCGGTGGCTGGGGCGAGTGGCGGATGAGTCCCTGGCGGGCAGGGTGGAGCTGCTGGGGACGCGCATCGCGGATTACCGCGTCGGTGGCTCGTTCGGCGTGACGGTGCGGGAAGGGGAGCTGGCGATTGATCTGGACGGGGGAGTCGTGGAGGTCGATCGCGGGGAGGGCAGCACCGGGGAACGCTGGAAGGTGGTGGGCGGCCAGGCTGCGCTGCGTGAGGGGGCGGTTACATGGCGGGGGCTTGTCGCTCACGCGCTGGGCGCGGAGGTCGTTTCCGATGGCAGTTGGGAACTGCGTACGCGGACGGGGTCGCTGAAGGGCAAATGGCAGCAGACGGCTGCGCTGGCTGTGCCGGGGGTTGCGTCGGCATCGAACGAAACATCGGTGGAGCACGCGGGCACGGTTCGCGTGGAACTGACGCGGCCGGCACTGGATCAGATCGCTGCGGAGATCGACCTGACCAGCCGGGGCGAGGTGGCGACGATCGGCGAATGGGACGCCATCGTCACCGCGCGGGGGGTGGGTGAATCGTGGCGCGAGCTGGTGTGGGAGCTGATGCTTCCGCGCTTGCGGCTGGAGCCGACGGGGCGTGAGCCGATCGTGCTGGATGATCTTGGCGCGACGATCGAAACCGAACTGCCGGTGCTGATCGTGCGGGAGCTGGCAGCTTCGGGTGAGCCGGGGCTGCGGGCGACGGGGCGACTCGATCTGCAAACGTGGCAATGGAAGGTGGACGCATCGGCAACGGAACTGGTGGTTCGCGGGATCGATCTGCCGCCGGTGACGTTCGCGCTTGCTGCGGAGGGTGATGCGGTTCGGGTACAGGTGCGGTCATTGGCGGCGGAGTTGCCGGGGATCACGCTGGAGGCGACGGGTGTGTATGACACCACCGAGTCGACGCCGATGACGGCGGAGGTGGCGGTGACGTACGCCATGAATGATGCGGCGGTTGCTGTGGCGGCTGTGACAACGGATGGGCAGGCGGCTGAGGCTGCCACAAAAACGGCGGCGACCGATGCATCATCCGGTTGGGCGGGGCGGTGGCGCTGGTCGGGCCGTCTCACAGGCAAACCGCTCGATCGCGAGCTGACCGCGACGGGCACGCTTGCGAGCGATGCGGTTGTGATCCGCGGCCAATCTGTTGATGCGATCAACATGCCGCTCACCGCGCAGCTCACCGGCGATCGGCTGACGTTCCAGTCACAACCCTTCCAGGCGTTCGGTGGCATGTTCTCGCTCAATGGCACGTACATCGAAGGCAGGAAGATGACGCAACTGGCGGTCGAGGCGCAGGACGTTTCGGTGACTGCGCTGGCGAAGTTCGCGGACCCGCGCATGGAGCTGACGGGGCGATGGAGCGGTTCGCTGCAGGTGACGGTGCCGCACGAACAGCTTCGCGACATGCGCGTTGAAGGCCGCGTGAGCATGAGCGATTTCGCGGCTGGGGCGCTGGCGTTTGATCACATGCAGGGCGAGCTGCGGACGAGCCGCGATATCGTGAGATTCGAGCGGGTGGAACTGTCGCGCGGCGAGGGCAAAGCGACCGGCAGGGCATGGTTCGACCTGCGCGACCCGCACACCATCCACGCCCAACTGCAAAGCGAGGACTGGCCCGTCGCGTTCGGCGACAGCGGCATCCACGCGCTGCTGAATGGCAGCATGAACATCAACGTCGATGTGATGACGCGGCAGGTGCTCGGTGAAATGGCGGTGCAGTCGCGCCTTGCGGATGACGCGGGCGAACTGGGGCGGATCGATTTCAACGGCGCTCTGACGTTGCAGTCGCTGCAGATTCGTGAACTGGCTGGACAGGTGCTGGGCGCGAAGGTGCAGGGCAGGGCACTGATCGATCTGGTGGAATGGCACAGGAGCAGCGGCGATTTTTCCTATGAGAATCTGACGCTGGGGCAGCTTGCCCGCTGGCTTGGGTGGATGGACGATGCAGCCGGGCGGGTGTCGGGCACATTGACGTTCGGTCAGGCGACCGAGCCACGCGCGCTGGAGCCGATGCGCATCGATGTGACGATCACCGGTGAGGAATCAGCGTGGCGCGATGTTGCGTTCACCGGCGGGCACATCACCGCGTTTGCCGGGCCACGTCGACTGGTCGTTCACGAGGCACGCTTCGGTGTGGCGGAGGGCAACGTTGATGTGTGGGCGTCCGTCACACGGCGGGCGCAGCAGTGGTTCACCAATCTGCACGTCGATTTCGCATCGCTGAATCTGCGACAACTGGAAGGTTCACTCTCGCCGGAGGGGAAGCCGGTTGAAGGGCGGCTGGCCGGGTCGGCACGCTTCATCGGCGACCTGACGCAGTGGGACACCGCAGCCGGCACCGTTCGCGTGCAGCTTGCCGAATCAGACCTGGGCGGCACGACGATCATCGGCACGATCTTCCGCGCGATGGGTGTGCCCGTCGATGAGCCGGACCCCACCGGTTACGGCCGCGTCGTGCTGCGCATCGAAAATGCGATGGTGAAGATCGAATCGTTCCAGTTCCACAACCGCGGCTACGACATTCAGCTTCACGGCACCATCGACAACCTGCGTCTGGGCATGGACAGCCCGATCCTCATCTTTGGTGCCGGCAGTCTGCGGCCGTTCAAGCATCTGCCTCTGCCCGGCTCGCACGTGCTCGATGAGCTTTTCACCACCGCGCAGGTGTCGATCACAACGGTGCGGGCGGACGGCACGCTCGGGGATCATCGCGTGATGCTGGTGCCACTTTCGGAAATGTCGCGCACGCTGCGCGAATTGCTGGGCGTGTCTGAACCGGAACGCGCGGGCGAGAAGCGGTGAGGGGAGGGAGCAAAGTTCAATGTGCAAAGTGCAAGGTTCAGGGTTCAATATTTTCCTTCGACATCCATTGCCGCTTTGCGTCATCGCGTTCACATCGCATCATCGGGTACAACATCACCATGCAACAACAGATTCAAACGATCGGTTACATCGGTCTGGGCATCATGGGCAGCGCGATGGCGGCGAACCTGCGCAAGGCGGGGTTTCATCTCCTCGTGTGGAACCGCACACGCAGCAAGGCGGAAACATTCGTGCGCGATGGTGGTGAACCGGTCGATTCGCCCGCGGCGATGGCGGCACGACAGCCCGATGTCATCTGCATCAATGTGACCGATACGCCCGATGTCGAAGCGGTCATCTTCGGTGAGAACGGCATCGCGAAGACGGCGCAGCCCGGCCTGATCGTTGTCGATCACTCCACCATCAGCCCCGCTGCCACACGCGCGTTCGCTCAGCGACTGGCACAACAGGGCGTGACGCTGCTCGATGCGCCCGTCTCCGGCGGCGATGTCGGAGCACGCAATGGCACGCTCAGCATCATGGTGGGCGGCGACGCGGCTGCGTTCGAACGCTGCCGGCCCGTCTTCGAGGCGGTGGGCAAAACCATCCATCACGTCGGTGAAAGCGGCACCGGCCAGGCGTGCAAGGCGTGCAATCAGGTCGCGGTGGTCAACGCGCTGCAGGGTGTGTGCGAAGCGATCGCGCTGGCGCGGGCCAGCGGGCTGGATGTGATGAAGATGATCGAGGTGGTCAGCGGCGGCGCGGGTGGGTCGTGGCAACTGGCGAACCTTGGGCCACGCATTGCTGCCGGCGATTTCGCGCCGGGGTTCATGATCGATCTGGTGGTCAAGGACCTTGCCATCGTGGCGGATGCTGCCCGGCAATGGCATCTGCCGCTCGACGGCACGGCCCTGGCGCAGCGCCGCTTCGTACAGCTCGCGCAACAGGGCCATGGCCGACTGGGCACGCAGGCGCTTGCCAAAAGTGTGGAACCCCCGGCCAGGTGAGGACGCGAGGAGAGCGGAGAGGGGATGGGATTGGTGATGTGGCGATTTGTGATTTGGTGGTTGGGTGATGTGATGATTTGATGATTGGGCGATGTGACGAATCACCGGGGACTATCATCGCGATTCTCCCTCTCCCTTTGGGAGAGGGCCGGGGTGAGGGCCCGAACAATCCGTGACGCCCAACCCCGACAACCCATCATCCATCACTCACCAATCTCACTCATCGCTCGCGTCATCGATTCAGGAATCAACATCCCCGAACGTTCACCCTCACCCAGCCTCTCTCAGAGGGAGAGGAGGAAACAG
>CALKHT010000025.1 GCA_937988825.1 uncultured Phycisphaeraceae bacterium
ACGGGCAGTTTGGACTCTCATAAGGACTGGATCAAGTTGAGGGGAGCAGGCCAGGATGAACGTTTGGCCACATCGTGACGAAGTGCTCATCCGCCACTGCGTGTTACCTGCACAATGGGCAGTGCTGTCTACCGCTTTGTACTACATTCCACTCCCATGGCAAAGTTTCGTGTGTCACGTGAAATGGTTATTCGAGATTGAGCTTGGGCTATCGATCGAGGAGGTGGCTTGGGGACTGCGCAACTGCATCGACCGAGGTTGGGTTGCAATGACACTTGATCAGGCTGTCATCCAACACCTGAACATCTTTGGCCAACATACTGGTTACACGACAGTATATCCACGCGAAGGGATCGTGCTTACACCCTCCGGCCACGAAACTATGAGAACGATCGCGATCGACCTTTTCGGTTCCGATTACTTCGCGAACGAACGCATGCCGCAATAGATCGCTCGGCGGATTTCTCGACTGCAACGAATTAGGTATTAGCGGGAACACTGCTTGTCGCAGCCCGCGGCCTTACCCCGTTGTGCTGATGGCTGAGTCGCTCGAGAATTCGATTCGCGAGAACGCTGAAAGGCCAGGAAGTCTGCCGGCGATTCGGGAAGCGTTGAGCTGCATTCGCTGGCCGACCAGATTGCGGCTGACCGATACCTCGAATCGAAGAAGGCTACACGCCGCAAGGGTTTGGGCGTCAAGTTCACCAAACTTTCTCCGCCTGGAACGGAATCTCGCGCGGGAGCTCCATCCGCAATGAACCCACCGAGCGCTGCATGGCCCACGTCCGGCCTGGCCTGCACCGCTCAGCGGAACTCGATGGTATTCAACGCGATTACACCGACCGGTTGGATATCCAATCGCTGTTCGCCGCGATAGCGGACGTAAGCGCGCCATATTCGGGAACTACTCGTACTGTGCAAGACCCTTTGCTCGCTACCGTCGAAGATCGTTACAAGTCTGGGCAGTGCCTTACGATACCGACAGCTTTTGAAACCCGTTCGACCCGGGGAGCTCAAGCCGTAAGTCGTTGCTAAAAACGGGTTGCAGCGTTTTAATTTCGAGGTCGCGTCGAACCCTATTCAAACCATAAGGTTTGACACGACCAAACGTTTGTGACCCGGCCGATTCACAGGGCAGGCAGTCGTCCGAACTCTTTGGCCAACAGGCCGGTTCACAGTGCAGAGAGTCTTGGACTTCACCGCGAGAGATACTCTTAGACTCTTGCGCAACAATTTTTGAACCACTTAATGGGTAAAGTTGATGGCGGAGGACAGCAGGCAAATTGATCGACGGATGGTAGAGCGACTGCTGAGATCTACCAAGGAGCCGCGTGACAAACTGCCATACACCGAGGAATTCGATCGCTTGTACAAGGCGTACTGCGAGCAGGTCGGCAAAGTCAGCAAGCACGATCTGATGCAGGCATTCTTCAACTTGGCAAAGAAAGGCGGATTTGGTGGTCGGGAATCGAACCGCCAATCGCCAGATCTGACCATCCAACAGTCAGTGTTCATCGGCAAGCGCCTCGGCCGACGGCTCGCGGCCCGGGGCAGCCTGGTCTACACAGATGAATTCAAGGCACTACGCGATGATTTCAATGCCAAATTTGGCACAACGCTGAGCATGGCGGACTTCTGGCTGGCCGTCGATGGGCTGGCAAAGAAGGCCAAGGGCAACGAATGGCCCGCCCAACTCAACAAGGCACGCGAATCGGCCTGCCTTGCGGTCGAGGTATACAACAAGCCACTCGTGACATTCCGCAGCGGCGGGTATATCGTCCTGATGAACATCGCCTGGACGGCGCTGATGCACGCGATATTCTTCCGCTGGGGCATCAAGCCCTTCTATCGCGAGAAGGACCGCCCAGATCGGTTTGTGAAGATCGATGGCGACTACAAGGCCTGGGAACTCTGCACCTGTCTGGACGAGTACTTCGGCGAAGAGGCATCGCCGGTTCGCGAAAATCTGAGGCTGTTTATCGGTCTTCGAAACAAGATCGAACATCGGTCCTTGCCGGAGCTGGACCACCGCATCTTCGGTGAATGCCAGGCCATGCTGCTGAATTTTGAAGACCTTCTTTTCCAGCAGTTTGGCCCCGAGCATGCACTAACGGAGAGTCTATCGCTGGCGCTCCAGTTTTCGCATCTACGCGATCCGGAACAGGCAGCCGCGATCCGCTCCCTTCATGCTCCCTTGGCGAGTGATATCGCCGAATATATTGATTCCTTCCGCTCATCTCTTTCGGAAGAAATCCGCAATGACTTGGCCTTCAGTTATCGGGTTTACCTGATCCCAAAGGTGGCCAATCGAGAGAGTGCATCAGATTTGGCTGTAGAGTTTGTGAAATACAACCCTGACGATCCAGAACAGATGAAGGAATACGATAGGGTCGTTGCACTGATCAAACCAGCGGTCACCCAGGTGGCCAATCAGGGCCGGCTGAAGCCCGGCGATGTCTGCCGTGCGGTGGAACCGGTAGTACAGGAAGTCTGTGGACCGAGAGCAAAGTTCAGCGCCAGCTATCACCATGCAGCTGCCTGCCAATTCTACAAGATTCGTCCGCCCAAGGGTGCCGCTGACCCGACGAAGACGGACTTACGGTATTGCCAGTATGACGAGGCCCACAATGACTATGTGTTCACGGATGCTTGGAAAAAGTTCCTGATCCAAGAGATGAGAAAACCCGGCCAGTACCAGAAGATCATGCAAGTGTACAGGAATCGCACGAAGCGAGGGTGATGAGGCCTACAGTGTCTCCAACAGGGTTGCTTTCGCCGCCGTGAGATCGCTGCCATCCTCGCCCGGGGCGTGTGTGCCTTCGCCGGGCAGGCCAGACATGCCCCGGTTCGCGTTCCTCTCGCACGTCAGAATTCCGCGAACCAATAGGCAAACGATCTTGATGTACGGGGGAGAACGATCAATTCCTACCCCACCCGCCCATCGCGCACATAGGCAATGTAGTCTGTCACTGCGGCTTTGCCGCCGGTGCGGCCGACGATGCGGGCGATTTGGCCGGCGTGGTGTTGGCCGTGGTTGAAGGTGTGGATCAGGATGTCGATGACCGTGTTGCGCATCGGGTCGCCCCGGCTGGTGCGGTAGTCGATCAGGGTCTGCAACCGGTTCTCGGTCAGCTCGGCGAGGTACGTTGGCCAGGCCTGTTTGTTTTCGATGAGCAGGGCCTGACATTCATCGAGCGTGAGGGTGGGCCAGACCACCAGTCGGGGCTGCTGACCCTGCAGGCGTGAGAGCCAGATGTGTTCGGCTGCCAGCATGTGCGCCAGGATCGGCATCGCGTCCTGCTGTGCAGCCGGGCAGGCCTGAACCGAATCCAGTGTCCGCTGATTCGCCCAGGCGCGGAAGCGATACATATCACGAAGCTGTTCGATCACCGACATTGGCAAGTGGCCCCGTCACTCCCCCACCACGCGTTTTCTTCGCAGGATGTGATGATAATGTTGCGCGAAGCGGTGGGCTTCGTCGCGAATGGCCTGCAGGAGTTTCAGGCCCAGGTTTTCGCGGCCGAGCTTGATCGGTTCGCTTTTCGCCTGCACGTAGATCAGCTCTTCCTTTTTCGCCAGCGAGATGACCATGGGCGGTTTGACGTTCAGTTCGTTGAACACGTCCTGTGCTGCGTGGAGCTGGCCCAGGCCGCCGTCGATCAGGATGACATCGGGGTAAAGTTCGTGGCCCTCGCCGGCTTCGCGGTAGCGGCGGCTGACGACTTCGCGAATCGCAGCGTAGTCATCGTTCGTCGCGGTCCTGATGCGGTAGCGGCGATATTCGTTCTTGAGCGGGCGGCCGTCCACGAAGCAGACCTTCGAGCCAACCGTTTCGTTGCCCTGCAGGTGGGCAATGTCGATCGCCTCGATGCAGCGGATGGGTTCATCCAGCCCGAGCGTGCGGCGCAGCGACTCCAGCCCCTTGGCGGGGTCGATGTAGAACGATTCCGCCTCGGGCTGCCAGCGGTCGTGGTATCGGCCTCGATCGTCGAGCTTCTCGATCGCGCGGATCTGATCGCGCAGCACAGCTGCCTTTTCGTACTCCAGGTTTTTGGCTGCCTCCTGCATTTCCTGGCGCATCTGCCGCAGCATCACGGATCGCTTGGACTGCAGGAAGCGGATGAAGCGGTCGATGTCGGCCCGGTAGGCTTCCTTGCTGATGCGGGCGCCGCAGGGGGCGGTGCACTGCTTGATCGGGTAGAGCAGGCAGGGGCGGAACTGTCTGAGCTTCGGGTCGCCGTCCTGGATCTCCAGATGGCAGGTGCGGAATTTGAAGACCTTCTGGAGCAGCGCGATGGATTCCTTGAGGGCGTAGGAGCTGGTGAACGGGCCGAAGATTTTCGCCCCGCGGAACTCGGGTGCGCCGGGCTGGCGGGTGATGTAGACGCCGGGGAAATCCTCGCGCATGGTGATGACGAGGTAAGGGAAGGTCTTGTCATCAGTGAGGCTGACGTTGTAGCGCGGGTGGATGTCCTTGATGAGGCGGTTTTCGGTGAGCAGGGCTTCGACTTCGGTCTCGCACTCGATGATGTCGAAGTCAACGACCTGCTGGAGCATGGACTGCTTCTTGGGGCCGAGGTCTGCGGAGGGGACGAAATAGCTGGCCAGCCGATCGGGCAGGCAGGAGGCCTTGCCGACGTAGAGCACGCGGCCCTGGGCGTCCTTCATGAGGTAGACGCCGGGCGTCTTGGGCATGGATCGCGCCTTGGCGAGCAGGCCATCCAGTCGTGTGCGCAGATCGTCGGTCATCGGAGGAATTATAGGAGGGCTGGGTGGTGGGTCGGGCGAGGCGGGTTTGGGTGGGCGGCTGGTGATCGCGTTTTCGCGCGGTCCACTCACCACCACCCCCTCCTATTTCCTCAAGCTTGCGCAAATCCTTGCCCCGGCTGGCGGGTTGGCGTATCCTGCTGGCTCGAATCTGAACCTGATTCATGAGAGGTGGCGTCCATGACCACATCGCGAGCGTCCAGTGACACGTTGAAAGAGAGCATCGGCGCGGCACTGGGGCGGATTCCCTCGGGGCTGTTCGTGCTGACGGCCCGGCATGAGGACCGCCGCGGGGGCATGCTGGCGAGCTGGGTGCAGCAGGTGTGCTTCGAGCCGCCGATGGTCATGGTCGCGGTGAGCAAGGGTCGGCCGATCATGCCGCTGATCAGCGAGTCGCGGATGTTCGGGCTGTGCCAGATTCCCAAGGGCGACCGCGTGCTGCTGCGCAAATTCGCGGGCAAGCTGGACCCGAGCGAGGACCCGTTCCTGGGCTTTGAGCTGCTGGACTCCAGCCACGCCGGGGTGCCGATCCTGGCGAATGTGCTGGCATACCTCGAATGCGAGGTGGCGTGCCACATGGACGTGGAGGGGGATCATGACCTGTTCGTCGGCCGCGTGATCCGCGGCGGCTACCTCGGCGGCGAACCCCACGTCCACCTGCGCGAAAACGGGTTCAGCTATTGATTGATCGCGCGCTGATTGAGTAACGAAGCGCGCAGTGCGGCGCGCTAAAGCGCACAACATTTCGCGGCGTCGAAAGCCCACCCATTCCGTGGGTGGGACCACACCGAGTAAATGAACACGATGTGTTAATTCGCACGCGCTACACTCGTGGGCTCATACGCTTGTGCCTTCACTTCCACCCCCACCGCTTCACCTATCCGTTTGAACTCATCAATCTCCGCCTGGGTGAAGATCAGTCCGCCGGCGGCGGCGCTGCGCTGGGCGGCTTCGTGTTCAATCTGGCCGGGCAGGAGGCAGCTTTCGTTGCCGTGGCCCAGAATGTCTTCGATGACGGCTTTGATGTTCGCTGCCTGATCGCGGCCGCGAGCGAAGGTACCGCAGCTCAGCGCTTCGGGGTGGATCACCTGAAAGAAGAAGTTGGGCGTGGTCTTTTCGCCGGGAGGCGCTTTTTCCGGGCGGGAACGGATCGTCGGCAGTGATCCGCCGATCAGGGCAGCTACCAGTTCGTTGATGAGCGACAGGCCATAGCCCTTGTGCGCGCCGAAAGGCAACAGAGCCACCACCTTCGCAGGGTCGGTCGTCACGGCGCCGGTCGCATCCACCGCACAATTGGGTGGCAGCTCGCGGCCCTCACGCAGGAACTGCTGCACCCGTCCCATCGCAACGGTGCTGGTCGCCCAGTCGATGACGATGGGAAAGCCGATCGCGTCGGTGGTGGGGAAACCCCAGGAGTGCGGGTTGGTGCCCAGCGTGGGGAACTTACCGCCGAAGGGCACGACCTCCGCGAGGGCTGCGGTGCAGTTGGTGTAGGCGATGTAGCCCTTTTTCGCCGCGTCCATGACGTAGCCCCCGCCCCACAGGTAATGGAACGCCTGGTCGACGCTGACGATGCCCACGCCGTAGCGGTCTGCCAGCCGCATGCAGGTTTCCATCGCCTCAAAGGCGACCGCCTGACCGAGCTTGCGGTTGGCGTTCCACTGCTCGGCTGCGGGGAACCGGCTGGGCAGCTTCTGGATTTTCGCGCCGGGCACGCAACCGGGGTTAGTGCGGTTGCCCGAGCCGAAATGGTCATCCAGGTGCAGGGCCTTGAGCGCGTTGTGCGTCTTGATGCCGTGCCAGGCCGCCATCTCGCAGAACCGCGCCGCCTGCGCAGCCTCCTCCTCATCAAAGCCCCGCTGCCGATAGGCCGCCGCGACCAGCGCATTGTGCACGTCAACGGAAAGGACGTATTCCATGGAAGGGGTTCCCCAAGTGAGCGAATGGGGGTAAGGATAGCAAAGAGGGGGTGGTAAGTGGTGAGTGGTCGTGGTGAGTGACGGGTGATGTCCACAGCGGAAAGACGCCCGCCAACGCAATATCTGAATTGCCAACTGCTTATTGCTGACTGCCTATAGCGTATTAAACGCCCCCACCGCTTTCTGCCACCTCATCGCGCACAACCGCCCGCACCTGCTATCCTATTTCACCCATGCAGGCAGCGGTTTTCCTCGATCGCGATGACACACTAATCCACAACAGCGGCGACCTGGGCGACCCGAATGAGGTGCGCCTGATTCAGGGGGCCGCGGTGGCGATAGGTTCGCTGCGCGGGTTGGGGTACCGGATCGTCGTCGTGACCAATCAGGGCGGCGTCGCGCGGGGCAAATACACCGAAGCCGACGTCGACGCCGTACACGCCCGGATCAACGAGCTGGTGCAGGCGACCGCCTCGGGGGCGAGCATCGACCGGTTCTACTACTGCCCCTACCACCCGGAAGGCACGGTGGAGCGGTATCGGCGGGAGCATCCGTGGCGCAAGCCTCAGCCGGGCATGTTGCTGCAGGCCGCTCAGGACATGCGTCTGGACCTGAGCCAGTGCTGGATGATCGGCGACCAGATGCGTGATGTGGAAGCCGGGGCCGCGGCAGGCACGCGCACGATTCTGCTGAGCAAGGATGGCCGCGTGCCGGATGGTGCCGCGGTGCAGCCGCACTTTGTCGCGCGGTCACTGGTAGAGGCGGTGCGGATCGTCGCGCAGCAGCGTAAGCCGGAGGTGGCTGACGAGATTCGCCAGGATGAGCCAGGCTGGCGGCGAAGCATCACGGGAACGCCGCGGCGGGAGCCGGCCTCGCCAGCAACGACATCGGAAAGCGCGCCATCGCAGCCATCCCTCCCGACGGAACCTGCAGCTCCGGAACCATCCGCCACACCGGCTGCGACCACGTCATCCAAACTGAAGCAGATTCGCTCGACCCGTCCGTTCATTCCGTGGACCATCCAGCCGGTCGAAGCACCGCCTGCCGAGCAGGACGTCGACGCCTCCCCGCGTCCCGCCACGACGACAGCCCCTGCCGCACCATCTCGCCGGCCGGTCGAAACCGAACCCGCCAGCCGGCGTGTCGAACCGATCGTGCCGGGCGTCGATGAAACGAAGGAATCCGCCGCACACGATTCCGAGCTGCCCTCCACCACGACCGTCCACGCCACGCTGCGCCAGATTCTGCAGGAACTTCGCAATCAGCGAGGCAACGTGCAGGAGTTCACCGCTCTGGGATATCTGGCGATCGTGCTGCAGGTCGTCGCGGCGGTGTGCCTGATCGCAGCGTTCATGATGGGCCCGCACGAGGAAGGCGGCTTCAACCAGTGGCTGGGCTGTGCGATCTTCGTCCAGCTCACCGTCATCAGCGTCCTGCTCTTCGACCGCTGACGCCGCTCGTGGCTTCGCGCATTACGAGGTTGTGGTGGGACAGCCGTACGTCGGCTCTCGTTCCTTCACTTATTATCCGGACGTAATCAAGTTTCCCGCGATTTCAGCCGATATATCCACTGGAGGCGTACTGAGCGTTGAACCGGAGGGGACGCTTGGAGGTCGCCATGAGCATTCAAGGAACAGGCATCGCCGCCGCCGTTGCGCAGACCGCGCTGCAGGCCCAGCAGATCGCCCGACAGCGCGATCGTCAGAAGGCCCAGCGTCTGGAAGACGCCCGCCGCCTGCGTGACAACTTCGCCATTCACCTGCAGGCGATCGAGGAAGGCGAGGAGCAGGCGACGCAGCTTCGTGTCGCCCCCGACATCCCCGACCGTCCCACACCCGAACAGGACCGCCTGCCACAGATTCACGCCGCACAGGCAGAAGCAGCCGACACCCCGGCCGAAGAGGCTTCCCCCACGCCCCCTACCACACCAACATCGCAGGATGGCGTGCTCTATCGCCATCTGGACATCCAGGCGTAATCGCTCTGAACCACAGGAACACCAAGGACACCAGGTAAAGCGAGCGAGGTGGCCACGAAGACACAAAGGGACGAAGCACGGCCTGAAGAGCAGGATGATGACGACTAAGAATCTAAAGGACTAAATCCAATCTGCATTTCCTGGTGCCCTTGGTGTTCCTGGCGGTTCAACTCAATCTCTCTTGCCTGCCTTCCCTCGTGTTCTTCGTGTCTTCGTGGTTCGGCCCCCTGATCGGCTACAATCACCACCATGTGGCAAGCGCTTTTTGCGATCGCGTGTCTGGCGGCGGTGGCGGCGGGCATGCTGGCGGTGTGGCTGGCGTCGCAGCGAACGGCCATGCGCGCCGAACGTGATCGGCTGCTCAACGAATTGTCCGATCGCGATCGCCAGCTCGAGGAACGTCGGCAGCAGGTCGAATCGCGCGATGCGGAGCTGGCGAAGCTCAGGCAGGAGATCGCCGTCAATCGCGAAACGCTAACGCAGGTGCAGAAGCACTATGAGGAAGCACAGCAGCGTGCCCGCGAAACCTTCAAAGCACTGGCCAACGATGTTCTGAAAGATTCCAGCCAGCAGTTCCTGCAATTGGCGCGCAAGGCCTTCGAGGGCGAACAAAAAGACGCCCTGCTGCAACTGGAGCAGCGCAAGCAGGCAATCGAGAACCTCGTCAAGCCGGTGCGCGAAACACTGGACAAGTACAACGCCTCCCTGCAGGCGATCGAAAAGGCGCGCAGCGAGGCCTACGGCTCACTTCTGGCGCAGATCAACGAAATGAAAAAGAGCCAGACCGATCTGCGTCGCGAGACGGCTGCGCTGGTGACAGCTCTGCGTCGGCCCGAAGTGCGCGGCCGCTGGGGCGAAATGCAACTGCGCCGCGTCGCCGAAATGGCGGGCATGATCGAAAACTGCGACTTCACCGAGCAGACCTCGATCCGCACTGAGGATGGCATACTTCGGCCGGACATGATCGTACGCATGCCCAGCAACCGCACTGTGGTGGTCGACGCCAAGACACCATTGGACGCATTCATCAGCGCCGCTGACTGCGAGGATGAAACTGAACGACAGCGCTATCTGCAGCAGCATGCGGATCAGATCGAGGTGCAGATTCGCCGGTTGTCGAGCAAGCAGTACAGCGCGCAGTTCACCGCATCGCCCGATTTCGTGGTACTGTTCATCCCGGGTGAAAGCTTCCTGCAGGCGGCGGTGCAGCTTCGGCCGACGCTGCTGGAGCAGGCGTGGGAAAAAGGTGTGCTCATCGCAACGCCCAGCACGCTCATCGCACTGCTCAAGACGGTGGCGCTGGGCTGGCGGGAGCAGCGCATCGCAGAAAACGCACAGCGCATCAGCGACCTCGGCCGCGAACTGCACAACCGCCTGGGCACCGCTTTCAGCCACGTGGTGAACCTGGGCAAGGCGATCGGCTCAACGGTGAAGCATTACAACAACATGCTCGGTTCACTCGAACGCAGCGTGCTGCCACAGGCCCGGCGATTCCAGGAACTCGGGGCTGACTCGCCGAAGGAACTGCCCGCCCAGCTCGACCGGCTGGAAAGCCAGCCCAACGATCCCGCCGCTCCGGAACTGACGGAAGGCGCCACCAGCGAATGACCAGCCCCGTGGACGCCAATGTGACATCGATCATGGCGCTCAGCGTCGATGCCCCGCTCGGCCAAGCGATCGCCGGGGGGCACCGCACCGCGATAGTGCTGGACTGGCGGCCAGCCACACTGCCAACCGGTGATCTGCTCATCGTCGAAGCGCCACGTGGCACCATCGAACGTGACGAAAACGCCCACGGCCTCGCTCTGGCCGTGGTCCGTCTGGCACACATCGAAGACTGGTCCTCCCCCGAACGCGGCACCTGCTCCACCTGGCCCCCCGGCTGGGTCGCCTGGCAGTTCACCGATATCCGCCCACTTGCCCACCCCATCCAGGCTCCCGCCCGCTCCGGGTTGTATACGATCCCCCTCACGCAACCGCTCTAAGCCGCTTGCGTCTTGGCGTCCCTGCCAGCATTCCATGTCGCGCACAACTCAGATCAGCTTCGGCAGTTCCGTGTCCACCTCGGGGAAGTAGCGGCGGATGACGCTGCAGTCGAAGCGGCGGAGGATGCTGGAGGCGGGTTCACGTTGCAGGAGGAACTCGAAGGCGGCGCGGACGACCCGTTCGGGGGCGACGCGGCCGTGGGACCACAGGTCATAGTCGGCCCAGCTCAGGGCGACCTGATAGTCGTACGTCTGACCATCGGCGGTCACGCGAACCTGATAGTCCCAGCGGTTGGGCCCTTCGGTTTCGGTTCCGATGTGAATGTCGTGGCTGGGCATGGTGTTCAGTGTAAAGGCGCGGTCGGCCGGGCACCAAGAGGCCTGACCACAGCAACGCGGAGGCGGCTTCCCCTGCTACCCCGCGCACGAAAACAGCCGGCTTTCACCGGCTGTATCGGATTGCGTGATTGAGCCTCGCCGATCAGGCAGCGGAGGGCGCAGCCGTCTTCTTGTTCAGCCGCAGCGCCAGGCGCGACTTGTACCGGCTGGCCGTATTCCGGTGGATGGTGCCCGATGCGGCGACCTGATCCAGCAGCTTGTACAGGGCCTGCAGTTGCTTGCGGGCGTCCTCGATCGTGCCGTGCAGCAGCGTTTCGTTATATTCCTTGATGGCGGTACGGAATCGCTGCTTGCGCCACCGGTTCAAAGCCCGGCGCTTGGCGTTCTGGCGGATGCGTTTTTGTGCACTTTTCGTGTTGGCCATGGTCGGTCCTGTACGTATGAAACCTGAGCCGGGAGGCCTGAGGCTCGGTGCGTGCCCCACTGGCAGGCCACTAGCCTCAAGCCTCCCCATCCGGCTCGCCGGAACGCAGTATTATGCCCACCACCCCCCACCGCTGCAAGTGGGTGCGAAGGAAAGTTTCGGTTTTGGTATGCGGATCGCGGCGTGAAAGGAAAGGGAAAGCCCAGCCGCTCCCGCGGCTGGGTCGGGGAGTGTGGAGGAACACCCCCAGCCCCTGTGTGGCTGGGCTTCGCGCGGGGGCACGAAATTGCAAGCAGGTTCGCAGGGATGCTCAGATGGGGATTCCGGGAGTACAATCTCGTTCGGCTTTGTTCGTCCGGAGTTTCTCTTGAATCGCGCCCGGTTTCGAGAACTCGCGCTGGCAGAGATGGATGCGGTTTACCGCATGGCCTATCACCTTGCCCGAAACCCGGATGAGGCAGCTGACCTGGTGCAGGAAACCTACCTGCGGGCGCTGCGGGCGGCAGACACCTTCGAACTACGCGAAAACGGCATCCGCCCCTGGCTTTTCAAAATTTTGCACAATGCCTTCTACTCCCGCCTGGCGCAGCAGCGCCGGCAGGTCGGCGGCTCCGATCAAATGGAAGATATCGTCGAACCCACCCCCGAAGAGGCCCCGGCGTGGGACCTGGCCAGCCTCGACTGGGAATACGTGGACGATCGGCTCAAGCACGCCATCCAGGAGTTGCCCGAGCATTACCGCGAGGTACTGCTGCTGTGGGCGGTGGAAGGGCTGAAATACCGGGAAATCGCGGACGTGCTGGATGTGCCGCTGGGCACGGTGATGAGCCGACTTTATCGGGCCCGCACGATTCTGACGCAGCAGCTGACCGAACTGGCGGCTGAACAGGGTATCCGGCAGGGTCCGGTGGAAGATTCGGAGAAAAGCTGAAAACCGGGGGAATTGGGGGCATCGTGAGGGTCATGGCTCAAAACCGGGGGAAAAGCCGGGGCGGGATTTACCCGACATCAAGGCAGGGTGCGAATCGCTGAAATAAAATCGGGCGATTGCGCCTTTAGTTGATTGGGAAGCCGTGACAGCGACAATGCGGCGATAAACCCGGGCGGTGGTGATTGGCACCGAGTGAAGTTCCGATATGGCGATGAACGATCCCATAACCCCTGGTGACCTCAGCGCGTTTGCCGACGGCGAACTGGACAGCACCGCCACGATGCACCTGCTGGAACAGATGGCCAAGGATCCGACGCTGGCGCAAAAAGCGCTGGAGGCGCAGCGGCTGAAACAGGCGATCGGTCGATCGATGCAACGGATCGTCCCGGCCCCGCCTGCCGAACTACGCCAGCATCTGGAACAGATGATGCTGGAAGCGGATCACCCCGATCAGGCGTCGGGTTCCACCAGACTGACCTTCCCCTCCTCTGAATCGCCTGCCCCCTCAAAAGCCTCAGGTTCGCCGTCACCCCGGTCCGGATCCGTCCTGGAAGGACGTCTGCTGGGGCTGATGGGTCGGTGGTCGCCTGCGGCGGCCGCAGCGGTGCTGCTTCTGGCGGCCGTGCTGACCCGGCTGCTGCCCGCCAGCAGTGCGGAGGTTTTCGACCCCGACCGCCATGTGGCCTACCCGGGCATCATCCCGGTATCGCAGGTCGATCAGTTCATGGGCCGCCACGTCCGCTGTATGGATCAGATCGAGCCGTTGCGCGAATCGAACAAATTCCCGCTTCAGGTAGAGCAACTCCCTTCCACCATCGAAAAGGTCATCGGCTGCAAACCCCTGTCCCCGCTGGACTTGTCCGCTCTGGGCTACACATTCTGGAAAGCGGGCGAATGCGGCATTCCCAGGAAAAAGGCTGTGCATCTGATCTACCGCGCCCTGCCTGACACCGGCCGGCAGGACTCGCTGAGCCTGTGGATGGTGCGTGATCAGGGCCAACTGGACATTCCCGAGCGGCAGACCTGTCTGGCGACGCCGGAAAACGCGGTGCATCCCGTGATCGTCTGGCGTGACGGCGGGCTGGTCTACTATCTCGTGGGCGATGCCGAACCGCTGGTCCGCACCGTCGCTGACAGCCTCGCGTCGGCAACCCGACCGTGACAAGGCAATCCGTTTCACGATAGGTCATTCGTGGCCTGTCTTATGTTTGCGCACCATCTTCTTCAGCCGATCCATCCAGCAGTCACGCGCATATGGCGCAAGTTCATGCGGTTGATGTGTTTCGACGCAACCGTGTTTCAACACGGGGGGTACAGCTGTTGCTGATTTTCGCAAGGATTGGCGCTGTGGACGACAAGCTCGCATGCCGAGACACCCAGGCCGGGCAGGATGTCTGGACAAAAGAGTATGAAGTTCGTTATGATTAGATGACCTGCCTGCCTGCCTGTAGTTAAGACTGGCCGTAGGATGTTGCCCATGGCTGCATCCGTTCTATCCATGAGCAGGTGGGACCGATGAAAACGAAGTTGTATGGACGGACGTTGACCCATTGGTCGGCTGTCGTGATGGCATTTGCCATGGGTGGCGTGGGAGGCACGGATCTTCATGCCGCCAACGCCCCGGCTTCCACGCCCTCGCGGCAACTGGAGTTCAATCGGGACATTCGTCCCATCCTCTCGGACAACTGCTTCGCCTGTCACGGCTTCGACGAGAAGAAGCGTGCGGCGGGTCTGCGACTCGATACGTTCGAAGGCGCAACCGAAAAGCTTCAGAGTGGCCGCTCCGCCATTGTTCCGGGCAAGCCCGAGCAAAGCACGCTGCTGGCACGGGTCACGTCGCATGATCCGGCCGCGGTGATGCCTCCGCCGGAAACGGGCAAGAAGCTGACGCCCGAGCAGATCGAGCTGCTTCGCATCTGGATCACGCAGGGGGCGCAGTATCAGAATCACTGGTCGCTGATTCCGCCCAAGCGGCCGGCACTGCCGCCGGTGAAGAACCGCGCGTGGGTTCGCAATCCGGTGGACCAGTTCATTCTGGCGCGTCTGGAAGCGGAAGGGTTGCAGCCCTCGCCCGAGGCGGACAAGGCCACACTCATCCGCCGTGTCACCTACGACCTGACCGGTCTGCCCCCCACCCCCGAGGAAATCGATGCCTTCCTGGCGGACAAGTCGCCGGATGCCTACGAAAAGCTCGTCGATCGGCTGCTGGCATCGCCGCGGTACGGCGAGCACATGGCACGCTTCTGGCTGGATGCAGCGCGCTACGGTGACACGCACGCACTGCACCTGGACAACGAACGCTCACTGTGGCGCTGGCGCGACTGGGTCATCGACGCCTACAACAACAACATGCCCTTCGATCAGTTCACGATCGAACAGCTGGCCGGTGACCTGCTGCCCAATCCGACGCTCTCGCAGCGCATCGCCACGGGCTTCAATCGCAACAACCCGACCACGGGTGAAGGCGGCGCAATCGAGCAGGAGTTCCGCACCAAGTACGTCGTCGACCGCGTGAACACGACCACCACGGTGTGGCTGGGCATGTCGATCGCCTGTGCCGAGTGCCACGACCACAAGTACGACCCGATCACACAGAAAGAGTACTACCAGCTCTTCGCGTTCTTTAATTCGACGCGTGATTCAGGACTGGACGGCAACGCGCTGGCGCCGCCGCCGTTCATCAAGGCTCCGACGCCGGAGCAGGAAAAGAAGCTTGCCGAGCTTCACGCGAAGATCGCCAAACTCGAGGAGCGGCGCGTCGCCCCCAACCCGACGGTCGATTCGGCGCAGCGTTCGTGGGAGCAGCATCTGATTCCACGCCTGACCAAGGAATGGCAGGTGCTGAATCCTGAGTCGTTCACGTCGCGCAACGGCGCAACGCTGACCAAGCTGGACGATCATTCGATTCTCGCAGGTGGTGCAAACCCTGCGACGGATATCTACGAGATCGTCAGCCGCACCGACCGCACCGGGATCACAGCCCTGCGTCTGGAAGCGCTGACGCACGAATCGCTGCCGCACAACGGTCCGGGCCGGGCGGTCAACGCCAACGCGGTGGTGAGCGAAATTGAACTGGAGATCGCGCCGGCGAACGATCCGCAGAACTTCAGGCCGGTGAAGTTCGTCACGGCGACGGCGGACTATTCGCAGCCCGACTTCCCTGCGTCGCGACTGATCGACGGCGTGGTGAACAAGAACGACGGCTGGGCACCCCACGGGCACGCCCGTCGCGAGAACCGCACGATCGTGCTGGTGCCGGCCGAGCCGTTCGGCTTCTCTGAAGGCACGATCCTGCGCACACGCATCCGCCAGGAGACCCAGCACCGTCACCACACGCTCGGTCGCGTGCGACTGGCGGTATCGACCGATCCGTCACGCCAGCCCGTGGCGATGAGCGATTGGCACATGGTCGGCCCCTTCACCGGCGATTCGCACCCCGGGGCGCACAACACCGACTTTGGCCCGGAAAAGGGCGTCAACCTGAACGCCAAATACAACGGCAAGGCCTGGCAGCCCGCGCCGCAATACAAGGACGGGCAGGCCCACATACTGTCCGGTGGTACCTACGCGGTGACCTACTTCTACCGCACCCTCACCGCGGTCGCGCCGCGCCGCATGACGCTGTCGCTGGGCTCGGACGACTCGATCAAGGTGTGGCTCAACGGCGAGCTGGTGCACAACAACTTCACCGCTCGCGGTGTGGCACCGGACCAGGACAAGGTTACGGTCGAACTGCGGCCGGGCGAGAACCACCTGCTGTTGAAGGTGGTCAACAACGCGGGTGGGTTCGGCTTCTACTTCCGCGGCATCGAGGAGGAAACCGGGCTGGTGCCGCTGGAGATCGCCTCGGCCCTGATGACGGCACCCGATCAGCGCAGCCAGGCGCAGATCGAAGCCGTGCGTGACTTCTATCGCCGCAACCACTCTCCTGCATACAAGAAGCTGCTGGATGAACTGGCAGCGCTGCGGCAGGAGGAAAAGGCCGTTCAGGATGCGATCCCCGTGACGATGGTTATGGAGGAACTGCCCAAGCCGCGCCCGACCCATGTGCTGATCCGTGGTCAGTACGATCAGTTTGGTGAGCGGGTGGAGCCGGGCGTCCCTGCCGCCCTGGGTTCGCTGCCGCCCGACGCCCCGCGCAACCGGCTGGGCCTGGCGCAGTGGCTGGTGCATCCGGAGAATCCGCTGACGGCTCGTGTCACGGTGAATCGCTACTGGGCCCGCTACTTCGGCAACGGCATCGTCAAGACCGTCGAGGATTTGGGCTCACAGGGTGAGTGGCCCACGCATCCCGAACTGCTGGACTGGCTGGCGACCGAGTTCATCCGCACCGGCTGGGACGTCAAGGCGATGCAGCGGCTGCTGGTCACCAGCGCCACCTATCGTCAGGATGCCCGCGCCACACCGGAACTGCTCGAACGCGACCCGGACAACCGACTCCTGGCGCGTGGGGCACGGTTCCGCTACGACGCGGAGGTGATCCGCGATACGGCGATGGCGGTCAGCGGCCTGCTGAATGAGAAGATCGGCGGCCCCAGCTACAAACCGGCTCAGCCCGAGGGCGTCTGGGAGGCGGTCTCCTACCCCGACAGCAACACCGCCCGCTTCCGTCAGGACCGCGGCGATGTGCTGTACCGCCGCAGCATGTACATCTTCTGGAAGCGCACCGCGCCGCCACCGAATCTGGCCGCGCTGGATGCCCCTGACCGCGAGTCGTGCATCGTGCAGCGGTCGCGCACCAACACACCGCTGCAGGCGCTGGTGCTCATGAACGATCCGCAGTTCATCGAGGCGGCCCGAGCCTTCGCCCAGCGCATCATGACCGAGGGCGGACGCAACAGCACCGAGCAGATCAGGTGGGCATTCCGGGTGGTTACCGGCCGTTACCCCGATGCTGACGAGGTCGCGGTGCTCAAGGCGCTGTATGAGCAGTCGCTGTCGAAGTTCCGCTCCGATCAGGAAGGCGCCCTGGCGCTGGTTTCTGTCGGTGACAGTCAGCGTAACCCGTCGCTGGACGTGACCCAACTGGCCGCCTGGACGACGGTGACGAACCTGCTGCTGGGTCTGGACGAGACCGTCACGCGGCACTGATCGATGTGTTGTAAGCGTTGGCTGGATTGTTTTTGACTGAATCTGAATTGAACCGTCGCGATGAGGGATCGCGCTTCAAAAGGGTGAATGCGATGAATCTGCTGGAAGACTTTCGCCTGTACGAGACGCGCCGTCAGTTCTTCGGCCGCACCGCCTTCGGCATCGGCACGGCGGCGCTGGCGTCGGTGCTGAACCCGCAACTGCTGTCGGCGGCGCCGGCACGGTCGGGTCAGGGCGCAGCCCGCGCGATGGGTAAGCTGGGTGCTCCCCACTTCGCCCCACGTGCCAAGCGCGTCATCTACCTCTTCCAGAGCGGCGCGCCATCACAGATGGACCTGTTCGACTACAAGCCCCGGCTCAACGAGATGCACGACGTGGACCTGCCCGATTCGGTCCGCATGGGTCAGCGCATCACGACGATGACGTCGGGCCAGTCGCGACTGCCCATCGCCGGATCGCCCTTCAAGTTCCAGCGTCACGGCAAGGCAGGTATGTGGTTCAGCGAGATCGTGCCGCACATGGCGTCGATCGCTGACGAGATCACAATGATCAAGACGGTGCACACCGAGGCGATCAACCACGACCCGGGCATCACCTACATTCAGACCGGTCACCAACAGCCCGGTCGGCCGAGCCTCGGTGCGTGGCTGTCCTACGGCCTGGGTACCGAGAACCAGGACCTGCCCGCCTTCATCGTGCTGATCTCGCAGGGAAGCTCCCGGCGGCCAGCCCAGGCGCTGTTCGCCCGTCTGTGGGGCACCGGCTTCCTGCCCTCGGAGCACCAGGGTGTCACCTTCCGTTCCAGCGGCGACCCGGTGCTCTATCTGTCCAACCCCAGGGGCATCGACCGGGAGCTGCGGCGAAAGATGCTGGACGCCATGGCCGCTCTCAACGAGAAGCAGCACCAGCACTATCAGGATCCGGAAATCGCCGCCCGCATCGCTCAGCATGAGATGGCCTATCGCATGCAGGCGTCGGTGCCCGACCTGACCGACCTGAGCGACGAGCCGGAGTCGACGTTCGAGCTGTACGGTCCGGAGGCACGCATCCCCGGCACCTTCGCCGCCAACTGCCTGCTGGCACGCCGCATGGCCGAACGCGACGTTCGCTTCATCCAGCTCTATCACCGAGGCTGGGACCAGCACAACAACCTCAAGAGCGACCTGACCCTGCAGTGCCAGGACACCGACCGTGCCTCGGCGGCACTGGTCAAGGACCTCAAGCAGCGCGGCCTGCTCGATGAGACGCTGGTCATCTGGGGTGGCGAGTTCGGCCGAACCACCTACTCTCAGGGCATGCTCAACAACGACGGCTGGGGCCGCGACCATCACCCGCGCTGCTTCACCATCTGGATGGCGGGCGGCGGCGTGAAGGCCGGCTTCGAGTACGGCAAGACTGACGACTTCTCCTACAACATCGTGGAGAACCCGGTTCACATCCACGACCTCAACGCCACGATCCTCTACCTGCTGGGGATCGACCACGAGAAGCTGACCTACCGCTATCAGGGCCGCGACTTCCGCCTGACGGACGTGCATGGTCACGTGGTGAAGGACATTCTGGCGTAAGGGGTGGAAGGAGATTGGGAAGAGAGGCCCACCCACTCACTGCGTGGGTGGGCTTCTGATGGAGGGGCGTTGGGGAAGGGAGGATGAGGTCGTCCACTTGACAGCGCACGGGTGACCGGTACACTACCGCGTTTCCCATGGGAATCCCCCGTTAAAGAGATACGCTTGCGATGAACCGCCAGACTTATCTTGCCAAAAATGACGAAGTGACCCGCGAATGGCGGCTCATTGACGCGACCGATCAGGTTCTGGGTCGACTGGCCGCCCGCCTGGCGACGATCCTGATGGGTAAGGACAAGCCCACGTACACGCCCCATCACGATGTGGGCGATTATGTGGTCGTCACCAACGCGTCCAAGATCCGCCTCACCGGCTCCAAGCTGGATCAGAAGTTCTTCCAGACCTACTCGGGCTACCCCAGCGGTCAGAAGAACTACAGCTACCGCTGGATGCTGGAGAACAAGCCTGAACTGCTGCTGGAGCGTGCGGTCCGTCGCATGATGCCGCGCAACCGGCTGGCGCGCAAGCAGCTTGCGAAGCTGAAGGTGTACGCCGGCCCTGAGCATCCGCATCAGGCGCAGCAGCCCAAACTGGTCGAACTGTAAAATCACGGCTGGGCTGTGGTGATCGCCCCGGCCCGGATTTGACCTGAACACGAGCATCGAAGCGACATATGACGACGATCGACACCTCCGCGATTGAAATCCCCACCGCCCCGGCTCCGCAGACCCAGCGGATCAAGACCGGCAAGGGTGGTTACATCTGGGGCACCGGCCGCCGCAAGACCGCTGTGGCACGCGTGCGTGTTCGGCCCGGCGATGGCAAGTTCATCGTCAACGACAAGCCCGTCGACGAATACTTCCACGAAATCCGTGACCGCCAGGACGTCAGGGCGCCGCTTCGCGAGACACACACCGAAGGCAAGCTGGACGTGTTCGTGTCGGTCTCGGGCGGCGGCTACACCGGCCAGGCTGGTGCGGTCCGGCTGGGGCTGGCGCGGGCTCTGAAGAGCTACGACCCCGCCCTCGAACCGATCCTCCGCGAAAAGGACTTCCTCACCCGCGACCCGCGCGAGGTGGAACGCAAGAAGTACGGCCAGCCCGGTGCGCGGCGCCGCTTCCAGTTCTCCAAGCGCTGAGTGGGCCCACAGAACGAAAACACGAACCCGTCGGGATTGGTCCCGGCGGGTTTTTTGTTGTGCGCGGGGTTTCATTGGCACCCACCCACTGAGTGGGTGGGCTTCGGGTGCGTGTTGTGCGCGGGCATTGGATTTGCACGGGGAGGCGATGCGCAGGCGGGGAATCAGGCGGATGGATCTGCTTTATCTGAAACATCGGATGGTGGGGACGCCGCTGGAGTCGCTGGCGGAGTCAGGGCGGGGACTGCGCAACTGGTGGCGCAGGTGGCGACGGCCCGAGCTGCGGGAAATCTGCCTCGAAGAGGGCCGCATCCAACGCGCGATGCAACGCCTGCTGCAACCCGATTCCAACTGCATCGACGTGGGAGCCCACATCGGCTCCACGCTCGCCCTCATTCGCAGCCTCGCACCGTGCGGCGAGCACTGGGCCTTCGAGGCGATCGATGAGAAGGCCGCCTGGCTGCGGCGCAAGTTCCCCTCCGTTCACGTGCGGCAGCTCGCCCTGAGCGACGCTCCGGGTACCGTCGACTTCCACATCAACCTGTCCCGTCCCGGGTTCAGCGGCGTCGGCCTGCGACAGGATAAACGTCGATCCGCCCCCGACCAGTGGCGCATCGTCACCGTGCCCACCGCCCGGCTGGACGATGTCATCCCCACCAGCTACCGGCTGGACTTTCTCAAAATCGATGTCGAGGGCGGCGAGGCACGCGTCCTGCGCGGGGCGCGGCGGCTGCTGACACGATGCCGGCCGGCCGTGCTGTTCGAAAGCAGCCCGGGCAACGCCCGCCGGTCGGGCATCTCCCACGCCGAACTGTTCAATGTGCTTGCGGAAAACGGTTACGAGGTGTTTCTGCTCAGGAGCTTCCTCACGTCGGGGCCACCGCTGGACCTGGCCGGGTTCGAGGCTGCACAGCGTTATCCATTCTCGGCGTTCAACTTCCTGGCACTGCCCGCCCATGGGTCAGGGCGCTGAGACGGGCGAGACTGGCTCCACCGGCTCGGTCACCGTTCCGGCCGCGTCGGGAAGCTCGGGCGTAACCTCCTGCCCCAGCAGCATCGCCCGCAGCGTGGCGGTGTGATACGCTCCCTCCCCCCACCGCTGTGCCGCCTCATCCAGCCAGGCGTGCAACCGAGACGGCTCGATCGGTTCCACGCTTTCGATGCCCACCACATCCAGTGCCATATCCTGGCCCGTGTGGTCGTCCACCACACGCGGGAACCCCTGCACACGGTTTTCCGCCGCTGAGAGTTGCTCGACCCGTGCCTCGCCCACATCGACGATGCGGATGGCTGTGTTTCGGGCGTACTCACCACCCCGGGCGAACAGGAAGGTGTTGCCGTGCATCCGGAGCGTTCGCAGGTTACCCAGTCGCACGCCGATGCCGCGTGGCTCGTTGGGGTTGATGTCGCCCGGATAGGCAATGACGTTGTTGTCGAAGACGAGTTCGATGCCGTTGAGACGCGGTTCCCGGCCGCCCAGCACGCCGCCGATGTCGAACCCCATCGGATTGAAGATGCTCACGTTGTCGCGGACGACCCCACCGGTGCGGAACTGGCCGCCATCGGCGAAGTTGCGGCTGCACACATTGTTCTCGAACACGATCCCCCGGCAGGTGGTCTGGATGTAGAGGGCGTGATTGAACGGGGTGCCGGCGTCGTCACTTTTCCGGCCGTTACGGTCAAACAGGCTGTCGCGCACGGTCAGGCCGTGTACCCACCCGGCGAAGAGGCCGTGGCTATGGCCGTCGTCGTGGGAGCTGTCACGGACGACACAGCCCTCGACCCGCACGTTGCGGATCAGTCGATTGCTCCTGCCCTCGATGAGGATGTTGATGCGGTAGTTCTCGATGACGCAGCGGCGGAAGGTCAGGCCGTCGGTCGCGCCGCGCCAGACGACACCCTCGCCCCCGCCGCCGGGGCCAATCAGGTGCATGTCCTCGAAGGTGATGTCGCGGTACTGGTTGCTCTGCGGGGCGAAGATCGCCTTGTGTCCGCGAAGGATCGGCCGGGGACCCTGGCCGTACGCTTTGAAGGTGACGCCCCGGGCACTGGGCAGTTCGATACTGTCATACTCGCCGCCGCGTTCGAGGTGGATGGTGTCGCCATGCCGTGTGACGCGCAGCGCCCGGTGGATGGTGCGCACCGCGGTCTCGGGGCTGCGGCCGTTCTGCTGATCGCTGCCGCTGGCGCTGACGTAGAGCCCTTCCTGCGCCCACACCGCCGATGCCATCCACAGCACAAGCGTACCCACCGCGATGCCGCATCGCATAAACCGCTCCCACATCCAACCGTCACGCGGGAAACGGGGAGCAAACGGCGCACCCGGATCGAAAGAGGCTATCTGGAACCGGCTCTTACTCCGGCGTACCGCTGGACAGGTCGTAGACCCACGGCTCGATCGCGCGGTCGAGTTCGACGATTTCGCCGGGCTGGAAGAACAGGTTCAGTTCGCGTTGGGCGGCTTCGGGGCTGTCCGAGCCGTGGATCAGGTTGAACGAGTTGCTCACGCCGAAGTCGCCGCGGATGGTGCCCGGCTCAGCGTTGGAGCCGAAGGTCGCACCCATCATCTTGCGGCAGATCGCGATCGCGCCCTTGCCGCGCACTGCCAGCACCATTACAGGCGAGCTGGTCATGAACCGCACCAGGCCTTCATAGAAAGGTTTGGCCTTGTGCGCCTCGTAATGACGGGCAGCCAGCTCCGGCGTGATTCGCATCAGCTTCGCGCCGACAATCGCCAGGCCTTTGTCCTCGAAGCGGCTGATGATCCGCCCCATCAGGCCTCGCTGGACCGCATCCGGTTTGAGAATGATGAGCGTCGTTTCCATCTTTCGATCCTTTCATCTTTTTTCCCGGGGCGGGATTTATCGCCGATCCGTGGGCGATGTGCAAGACCGGAGGTGCGATCGCGGGTAAGTTACGCGGCGGGCCCCACCCGCGGGCCCCACCCACAGAGTGGGTGGGCTTTCGAAAATTTCAATTGAGATTGTTATGCAGGTCTGGATCGAATCGCTGGAAGATGAGCGGGTTGCCCCCTATCGCAATCTCAAGGATCGCGAACTGGCGGTCGAGGGCGATCGCTTTATCGCTGAGGGCAAGCTCGTCACCCAGCGGTTACTAGCCAGCGACTTTCCCGTCGAATCGGTACTCATCGCTCAGCGGCGGCTGGAGGAGATCGGCCCGCAGGTGCCAGCCGAGGTGCCTCTCTACATCGTGCCCGACCCGCTGGTGCATGAGATCATCGGATTCAAGTTCCACTCGGGGGTGCTGGCGGTCGGTCGACGCAAGCCGCGGTTGTCACTGGATGAGGTGATGACGCGATGCACAACAGCGAAGCCTGAGGGGCCGATCACGCTCATGGTGCTGCCCGCGACGCGCAACGCGGAGAATCTGGGGGCACTGTTTCGCATCGGTGCGGCGTTCGGCGTCGATGCCGTCGTGCTCGGCCCCGAATGCACCGACCCGTGGTGGCGACGCGTCATCCGCGTCTCCATGGGGGCTGTGTTCAGCCTGCCCATCATCCTCAGCGAGGACCTGCAGCACGACCTGACACGTCTGCACGACGTCTGGCAGGTGCAGCACTACGCCACCGTCGTGGGCATGGAGGCGAAATCGCTGGCAACCGTCTCCCGCCCCGGCCCGCCCGACCGTGTCGCCCTGCTCTTTGGCCCCGAGGACCACGGTTTGGACCAGCGCTGGATCAATCTGTGCGACCAGCGCATCACCATCCCCATGCACCTGGGCACCGACTCCCTCAACGTCGCCGTCGCCGCCGCGGTGTTCCTCTACCACTTCACGCAGCAGCGATGACGGACCACATTACTTCAGCAGTTCATCCAGATCGCGCTTGCCACTGAGAATGCGCACCACCTCGATTCCAAAAGACGTTGGACGATAAAACACAAGGTAGCCCGAACGGAAAGCTGCGCAGGGTGTCTCCATACTCAGGCCTTGCCCGCCCTGCCAACGGTGCTTGTGCAATATCAATGCAACGGGCATATAGACGGTCAACAAAGCGGTCAGCGTAGATGATGCTGTCCAGCGCAATATGAATCCAGATTTCATCAAGATCCCGACGGGCTTGTGGCGACAGGACGGCGCGATTCATGCGCTTTGTTTCCGATCGCGTTTGATCTGCTCCAGTCGGGCCCGCCCTTCACGCTTGATTTGCTCAATCAGTTCGTCATTGAACTCGACATATTCCCCCCGGTCGAGTTCTTCCAGTCCGATGGCGATTTCGCGGCGAAGTTCTTCCAGGCGAGCGGCCCGTTCGCGTTCACGCGCTTCGAGCAGGCGTACCGCAGCCGTCATCGCTTCCTCGACAGAGGCATAACGACCCGATTCGATGAGCGAACGGATGAACTGGGAGGCATCGTCCGGGAGGTGAATATCCATGTCATCATTCTACCACCCCCCAAACCGCCACGCGGCGACAAAGTCGCTCAACGAGGCTTACTCCCCATCCTTGGGCGGGCTGGCCTTGGTGCGTTTTTGCTCAAAGAGCCAGGGGACGACGCCGTCTTCGTTGCGGTAAGCGGGGGTCCAGACGTCGTGGCCGCCGCCACGGACTTCGGTGTATTTGGGGTTACCGCCCGCAGCCTTGATGGCGGCGATCATC
Organism: uncultured Phycisphaeraceae bacterium; assembly: GCA_937988825.1. Classification (GTDB taxonomy): domain Bacteria; phylum Planctomycetota; class Phycisphaerae; order Phycisphaerales; family Phycisphaeraceae; genus CALKHT01. The sequence goes on from CALKHT010000025.1 coordinate 24,756, forward strand.
TCACGCGAACGCTCGACGTTGACAGCCCGGTCCTGATCGCCGTGCCAGGCCCACACGGGCAGGTCGACCAGCGGCTGCACCTTCGCAGGATCGCCGCCGCCGCAGATCGGCGCCGCGGCTGCAAAAAGATCGCGTCGGCGGATCGCCAGCTCCCACGTGCCGTAGCCGCCCATCGACAGCCCGGTGAGGTAAACGCGGTCGACGTCGATCGGCTCGGAAGCCAGCAACTGCTCGGTGATCGCGATCACAGCCGCCAGTTCATCGGTCGGCTCATCGCTGTAGGTGCGACGCTGCTCACGCCAGTCGATCGACGCCCAGATGCGGTCATCCGGACACTGCGGCGCCACGAGGTAACACGGGTACTTCTCGCGCATCTCCGGCTCAGCCAGCCAGGTCGGCAGCGAGCTGAGCTGCTTCACATTGTCGCGGCCGCGTTCACCTGCGCCGTGCAGAAACACGACCAGCGGGTATCGCTTGCCCGGTTCGAGCTGGGCAGGCTTCATCAGCCGATAAGGCAGCGGCGTTTCAGCGTATCGCCCTTTCGGCGCGGTGTAGGATCGCGCTTCGTAAAGCTCTGTCACCGCCTGTCCGTGAACCGTGGCTGCCGTTGAGAGGATCATCACTGTCACCGCGATCAGGTGTTTCATGGGCGGAAACCTCGGGGAGGGTTGTGGTTAGGTGCTATACAAAATACCACTTACCCTCACGCACGTTCTACGACAACCACTCACTCTTACTCGCCAGGTGCTGCCTCCGCCCCATCCGTCAGCGCTCCCTGCTCGGAACCAATGAGATCATCCATCCCCAGCAGTCCGCGCCAGCCGACCTCGGAGCCAAAGTCGTCGACGGGTTCGAGGATGATCGTGTTGTGCAGTTCGGTGGCTCGGCGTTCGGGGGTTTCGACCAGTTTCCAGGGCGGGGTGAGGATCATCCGCACGGGCAGGAGGATCGTGTCGATTGCGAAGCCCAGCGGTTCAGCCGCCAGACCAATGAAGTTGTTGCGGGTGAAGGTCGCCTCGCCGCTTTCCAGGGCCGCTTCCACCTGCTGGGCGAGCGTGGGCTGGGCCAGCACATCGGAGTAGGTGATGCCCAGCCGCCGGTCCTTGTAGTAGGTGGGCAGGTGCTCGACGGTGGCAGGTGCGGGTCCGACGACGATGGGCGTCCAGTCCTGCCGGCGGAGCACTCCGGAGGGATCGCTGTTGGGCCGGGGCACCGCGACACCAAACTGCGCCAACTGCGGCGGAGCATACGGGTCAGCCGGCTTCGGCTCGGGCGCCACCGCCCCTGGCTGGCCGGCCTCGCCCCGCTCTTCCACAGCGAATGCCCCCTGGTAAGCCACAACCCGCACCCGTCCATCAAACGGGCCAGCCTGGCTTCGCGGCTCACCCGTCTCCTCGTACAGAATGGGCCGATCCTCCTCCAGCACCCGGTAGTTCTGGTCCTCCCCCGTCGTGGCACAGCCTGAACCGATCAGCATCGCGGTGGCAGCGGTGCATGCCAGAAACTTCGCCTTGTTCATCGATTTACACTCCTGCATGGCGGGCTGAGGTCAGCCCGGTGACTGCCCTCCGTGACACGCCGCCACTATACCAGCCCCGCTCAGGGCGGTGAAAGCATGATCGTGTGGAACAATCCCGCCCGACCGGGTACGAAAGCTCCTTGCCGGTACCATCGTTCGCTCAAATTATTTCTCGCCCATTTTGCACAATCCCCCCATCTTGACAAAAACTTTTAATCAGACGGTGAAAAATGTGCATCTTTTTCCGGGAATTTTGGTATTATTGCTTGCCTACAACTTGGGGGCGAACCGAAATTACATCCAAGCAAGGGAAATCGTATGTCCAGAACAGTTCGCACTGTGATCGCGATGCTTGTGTCGATGGGTTCGATGACACTCGCGACTTCACCCGCAGAAGCAGGTTCGGTGCTGAGCGAGTTCAACCTGATCGTGCTGGGTGATCTCAACAACGTTACCGACGTTGAAGGCCGCACGTTCGTCGGCGGCAACCTCAACGCCAATACGAGCGAGTACGGCACGAAGCTCACCGCGGCTGACTACGCGCAGAATGGCGCGGCACTCGTTGTCGGTGGAAGCATCAACCCCCTTACGAAAAATAAAGAGCAATACAAGGTATTCGGCGACTTCCATTACAACGGCAGCACACTGAACCAGAACAACGAGAACGTCATCGGCTATCACAACTTCGGCGGATCGCAGCAGACCAACAATTATGTGCTCAACGACGTGCGCGATGAGGTGACGCAATACTCAGCCTATCTGGCCAGTCTGACCGCCACGCACACGGCTACCATTCCCAACGGCTCGCACGGCCCGGCCAAATTTGACCTGACCGGTGCGACCGGCACCGCGGTCTTCTTCGTCGACGGCAGCCAGCTTTTCGACAACCAGTTCGTCCAGCAGCTTGAGCTTATCCTGGGCTCAGTCGAGCACATCATCATCAACGTGGCAGGTAAGGACATCGCGTTCAGCTCCGGCAACTTCGTCAGTGCGTTCAACACCGACGCTGGTCGCTCTCGCGTCACCTGGAACTTTTACGAGGCAACGTACCTCTATTTCGAGCGGCCCTTCGACGGCTCAATCATCGCACCCTATGCGACACTGGAGACAAATCACGTGATCGCGGGCACGGTGGTGGTCAACAACCTTCGCTCGAACAGCGAAGTGCACTTGCCGCTGATGACGCCGCTGAATCCCCCGGAAGTCCCGGTGGTTCCGCTGCCCACGACGGCGTGGGCAGGCATGGCCCTGATGGGCATGATCGGCGGTACCCGCGTGGTGCGCCGCCGCAGGGCTGCCTGAATCCCGCACGCCCCCGGCTTACCCCCGACGTCGTACCCAGCGCCCCTGCCGGCGCTGGTTTGACGTTCCCTTGAACGATGCGGATAATTCCAAAGCCTTGCCGAGGTACCGGCATCCCGTGGCGGGGGTGCCAGGCGTGGGTCGGCAGGGTGCGATCTTCTTGCCCACGTCTGTCCACCCCAACTGCCAACCTGATTCGCGCAAGGAGACGCGCCCATGGCCGAAGAACAACACGATCACGCTACCGATACGTCCACCGCGACGGCCGAACGCCCCAAGCTCAACGTCACCATTGAGGACCTGGGCCCGGCCCGCAAGAAACTCACCATCGAAATCCCCGGCGAACGCATCAGCGAAGCGCTGGAAAACTCCTTCGCCAAGCTGCGCAGCGACGCAGCGGTGCCCGGTTTCCGTCGCGGCCGCGTCCCCCAGCGTCTGCTCGAAAAACGATTCGGGCAGAGCCTGCGCGAGGACCTGCGCGGCCAGCTCATCAGCGAGACCTACCACCAGGCTCTGGAAGAGCACAAGCTGCGCGTCCTGGGTGAGCCGGACGTCAAGGACCTTGAGAACATCAAGCTGCCCGACGAAGGCTCGATGACCTACGAAGTTGAGGTCGAGGTTGCCCCCGACGTGCAGTTGCCCTCGCTGGAGGGAATCCCCGTCACGAAGAAGCCCGTCGCCATCACCGACGAGGACGTCAACAAGGAAATCGACCTCTACCGGGATCGCTTCGGCACGATGGACGAGGTCCCCGACGGTATCGTCGCTGCGGATGACTTCGTCACGGCCGACGTTCACGTCACCACGGCTGATGGCAAGGAGATCCACCACAATCCCGAAGCGCCCATCTACGTCGCGGGCGAAAAGCGCGACTACAAGGGGCACGTGGTCGGCATCGTGGTGGACGATCTGGGCAAGCAGCTTGCCGGCAAGAAGGTGGGCGAGGAAGTGACGCTCACGCTGGTGGGGCCGGCCAGCCACGAAAACGAGGAAATCCGCGACAAGCCGATCACCATCCAGATCAAGATCACCAAGGTCCAGCGCGTCACCCCCGCCCCGATCGAGACGCTGGTCGCGCAGTTCGGTGAGGAATCGGAACAGAGCCTGCGCAACACCGTCCGCAAGAACCTGGAAAATCGGGCCGAGCGCGAGCAGCAGGCGCAGATGCACGATCAGCTTCGCGAGTACCTGCTGGAGCATGTGGAACTGGAGCTGCCTCCGGGCGTGACCGGTCGGCAGACCGAGCGGCTGCTGCATCGCGAGATGATGGAGCTGGCCTACCGCGGCGTACCGATGGAGGAAATCGAGCAGAAGATCGCGGAAATGCGCGCCAGCTCCGAGGAGGAGGCCCGCAAGCAGCTCAAGGAGTTCTTCATCCTCGAGGCCGCGGCCGAGCAGCTTGATATCGAGGTCACCGAGGCTGAACTGAACAGCCGCATCGCGCTGCTGGCGATCCAGCAGGGCCGCCGCCCCGAGAAGCTGCGTCAGGAGATGCAGCGCAACGGCGAGCTGGAGTACCTGTACCTGCAGATGCGTGAGCAGAAGACGCTCGATGCGATCCTGCAGAAGGCAGCCGTGACTGAATCGGCTGATGCCCCTGCCCCGAAGAAATCGGACAAGCCCAAGTCGACCCGGTCGAAGAAGGCCGCCAAGGATAAGGGCGATAAGGAATAACACCGTGCCGACCGCTGCACGGATTCCATGAGTGATTGACCCGTGGCCCCGGACCGGCAGGTTCGGGGTCCGCCTTTTTGAAGGGGGTGACGATGGCGCTTCAGGGAATGACCATCGGGCAGGCCGGCGCCAGTGTCCAGATCATGATGTGGATTGGCGTCATCCTGCTGGCAGCCGTGTTCCTGGGCGTGGTGGGCTACATACTGCGGCGAAGGCTGCTGAGCGAGGATGACGACCCCGCTGCCGCCGAGCCGTTCACCCTTTCGGACCTTCGCCGCCTGCACCGCGAGGGTCAGCTCAGCGACGAGGAGTTCGAGCGTGCCCGGGCCGCCATCATCGCCCGCACCCGCGCCCACCTCCACAAGGCCGAGCAGGACGAGGACGACACCGACGCCGATCGCCCCGCATCACCGTAATCTGTACCCAGCCAACAACTTACCTCCTCTCACGCCGGAAGAGGCTGGGTGAGGGCGAACGAGCTTGACAGCAAGGATGCTCATGGTGAGCCCGGCCGCCAGCGCAGGCACGCCTGGGAACCTGGTGTTAAAGACCATGCTGATCGCGCCGATTAAGAGGCCCTCGACCAGGCGTACATCGGAGCGGTGACGGGCGACCAGGCGGGCTGAAGATCGTGATGAATGCCAGCACCAGTCCCCCGATGATGCTGCCCCACATCAACGGCATCACGGCCGCGGGTGTTTCCACCCGGGCGAGGCAAGCCCAGGTAAACCCAGCCGACGCGACCAGCAGTCCCAGCAGGATGGCCGTCTTGTTCACCGACCCCCTGCAGCGTCATGGTCGCCGAGGCGGGCAGGTCATAATGACGGGAATGTATGAGCTTTGAGGGCGGGGTTGGATGAGCGCATCATATTAAAATTCCTCCCGGACAGTGGATTGTGTCAGGAAATGTGTGCATAGGATACCGCCTCCGCAAATACAAGTCACCCCGGGCACGACAGGAACTGCATGGCGGATAATCAAAAAATGCTCCTGTGGACGTGGTGATAAGCCTGGCGTTTGTCAGTTATGGGAATGTTCTGCCCGATAACGCAAGTTCCGGGAATTTCCGGAATTTCGCGTGAATTTCAGGGTCGGGACACCCCCCATTGAACATCGGGGATGATATGATAAAGCGGATGGTGCAGACACCGGTTCACAACCGGATTGAACCCCTTACCAAGAGGGTCAAGCCTGCTCTGCGGATAGACGATGAGGCACTAGCGACGGCGCCTGCCTCCGAAGCTTTCAACCATGACTTATTGCGCGACTGAACGCGCTATACGAAACGTGACTTATGGCAAATGAACGCACCGGCAAGGGTGGACGATCCGGCGGATCGGAAGGCGGCGACGGCGGTTTCAAGGGACGACGGGTTACCACCTGCTCCTTCTGCGGCAAGACCTCGCGGGAAGTCGGCCCCATGGTCGAGGGCCCCAGCGATGTCTACATCTGCGCCAACTGTACCGACCTGTGCCAGAACATCTTCAAGCAGGAACGCCGACGTGTGCATTCCGGTCGGCCGACCTTCACGACCATTCCCTCGCCCCGGCAACTCAAGGAGTTCCTGGACCAGTACGTGATTGGCCAGGAGCAGGCCAAGCGTGCCCTGTCGGTGGCGGTCCACAATCACTACAAGCGTCTGACCTCCAAGGAAAAGGACGCCAACGTCGAGCTGGACAAATCCAACGTCCTGATGATCGGCCCCACCGGATCGGGCAAGACGCTGCTGGCCCGCACGCTGGCGCGCACGCTCAACGTCCCGTTCGCCATCGGCGACGCCACCACCCTCACCGAGGCGGGTTACGTGGGTGAGGACGTCGAGAACCTGCTGCTCAAGCTTCTGCAGGCGGCGGATTACGACGTGGAAGCCGCCCAGCGGGGGATCATCTACATCGACGAGATCGACAAGATCGGTAAGACCAGTCAGAACGTCTCGATCACCCGCGACGTGTCGGGTGAAGGCGTGCAGCAGGCCCTGCTGAAGATGCTCGAGGGCACGATCGCCAACGTGCCCCCCCAGGGTGGCCGTAAGCACCCCGAGCAGCAGTACATCCAGATCGACACGACGAACATCCTGTTTATCTGTGCCGGCACCTTCGTGGGGCTGGAGGACATTGTGCGCAGGCGCCTGGGTCGCAAGGCGATCGGCTTCGCCAGCGAGCAGTCGGTCGATGACCGCACCGACGACAAGGCGTATCTGCTGTCGCAGGTGACGTCGGAGGACGTGCTGGAGTTCGGGATGATTCCCGAGCTGATCGGCCGCCTGCCCATCCTGACGCCCCTGATGCCGCTGGACGAGCGGGCGATGGTGCAGATTCTCACCGAACCCAAGAACGCCCTGGTGCGCCAGTACCAGTACTTCTTCTCGATGGAGGGTGCGGAACTGGAGTTCACCCCAGCGGCGTTGCGCAAGCTGGCACGCAAGGCGATGGAGCGCGACACCGGCGCCCGCGCCCTGCGAAGCGTGATGGAAGAGATCATGCTGCCGCTGATGTACGAGCTGCCGGAAATGAACAACGACAACGCCAAGTACGTCATCGATGCGAACGCGATCGGCGACAACACGCTGACACTCAGCGACTTGCGCGTTTCCCGCAAGGAGTCGGCCTGATCCGGCCGAGCCGGCCGCGCCACGGACAATGCGTAAATCAGGACCGGCCGGGCGTGTAACAGGTAAGGCGACCGCTTAAAGCGGTCGACGATGTGGGCGTCGTGGATGATTCGCCTTCACCCAGCCTCTCCCAGAAGGAGAGGAGTCAAACCGCACGGGAATCAATCCCCTTCTCCCTCCGCGAGAGGGTTGGGCTCAGGGATTGAGGTGAGGGCAACCATCACAACGCGACCACATCATCCGCCTGAACCGGCTGGAATGGACCGTTTGGCGGTCCTAGGATTCGGCAACGCGGTTGCCTGCGGCTCCGCGGGGGAAGCGGCGCTTGAAAAGGTGCTGCTGTTTTGGAATGCGGCCGGCATCGCGTCGCATCTGATCGGACTGGTCGTCGTCCGGCTCACTCTCACGTAAGGTCGATCCATGATGAAGTCTCTGGATACCCGTCGCGGAACATGGCGCACCGGATGCGGCAAGGCCATGTCGATGGTGCTGCTCGCCCTGCTCATGCTGATGACGGCAGGCGCACCCGTGCTTGGCGCCGATGCGGCGAGCGAAAACTCGGGCATCGCTCTGGCGGACGTCAACCGGTTCACCCAACTGCTGAACAGGCTGCGTGCCGAGGAGGCCTCCCGGCCACAGGTCGCCGGACTCATCGAGCACATCGAACGCTACCGCCGGATCCGTGACGAGCAAACCAGTGAACGGCTGGAGTCCTACCGCTCCACGCTGGAGAAGATGGGTAAGGAGCTTGCCGACGGCAAGCTCGACCAGGCGCTCTACAGCGCCGCCGAGGCCCAGAGCCTGGCGCTGGACAAGGCCAGGACGCTGCAGGAGCCGCTCATCCGCGAGCTGATGGATAAGGCGCTGGCGGCGGCCGCCGAGGCAGAGAAAAACTCCAAGTGGCTGGACGCCCTGGCGATCTACCGCGCTCTGGAAGCCCTGCACAACCAGAACGGCACCTACCACGACCAGATCAAGCGTATCGGCAACCATGTGCGTGTGCTGGGCGTCTATGCCCCCGAACGGCTGGAACAGCTTTACACCGAACGGCTGGAACGGCTGAAGAACCCCGATGAGGAAGAGTTCGAGCAGCCGCTGAACCTCGACAACGAGGACTGGGTGCGCCGCCTGGCGGACGTGCAGATGCCCATGCTGCGCCAGACGCTGGTGCACGCAGCACGGCACCACATCGACGCCAACGGCTACCGCCCGCTCATGCTCGGTGCGGTCCAGGCGCTGCGGATCATGGTCAACACACCGGGCGTGGAGAACGCTTTCTCAGGTCTGCAGAACGCCGAGGCACGTGCAGCCTTCACCCGGGAACTGGACACGATCATCGACGAGCTGAACCGTCGGCCCGGCGAACTGCGTTATCTGGATGTCGACAAGTACATCAGCCGCATCGAAGCCGCCAGCGAACGTACGGTGAAGCTGCCGCAGAACGTGCTGGCGTATGAGCTGGCCGAAGGCGCGGTGGGCACGCTGGACGACTACTCCAGCGTGATCTGGCCGCTGGACCTGGCGGAACTCTACCGCACGCTGCAGGGCAACTTCACCGGCGTGGGCATCCTCATCTCGATGCGTCAGGGCAAGCTGACAGTTGCCAGCCCCCTGCCCGGCGGACCGGCCATCAACGCGGGCATCCGCTTTGATGATGTGATCGTCAGTGTCGATGGCGAATCGACTGATAAGTGGTCTCTCAAGAAGGCGGTCGACCGTATCACCGGGCCGGAAGGCACCACGGTGGAGCTGGGCATCAAGCGCGAGGGCGTCGAGGAGACACTGACCTTCAAACTCACCCGGGCACGGATCAAGATCGACTCGATTCGTGGCTGGGAACGCACCGGGACGGATGGCTGGAACTACTGGATCGACCCGGAGCTGCGCATCGGTTACGTGCGGATGACGCAGTTCATCCCGCAGACGGCTGACGATCTGGATGCCGCGATCGCCCAGATGCAGGCCGACGGACCAATCAACGGACTGATCCTCGACCTGCGTTTCAACCCGGGCGGGCTGCTTCGTTCAGCCGTCGCAGTGGTCGACCGGTTCATCCCCTCGGGGCTGATCGTCTCGACGGTGGATGTGAACGGCGAGCAACAGGAAGCTCACCAGGCTGGGGCTGCCCGTACCTATCCACGGTTCCCCGTGGTGGTGCTGATCAACCAGGGCTCCGCCAGCGCTTCGGAAATCGTGGCCGGGGCACTGCAGGACTACGGCCGGGCACAGATCGTCGGCACCCGCAGCTACGGCAAGGGATCCGTGCAGGACATGTATCACCTGCAGGGCGGCAAAGCGCTGCTGAAGCTGACGACGCAGTATTACCGCCTGCCCAAGAACCGCATCATCCACCGTCGGCCCAAGGACACCACCTGGGGCGTGGAGCCGGACCTGGTCGTGGACATGCCCGACCAGAAGGTGGCGGCTGCGGTGCGCTTCAGGCAGGAACTGGACGTGGTGCACGTGGCGGACGAGGCACTGGACCCGAACAAGCCGCTGCCCGTGGCGTCGCAGTTGCTCGAGGAAGGCATCGACCCGCAGCTTGACGCGGCCCTGCTGTTCCTCAAGGCCCGCCTGGTGGTGCAGGACATGGACCTGCTGCAACCCGCCGCCCGCGGAGCATCGCGGTAAATGCGATGGACGTTCGGCGGTGTGTCGGGGGCATAACCACCGGTAGTTCGCCCTTACCCCGACCCTCTCCCAGAGGGAGAGGGAGTTGCCGGCTCCTCTCCCTTGGGGGAGAGGCTGGGTGAGGGCACGGACGCCATCAGGGTAACCATCCCTCGCGACGTTTCGCACCAACACAACGTCCACTCTCCCACGCCGTATCCCCCTTGCCGCTACAATCCTCGCCATGGCGGGTAACACGTTTGGACAGGCATTTCGCGTCACCACCGCGGGCGAAAGTCACGGCCCGGGCAACGTCTGCATCATCGACGGCGTGCCCCCGGGGCTGGAGCTGAGCGTCGAAGACCTTCTGCCCGATCTGGATCGGCGACGGCCGGGCCAGTCGAAGGTGACCACCCAGCGCAAGGAGGCGGACACGCCCGAGATTCTCTCCGGCGTCTTCGAGGGACGTACCACTGGCACCCCCATCGCCATCCTCATCCGCAACACCGACCAGCGCTCCGGCGACTACAGCGACATCAGGGACAAGTACCGCCCCGGTCACGCGGACTACACGTTCGATGCGAAGTTCGGTTTCCGTGACTATCGCGGCGGCGGTCGATCCAGCGCACGCGAAACCACCGTCCGCGTCGCGGCGGGCGCGGTCGCCAAGAAGCTGCTCGCTCAGGCGCATGGCATCCGCATCGTCGGATACGTCACGCAGATCGGACACCTGATCGCGAACATTCCCGACCCGGCAGCGGTCACGCTGGAACAGGTCGAAAGCAACATCGTGCGCTGCCCCGATCCTGTGATCGCTGAACAGATGATCGAGCTGATCGAGCAGATGCGTCGCGAGCAGGATTCGATTGGCGGCATCGCGCAGATCGTGGCGACGAACGTGCCGCCGGGCTGGGGCGAGCCGGTCTTCGACAAGCTCAAGGCTGATCTCGCCAAGGCGATGCTGAGCCTGCCGGCCGTGATGGGCGTGGAATACGGCGAAGGCTTCGGCGTGGCAACGATGCGCGGCAGCGAGAACAACGATGCGTTCGTGCCGTCTCAGGCGAAAGGAATCACGACGGAGACAAATCGCCACGGCGGGATGCTCGGCGGGATTTCCTCGGGGCTGCCGATCGTGCTGCGCTGTGCGGTCAAGCCGACCAGTTCCCTGCCCCAGCCGCAACGCACCGTAACACGCACCGGTGAGCCGACGACGATCTCGACGAAGGGCAGGCACGACCCGTGCCTGCTGCCGCGTTTCGTGCCAATGGCTGAGGCGATGGTCGCCATCACGCTGGCTGACCACATGCTGCGTCAGCGGATGATTCGGTGAAACGCTCGGCCGGGGGCGACGCAGCCATATAATGACGGGTGATTGCCATGGTCACCACCATCCCCGACATGAAGTTCCGCATCGAGGAAGTCGTCGGCCGCATGCCCGAGCGCATCCGCTGGGAACTCATCGAGGGGGAACTGCACATGATTGGCCGTCGAGGTGATTTCGCCGCGTGAATTACAGGCAGCCGCGATGAACAAGGCGCAACAGTGGCTCAGGGCGGGTAGTCGTGCGGTTTGGCTCGTCTGGCCAAAACAGCGCAGCGTCACGGTTCTCACGCAAGATGCGCCGCCGCGCGAACTGACCGAAGCCGACATTCTCACAGGCGAACCCGTGCCGGGCTTTTCCTGTCAGGTCGCAGAAATCTTTGAATAACGTTCTGTCGCGATGTCTCGCGCCTCATGACCTTCGCACATGGGCGGAGGCGGCGTGGCCATCCAGGCCCTCGGCTTCGGCGAGGCGGGCGATGGCGCTGATGGTGCGCTCGTCCATGCCACGCGGGTACTCGACCGTACCGCTGCGTTTCAGGAATGTATAGGCGCTGATACCGCTGGAGAAGCGGGCGGTGGTGCCGGTGGGCAGCGAATGGCTGGGGCCGGCCAGATAATCGCCGGCCGCCACGGGGGTCTGATCGCCCAGGAAAAACTCACCACCGTGACGCAGCTTCGCCAATAGCGACTGCGGATCGCGTACCGCCAAATTCACGTGCTCCGCCGCCAGTTCGTTCGCCACCTCCACCGCCTGGGCTTCATCTGCAACCAGCAGCGCGCACGATTCATCGCGCAGCGCCGCTTCGATCGCCGCGCGGCGGGCACGCTCGTTCAACTGCCGTGCGATTTCTCGCTGCACCGCGTCGATAACCGCAGCCGACCACGCCACGAGGAAGCACTTGCCCGGGTCGTGTTCCGCCTGCGCGATGAGGTCCGCCGCCACGCGTGTGGGATTCGCTGTCTCGTCAGTAATGGTGACGATTTCGCTGGGGCCGTAGAACCCATCGATGCCCACCGTGCCGGCAAGCTGTTGTTTGGCGAGCTGCGTGTAGAGATTGCCCGGGCCAACGATCATGTCGACGCGCTGCACCGTCTGCGTGCCCAGCGCCAGGGCTGCGATCGCCTGCGCCCCGCCGATGCGGTAGACACGTTCGATGCCGCACAACCGACAGGCCGCCAGCACCAGTGGCGCAATATCGCGGGTCGGTTCATCCCCCTGCCGCGTGGGTGGCGGTGTGACAACGCTGATGCTCGCCGGATCAACCCCTGCCGCCTGCGCGGGAATCGCCAGCATGATGACACTGGAGGGGTAGGCTGCCTTCCCACCCGGCACTGCCAGCCCCACGCTGTCCACCGGCGTGAAACGCATACCCAGACGCGCGCCATTGATCTCGATCGGCTCGGGATCGCGCGGCCGCACGTGCGTCTGATACGCGCGCACATTGTCAATCGCCAGCCGCAATGCCTCGCGCAGCTCAGGATCGAGCGAACGCTCCGCAACGTCCAGTTCCTCCGTCGTCACGCGAATGCGGTCCGCCGTGAAGTTCGGGTCGGTCCACTTGCGCATGTAGCGCACGACGGCCTCGTCACCCTCGCGGCGCACATCGTCGATGATCTGCGCCACGGTCTGGGCGGCCTCACCCGTTGCTGCCACCGTCGCACGCAGCCGATCGAGTCGCGCACGATAACCCGCTTTCCCCTGTACCGTCGATAAATCAAAAGTCGGTAACGTCATGTCACTTCTACGAAGCAACGCATTTGTCGCGTCACGTTTCATCGTTTCCTGGCAAACTTCCCATTCTGCCGCGACACCAGCCCGCGAATCTGCAGCATCGTCAGATCAGCCTGCAAGGCACCCACATCCATGCCCGTCGCAGCAACCAGCGCATCCAGATCGCGCGGTTCGGAGAGTGTATCGACGATCCGCCGCTGCGTGTCGGTCAGGTTGTGCTCAAAGAGCGTCGGCGGCTCGGGCGGCTGCCAGCCCTTCTCATCCGCATCAGCCCGCAGGATCTCGCCCGCATCGCCCAGCGTATCCAGCACATCCGCCATGTTCGTGACCAGCGTGGCCGCCCCCTCGCGGATGAGTTTGTGACACCCCGCCGAGTTTGGCGAATCGACCGGCCCGGGCAGCGCCATGCACTCCCGGCCGTGCTCCTCCACGCACAACCGGGCGGTTATGAGCGCCCCGGACCGCACCGCCGCCTCCACCACCAGCACACCCAGCGCCAACCCCGAAATGATGCGGTTTCGCCGGGGAAAATTCTCCGGCACGGGTGGCGCAGACATCGGCAGCTCGCTGATGACTGCACCGTGCCCGTCCGCGATCATGTCGAAAAGGTCCGCGTGCCGCTCGGGGTAGGGTTTGGCCAGCCCGCTGCCGATGACAGCGATTGTCCGGCCGCCCATACGAAGTGCCGCCTGATGTGCCGCCGCGTCGATGCCGAACGCCCCGCCGCTGACGACGCACAGCCCAGCCGTCACCGCCTGCGCGGCGAAGCGGTCGGCCTGTTCACGGCCGTAATGTGTGCATCGCCTTGACCCGACGATCGCCAGCGCCAGAGCATCCTCCTCCGCGAACGCCCCCCGCACGAACAACATCCGCGGCGGATCGGGAATGAGTTTCAGCAAGCGCGGATAAACCGCATCATCCAACGTGACCAGTTGCACACCGAAACGTTCGATCAGCTCCTTTTCCCGCTGGAGTGTGCCATCGGTCTGGATGGCGTCCATGGCGCGGCGCATCCGTGACGCGGCCGGGACGCTGATGCCCTTCACCGTCGCCAGCGCTTCAGCCGTCGCCCCCAGCACCGCCTGCGGCCCGCCGAACATCACGATCGCGCGCGAAGCCAGCGTCTGCCCCATGCCCGGGGTCAGCAAAAGCGTCAGCAGGGCATCACGGTCGGCGGCATCCATTCGAAAAAGTGTAACAGACTCCTGCTGCCATGGTCGATCTATTGAAAGTCACTTACGGCTCCGGTTATCAGGAATACCCTTGTCTGGCGGACTGGCCGCATAAAATAGAAACGGCTTCGGACGGCTTTTTAACGTCGCTGTCGAGGAGGTCGAGCCATGGTGTCACGGCGATCACGGGTTCAACCGATGGTTCGCTACGTGGATCAGGAGCTTGCGATCATCGAATTGCACGTCTCGCTGACCACATGGGCGCAGCCGCCGGAAATGCCTCTTCGCGAACTGCAGGTGCTTCTGGAAGTGCGCGGCAGCGACGGCTTTTTCGACGAACAATATCTGCCGCTGCGCCTCGGCCCATCGCAAACGGGCATGGTCCGTTACGAAATGGTCCACCCGCAGCGCTGGTGGCCGGCCGGCATGGGCGAACAGGTGCTCTATGAACTGACCATCACCCTGCTGCGCGACGAGCTGGTGTTCGACCATCACTCCGCCATGGTGGGGCTGACCTCTGTGCGCCTGGCACAGGACGACGCCCCCACCACGCTATTGGTGAACGGCCAGCGTGTGGAGATCGCCTCGATCGTCGCGGTGGATCAGGTGGATGAATCGCGAATGCTGCCCGCCACGGGCAGTTCGCTGCTGGTGGTGCGCGACCACTACGGCACGGACGTGCTTTATGACGCAGCCGACCGCGCGGGCATCCTGATGGTGCAGTGCGTGCCAATCCACCCCGAGGCCCGACCCGAACACGAGGTGCGTGCCGAAGTGCAACGCCTGGCGGGCCACCCCAGCCTGGCGGGCTGGTACGTGGGCCACCTGGGCCGCATCAGCGACACCGTGGCGACGTACCTGCGCGACCTGGACCCAACCCGCGCAGTCTTCCGCGAAATGCCCGGTGCAGCATGAACGCGGCCGAGTATGCACGGTCCGCGTAATCACCCCTCCACCACGCTAGAATGGTGGCATGATCCCGACGTTTTTGGGTCTGACCATTGCCAACCTGCTCATGCTGTCGGGCGTGTTCACGCTGGGCATTCTCGTGCGCGACGGTGAGGGTGTGCTTACCGACTGGTACACCTATCACATCCTTTTCGCCATCGCGGCGGGCCTGATGGTCGTACTGACCCACGTGGTGACCTACACCTACTTCATGGCCACGACGAAATGGCTGGGCGCGGCGATCGATAAGGCGAACCTTGATCCGGCCCGCTTCCATACCCCGAGCATGGAACGCAAACGTCGTGTCTTCGCCATCATCATGACAGCGATCGGCGTGACGATGGCGACCATGTTCGCCGGGGCCGCGGCTGACACCGTCGGTTTTCCCGTGATGGCGCACTTCATCGCGGGAATTACCACGCTGGTGGTCAACCTGATGTGTGCGGTTGCCGAGTTTCAATGTATCCGCGAACAGGGCAAACTCATGGACGACGCCCTGGCGATCATCAACGCGAACCCGAACCTGATCGTGGAATCAGCCTGATTCGCAGCGCCCGTGGGGAAGCCACCGATGAAAACAGTCATTCGCACGCTTGTCGTTCTGTGCATGATGCAGGTCTTCGCACTGGCTGCGCAGGATCAGCCCCCCGCGATGCAGGAGAAGGGCGACGATACCCCCGCCGCGCCGCAGAAGCCAGCCGTTTCCCCCGAAGTCGATGCGTGGCTGACGAAGCTGGAGGCCCGCAGCGATGAGATTCGCACGCTCACCGCGCGACTGCGTTACGACAAGATTGATGCGCTTCTGGGCGATGAACAGCGTCGCTTCGGCATGCTGCATTATCAGGCAGGACCGCCCGCTCGTTTCGCGGTGCATTTCGATCGACTGGTGGTTGATGGTAATCGCGGACGACAGCAGAACCGCTGGTACGTATTCGACGGCCGCTGGCTGGTCGAACGGCTGGATGATGAAAAACAGTTCCGCAAATGGGAAGTCGTCGCCCCCGATGCCGATCCGGAACAGGCGGACCCGCTGGCTCTGGGTGAAGGGCCCTTCGCGGTACCGCTGGACCTGAACAAGGAGCGAGTGCTCAGCAGGTTTGAGGTGACGCTTGAACCACCTGCGGAGGACGACCCGGAGAACACAGTGCATCTGAAGCTCACGCCACTTCGGGCCAAGGACGATGTGAAACAGATTGACCTGTGGTACGACCGCGAAACTTTGCTGCCGCGTCGGGCCGCCACGCTCAACGTCAACGAGTCGGAGCACATCATCAACCTGATGCAGGTCACGACGGGTGATCCGATCGACCCGAAACTGTTCGACACGCGTGCTCCGAGTGAACGGGGTGAACGTGGCTTCCACGAGGAAATCCGCCGCTGGGGCGAATGACGCCGCTAGCCGCTTCGTCTGCGTCTTCGCGCAACCGCCTCGGTCATCCGAGTCGTCACTCTCACCGCCTTACGGCAACGCCTCCACCAGCGCATCGATCTGCTCGGGCGTGTTGTAGAAGTGCGGGCTTGCCCGCAACCGCCCCTCGCGCGTCACGAGGATGAACCCCTGTTGCTCCAGCCGTGCCACGATCTGCGCTGGCGTGGGCGTCAGCCGGGTGTCGGGGAACGGCGGGTCGAACGTCACGATGCCGCTGCGCTCATGCGGTTCGCGCGGGCTGAAGACGCGGTAGCCCTTTTCCGTCAGCCTCTCGCATAACCGCGTCGTCAATGCCTCGACGAACGACCAGACCTGATCGATCCCCACCTCCAGCAACAGTTCCAGGCTCGCCCCCAGTGCCAGGATGCCCGGCACGTTGTAGCTGCCCGGTTCGAACCGGCGGGCATCACGCTGAAACTCAAACTGGTAGTTGCCGTAGTCCAGCGGGTTGACCATGTTCATCCAGCCGACGATCGCCGGGTGCAGCAGTTCCGCCAGATCCTCGCGGCAGTAGAAAATCCCGCAGCCCTCGGGCCCGAGCATCCACTTGTGGCCATCGGCGGCAAGGAAGTCGATGCCCATCGCCTTCACGTCCACCGGCAGCACCCCCACGCTCTGGATCGCATCCACGCACAGCATTCCCCCCGCCCGGTGAACCATGTCGGAGATCGGCCTTAGATCCACCCGAGCGCCGCTGGCGTACTGCACATGGGAGATCGAAACGATCCGTGTGCGGTCGGTGATCGCATCCATGACGTCCTCGACGTCAATCCGGCCATCGGGAAGCTGGGGCACCTCGATGAGTTCGACGCCCAGCCGTTTGAGGTCTTCCCATGGGTAACGGTTGGCGGGGTATTCGACGTTGGTAATGACGACGGCATCGCCCGGCCGCCAGTCGATGCCCCGGGCGACCAGGTTCAGGGCGGTGGAGGTGTTGGGGACGAAGGCGATCTCGTGCGGGCCGTCAGCGTTGATGAGCCGGGCGGCCAGCCGCTTCACCTCGACGACACGCCGATACCAGCCCGAATCGACGTAGGCGCGGGTGGATGCCTGGTCCGCGAATTGCCGCAACGCCGCGGCGGCGCGGCCGCTGATCGGTGCGACCCCCGCGTGGTTGAAAAAGTTCAGCCGGGCAAGGATTGGGAATTCGGCTTCCAGATCAAGCGTGGCATGGTTCCGCATGGCGTTTGATCCTAAACTATGACAAGACCATGGGCCACGTTATGCGTGAAAATCGCCTCCTGTCGTTGGCGGGTCGGATCGGGGGAGTGCTGCTGCTGGCGGTGACGGCCGCCATCGCCCAGGCTCAGCCCCAACCACGCCAGCCTTCCGTATCCGTGCCCCTCTCACCCACTGTGGCCCGTCTGCTCGACGACCCGGTCACCAGCGAGGCGGAAAAACGAAAGCTCGCCCTCTTTCACGGCCAGTGGGAGCGCATTACCAACCCGACCATCGCGGAACAGGCGACCATCGCCCTGCGTCGATACGACCTTTCTCACCCCTCGCTGAGCAATGAGGCGGCCCCGTTGCTGGTGCGGGCTGAGGCTGCGTTGCTGCGTGGCGAACCGGAAGTTGCACTGCAGCTTCTGGCAAATGAAACCAGTGTGCAGGCGCTGCTGATTCGCGGCCAGGCGCATCAACAACTGGGCCAGTTCCCCGAAGCGGTGGCGCTGCTCACACCGGTGCGTGATCGGCTGACCGCGGAGGAATTCAACGACGCGGCTGAACTGACCGCCGCGGCTGAAATCCTGCTGCTGCTGGCCCGGCTGGAAGGTCGGCCCGCGCAGGACTATCACACCGCTGTGCGCCTCTTCGCCAAGGCGCGCGATGAGCTGGACCGGCTCTACTGGCCCGCCCATGTAGCGGAGGCGCGGCTGCTGCTGGCCAAAGACAACGCCGCCGACGCGCAGAAGGCCGCCGCCGATGCCCTGCGGCTGAACCCGCGCTGCAGCGAGGTGATCTTCCTCATCGGGTCGCTCGCGGCTGCGAACTTCGACTTCCAGACTGCCGATGCATGTCTGGCGGAACTGCAGAAGATCAATAAAGAACACCTGCTCGCCGCGATTCTTGAAGCCCGCGTGCGCCTGGTGCAGAAGGATCCCAAAGGCGCCTTCGCCGCACTTGAATCTGCCCTGGCGGCCTATCCGCAACAGCGCGACCTGCTGGGCCTGCTCGCCTCGGCCCATGCTCTGGCCTACGACGAGCAGGGCATGAAGCAGGCGCTGGATCGCATTGATGAGCTGTCCAATCGCAGTGCCGAGGGCTATTACATGGTGGGCGTGAATCTGTCCTTCGCCCGCCAGTACAAACTGGGCGAAGCGATGCTGCGTGAAGCGATCGCGCGCGAGCCCAACTGGCCTGAGCCGCACGTGGAACTGGGCCTGCTACTGATGCAGTATGGCGACGACGAGGCCGCGGCCGTGGCGCTGCGTCAGGCTGCCAAGCTCGACCCCTTCCATCGCCGGGCGAACAATCAGCTCACACTCATCGAGGAACTGCTCAGCTACGAAACGATCGAAACCGAACACTTCATCATCAAATACCGCAAGGGTGTGGATGAGGTGCTTGCCCGCGACATGCCGGAGGTGCTGGAGCGCATTTACCGCGATGTGACGACGGTGTTCAGTCATCAGCCACGCCGCAAGACGAGCATCGAACTGATGCCCGATGAGACGCGCTTCGGCGTGCGCATCACCGGAATGCCGGAAATCTGGACGATCGCAGCCTGCACAGGTGATGTGATTTCGATGACCCCGCCGCGCAGTGGGCCGAAGCAGCGCGGTACCTACAACTGGCCCAACGTGCTGCAGCACGAGTTCGCCCACACCGTCACGCTCGATCAGACAGCCAATCGCATTCCCCACTGGTTCACTGAGGCGTGCGCCGTCTCCGTTGAACAGACCGGCCGGGCGTATCAGACCTACGTGCTGCTGGCGACAGCGCTGAAGGAGGATCGGCTCTTCACGCTGGACACGATCAACTGGGGCTTCATTCGGCCCAGGACGCCGATGGATCGGCCGCTCGCCTACGCCCAGGCGGACTGGATGCTCGAATACATCGCCGAGCGCTATGGCCACGACAAGATCATCGCGATGATGCGTCTGTTCCGCGAAGGCATGTCGGATGTGGACGCCATCACGCAGGTGCTTGGCGTGAGCGCCAATGCGTTCTTCGAGGACTTCAAGAGTTGGGCACATGAGCAGGTGAAGCTGTGGGGGCTGGGGCCGCAGCCGCAGGTGCCCGATCTGCCGGAGGATTCCGCTGCTGCGGCAAAACTGCCCGAGGAGAAGCTGCAGGAACTGCTTGAAGCGCATCCGAATCATCCGGATGTGTTGCGGGCCGTGGCTGCCCACGCGGTGGAGCATGCTGATGCGGAAACGGCTCGTAAAGCGGTGCTGCGTTACGCCGCTGCCCGACCGGTCGACCCATGGCCCTTTCGACAGCTCGTGCGGCTGTCCGCCAAGGCGAACCGGCCGGACGAGGTCATCCGCTCGCTCGAACAGCTCGACCGACAGGAGGATCAGCACGGCGAATGGGCGTATCAGCTCGCCCTGCTGCACCGGGCCGCGAATCGACTGGATGACGCAGCCCAGGCGATCGTTCGCGCGCTTTATCGCGAACCCTACAACCCGCAATACCGCGAACTGGCAGCCACAATCGAACTGCAGCGTGGCGAAGCCGACAACGCGATCCGCCACATGGAGGCGATGACGCTACTGGAACCGACACGTGCGCTGCACTACGTGCGCCTGGCTGCGCTGCACCACAAACTTGGTGAACCAGACAAGGCACGCAAGTACGCGAAGGCGGCGCTTGAGATCGACCCCAACGCCAATGTGCAGGCGTTCCTCGGCGAGGAATAACGGCTCGCCCTCACCCAGCCTCTTCCAAAGGGACAGGAGCCGGAAAATCCCGCTGTCATATCCCCCTCTCCCTTGGGTCGGGGTGAAGGCCGATCAACCAGCGGCTCACTCCATCACCAACACGATCCATCCCAACAACAACGCTTCGCGCCGCTCACTCATCCTCATCTGCGAACAGCCGCTTGCGCGCCAATGAGGCCGCGTCATCCTTGTGCTGGAACTGGTAAATCGCCTGGGCGAGCTTCAGGTCATCCGGCCGGGTGATCTTGAGGTTCGTCACCTCGCCGTCCACCACATAGACCGGCTCACCCAGTGCCTCGACCAGGCCCGCATCGTCAGTGATATTGGCCGGGTCGATCCTGCCCGCTGTAATCTGCTCATACGCCCGCACGAGCAGCGCACGCTCAAAAAGCTGCGGCGTCTGCACCTCCACCACGTTGCGGCGGTCGACGGTCTGCACCACCTTTCGCACGGTCGGGGCGTTGCTCGCCGGCTCGCCGAGGATCGCATCGAGCGGGTCGACGGGCTGCTGTGGCTTTTCGACGTCCGCCACACGTTTGAGCGTGCCGTTCACCGCCACCGCGG
>CALKHT010000026.1 GCA_937988825.1 uncultured Phycisphaeraceae bacterium
CTGACTGGTATTGTCAGGCCGCAACATCCTCACACTGCGTGCGCGAACCGAGATACGCTTATCCGTTGCAGTTCCAGCAAGATGGCTGATCGGGTTTGACGAGCGGGGTACCGCACAACCGCAGCCATACTCAGGGTCGGTCCTCCGCGTTAACTTTGGACTTTGCACTTTGAACCTTGAACTCCCCATCCCCCCACTCCACCCTATCCCCGCCCGGCCTGCCCCTCCCCGCCCCTTGTCAGGCTTGCCGGAATTGCTTAATCTTTGAACAATTCGGGACATCCGTATGCCCGGAGGCTGGTTCTCGACGTCCGGAACTTCACCCACCCGACCCCCCACCGTCAGGAGCTTGAGTCATGGCCAAGATGTTCTACACCATGGAAGAGGCGGCCCAGAAGCTTGGCGTGAGCGAAGCGGAGCTGAAGGAAATGGCCGTTGCCGGCAAGCTCCAGCAATTCCGTGACCGCGACAAGCTGATGTTCAAGCGGGAGCAGGTGGATGCCCTGGCGGCCTCGCAGGGCAGCACCCTGGGCGACAGCACGCCGGGCCTGGCCGGGGATACCGATCAGCTCATGCCCCTGGTCGACAGCAGCGACACCGATGCGATCGACCTGGCGGACTCGCGTTCCGGCTCGGGCATCGAGGACCCCCGCGGCGCCACGGGTATCAGCGTCTTTGACGCCAGCGAGATCGGCGATGCCGACCCCCTCGCCCAGACGCAGATGACCTCCACCGGCTCGGTCACCGACGACGCCGAACTGGCGCTGGAAAGCGTCGGCTCGGGCAGCGGCCTGCTCGACCTGACCCACGAAAGCGACGACACCAGCCTGGGCGCGGAGCTGCTGGACGAAATCTACCCCGGCGGCGGCGAAGGCTCCGATGCGAAGATGGACTCGGGCATGGGGGCTTCCAACGTCTTTGAAAGCGCGATGGGCCTGGAGGTCGCGGCTGTGGCCGAGGGTGTCCCCACCGGCGAGGTGATGGCGACCGGCACCGTGGTTTACGCGGCTGAACCCAGCGATCCGGCGGGCAACGGGCTGGCGATCGGTATGCTCATCGGTGCGACGGCTGCACTGGTGATTGCCCTGACAATCGTGGTGGGCCTGGTGCAGGGCACGACCCCGGCCCTGCTGAAGATGATCGTGGGCGATCAGCCGGCGAACATGACCAGCGGCATGTGGACCTGGGCCGGCGGCCTGCTGGGCGCGAGCCTTGTCCTGGGCATCATTGGCATGTTCGTGGGCAAGGCGCTGGACCGCTGATCGGACCGCATGCCGGTCGTGCGCGAACCGGGGCTGACTGCGCGCTGAGACGATGCTTCCTTAATGTGAAGCAACGCGATTTGTCGCGCCGCTGATTTGCGCGGTACCGGGCGTCTGTGCGGTACCCCCCACGCAGAACGGCCTGTATTGAAAAGACCTTGCCTTCCCCGCCCGCATTGGGTTGTGTGCTTGCACAGCCCGACGCGGCGACGACTCCACGCTACAATTGACTCATGCTCTCCAGTTACGCCAAACGGGAATGGCTGACGATTATCGCCATCGGCGCGATGCTGACGGTGACGTTCTGTATCGTCGGTCAGTGGCTGCTGGCGGTGCTGGCGCTGCTGGCCACACTGGCGGTGCTCAGCTTCTTCCGCGACCCGGAGCGGCGCATCCCCACCCAGCGCGGCGCGTTTGTCAGCCCGGCGGATGGACGGGTCAGCTCCGTGCATGAGGTTGAGCACTTCGAGCCGTTCGACGGCCCGGCGGTGTGCATCCGCATCTTTCTCAGTGTGCTGAATGTTCACGTGAACCGCAGCCCGTGCCATGGCGTGGTGAAGTCGATCACCCATCGCCCGGGCAAGCATCTCAACGCTCTGAACCCCGAGTCGGCGGAGGTAAACGAGGCGACGCTGATGGTGCTGGCACACCCGTTTCAGGGGCACCCCATCGCGGCGGTGCGGCAGGTGGCGGGAATGCTGGCACGCACGATCGTGAACGCCGCCCGGGTGGATCAGACGCTGCAGCGGGGCCAGCGGTTCGGCATCATCAAGCTGGGGTCGACGACGGAGCTGTATCTGCCCAAGGCGCATCAGCCGCAGGTGGTGGTGAACGTGGGCGAGCGTGTTTACGCCGGGACGACGGTGCTGGCGAACGTGCATCCGCCGCGTCCGGGGAAACTGCCGCGGTCGGGGGAGGCGGAGAGCGAGTCGGAATCGCTCCATGCCGGTGATTCTGCGGCTGGCGATCATGCGGATGCCGACACCGCCGGTGCCGCCCGCGCGGGATAATCCCGCAACTTTCGCGACCGATTCTGCCGATTACTTGACAAGCGCTTTGACAACCCGGACACTTGCTTGGCGTTCGCAGGGAGGTGAACCATGACGAGCATGCAGGATGCACCCGCTCACGTTGCCAGTCCGTCCCCCACTGTTGCCCTGAGTCGGCAGGTCATTCTCGACGCCACGGCCCGTGCCCTGGCGGAAGTGGGCTACGACGGAACCACCATTCGCAAGATCGCCTCGCTGCTGAACTGCGCGGTCGGGTCGATTTACCGCTACTTCAACGACAAGCGTGAACTGCTTCTGGCGGTGGCGGAACGCCGGCTGGAAGGCGCGGCTGCGGTGATGGAATCGGGCGGTTCGTTCGATCAGAGCGTGCAGCTTTACATCGATGCCGCCATCGAAGAACCGCAGACCTACCGGTTGATGTTCTGGCTGTCGTCAGTTGGACCGACCGCTTCGTCGCAGGCGGAACTGCCGGCGATTGTGTCGAGCCTGATCGCCGGGTGGGGTCGGCGACTGGGGGATGCAGCGCTGGCGCAGCGAGCCTGGGCGGTGCTGCACGGGTCGTTGATGCTGGGGCTGCCGCGTGAACAGGTGCTGGCTGCTGTGCGTCAGACGCTCAACGCGCCACTGCGACCGGCGGCACCCGCGCCGGTGACGCCCCAGCCGACAATCACGCGGCCGACATCGGCGACGATTCCCACAGGCGTCACCGCGGCGAACATGTTACAGTCGCCCGTGCGGATGGATTTAACCGCGCCCGTGAATGATGAGACGGAAGCCGAGCCTGCCGCCGCAATCGCTAACGCAGGCAAGAGCGACGATGTGTGTTTGTTGTGAACGCGGCGGTTTCACGCGATAAGTCGTGTCGCTTTCATGTGCAACCCTGCACTTTGAACTTTGCACTTTGAACCTCGAATCCCTCCTCTGTCCCGCGAAGGTTAATCTCGCGCTGTCGGTGGGTCCGCCGGATGCGGATGGGCTGCACCCACTGGCGAGCTGGATGATCGCGCTGCGGTTTGGTGATCGGCTGACGCTCGAACGACGGGAAGGCGACAGCGTGTTCGATCTCGCCTGGGCGGAGGATGCCCCGTCACCGGGTGTCATCGACTGGCCGCTGGAAAAGGATCTGGCGTTTCGCGCTCATCGCCTCGTCGAGCAGCGAATCGGTCGGCCCCTGCCGGTCGCACTGACGTTGCGCAAAGTCGTTCCGACCGGTGCGGGGCTGGGCGGCGGGTCCAGCGATGCTGCGGCCGTTATGGTCGGCCTGAACCGACTGTTCGAACTCAACGTCCCTACAGACACGCTCATCGAATGGAGCATGACGCTGGGCAGCGATGTGGGTTTCCTCGTCGCAGCCCTGAACGGGATGCCCTCCGCGATCGTCACCGGCAAGGGCGAAACGGTGGAGCCGCAGCCGCTGAGACGGGCGATTCATCTTGTACTCATCCTGCCACCCTTTGGCTGTCCGACCGGGCAGGTGTATCAGACGCTCGACCGGCAGCGTGCGGCGGCCGAGGCAGATGTGTCGCATCTGCCCGATGAAGCGCGGGTACAAGCGCTCACCGCTGCCGAAACGCTCGCAGCGGACGCCCCCTTCAACGACCTTGCCGCCCCCGCCTGTGCGGTCCAGCCGCGACTGGCGGAACTGGTTGAGCAGTTTCGCGAGGTGCTGGGCGTGCCCGTGCATATCACCGGTTCGGGCGCGGCGATGTTCGTCATCGCGCGTGACGAAACCGAGGCGAACGAAATCGCGGCAACGGTAACGCGACGGGTGAATCTGCCCGCGGTGGCGACACGCACGCTTTAATGCGACAAGTCGCCTCGTTTCATATCACGATTCACGATCGGCGTGTGATGGACAATTCCTTCTCCACCTTTCCGCTGTGGCGGATCACGGTGATGTTCAGCGCCTGCGGACTGACGTCGACGCGCTGGATGGTGTTCATATCGCCGATGAGGATGGGGAAGTTGTTATCGCGGGTACCCGGGTTCAACAGAATCAGTTCGTGCTGATGGCCGCACAGCGCCAGGTTGACGTTGCCCTCGTTGAGGATGGGAATCCACTTGCGTCGCACGCGCACCTCACCGTACCAGTCACTGTTGTAGGGCGGGATGTGGAAGATGGCGACACGGAACGGCGCTCGTTGGGCCGCCTCGCTGGCCAGATGCTGTTTGAGCCAGCGTGCCTGCTCGTCGATGTAGCGGTCAAAGTCCGCCAGCCCGCCGTAATATTCGTGGCCGTCGTTCTTGTCCTCGCCGCTGTCCAGCACGATGTAATGGACCGGGCCGTGATCGAACGCGTAATATGCTCTGCCGTCGTGCAGCGCCATGTATTCGCTCAATGTCGGGGCGTAATGGCCGCGAATGTCGTGATTGCCACGGGCGTAAACGATCGGCGTTTCCATCGCGAACCGCTTCACGCACAGGTCGAGGAAGCCGGTGAAGTTCTGATCCGGCCGCATGAAGTCGTTGATCATGTCACCATTGAGCGCGATGAACGCGGTCCTGTCCCACTCGACGACGTTGAGCATCTCATCGAACCGCTGAACGTGTTCGTGGATGTCCTGCACGATGTAGAACGCGTAATTGGCAGCCGCCGGGTCGAGCGTCGTGAACGAGCGAGGTTCCGTGGCGATCTCCTGGCCGTACCGCACACGATGCGCCCAGCGTCTGCCGTTGGCCAGCTCATACTCAAGAAACGTTTTGGCGTGGATGCGATACCGGTAGCGCGTGCCCGGCTGCAGGTCCGACAGGCGAATGACATGATTCAGTGCGAACGGGTTGACCACGCCGTGCGCACTGGGCACCGCCTTGCGGTCGAGCTTGTCGCCCGTGCCATATTCCACCCAGACGAGTGCCGGGCGGGTGGTGTGGCAGACGATGGTGATGCCATCGGGAGTTGGCATCTGCAGGCTGGGCCCGTGCGCAATCTCAAGAGCCGGCCAGTCGCCCTCGATCGGCTGGTGCGCCGGCACGCACGCGGCCTGGGTTTCGCGCGGCGCGATGAGCGACGACGCGGCCCCCGCCGCCGTGGCGGCCAGCATGTGTCGACGTGTCAACTTCGGCATCACCAATACTCCAGGGTGAAACAAATCAGAACGCTTCCGCTCTATTAAAGTCCCCCACCCTGCACGATTCTCTACGCGACTTGCGCAACACCATCGCTTCCACATCAAACAGGTCGCCAGGCTTCTTTGGGTCGGCGGGCAACGGCTGCGACCATTGCCACTGCGACTGGGCCTCGATCACGAAGCGATCGTCCAGAAAGTCGTGCAGGTGCCGATGCGCCAGCATGTCGCGCGTTTCTCGCGTCTTCCATCGACCCTGCGGGGCGCGGAAGATCAGATGGACGCGCGGCGTTGCGGCCAGATAGAGGCGGCCGTTATCGCTCACAAGATCGTGCACCAGATCGATGAATCGTGCCTGCATACGGGACGCCAGTCGACACACCGCCTGCCGCCAGCGCGGCTGCTTGTCGAGCTTCACCGTTTCGGGAAACCGCTGAGAAAACTGCCTGGAGACGCGGTTGACCGAAGCCAGATGCAACTGACTGAGCACGCACGAAGCAACCACAAGGTCATACGGCGGCTGCATCGCCGCGGGGTTTGGCTCCAGCGACTCGATGAAAGAGGCCATCCGTTCGACCAGATGCTCGCATGCCGACAGTGTCCACACGCCCTCGGCAAAACAGGCTTCGATGCCCCGAACGAGATGTTCGCTCACGCCCACGATGTCACCGATGATCACTTCGACGCGACGCCGCTCCTCGGGGGTAAGTTTCGTCTCATCGAGGCCTCGCTGCAGCGTATCCGGGTCAATGTCGGTCACGGTGACACGGTCGAAGCGTTCCAGCAGCTCGCGCAATGGAATTTCCCTGCAGCGGCCTGCTCCGATGACCAGGGCGTGCGATGCACGCGCATCACGCGGATCGACCGTCACAGGCATGGCTGCACGGGCACTGTCCGCCGCCTGAAGGATCAGGTGTCGGCTCATCGCCTCATGCACCGGCGTGATCGGCGTCAGATAACGCCAGGCTCCACCGGTGAGTGTTGGAACTTGTGTCACCAGCGCCTGCACGCGTTCCTCCAACCGTGATGACGTCCCCGCGCCGGCAGCGGCGCCCCGACACACGGGTTACATCTGCACTTCCCAGCCGGTTCGATAAGTGCGGCGCAGGAACTTGTTGGCCGCATCGTTGTTCGTGCGCATTGCCGGAGCATCCCACGTCAGCGTTTCACCCGGCACGCGCAACGCCACTGTACCCAGCAGAATCGCTTCCGTCATCGGACCGGACAGTGCGAAGGGCGAATTCGTTTCCCGCTTGCCCAGGCACGCATCCACGAACACGTGATAATGGTTCTGGCCCGGCAGTCGCGGCCGCTCGATGTCACGGAAGCGATCACGCGGGAAGAAGATCGGCCCCCCACCGTGACGCAGCAGCATTGAACCTTCCGTGCCCACGAAGAAGGCTGCCTCCTCGGGGTAGTTTGGCTCGGTCTGCATGACAAGGTCGCGGATTTCCTTGTCGGGATAGTACATGCCATCGAACCACTCGACAGTCAGGTCGCCATCGGTACGTTCGTTGCCCGGGAAAATCCACGTGACGTGCTGGCCTCGCGGCCAGGTATCAGCCCGACGCTCGGGCGATTTCACCCACGACTCCTCGACTTCGGCCACAACAGTGCGCGGCGCGGTCAGGTCGAGCGCCTTCCACGGCGCATCGAAGATGTGGCAGCCGATGTCGCCCAGCCAGCCGGTGCCAAAATCCAGCCAGCCGCGCCACAGCCCCGGATGGTAAAGCCCATTCACATAATCGCGCATCGGCGCGGTGCCGATCCACGAATCCCAGTCCAGATGATCGGGCACCGGATCAGCGTGTGATGGCCGCGGGCCTGCCGGTCGGTATTGGTCGATGCCCGAACGATTTGAGCACAGCAGCACGCGCTTGATCCTGCCGATCACGCCCTGGCGGATGAAATGCACGCCCATGCGGTCACCGATGCCCGAAGCGTGCTGCGTGCCAAGCTGCGAGACGACGCCCGCATCAGCGACTGCTTTGGTCAGGGAGCGCACCTCCGCGATATCGTGGCACATCGGCTTCTGGCAATAGATGTGCTTGCCGCGCCGCACCGCCGCCAGACCGATGATCGCGTGCATGTGGTCGGGCACGGAGACGTTGACCGAGTCGATGCGGTCGCCTTCCTTATCCAGCAATTCGCGCCAGTCGGTGTAAACACGCGCTTCGGGGTAGCGCTTCTTCGCGTTGTTGAGGTGGTTGCGATCGACGTCGCAGATGGCAGCGATATGGACCTCACCGTGCGACGCGATGGTGTTCAGGTCGTTCCTGCCCATACCGCCCACGCCGATGGCCGCGTGATTGAGCTTGCCGTTGGCGCCAAGCGTCCGACGGGGACGGGTCGCCAGCAGGCTGGTCGTCGCCACGGCGGCGGTGGTCTGAAGAAAGCGTCGTCGGGTGGTCGTATGAATCATCACAAGATTCTCCTGTGCGCTGTGCGTTATCGATATCGTAACGCCAGAGCTGTCAGCGACGAAGCAATGGGAGTTCCGCAAAGGAAGGTGAGGGGCATATCAGGGTAAGTACGGTGTGTTCTAAATTAAGAAAAATCCCGTCCTTCGTTGCACTCAGGGGCGGGTGATACGGAAAAAAGAAACCGCCTCCCGGGTAAGGGGAGGCGGTTCGTGAAGAGTCGGATTGGAGGAGCCGAACTTACTTGATCTCGACTTCGGCACCCTGCTCCTTGAGCTTCTCGGCAAGGGCTTCGGCGTCCGCCTTGGAGATGCCTTCCTTGACCGTCTTGGGAGCACCGTCGACCAGATCCTTGGCTTCCTTGAGGCCCAGGCCCGTCGCCTCGCGGACGACCTTGATGACCTGAATCTTCTTGTCGCCGGCATTCTTCAGGATGACGTCGAACGAGGTCTTCTCCTCGGCTTCGGCGGCAGCACCACCCGCGGCGCCACCCGCACCGGCCGCCATCACAACCGCGCCGCCGGCCGCCGGCTCGATACCGTACGCTTCCTTCAGGTAGTTGCCCAGATCCACAGCCTGCTTCAGCGTCAGGTTCACGAGCTGATCGCCAAGCTGCTTGATTTCAGGCGCCACTTCAATCGTTGCAGTGTCGGACATGGTTACGATCCTTATGAAACACGCTTACTCAAGAGGTCGCAGCCCTGTGCCGCGATTTAACCCTTTCGGGCCCGTTGAGTGTTAATCCCTGATGAATTGGGCGAACCGGCCAGCGTGGCGTTTGCCCTTTCGTCACCTCAGCCAACCTTGGCGATCGTCTCGCCCTTTTCGAGCTTCTCTTCGATGGCCTTGATGAGGCTGGCGATCTTGCGGCCGGGACCGAGCACCGAACCGACCAGGCGCGAGCCGGGGCTGAGGAACAGTTGCACGACCTGCGCCTGAGCTTCCTCGCGTGTCGGGTACTTGCTCAGGGCCTCGATCTCGTCCGGGCCGAACACCTGCCCGTCCATGATCGCGCCGTTGATCTTCAGGCCGTCGATCTGCTTAACCCAGTTGAGCAGGTCACGGGCGACGTTGACGACGCTGTCGCCGCCGTAAACCATGGCGTTCGGCCCAGTGAGCAGACGCGACAGGTTCTCCAGCACCGTGCCCTGGACCGCGCGACCGGCCAGGCTGTTCTTCACCACGGTGACGCGGACCTGCTTTTCCGCCAGGCCGGCACGCAGGCGATTGGTGTCATTGGCCTTGAGGCCACGGATATCGATCAGCACCGCGCCATCCAGATCGGCGAACCGCTGGCGGTAGACTTCGGTGATGAGGTTCTTAACGGGTTTGCTCATGGTGATTCTCGTTCGCGTGAGGCTGGAGGCGTGGGGTTACCCGATGACCACCTGGACGCCGGGAGTCATCGTGCCGCTGATCGTGATCTTGCGGATGTACTGGCCCTTGGCGGCCGAGGGTTTCATCCGCTGCAGGGTCGACAGAAACGCCTGAGCGTTCTCAACGAGCTTGGCCTGGTCGAAGCTCTGCTTGCCGATCACGGCGTGGACATTGCCGCCGTCATCGTTGCGGAACTCGACCTTGCCCGCAGCGTACTCGCGTACCGCCTGGGCGACGTTCGGGGTGACCGTGCCCGCCTTGGGCGAGGGCATCAACCCCTTGGGGCCCAGTACGCGGCCGAGTCGGCTGACCACACGCATCATGTCAGGCGAGGCGATGGCGACGTCGAAGTCCATCCAGCCGCCTTCAACCTTCTTGACCAGCTCTTCGCCCCCGGCGTCCACGGCCCCTGCCTCGCGGGCCTCCGCAACCTGATCCGGACCGCAGAACGCCACGACGCGTCGACTCTTGCCGATGCCGTGCGGCAACGACACCGAGCCACGCACCCGCTGATCGTCCTGCTTCGCATCGATGCCCAGATGGACGCAGATTTCGATCGTCTGATCAAACTTGGTCTTCTTGAACGAGCGAACCTTGGCGATCGCCTCTTCAAGTGGCAGAGGCTTGTTGGGGTCAATGGTCGCCAGGTCAGCGCGATAGCGCTTGCCAAATGCCACAGTGCTTTCCTTTCGATGAGCCTGTCACCAGGCTGCCATCTCCCACGATTTTCTGCCGGCTCGTGGTAAACCGGGGTTTTCGGTGTAGGGTCACGCCCGGAGGGCGTGGACTTTTGCGCGATGAATCGTCGCGCGTCACATGCCTTCGACGACGACACCCAGAGAGCGGGCGGTGCCCGCGATGGTGCGCATGTTCGCCTCAAGGCTGTGGCCGGTCATCTCCTTGCCCTTTTCCTGGGCAATGGCGCGGATCTGGTCAACGGTGAGCTTGCCGACCTTCTCCTTGTTGGGAACGCCCGAGCCTTTCTGAACGCCGGCGGCATCCAGAATGAGCACCGCAGCGGGCGGCGCCTTGATTTCGAACTCGAACGAGCGGTCCTTGTATACGGTGATCACGCAGCCAACGACCTTGCCGTCCAGATGGCGGGTCCGCTCGTTGAACTGAGTGATGAACTGGCCGGGGTTGACGCCGTTCTGCCCCAGCGCCGGGCCGATGGGCGGCGCGGGGGTGGCTTTACCGCCGGGCGCCTGGATCTTGAAAACCGAAGCTATTTCTTTCTTGGCCATGACTTTACCATCCTGAGGATTGCAGCCGAAGGCCCGGCTTGGGGGCAATCGAGCCGAGTACTATACACACAAAGGGCCAGCGCTGGCAAATCGAATTGACCATCCCTGCGTACCACTGCATAGGATAGCCTGATGAATCGGTACCCCACCGCCGGCTGTGTCGGCGGATTCGGGAAAAACGATGGCTGCGGTTGACAGCGGCGCTGCGGCCGATACCTTTACGCGTCCGGGCGGTTGCGTCGCACCGTTCGCGGGCGGCCAGGTAGCTCAGTTGGTAGAGCATGCGACTGAAAATCGCAGTGTCGCCGGTTCGATTCCGGCCCTGGCCATTTGAAACACATCCTCTCCGGGGTTCCTCACAACCAACCGTCCTCCGTAGAATCACCCTTGCACGATCAGCGCAAACTGCAGCGCCTTAACTGATTGCAGCCCGTCCGCCCCTTCGGTTACCCCCCCAGCGTCGCCCCCTCTCGCCCCCAAGAATGACCTATCGGACCCAACTTTCCACAAATTCGCCGATCTTTTCGTCAGATTTGAAAAGTTTTGCACGGTTTTGTATATTTTTGAGAGATTACGGTATTTTATGACCTGTTCCGTGTGAGTTCAGGAATGGATGTGGCGACAATGACCGCAACGGGCAGCAAACCGGATCGGGCACTTATCGAGCGGATGGTCCGTCAGGTACTGCGTGACCAGTGGGCGGCCGGGCTGCCCAGCTTTCGCCGGCCGGTGCAGGATGGCCCCAATCCGCTGGTCGTGAACGTGTCGGCCCGCCATGTGCACGTCACGCAGGAAGACCTGGAGACGCTGTTTGGCCCGGGGGCGCGACTGACGAAACTGCGCGACCTCTATCAGGAAGGCGAGTTCGCCAGCGAGCAGGTGGTGAACATCATCGGGCCGCGCAACCGCATGATTCCGAACGTGCGCATCCTCGGACCGACGCGCAACTACACACAGGTGGAGCTGTCGTACACGGACGGGGTGTTTCTGGGGATCGATCTGCCCCTGCGCATCAGTGGCAATCATGAGGGGACCCCCGGCTGCATCCTCGTGGGGCCTCATGGTGCGATCACGCTGCGTCAGGGGGTGATCCGGGCGCAGCGTCATGTCCACATGCACCCGGAGGATGCGAAGCATTACGGCGTGAACGATGGCGATGCGATGAAGCTGCGGATCGATGGGCCGTGCGGACTGACGTTCGACAACGTGATCGTGCGTGTGCATCCGAAGGTGAAGCTGGAGGTGCATATCGACACGGATGAAGGCAACGCGTGCCATCTCAGCTCGGCAACGGGCATGAGACTGATGAAGTGAAGTTCCCCTGTTTTCCTGACCTTTTTCAAACCAACGATCTCAAAAGGAATTCACCAGGAGATAGACCATGGCGCAAGCAGCGATTGGGATGATCGAAACCAAGGGTTTCGTGACGCTGATGGAAGCCAGCGACGCGATGCTCAAGGCGGCGAACGTGCAGATACTGGGCTGGGACAAGGTTGGCTCGGGGCTGGTGACCAGCTTCGTGACCGGCGATGTCGCGGCGGTGAAGGCGGCGATCGACGCCGGTGCAGCGGCGGCCGGACGCGTGGGCGAAGTCATCGGCGTGCACATCATTCCGCGGCCCCACGAGGAACTGGCGGGCATACTGCCCAAGCCCAGGAAGCAGGCGGCGACAAAGTAAACGTACGGATACGAGCAATGGACGTAGATCGCTGAAGCGATCACGCCAAAGGAAAAGAATTTAGCTCTCCCCTATTTGGAGTGAAACAGCCATGGCGGCATTGGGTTTGATTGAGACGCGTGGGCAGACGGCGCTGGTTGAAGCGACGGATGCGATGCTCAAGGCGGCAGACGTGAGGCTGGTCAAGACGGTGGCGATCGGCGGCGCGTACGTGACCGTGATCGTGCAGGGCGATGTGGGCTCGGTGAAGGCGGCGGTGGATGCCGGCGCGCAAGCCGCCAGCCGTGTGGGCGAGCTGGTGGCGGCGCACGTGATCGCGCGGCCGCACGATGCACTCATCGACGGTTTCTGATTCATCCACCGCACGTACCTCGTTCGCGTTGAGGATGCCGATCGCATGATCACGCTGATCGCCAACCTGGGTTCGACGAGCTTCAAGTTCAAGCTCTTTGAGATGTCCGCGTCCGGCACGGCGAAGGTGCTGGCCTCGGGCAGCGCTGATCGTATCGGCCAGGGCAACAGCGCGTGGGAAACGACCATCGGCGAACATCACGATCAGGGACAGGCAGACCTGCCCAACCATGCGGCTGCGATCGATCTGCATCTTGCGCAGCTTCTGAAGCGTGGCGCGATTTCGAGCCTGGATCAGATCGACGCGATCGGGTTCAAGGCGGTGCATGGCGGGCCGATCTCCGGTGCGGTGATCGTCGATGATGAGGTGCTGGCGACGATGGAGCAGTTTGCGGACGTCGCGCCGGCGCACAACCCGCCCTACATCGCAGCGATGAAGGCGTTCATGAAGAAACTGCCCGAGGTGCCACAGGTCGCGGCATTCGAGACGGCGTTTCATCAGACGATCCCGCCGGCGCGTCAGGTGTACGGCATCCCCTACGAATGGGTCGAAAAGCTGGGCATTCGTCGCTACGGCTTCCACGGCGCATCGCATCGGTACATCGCCACCCGCATGGCGGAAATTGCCCCCGAGGCCAAACGCATCATCAGCCTGCACCTGGGTGGTTCGTGCTCGATCACGGCGATCCAGGATGGCAGGAGTGTGGCACACAGCTTCGGCATGACAGCCCAGTCGGGCGTGTTCCACAACAACCGCGTGGGCGACTTCGACACGTTTGCACTGCAGAAGCTGCTCAAGGCGGGGATGGACCTGGACACAATCTTCACCACGCTGGGCAGGAAAGCCGGGTTGCTGGGGCTGTCGGGTGTGAGCGCGGATATGCGCGAGGTTGAGGCAGCCGCTGCGGCGGGCAACGAACGGGCGAAGCTGGCGATCGATGCGTTCGTTGAAACATGCCGACAGTTCGTTGGCGCTTACCTGGTGGTACTCAACGGCGCGGATGCAATCGTTTTCACGGGCGGCATCGGCCAGCACGGCAAGGCGATTCGCAAAGCGATCTGTGCGGATCTGGATTTCGCGGGCATTCATCTGGATGACGAGCGCAATCAGAACGCGAAAGGCAATGAGGAATCGCGCATCGAAGCGGTGAACTCACGCACGGCGATCTGGGTGGTGCCGACCAACGAGGAACTGGTGATCGCACGGCAGGCGATGGAGGTTCTGGCGGACAGGACGGTAAGCCGGGGGTAATCGGATGGAAAGTGCGGCCGTGGGTCGCTCAAGCGACCACGCCGAATCAATGGAACTCTGAGCGAATCAACCACGGGAGTAACAGCGATGGCACAGCAGGCATTGGGCATGATTGAAACGAAGGGGCTGATCGGCGCGGTGGAAGCGCTGGATTCGGCGCTGAAGGCGGCGAACGTGAAGTACGTGAGCCACGCGAAGGTGGGCAGCGGCCTGGTCGCGGTAACGATCGAAGGCGATGTCGCGGCGGTGAAGGCGGCGGTGGATGCCGGTGTGGAAGCAGCGCGGCGTGTGGGTGAAGTGGTGAGCGTGAATGTAATTCCGCGGCCGCACGATGATGTGGCGAAGCTGTGATGTGGGGTGACCACCCACTGCGTGGGGAGTTCGGAATCAGCGTGTAAGGGCGCTTTTCAGGGAGCCGCCATGTTCATTGGACGAGTGAAAGGTCACGTGGTCGCCACGGCGAAGGATGCGTCGATCAAGGGGCACAAGCTTTTGATCGTCGAGCCTTTGAAGGTGGATTACGACGACGCGAAGCTGGCGGCCAATGGCAACGGGGGCGGCGGACGGTTCGAGGTGACCGGTCGGGCCATCGTGGCCATGGACATGATCGGCGCGGGCGAGGGACAGGTCGTCCTCATCACGCAGGGTTCCAGCGCACGCCTCGCGGAAGGCTGCGACAAGGTGCCAACCGACGCCGTGGTGATCGGCATCGTGGATGAAGCGGTGGTTTCAGGCCAAAAGATTCTTTGAGTGGACAGGCTGCACGATCGCGCGATTCGCGACTTCAACGAATGACTGAACTATGAACCAGGAACAGCTCATCGCCAGCGTGGTGGAGGAAGTGTTGCGGCGTGTCGGCACGGGGCAGGTGACGACGGCCTCCGTAGCGCGAACAAGCAACGGCACGCAGCGGCCGGGCGTCTTCAGCGAAGTCGAACCCGCGGTGCAAACGGCTGAGCGAGCGCAGCGACAGCTCGTTCAGGCGGGGCTGGGCGTGCGCGACCAGATCTGCAAGCTGCTCAAGCAGATGGCCAAGCAAAACGCCGCGGAATGGGGCCGCATCGAGCTGGAGGAGACGAAGGTCGGCCGGCTGGATCACAAGATTGCGAAGCTGGAGCTGCTGGAAAACGTTCCCGGTGTGGAGTTCCTGCGGACGGTCGCACACAGCGGCGACGACGGCGTCGGCCTGGATGAAGCAGCGCCCTGGGGCGTCATCGGTTGTATCACGCCGGTAACACACTCGATCCCCACGATGACCGCGAATGCGATCAACATGATCGCTGCGGGCAATTCGCTGGTGGTCAACCCGCATCCCTCAGGTGCGAAATGCGCGGCGATGGCGGCGGAGGCGTACAACCGCGCGATCAAGAGTCGCTTCAACATCGACCCGCTCATCTGTGTGATTGAGCCGCCAACGCTCAAGACCGCGGAGGAAATCTTCACGCATCCGCGCATTCCACTGTTGGTGGTGACGGGTGGCCCAGCAGTGGCGCGGGCGGCGATGCGCCAGCCCAAGCGAGCCATCGTTGCCGGTCCTGGCAACCCGCCGGTCGTCGTGGATGAGACGGCTGATCTTGATCTCGCTGCCCGATCGATCATCGCCGGCGCTTCCTTCGACAACAATCTGCTGTGCATCGGCGAGAAGGAAGTGTTCGTCGTTGCGTCGGTGTTCAACAAGGTGATGGACGCGATGAAGCGGGCCGGGGCCGTGCAGCTCAACGCCAAACAGGTTCAACAGCTCACTGATGTGGCGTTCACTTATGAGAAGGACCACTACGCGGTGCGCAAGGAGCTGGTGGGCAGGGACTGCACCGTGCTGGCGGAAGCGGCTGGTTTCAAAGTGCCGGCCGACACGCAATTGCTCTTTGGCGAAACGGATGAGAACAACCCGTTCGTGCCGGAGGAGCAGATGATGCCCTTCGTGCCGTTCGTCCGCGTGCCCAACTTCGATGAAGCACTGGCACTGGCACTCAGGCACGAGCACGGTTTCGGCCACACGGCCATCATCCACTCCAACAACCTGGCGAACATCACGCGCATGGGCCAGGCCATGAACACGACGATCTTCGTCGTGAACGGTCCGTGCACGGCCGGCCTGGGTGTGGGTGGCGAAGGTTATCCCAGCTATTCGATCGCGACGCCGACCGGCGAAGGCATCACCAACCCGTTGACGTTCACACGCTTCCGCCGCATCGGTGTGAGCGGCGCGCTGCGGTGTGTGTGAGCGAGGAGGTGGTCGATGCAGCTTGCACGTGTGAAAGGCCGGGCGACCAGTACGGTGAAGCATCCCTCGCTGGCGGGGACGAAGCTGCTGGTGTGTGAGGTGCTGGACGTGCAGGGCAGGCCAACCGGCGACCCGGTGCTGGTGCTGGACAGACTGGGTGCCGGCCGCGGCGACCGGGTGATGATCACAAGCGACGGCGACGGGTTGCGCCTGTTGCTGAAGGACAAGACGACGCCCGCCCGCTGGTGGACGCTGGGCATCGTGGATGAGTAATGAAGCGGCACGACCTGACGCGTTGCAAAACATGACGGGGATCAAACGAAGAAAAGGATCGCGCGGTGACGGATGCGGATCGGCAACTGATTGAACTGATCACGCAGCAGGTGCTGTCGATTCTGCAGCAGCGCGGCCCATCGGTTGCCACGAATGCGACGACGGGCGGCGTGCGATCGGATGCGCCGGCTGCGATCGCTCCGCCGATCGGCGTTTGCACGGGAGATTACTCGCAGTTTCCCGAATTGGCTGGTCGTCGGGTCGGCGCGCAGCCACGACAGGCCTCCCCTGCTTCGGGCGCATCTGCAACATCGAATGCGAATCATGCGCCAGTGCTGAAAGGCATCATCACCGCCGATCAGCTGCAGGAGGCGATGGATACCTCATCCGATCGCATCGCGCGACTCGCGGCTGATGCACGACTGACGCCGCTGGCGAACGATCTGACACGACAGTATCCACAGCGCGTGGTGCGCATGAGCGCGGGCGAAGCGATGTCTGCGGGTAACACCGCAACGAAGATGTCTTCGGCCTGGCTGTGGTGGGCGGAAGGCCCATGCAGCAGCGTCGACGCCGTGGTGGCTGAGCAACGCGACACGCTGCGGCCAATCACCGCAAGACGATCCGCCTGTGCACTGCCGCAGGTGGTGCGTGAGCTGGCGGCGGCGGTGCGCGACGGCCGTGCGGCAGGCGGCGTGCTTTTTGTCGCCACGGCTGCACGGGCGATGTGCATGGCCAACCGGTGCCCTTCGCTCCGCGCGGTGCTGGGCACCTGTGACAAGGCGGTCGAGCAGGGTATCACCGAACTGGGTGCGAACGTGTTGGTGATCGAATACCCCACGTTCGGCAAACGTGCGATGCGAGCCATGGTTGAACGCTTCATTGCGCAGACTCCGCAGCCGCCCGCAGCGATCGAGCAAATGTTGACGGAATTGCAGCGGTGTGGATGAGACGCGAAATGCAGAATGCGACGAATCGCGTCGCCTCATACCCCACGAAGGATTACCCCTTCGTGCCTCAGTGCCACAGTGCCTTCCCTGGTAACCCTCATGCGTATTGCCCGAGTCATTGGAACCGTCACCCTCAACCGCAGGCTGGCATCGTTGCGGCCCGGGCGGCTGTTGATCGCCGAGGCGCTGGACAACACGGCTCTGGAAGGGTTGGCCGAGGGGGCACGCCGTCGTGCACCGATGCCCGAGTCGCTGGTGGTGTTCGACGAGCTGGGCGCAGCCGTGGGGCAGTTGATCGCG
This sequence comes from uncultured Phycisphaeraceae bacterium, assembly GCA_937988825.1. Classification (GTDB taxonomy): domain Bacteria; phylum Planctomycetota; class Phycisphaerae; order Phycisphaerales; family Phycisphaeraceae; genus CALKHT01. The sequence goes on from CALKHT010000026.1 coordinate 17,407, forward strand.
GTAAGCGAAGGTCGCGAGGCAGCCAATCCGTTCCATCCCGATCGCGTACCGATCGACGCCTACTGTGCGGCGATCCTCGACTGGATTGATGCGTGAGGGATGGAACACGAGGGTGGACGAACGAGTTTGAAGTTGAAATTCGTGATGCAGCGAAGAGGTGATCGATGAACCAACCCGTGTGGCAACTGAAGAAGCAGATGTGCGACATCGGCCAGCGCATCTGGCAACGCGGATTCTGTGCCGGCAACGAAGGCAATCACTCGATCCGCATCGGTGAGAACCGTGTGCTCTGCACGCCGACGGGCATCAGCAAGGGTTTCCTCACACCGGATGACATCTGTGTAGTCGACATGGATGGCAACCAGGTGGAGCGTAATCCCAACGGGCGTCGGCGCACGAGCGAGATTCTGGTGCACCTGGCGATCTATAAGAAGCGGCCGGACATCAAGGCCGTCATCCACAGCCATCCGCCGCACGCCACCGCGTTCGCGATCTGCAACATGCCGCTTCCTGAGGGTATCCATCCCGAAGCGGAGGTGTTCCTCGGTCGCGTGCCTATCGCCAAGTTCGCGATGCCTTCCAAGCCGGACCTTGCTGACAGCATCATCCCGCTCATCAAGGAGGACACCAACACGGTGCTGATGGGCAACCATGGCTCGGTGTCGTTCGGCAAGGACCTCATCGATACCTACTACAAGCTGGAGATTCTGGACGCCTACTGCCGCATTCTGCTGCTGGCACATCCGCTCAAGCGTGTGAACACGCTGACGGCGGAGGAGATGACCGGCCTGTTGCAGGTGAAGCAGCAGTTCGGGATTCCCGATTCGCGGCTGGCGTGTGCGCCAACGGGCTGCGTGGGCGAGCAGAACCAGGAGTTCTTCGCCACGTTCGATGTGCAGCCGATGTCCGCGAGCTGCGGCTGTGGTTGTAACGGTCAAGGCAGCACCACAACGCAGTTGAGCGATACACCGGATGGCGATCCGACCTTCGAAGCAATGGTGCAGACCATCACCGATCAGATCATGGCGACAGTTGGCGCGTAATTCAGGCAAGAGCGAATCATGAGCATCAAGGTTTCCATCATCGGTGGCGGCGGACGCGTCGGGTCGAATGCAGCCTACGCGCTGCAATGCCTGGGCATCGTGCGCGAAATCGCGCTGGTCGACGCCAATGCAGAACTGGCCAAAGGCGAAGCGCTGGACCTGCTGCATGGGGCATCGATCGCGGCCGACCAGAACATCTATGCGTGCGACATTGCCTCGGGCCGGGTCAGCGACAGCGACGTCGTGTGCATCACCGCAGGCAGCCGCCGCAAGCCCGATGAATCCCGGCTGGACCTCATCAATCGCAACGTCTCGATCTTCAAGTCGATCCTGGATGAGCTGAAACAGGCCGGTCTGAACGAACGGGCGATCATCTTCGTCGTGTCCAACCCGGTCGACGTGCTGACGCGTCTGGCGATCGAACACCTGCGCTGGCCGGCTCATCAGGTGATGGGGCTGGGCACGGTGCTCGACACCGCGCGCTTCCGCTCCATGATCGCCGAAGCGAAACAATTGCCGCCCACGCAGGTCAAGGCACTCATCCTCGGCGAGCACGGCGACACCATGACGCCCATCTGGTCCAGCGCCACCGTCGCGGGTGTGCCGCTGACCACACTGCTTTCAGTAAACGAGCAGAACGCGATCTTCAAGCGTACCCAGGGTTCGGGGGCGGAAGTCATTCGCGGCAAGGGGGGTGCGGGTTACGCCGTGGGCCTGAGCATCGCGGAGGTGATCCACTCGATCGCGCTGGACCGCCGACAGATTCTGCCCGTCAGCACGCGCATGACCGGGCAGTATGGCATCCGCAATGTCTGCCTGAGCATCCCGACCGTCGTCGGTCGCCAGGGTGTCATCCAGGCGATGGAAATCGAACTGTGGCCCAAGGAGGTCGCGGGCATTCAGGCCAGCGCCAAAGCACTGGAGGAGACGTGGCGTAAGCTCGCGTGAAAACGGAAGGTCGTCACGCGACAAGTTGCGTCGCTTCGTAACGCCTCCGTCCTTCGTGCGTTCGTGCCATTGAATCACCATGCAAAAGACCCTTGACGTCAAGCTCGCTCGGATTGCCGCGGACCCGTCCTGCCGCGATTTCATCCTTGCCGACGCCAAGGATGCGGACATGGCGGCGGGTATGGCGGCGCCGGGCGTCACGCGCGACGGCCGCATGCGAACGCTTCAGGAGTACCGCCAGCTCATTCGCGAAAACGTCGCGCAGGGCCTCATCGACATCATGCTCATGAGCCCCTCCACCGGTGAACAACTGGCCATCCACGAACGACTTTTTGAGAACAGCAGCGTCACTCCCGCCTGCCGCGCTAACGACACAACCGACATTCATCTGGCTCAGGGCGGCATCTATCCACTGCAGCCGTCGCGCCCCTTTCGCACCGCCACGATCGAGCAGATCATGTACGGCAAGGTGGCCCCGAAACCGGGTGAGCCGGTCGTCGGCGCGGATCTGGGCCTCTACTCGATCACGTTCAACAACGATGTGGAGCGCGACCTGGAAACGCTGGAAAAGTACCGGGCGTTTCGCATCGAGGCGGAACGGCTGAGCTTTCGCCATTTTCTGGAAGTCTTCGATCCCAACGCCTGCGGCGATATGTGCCCGGCTGACCTGGCGCGCTACATCAACGACCAGATCGCACGCACGCTCGCCGGTGTCGTCGGTAAGGGCAGGCCAATCTTCCTCAAGATCGCCTACCACGGCCCGGCCGCAATGGAACAGCTCGCTTCCTACGATCGCAGCCTCATCATCGGCATCCTCGGCGGTGCATCCGGCACCACCTACGATGCCTTCCATCAGCTTTGGGAGGCACGCAAATATGGCGCACGGGCGGCGCTCTACGGCCGCATGATCAACAACAGCGAGCACCAGCTTACGATGATCCAGCACTTGCGCTGGCTGGCAGATGGCGAACTGGACGACCCGGCCGAAGCGGTGCGCTCCTACCATAATGAACTGGAGAAACTGGGCATTTCGCCCTGGCGCTCGCTGGAGGATGACCTGAAACTCACCCCACGTGCCACCGCCTATGCGGGCGGCACGGCGAAGCCGACCGGTAGCGCCCGACCCACCGCACCGTCAGCATCAACATCAGCCAGCCGCTCCAGTGACAAGGTCCAGGCCAGCCTCGCCCGCTGGTCGCGCATATTGTCCTGACCGAACCGTTTTTGTCGACATCACGAGGTAAACCACGGATGCTCATTTTTGAACGCCAGCAAAAGATCATCGAAATCCTGCGCCAGCGTAAAAGTGCGCAGCTCGATGACCTGGCGCGCGAACTGGGCGTCAGTGCCTCAACCGTGCGGCGGGATCTGGAACAACTGGAACGCACCGGCCAGGTCCAGCGCACCCACGGCGGCGCGGTCTACCGCAACGACGGGCACCAGACCTTCGAAACGCACAGCGACGCTCTGGCGGCCCGACTCAACGAGCAGGTCGATGCCAAACTCGCCATCGGCCGATACGCAGCCAGCCTCGTCGAGCCACACATGACACTGCTGCTGGATGGCGGCTCCACTGTCATCTACACCGTGAGGCAGATCACCGTCCGCCCCATCCAGGTCGTCACCAACAGCCTCGCCATCGCCAACCACTTCGCCGATGACGATCAGGTCGAGCTGACCATCATCGGCGGACAGCTCTATCCCCGCACAGGCGTGCTGGTCGGCCCGCTCGCCACCGCCTCGCTCGCTGAACTGCATGCCGATTTATGTTTCTTCAGCCTCGCCGCCATTCATCACGACGGAGCTTACAACCTCAACCTTGAAATGGCCAAGGTCGAGCAGATGATGATCCAGCAGGCCGCCCGCAGCGTCATGCTGATGGATGCGACCAAGTTCGGCCGCAAGAGCCTGGCTCGCGTCTGCAGCTTCGATGAGGTCGACCTGATCGTCACCGACACCTCCATCGACTCGACGTGGCGCGAATCGCTGGGGGAACGGCTCATCGTGGCGGAGTGATGCCCCCCGCTTTTGAGACGCCTTCGCACCGTCACCCTTCCACATCAACTCAGATGGTAAACTGGGAAAAGTTTCACCTTGCCCCTTGCCCCGCCGCATGGTACAAACGTGCCATCACCGGGAGCTGGTGATTTGATCTCTTTCCAAGGATGGATGCCATGAAGCTTGCTCTCACGATCACCCTTTCGCTCGCTGCTCTCTTCTCCCTGACGGCGTGCCAGAACAAGAAGACCACCGCCGCCCCGGAGCCATATACCCCGGTCTACGATGAAGCGGCGTTGAATCAGCCCGTCGATGCCGGCATCACCACCCTGCGACCTCAGCCGGTGCAGGTCTCGCCCGCGCCGGCGCCCGAACCAGTGCCGCTGACCGTCGCCAGCCGCACCTACGTCGTCCAGCCCAAGGACACGCTCTGGTCCATCGCGGTGCGTCACTACGGCAACGGCCAGAAGTGGCGCGATATCGCCGCCGCCAACAACATCACCGACCCCAACCGCATCGCGATCGGACAGACACTGGTTCTGCCCTGATCGCTGGTTGTTCAAACCTCTTTTCTGCTAGAACCGCCCGATGGGTTCCGTGTCGCGCAATGCTTCGTGCAGGCGCCGAAGGTATTCCATGCGCGGAATCTCGACGACGCCGAACTGCGCCATGTGCGGGTTGGTGAACTGGACATCGAGAAGCGTGAACCCGCGCTGCCGCAGATGCTCGACGAGATGCACGAGGCAGACCTTGGATGCGTCGGTCGCCCGACTGAACATCGACTCACCGAAGAAGGCCCGGCCGATCGCCACACCGTAAAGCCCGCCGACCAGCAGCCGCCCCTCGGCATCCTGCGTCTGCCCGGGTGAAGGCTCGCCGCTCGCCCCGCCATCGCGAGCCTCACGGTCATCCAGCCACGCCTCGACGCTATGGGCGTAGCCGAGCTGGTGCAGTTGCGTGTAGCCGCGGATGATCGGCTCGTTGATCCACGTCTCCGCCGAATAGGGGCGCGGCTGGGCACAGCCACGAATCACGGCTTCAAAGGCGACATCGCGCGTGACGATGTAATCCCCCCGCCGCACCCGCCTGAGCAGGCTGCGTGGGAAGCGAACCGCATCCAGCGGCAGAATCGCCCGCGGATCCGGGCTGTACCACGCCACCCGCCGATCCCGCCGCGACTGTGCCATGGGAAACAACCCCTGGCAATACGCCCGCAACAAAAGCTCCGGCGCCAGTTCAAACTCATCACTCATTGCCCACCGCACCAGAACTGGAACCACGAACGAACGTGAATACACGCCGAGAGATATCGAAAAGCAAGGGCACACACAGGTGCCAAAAATTCTACGAAGCGACGCGCCCCTTTTGCGTTTAAAACGCCCAGCCTGTCCCCCACCACTTTACCCCACCCCACCGCTCAGCCACGAACAAGCTTCCGCGGCACAACCGCCTCCCCCCGCCCTTGCCATGCGGTCAACTCGGTGATACGCTTATGATCTCTACAGCACGGGGCCGTAGCTCAATTGGGAGAGCGCAGCGTTCGCAATGCTGAGGTTGTGGGTTCGATCCCCATCGGCTCCATAT
>CALKHT010000027.1 GCA_937988825.1 uncultured Phycisphaeraceae bacterium
GGCTGACCTGAACAAGGATGGTCGCATTGACATCGTTGTCTCGGGCAAGGGTGGCGCATTCATCCTGTTCAATGAAGGCAGGGCGGAACGGTAGGACGGCCTCGTGCGAATGCGACCCAGACCACGGCGGCACGCGCGGCCGATATAATCCCGGCCATGTCGCAACCGATCATTCTTTCGACCTGGTCGTTCGGAAAGCACGCCAACGCGGCGGGGTGGCCGCTATTGACGGGGCCCAATCAATCGAGTCTGGATGCCGTCGAAGCAGGCTGCCGGGTGATTGAAGCGGACCTCACCAACAACAGCGTGGGCAAGGGCGGTTACCCGGATCGCTCGGGGCAGGTCTCGCTGGACGCGTCCATCATGCTGTCGCCGGCGAAGTGTGGCTCGGTCTGTTACGTGCGGCGGTTCACGCACGCCGTCACGATCGCACGCTGGGTGATGGAGCGCACACCGCACGTGATGCTGGCCGGTGAGGGAGCGGAGCGGTTGGCGGAAATTTACGGCATGGAGCCGGACGAACTGCTGACCGATGAAGCGCGGCAGGCCTGGGAGAAATGGCGGGCAGAAAATCCCGAAGCGGCGCGCAATTGCAGCGAAACCTATCTGCCGCCCGCGAACATTGAGGAACGCCTGCACGGCGAGGCCAAACGCGTCGACCCGAACGCCAGCCACGACACCGTTGGCGTGCTGGCGCAGAATGCGCGCGGTGTGCTGGCGGGGGCATGCTCGACCAGCGGCATGGCGTTCAAAGCGCCCGGCCGCGTGGGGGATTCACCCATCATCGGCCACGGGATGTACGTCGATCCGGATCACGGTGCAGCCGTCGCCACCGGCACGGGTGAACTGGTGATGGGCGTGTGCGGTTCGTTCCTGGCGGTCGAGCTGATGCGGCGGGGGGCCAGCCCGCTGGAGGCGCTTACCGAGGTGCTGCAGCGTATCATTGACAGTTACGATCTGCGGCCCGAGCATCAGGTGGCGATGATCGGGCTGCGGGCCGACGGCTCCTGGGCAAGCGCGTGTCTGCGACCGGGCTTTAATACGGCCGTCCGCACGCCAGATCGCGATGAGGTCGTGCTTCCTGACCGCGTTCTGCTCGCGGAGTAATAAAGCGATTGCGGCAGCGGTAAGTGACCGCTGCCGCAGGAACGCTCTTTCTGGCTGTGAAGTCAGCGTAAACGCTATCCGCTCAGGTCAACCCGTTATTGCGGGGCGGGTACTTCCATGACGACCTCGAGCACCAGTCCCGCTTCGTTGATGTAGAGCTGGGACGCGCTGATGCCGAAGAAGCCGTCGGATTCTTCCGCGGTGGGCAGCAACTCTTCCATCGCCTGACCGAGTTGCGCGGATGTCAGGCCGTTGACGAACTCGCCCTCATCGTTCAGGAACATGCCACTGTAGATGATGTAGTCAAAGAAGTTGGCCTTGAACATGGCGCCAAACGCGCTGAGGTGGCGTCGCGTGTCGGTCACGCCGTAGGCCAGCGCCTGGCGCGGCGGGACGAGGGCGGCGGCCCGTCGGAAATTCTCGCTGTTACGCAGCGCCGCTTCACCCACGGGCGGATTGCGCAGCATGGCAAGTGTTTCCTCGGCGACGTTCTCACCGATCGCCACGACCATGTAGCCCCGGCCGATGAACAGGCCGCCCGGTGAGTCTTCATCGGACGAACGCCAGCTCGTGAAGCCCTGCTCCTCGCCCGGCGGAGGCAGTGCGCCGCCAAGCATATCGGAAAATCCCTGAATCGTCCGCCGCCACAGCGCCTCATCCTGCAACTGCCAGATTACGGCGTACCGTTCCGTTGGTTCGGCAACATCCCACTCATCAATTTTCTCGACCTCGTCCGCAGGGGGGATGCGCGGCATGAATCGCAACATACCGAGCTGATCGCCCAGGCCCGCCAGCAAAGATGCGACGTCCGTCTGCGCGATCTGCTGCGCCTGCTCCTCCATGGAGTCAAACATCATTTGGGCGCCGGCATCTGTTGCGGTCGCCACTTCGCGGATCTTCAGGAAGATCTTGTCGAGCGGAAGCACGAAGTGCGAGTACTCGACGACATCGGCGCCAACCCATGCGGGCGGTTCGACGTTGCGTTGAAGCGATTCAAAAAGCTCGGGCAGGCCGGAACGCGGCGCGGGAATGCTCGCCAGCACGGTCGCCCGCAGGTTGGAGCCATCCAGCGACAGGCGTGCAACCATCGGGCCGAGGTTCGCCAGCCCCAGCCGTTCAAATACCGCGAGGGATTCGGGCGATTGTTCGCGGGTCATCGTGATGATGCGGCCGATATCGAACACCAGTTCGATGCCCGGGGTACCGCCCGGCAGCGTCGTGTCGACTCCGTGCGTGCTCATGATGCGTTCCGCGAACTCGGTGCCGCCGTTCTTATGCGATTCAAGGAAACGCGCGAACACACCGGTGAGCGGTTCCACACCTGTCAGACCAGCGATGTCGATCTGCTGATTCTGACGCTTGGCTTCGAGGACATACGCAGAGGACTGGGGGTTCGTATGCGCGATGAGCAGGCGGCCGCCCAGCCGGGCAATCATGAAGTGCCTGTAGTCCACGACCTGAGGCTTGGCGTTGCGTCGGCGTTCGGCCTGCTGTCGGAACCACGCTTCGATCTGTTCTTCGTCCATGTTCTCCCAGTCGGGGGGCGCGCCCCAGAGTTCCGCGAAGTCGAAACCGATCTGCGGCTCCGTCAGGTGCATCACCTGGCAGCCGGCAAGTTCGATGTCCACGCGGGTGACCGGGTTTTCCTTTTCGTCCTGATGCTCGACCATGTCGGCGATGGCCTGGTAGAAACGCTCGGCCAGCTCTTCGCCCGGCTCCATCCACAGCAGGCCAATCTGCAACGGCTCGCGATCCTCACGCGGCTCCAGCAGTGCCGCGTAACCGAAATCGGTGCCGATCAGACGCGTCCAGTCGTCCAGTGAGAGTTTGTGGCGATCCAGCGTCTCCTCTATCTTCTTCCAGCCGTCGGGGTTGTGCTCCTTGAAAAAGGCCTTGGCCTTCTCAAGTCGCTGCGGGTTGAGCATCACCGCGCCCAACTGCGTGTCGCGACGCATCGCTTCCATGAAGGCGTTGCCCTGCGGGATGCGCACGGCGAAGACCGTCTCATCGGGCAGGCATTGCCAGCTCGATCGCACTTCCTGTGCGGCTGCGCTGACGGCAAAGCAGGTAAGGGGGATGAGGAACGCTGACAAGGCTCTGCGATGAAACATGAGAAGTCTCGTGTCGGGAAGATGAACTGGGAAAGCGATTAATGGTGTAAAAGTCGTGTCAACGGTTCGCGGCGGAATCCTGTTGCGCACCGTCCTTCCTGATGATGGGCGGCTGCAGGTAAACAACGCCGTTCTGAGGCCGGGACGGATCGTAAAGATACGCGTCACGGTTTTCGAGGAAGTCGATCAGGTCACTGGCGGGGATCCCGAACGCCAGCCCCTGGAAATAGCTGTAGCCGGCGCAGGCGACGCCCACGACCTCGCCGCGAGCGTTGAAAAGCGGCCCGCCGCTGTTGCCCGGATTGATCGAGGCGTCGGTCTGAATGAAGCGCAGGTGGCCCAGCGTGCGCGTCGTCGAGCTGACGATGCCCTGTGTCACCGAGCGTTCCAGCCCCAGCGGGTTGCCCACCGCGAACACCAGATCGCCCACGGTCAGATCGCTATCCGAGCTGATGATGACCTTGCGCGGCTGGAATCCGCCAAGTTCCTCCTGATCCAGTTGCAACAGGGCCAGATCACGCATTGGATGCACCGCGATGATGCGCACACGCTTGAGTTCGCGCTTCTGGTAACCCTGCGGTGTGGGCTGGAAGATCGTCACCGTCACCTTCGTCTCGTTTTCGACGACGTGGTAGTTGGTGATGATGTGACCATGGTCGCTGATGACGAACCCGCTGCCCAGACCGCTGGGCGTCTTCACCATCAGCACCGCGTCGCCGTAGCGCTCGACGAGCTTGTTCACCGGGGCCGGCTCCAGTCGGCCGGTCACATAGATGTCGCGCGTCTGAATCTGATTCGTTTCGGTTTCCGCCGAATCGCTGACACGTCGGACGTCGAGAATCTGGTTGCGTGGAATCGCCACGACGTCGAAGCCAAGGTCAAGGACCAGCCCCCGATCGTTTTCGCGGAGCAGTTCGCCGGTCACTTTCGCGCCACCGCGCACGGTGACGGAGACGATCTGGATTTCGGGTTCGCCCGCGATGGCCGTTTCCGCGGTGCGCACCGTCGACACACGCTCGGTGTTCTCCGCGGAGAGTTTGGCCGTATCGGTGGAAGTGTCGGACCGGGCAATGTCATCCGCGACGCCGAACGGGGCGAGTGTTGCCGTCAGCGTGACCGCTGCGGCGCCGATCAGCAGTGAACGCAGAACGGTCGCGTTGGGGAATGGTTGCGTCATCATTCGTTGTTCTCCTGCCGTGCCAGGTAGATAAGCAGCCGATCATGACAGAGCATGGCCAGGTCGCGTGCGCCGTCACCATCAATGTCGATTCCGACGACGGTGCGGGGTTCAGGTGCCAGCCGCTGTTGTCTTTCATCACCCCCGTAGGGATAAGCCGAGTCATCAAACACCTGCCAGCCGATCAGCGGCCGCATCTTTTCCTCATCGCGTGCCAGCACGGTGAGATGATGGCGGCGATCATCGCTGACGATCACATCCTCACGGCCATCGCCGGTTACATCGGCGGTCAGCAGACGGTGAATGGTCGATTCCCGCACACCGGAGCGGCGTCCAACCCGGCCGTCCAGACTGTCGACCAGCGAAAGCTCGCGCGGCCGACCGGCGGATAACCGTGTGAGGCGCTCGTTGTCAACCAATAACAGGCCGAGCACCGGGTCGCGCAGGGCTGCTGCACCGAAATAGACGCGATGGCTTTCCATGATCCGCGGCAGGCCGTTCTCATCCGGCGAAAGCTTGTGCATGAACTGCCCGCCTGCCGCCAGCGCCCAGGCATTGCCCATGTTGTCGATCGGTACGTAGCTCGCCAGCGCCTCGCCCTCGGGCAGCATGATCTGGTCGATCGGGTTGAGATTGTCGTCCAGCCATTGCAGCACGCCCTCGCTGATCATGCCCAGTCGGCGGGCATGGCCCTCACCGTAGAGCGCGAAATCCTCCAGTTTGGCCTGCCGCAGGATGCCCGGTTCGCTCACCACCGTCCTGCCTTCGGCATCCAGCGCGACGTACTTGGCACTGCGAGCGTGCTTTTCCATCAGCAGCAGCCGCGCCCCACCCAGCCAGGCGATGCGGTCTGCCTTCTCACCCACTTTTTCAAACCGCGTGCGTACCGGCTCGGAGCTGTCCGGCTCCCAGACATACAGGTCGACATCCTTGCCCACCTTCTGTGCCCACCAGGTGGTGCGACCAGCCGTGCCCAATGCCAGGATCGCCCGGTCGCTCACGTCCGGCGACTGTGGCATCAGTGTGGGGTAGGTCAGCCGACCATCCTGCCAGCGGCTCATGTGAAGATCGGTGGCATCGCGGGCCCACAGAAGCACGGTGCCCGGTTGCGCCTGCGGGGCGGCCAGCGCCTGCACCTTGGTGATGATCGGGTAGCCATCGCCACGCAACCGCCAGCCCGCATCGGTCAGCATGTAGGCGAGCAGCCGCGGCTGGGCCGGGTCGACCACGACCAGCGCCGGCTCGCCGCCCAGTTCCACGCCCGTCCAAACCGCCTTCATTGCGTTGTTGACCGGCAGCGCCTGGATGCGGCCCAGAGGCGTTGGATTTGCTTCAGACATCCGGTAGCGACGCAACAGCCCGTCCTGCAAACCACCCAAAAGCAGCACTTCCATGCGGCTGTCGCTGCTGCGCAGCGCCTCGACGGCGGCGGCGTCACCGTCGTACACCACCTGGGCGGGCAGCAACTGATCGCCCACCGCCTCGTACCAGCGCACCGTCTGACGCGGTTGGCGCGTCCACTCGACCAGATCCACGTCGCCGTCACCGTCCAGATCACCCAGCCACCACTTCATGCGGTTGACACGCTCGCGCGGCTGCACCCAGCTTGCCCGGCTGTTCGGGGCGAGCGTCAGCGTCTGCACGCCCTCAGCGCAACTGATCAGAAGCTGATGCGTGTTGCCCACTTTGCGCAGCAGCATCAGCGTGTCGATGCCCTGATAATCCCCGGCGAGCAGGTCATAGCTCTGACGCTTATGCCATTCGCCCTCCTTATCGCGGCCGTAGACGAACACGCGATTGGGAGGCGAGGCGAGGATGATCAGCTCGGCCTGCCCGTCGCCGTCCAGATCGTGAATGACCACGTCGCGCGGCAGGCTGTCCAGTGAGATTTCATCGTGCCGCAGCTCCGGCGCCATGGGCAGTTCGTTGGGCCGATCCGGGTCGCTGGTTCCTTCCGGTTCGCGTTCGCCGGGTGTGAGCCAACGATAGAGATCCAGCCGTGCCTGTCGTGTGTTGATGACGATCAGGTCATCGCGGCCGTCGCCGGTGACATCCGCGACGCGCACCTGGTCGGCGCGTCCCTCCAGGCGGATCACCCGCATCGTTTCCCAGCCGACGAATTCGTCAGCCGGACAAGGCGCAGACCATGCTCCCGCGGCCGCTACTGCACCCGCGACGATCCAAGCTCTTGGTGATTTCACGATAGGCCTCAAACTGTTCCCCAGATGACAGGTCACCCCCGGCATTTCCCCCGCATACGAGACTGTCAATCAGCGGGTTTAGGACGGGACGTGCGACAAAACGCCCAGTATGAACCTAAGGTTAATCCGCTGGGTGCGTTCTGTCAAAAATTTTGCGTACGGAACGGCGTACCGCAGCAGTCTGCCAACCGCTCAGGAAGGGACGATCTGGTCGACCGCCTGCAGATCGTCCTGTGTAAGTGTCCAGCGCACCGCGCGGGCGTTGGCTTCGATCTGCTCGGGTTTGGTCGCACCAGCGATGACCGACGCCACCTGCGGTCGGGCGAGCAGCCACGCGAATGCCAGATCCAGGATTGAGTGCCCGCGTGATTCGGCGAACTGGATCAGCCGTTCGACCTTCTCCAGATTCTCCTCCGTCAGGTGGGTGCTGCCCATGCGCTCGAAGTAGCTTCCCTTCTGACCCGACAGACGACCTTCGGGGGGCGTGACACCCTTGCGGTACTTGCCTGTCAGCAGGCCGCTCTTGAGCGGGAAGTAGGGCACGAACGCGATATTCAACTCCTGACAGGTCTGCAGCGTGCCTTTTTCCGGTTCCCGGTGCAACAGGCTGTACTCGTTCTGCACCGCGACGAACCGCACACCACCTTTGGCGGCTGCCTCCGCCTCGCGAAGCTGCTCCGGGCTGAAGTTCGAGCACGCGATCTGGCGCACCTTGCCAGCCTCGACCAGTTCATGCAGCGCCCCGAGCGTGTCAGCGATGGGCGTGGTTGGGTCGGGCTTGTGCAGGTAGTACAGGTCGATGCGATCGGTGCCCAGACGTCGAAGGCTGTCCTCTGCGGCGCGTTTGACGTAATCCGGCTTGGCGCCGAAGCGCGTCTCATCCACCTTATGGCCGAACTTGGTGGCGATCACCACCTGGTCGCGCCGCGCCCCCAGCGCCTTGCCCAGAATCACTTCGCTCTGGGTGTTGCCGTAGACGTCCGCCGTGTCGAAGTGATTGATGCCCGCGTCGAGCGCCGCGGCAATCACCCGCTGCGAAGCCTCCTCATCGATGTGCCAGCCGAAGTTGTTGCAACCCAGGCCGAGAACGGAAACCCGCAACGAGCCAATCTGCCGCATTTCCATCGAATCACATCTCCCTTAAACAGAATCGTGCCTGCAACCGTCGATCCTACTGCCGGGCGCACGTGTATTCAACGATTCACGCGATGTTCAGGACATCTCAGAGCATTCAGCTCACGCTGATGGTCGGCTGCACGAACTTGCCGCTGAGGTTGTGCACACTCACCTGACCGGCCAGGTTCTTCACCACCTGTTCCAGCTCCGCGGCAAGCTGGGCATCGTCCTCGAAGTTGCCCGTCGGGTTGCCTGAGTCGCTGCGTGTGCGCAGGCCCATGTTGATCGGTACCGTTCCGAGGAAGGGCACGCCCATTTCCGTGGCCATCATCTGCGCCCCGCCCCGGCCGAAGATGTCGTACTCCTTGCCGTCGTCGCCGATGAAGTAGCTCATGTTCTCGACCACGCCCAGCACCTCGATGCCCAGTTGCTGGAACATACGTATGGCCCGGCGGGCGTCGTCCTGGGCCACCTTCTGCGGCGTGCAGACGACCACTGCCCCGGTCAGCGGCAGAATCTGACTCATGGTCAGCGGCACATCGCCCGTGCCCGGCGGCAGGTCGATGATGAGGTAGTCCAGCTCGCCCCAGGCCGTCTGCGTCGCGAGCTGGCGAAACGCCCCGTGGGCCATCGGGCCGCGCCAGATCAGGGGCTTTTCCGGCTCGACGAGGCAGCCGATGGTCATCGCCTTGATGCCATGGGCCTCGAAGGGCAGGATCGTGTTACCCGAGGCCTTGGGGGTCAGATCCTCCAGACCAAGCATGGTCGGCAGGCTGGGGCCATAGATATCGCCGTCGAGCAGACCAACCTTCGCCCCCTGACGCGCCAGGCCGACCGCCACGTTCACGGAAATGGTGCTCTTGCCCACACCGCCCTTGCCTGCCCCGATGGCGATGATGTTCCTCACGTTCGGTAAAGGGTTGTTGCCACGAGCTTTATCCTGCGGCGTGCCCTGGACGTTGGCGGTGAACTCCACGTGAACCTGTTTCACTTCGTCGCCCAGGGCGCGGATCGCCGCCGTCACGTCACGCTCGATCTGATCCTTCAGCGGACAGGCGGGCGTGGTCAGTTCGATCGTCACGCTGGCCACCCCGTCGCAGTAAGCAACGTGCTTGACCATGTTCAGGGTGACGAGGTCGCGATGCAGTTCCGGGTCGTTAACCTTGCGCAACTGCTCGATGATCTGATCCTTAGTGATGGCCATGACGGCAAAGCTCCAATCGAAAAAGGGGCAGGCGGTCGTTGCGGGAACGGAATCATAGTCGGGTGGGGGGTGCTGGGCCAATGGAGCAGTCCGGGGGCGATAGGATCGGAGAAATGTGCGCGCGGGGGTGCAATAGCCCGTTGCGGCCGTCGTTGATCCATCAGGAACAGACCCGAACCCTCACCTTTTTCAAGGAGCTTTGTATGCAACGGGTTAAGACAATCGGATGGCTGGCCGCAATTGGTGCGGCTGTGCTGGTGGGCGGTACCACGGTTTCGGCTCAGGATGCGCCGCAGCGTCGGACGCCTCCGGCTGAACGCGGGGGCGACCGGGCGGAGCGTCCGCGACGCAACCTCGAAGGCCGTGAACGTCCGGATCGGGAAGCAGCGCCCGGCGAACGTCGGGGACGCGGTGAAGGCGGCCCCGGTGCCGAAGGACGCCAGCGAGGACCCGGTGCCGGTGTCGGTATGGGCCAGCCGGCGTTCGTCCCGCTCCTGCGCCAGCTGGAGCTGACCGATGACCAGAACGAAAAGATTCGCCAGATTCTCCAGAACCACCGCGAGGCGACCGCCAAGTGGCGTGAAGAGAACCAGGCGATGATCGACGCCCACCAGGCTCAGGTCCGCCAGGCTATCGAGGCCGGTGACCGTGAGAAGGCCCGCCAGCTCCAGAACGAGTTCCAGGAAAAGCACGTTCGGTCCCGTGAAGCTGAAGTGCGCAAGCAGGTCATGGCGGTCCTGACTGCTGATCAGCGTCAGCGGCTGGAAGAGCTCGAGGCCGAGCAGCGTGAACGCATGGAGCAGCGCCGTCAGCGCTTCCAGCAGGGCGAAGGCGCGGAAGGTCAGCGGCCGCGTGGTCCGCGCGGTGAGGGTGCTGAAGGCGAACGTCCCCGCCGTCAGCGCGGCGAAGGCGCCGAGGGTGAACGCCCCCGTCGTCAGCGTGGCGAAGGTGGTCCGGCCGAAGGTCGTCGCCCCGCTCCCCGCAACCTCGACTGAACGACCTCGATCGAGTAACGAAAATCATCAACGGACACTGCTTACCGGCAGTGTCCGTTTTTCTTCCCCGCCATCAGGTCACAACACGCCGGTGCCACGGGGAGCAGAATGCTAATCGGTGTGGCAGGGAAAACCCAAGCCAATAGAAAGTTCTTCGTCGATGGCATCACCTTCCTCTGGCCGTTCACCGCGTGATGATTCGTCGCGCATCCTCGCGCAGATCCTCGCTGACCAGCGGCCGGCCGATGTCGGGCTGCAGGGGATCAACGATCAGATACTCGCTGCCATCATCCTCGTTGAACTTGCCATCCTTGTTCCTGTCGCGGCGAATGCACACGATAAGCCATCGCCCGGAAGGATCGAAGGAGAAATGGAGCATATCCGTATTTTCGGGTGTGATCCGCCACATTTGCTTTCCGGAGATGTTACTGATGTAACCGGTCGCGTTATCCCTGCTGTCAATCAGCCCATCTCTGGTCGTGTCCCGCTCAACGATGCCCATGATGAGCACTGCCGGGAGCTTTGCACTGTACTCCGCTTTGGGGTCGTGGTACCAGAATTGTGTGATCAGCGCCCTGCGATCCAGCAATAGATGAGTTTCGCCGGTCTCCACATGGGTGAACGCGATGTTGTTCCATCGGATCCGCGGGGCCTGCCAAACGGTGATCGATGCGGCTGCCGCGCTTTCGCTCATCCGTGCGGACCTGATCTGCCCATAGTCCACTTCGACGGAGTAAGGCGACAATACATAGGGCGAATCGCGCACGAAGATGGGGGCATCGAACCACGCATCCCTGATTGCCCGTTCCGGCACTGGATGATCCGCAGTCACAAGCCCTGTGCGAGACTGGCAACCCACTACTGTCATCGCAATGATGGCAGGCATGACGCGCCGAAGGAACCGTCGCATCTGAATACCTCCTGCAAAGGTGGGAAATCCAATGGGAACGCGCATCATGTATCGCACAGGACAACGCCTCCCGAACGCTTAACTATTCAGTGTGCAAGCAGGGCAAAAGGTTCATTCCCCCGAGTGAAGTATTGGTCATGCGATTCATTTTCGGGGCAATGCTGCCTGTAACCGTCATTATTGCACCAGCCCCTTGGTCAACCGCATGAACGCGGTTTCAAGGTTGACCTTTTCCTGCTCCAGTCGGGTCAGGCGGAAGCCGTTGGTGACCAGGTGGTGGGCGATGAGTGACGGGTCGCCCCGGTCCGGGTCCAGCGACACGCGGATGTGACCGTCCACCATCTCCGCTTCGAGAACACCCGGCAGAGTGCGGATCGCATCGCATGCGGCCGGCAGACGCTGCGCCACCGCAACGTGGACCACACTGCCGGTGCGAGCGCGTTCAATGATCTCCTGCATCGTGCCGAAGAACTTCAGTTCACCCTGTTCGATGATGCCCACTTTGTTGCACAGGTCGGCCAGCTCCAGAAGGATGTGCGAGCTGATGAGGATGGTTTTGCCCATCCGGTGCAGTTCCTTGAGCAACTCGCGGATTTCGATGCGGGCGCGTGGATCAAGGCCACTTGCGGGTTCATCCAGCAGCAGCACCTTCGGGTCGTGCAGCAGCACACGCGCGATTGACAGTCGTTGCTTCATGCCGCGGCTCAGCCCGTTGACATCCGCATCGGCCTTGTAAGCCAGATCGGTCAGCGACAGCACATCGTCGATGACCTGATCGCGTTTCTTCCCGTGGATACCGTAGGTCGCCGCGAAAAAGGCCAGGTATTCGCGCACGACCATGTCATCGTAAGAGCCGAAGTAGTCGGGCACGTAACCGATGATCGATCGCACCTGCCGGGCATTGACGGGGCCGACGCTCAGGCCGTCGATCCGCGCCTCGCCCCAGGTCGGTTTGAGCAGCGTGGCGAGGATCTTGATGGTTGTCGTCTTGCCCGCGCCGTTGGGACCGATGAACCCGAAGGAATCGCCCGCCTCGATGGTGAGGTTGAGATTGGACAGCGCCATCAGGTCGCCGTAGCGCTTGCTCAGGTTGATCGTTTGAATCATCGCCATGAAAGAAACTCGCAGCGCTTGAAATCACCGACAGCCGGGCAATCAAAAGCGATGGATGCACACCCGTGCTCGCGCATCCGCACTACCTGTTTTCGCCCGCGGAAGAAGCTATCGTGGAAGCCGTCCCCTGTACGGCTGAGTCCACCGGGCAGATCGCCCGCACCACCGTCCAGCCCTCACTGGCCACCATCTCGCCGTCCACACTCAGCGGGATTGGCAGTGATGCGCCTTCCAGGTGACCGATCACCAGCAACTGCCGCGTCGCGATCAGGTGCGACAGATCCAGCGATCGGCCAACCGGGCGGATGTAGTTATATGCTGGTCTCAGCAGGTCATTGCGACGAAAGTCAGGCGGTGGCAGTGTGCTGTAAAACGACAGCATCTCCATCCGACGCACGAAATCCTGCGGCAGCACCTTCACCACCGGTGCAATTGCTTCCTCCTCTTGTCTTATCCGGATGTTTGAAAACGCGGCGAGGAGCTGCCCCAGATAACCCTCGCGGTTGAAGTTTCGCGTCTGCATCATGTTCGCGTCGATCACCAGCGGCGTCCATGCCAGCGTTGGCGCGAGCGTCAGCAACTCATCGGGTTTCCATCGTTCGATCAATCGATGCACCACCGGCTCCTGCCCATTTCCCGGGCAGAAGACCAGCAGCACCTCGGTCAACGGTCCGGGCAGTTTGTGGACCAGGCTGCCTACCGGAATCGGTGACGTTTCCCCGGGCCGCCATACCATCCGCAGGCCCGCATCCACCGGGCGGGGCAGCACCCACTCGTCCGCCACCCAGCGATGTTTGCCGGACAGTTCACCCAGATAATCAATCTCCAGTTGGCGCGAGGTGGAGCGGAAGGGCAGTTGTGCCGATGCAGGCGCCCCAGCGTTGATGAGATACCGCCGCGGGTCCGGGTATCCACCCGAACTCATGTTCGGCAGCACACCCGCACCACCCAGTACGTTCGTGTTCGCCCCTTCGTGATCGGGGTCGAGGGCAACTTCAACCGTACCGTGCGCCGGGACGAAGAGGGCTGCCCAACTGTGCGCGTGGACTGTATTGCCTGATACATCGCCATCCAGCACGGTGAAGTGACGCACCATGCTTCGTTGTGGCCGCAACAGATAGGCACCGCCCCACGCGATGACCGAGGTGACGGCGATTACGACCACGAAGGCCAGCCAACTGTGGCGTAGCATCCTCTTGTTGCGCAGATAGGCGAAACCGACCGGCCCAGCCGCCAGCCAGTAGATGATGAACAGCAGCATGGCCAGCAGCAGACCGGGCGCGGCGGTCTCGCGCATCGCGATCAGCCCTTCGATCTCGCGACCTACCAGTATGACATCGGAGCGGCTCTCCTGTGGAGCCATACGCGGCATGTAGTTCTCATCGCGCTGGCGTTTAATCGTCGCCAGGTCGTACGCCGGGCTGCGCCAGCCAAACACCGCCCGCCAGAACCTGTTCGTGTTGGGCAATCCTGTTTGAGTCACGCGGCCATCGGTCAGGTCCGTTCCAATCAGCGTGACCCGGCCGAAACCGTAGCGATGCGTGACAACGAGCGGACGCTCCTCGCCGTTGGGACCGGTCGCACTGAGCAGCACCGACACATCACTGCCTGGCCGCAACCCTTGTTGTATGGCCTCGTCGTCGCTCATCGGCGTCAGCACGCGGTAATCCAGCCGCATCGACTCCAGATCACCCAGCCCCATGAACTCAGGCATCGGCTGGTCCGACAGAGCTGTCATCCGTACCGCCGGCAACAGATCGCGAAGCGACGATCGCACCCAGGGATCGCCCACGTAAGGATGCACGATCACCAGATGCCCGCCGCGCTGTACCCACTCCCGCAGCGCCATCTGGCTGCTGCGAGGCATCGCCTCCGGGTCACCGCCGGCTCGGGTCCAGATCAACGCTTCGAGCATCGACAGCCCATACCAACGGTCGGGCAGATTCTCCAGTGAATCGATCTGCAGAAATTTGATTTCTTCGTGCTGCGTATCGCGATCCTGGTAACGCAACAGCCCGATGGCTGCAGAGCTGACCCCCATGATGCCGATCGTGTTGTCCTGCAGATTCACGATTCCCACAGGGCCAACCGTTTGCGCGGCCAACAGCTCGCGTGACTCGGCATCGCGCACGTAGACGTTCCACTGGGTGGTTGGCGAGGTATCCACCGGTGGCTGGGCGTACAGCCATCGCGACTGCTGCTGTACGCTCTGCGTTGGGCTGAGCGTGAAGGGCTGCTCCGACACGATGTAGTCGCCATCCACATCGCGAAGCACCCACTGCAGCACGACCTGCCGCACGGCCTGTCCGCGTGAGATCAGGTTTACGCGCAGTGGCGTCCAGCAGCCCGGCCGCATGTGACTCGGAACCCCCAGCCCCACATCGTTCGGCTCGATGATGATTTGGATGTCCCCATCCTGCCCGAACGCGGCATGTGACGTCCATGCCCACAGCAGCATGGTCAGAACGATCCACCCCGGCCCTCGAAATGGTCGTGACGACATGACATTCATCTTACCAGAGCCACCCATTGTGGCACGCCCGCCGGTTAAGTCGCCCGCCGACCGGGCCGATGCCAACTCTGCCATGCCTTTCGATGCGCCGCTGGTACTGCCGGCCCTTCTGGCGATCATCCTCGTCGTGACCGTCACGTGCATCCTCCGTACCCTGGCTGCGGCATGGAAGCGCGAGATCGAGGTGCACGACCTGGTCCGCGAATCCCGCGAAATGCGGCAACGCTACATTGACGCCATCACCCAGCGCCGCCGGGTTGGCAACGACGTCGAACTCGTCGAAGAGGAACCCTGAGACCGCGACAAATCGCCTCGCTTTCTCTTCCCCACCGCGTCCATCCCCCTCAGTTCCGCTACCCATTTCGTCCGTTTCTCCTCCATCTGCTAAACTCCCCGCATGCCCGCATTACTGATCCAAGGCGGCCGGGTGATCGATCCGGCCAATAACATCGACCAGGTTACCGACGTCCTCATCGTCGACGGCACCATCGCATCCGTTGGCCCGGCCAGCCAGGCAGCCGCACAGGGCGCCGAAGTCATCAACGCCTCCGGCTGCATCGTCACGCCCGGCCTCATCGACGTTCACGTCCACCTGCGCGAACCGGGCCAGGAGGAAAAGGAAACCATCGCCACCGGGGCGGCTGCGGCGGTCAACGGGGGGTTCACCTCCATCTGCTGCATGCCCAACACCAGGCCCGCCCTGGACGATGACGGCCGCATCGAGTTCGTCTATGCCCAGGCCGCCAGGGCCAACCTGTGCAACGTCTACCCCGTGGGTGCCGTCACCAAGGGCCGCGAGGGCAAGGAGCTGGCTGAGATCGGCATCATGGCACGGGCTGGGGCGGTCGCCTTCTCGGATGACGGTGTGGCCGTCGCCTCCGCAGGCGTGATGGCCAAGGCACTGGCCTACATCGCCATGACCGGCAAGGTGCTCATGCAGCACTGTGAGGACCCGCAGCTCGGTGGGGGAGCCATGAACGCCGGCCCGCTGGCGACCAGACTGGGCCTGGCCGGCTGGCCCCGTGTCGCCGAGGAGGTCATCATCCAGCGCGACATCCTCCTTAACCGCCACCAGAACTTCGCCACCCGCTACCACGTGCAGCACATCTCCTCCGGCGGCAGCGTCGAAATGGTGCGCCAGGCACGGGCCGACCTCTTCGGCCAGGCGGCCATCACCGCCGAGGTCAGTCCGCACCACCTGCTGCTGACCGAGGAATGCTGCGCAACCTACGACACCCACTACAAGATGAACCCGCCGCTGCGAAGCCGCCGGGACATCGAAGCCATCCTCGAAGGTGTGCGCGATGGCACCATCACGGTGCTCGCCACCGACCACGCTCCGCATACCGCCGAGGAAAAGGAACTGGAGTTCGCCGCCGCGCCCTACGGCATCATCGGGCTGGATTGCGCCCTGCCACTCTACATCAAGGCCCTGATCGAAACCGAGACGATCGACTGGTCGCGAATGATCGCCATGATGACGATCAACGGGGCGAAGCTGTGTTCGCTGGACAACAAGGGCACGCTCTCACCCGGTGCGGATGGCGACGTGACCATCATCGACCCGCACGAGAACTGGACCATCGACGTCAACGAGTTCAAGAGCAAGAGTCGTAACTGCCCGTTCCATGGCTGGAAGGTGACCGGCCGGGCGATCGCCACCATCGTCGCAGGTCACGTCAAGATGTGCCGCGACACCGGCCGCTGGACACGCCAGACACCTGTTCACCAGCCCGTGATTTCCTGAAATTCCCGTGCGCTTGTCGCCGAGCCGACGTTCCCGCCTCGCCACCCCCAGGAGATCGATGGACCCTTCCACCCGCCAGACCGTCGCCCAGGCCCTGCAGTTCCTGGGCATGCTCACCTCCATCGGCGGATCGCTGACCATCATCGTCCGCGGCTTCCGCGATCCATTCTTCTATATCCTGATGATCCTCGGGATCGTGATGTGGGTGGCCGGGTTCATCCTCCGAAGCAGAACCTGATACCCCGCGGCAGGGCGGTCGGGGCTGGTTCTGACGCATCGCAAAATTTTTCTCACGAG
>CALKHT010000028.1 GCA_937988825.1 uncultured Phycisphaeraceae bacterium
GCAATAAGCAGTGGGCAATTCTGAAAGCCTACGTCTCGTCGTCGATGTAGGTTATGCCGCAAGCGTGCAAATATTCTGCGGTCGCATCGAGGACGTGGGGATTACGCGTAGGATCATCCGGATCGCCGCATGGCACCCAAATGACCATGCCAACGCGAGCACGCGTCAGAAGGACACGGTACTTATTAATAATGTAGCGGCGTTGTTCAGCCCGATTGACTGCCACCCACTTGCAACCGTGAAATTTCGAAGTACGCCAGGATTGACGATGCGGATCAATTACCAAATCACCTCCCCAACATACGCACGTCCAGTCAAGCTCCAATCCTTGGCACTCGAACTCGGTAGCGGCGACCTCCAATGCCGAAGAAGACCGCAAATCATCACTCAGAAACCACTGCGCATAGTCATACCCGCTACGGAATCCCGATGAGACTTCCACACCATCGGCGCGAAGGCGCAACGCACCCGAACTTGCCAACAGTCCCAAACGATGCTTCGGATCAGCACAATTCCGCATCCACTGCTTTGCATCTGCAAGATTACGTGTCAACACAATAGGAAATGCCGCCTCGGAAGCGTTCTTAAGAACTTTGGGTTCGTTACGAAGCAACGCATCCACCCACGTCGCAAGCCGGCGTGCTCGTGGGCTCCGCACGCTTTCACGTAAATGCAGGTCTGGTACTTCAACAATCCGGAGATGAGATTTAGGCGCTGACTCGAACAGGTGATGGCCAGCAACACTTGAGCCGGCGTCTGCCAAATCGGGGGATATGTGAATCGTCCAAGGGGTTGCTCGCGCATTCAGTGCCGCACCCCACTCTTCCAATCCTGCTTCTCCGTGGTGTATTTCTTGTCCGCCACCGACTAGTGCGACGATCACACACCAATCAGGAACGCGTTCCATAATCTCCAATATGAGGGTGGGCTCGGATTTTAGGATACCGTGCCGTTTTGATACCGCGTGTGCATGCCACGCCCGTTGCGCCTCATCAAAGACAATGACGTGTTCTGGCGGTATATCGGTGTGCGATTTAATCCCATATTCCGTCAAAAAACGGTGAACATTTGCGACAAAAGTAGATACGACATGTTTCGCTTCGGCTCGCGTTACACCCTTTTTTTGTTGATCGCGAACGAGCGCTTCTTTCAACACCGTAAGTAATGGGCCATTACCGGACAAAAAGATGCCTGCTGGACGATCATTTGCGCGCAAACGTGGATTGTGAACAACGTTTAGCCCTGTGAGTGTTTTTCCCGCGCCGGGCGTTCCAGTAACAAAGCAAATTGTCCGTAACGAGTCACGCTGTGCCGTTTCGACGGCGTGAATAATAGCGTCGGTCGTGGCATCTAAGTTGGTCGCAAACGCATGAGAAATATTCGCAACATCGTGACCGGCAAATAGATTTTCAGCCGCCTCAATGATAGTAGGCGTTGGGCGATAGGCAGAAGCGATCCACTTTTCTACAGCAATAGATGCCTTTGTAGGCGAATGGTATCGGTTGTATATCTCAGCGATTCTAGCAGCAAGCTGTTCGCCATTTACAACCGTGACGGGCTGCACAATCAAGTCTTCAATGTTCGTCGGCAGAATACTCGGTGAAGACAAATCCGTTGCGACCAGCATCGGAATGAGTACACGCTCACGGCTCGCTTCATGGAAGTCTCGCAGGTCCAATGCGTAGCTGTATGCCTGCCATTTATCGCTACGAAGTGCTCGATCGGCGCCAATCTTAAACTCAATCACAAAGATCAAGTCATCCGCCAGAAGAATCAAATCCGGACGTTTTTCACGACGAGGAATTTCATACTCAAAGATCATCCACCAAGAACTGGCGTGTGGAATGCGACACGGAATATCATTCGCCAACCGCTTGCAGATGTGCAGCTCAGATTCCCATGCGGTTGTCTGCTTGTGATAGTGGCTGGCAAATCCTGCTTGAGCTGATTGGGAGATCAGCCGTCCGAGTTTCTCGAAAGCTGTCGATGCTACGAACTGCCCAATCTGACAGTGAAACGCGGCGGTGCTCATCGCTCCCTCCGCGACAGTTCAGGATCAAGCAGCTCCATCGGCGTTGTATTGAGGGCTTTGGCGAGCCTCTCGATGTTATCGATGGATATGTTGCACTCACCGCGTTCTACAGCCCCAACATACGTGCGATGGACTCCAGCCCGACCGGCAAGCTCCTCTTGAGAAATGCCCAGCGCACGTCGAACGTGCCGCAAGTTGTTCGCAAAAACGAGGCGAGCTGAAAGCGGACGTGGTGACATGCGTCCAGGATGGAATTTTGATGAGTTTACGTCTACACTGTTTAACTAGCATTCGATAAGGAGGTCTAATCATGCCGTCGTCTGAAACCGTCACGTTGACGCTGCCGCGAGACTATGTGGGACAAATGCTCGACGGGCTTGAGGTGCTCATCGAACAATGGGATGCCACGGCGGAGTATTTGACGTACGGGGAATTTCGTGGTGAGCCGGTCATCATTCGGGAATGCTCAGACGCACACGAAGCTGAGGCGATCGCAGCTTACTATCGGCAGATTGCCACGGCCGTGTATGAACAGATGAAGAAGACGAACTCAGGTGGTGAAAAAGCGTAAGCGTGGTGGCACTTCTTTTTGAATGCTAATCCCTCCGCCGACGTAGTAGTGTCTCGTTCGGACATGTGATCATGTTTTTTGTGCGGTGGGTCGCTGGCGCTCGGCCCTCACCCGGCCTCTCCCTGAGGGAGAGGGGGGGTGTTTCGGCTTGGGTTTGGCCCCCTCGCCCTTGGGAGAGGGTAGGGTGAGGGTGAATGGGCATGCGGGGACAATCGTCGCAGCGGCTGCGATGATTCGCGTGCGGTACACCACACACCACTACACCATTCACCACAACGACTCCCTTCCGCGCAAAAGAAAACCCAGGGCGGGGAGCCCTGGGCTTTCCGGGGTGGTGGGGAATATGGGGATTACTGTTGTTTGTTGGAGCCGGGCTCGGATTCGCCAAGCAGCTGGGCGACCAGGCGCGACTCGCCAACGGTGGTTTCGATCTGGTCGGGAGCGACGGCACCGGCGGCTTCGGCCAGGGCGGCGGCGTCCTCCAGAACCTCCTCGCGTGTGGGCTGCTCGTAGGTGGGCGGCTCGGCCAGCTTCTTGACCCGCATCTTGGTGTAGGGTTCGAAGCCGGTGCCCACGGGGATGAGGTGGCCCAGCAGCACGTTTTCCTTGAGGCCGATCAGATTGTCGGTGCGGCCGGCCAGCGCCGCTTCGGTGAGGACCTTGGTGGTCTCCTGGAAGCTGGCACCGGAGAGGAAGCTTTCGGACTGCAGCGACGCCTTGGTGATGCCCAGCAGCAGGGTCTTGGCGGTGGCCGGTCGAGGCCGGGTCGCCTTGGCGGGATGCTTGCCCTCGGCTTCGGCGCGGGCGTTGGCTTCCTTGATCTGGCTCTTGGGCACCAGCGCGCCAACGGGCAGGTTGGTGTCGCCCGGCTCCTTGATCTTGCCCAGGCGGCTGAGCGACTCGTTGGCATCGCGAAAGCGGAACTTGTCCACCACCTCGTTGGGCAGCAGGTTGGTATCGCCCGGGTTCTCGACGCGCACCTTGTGGAGCATCTGAGCGACGATGATCTCAATGTGCTTGTCGTTGATGGGCACGCCCTGAGCACGGTAGACGTTCTGCACCTCTTCCAGCAGGTAGGTGTAGAGCGCCTCCTCACCCTTGATGCGCAGGATGTCGTGCGGGACGAGCGGCCCGTCGATGAGCGGATCGCCCGCTGAGACGTAGTCGCCGGTGTGCACGAGCAGGTGTCGGTCCTGCGGCACGTGGTGTTCGACTTCGATGCCCGACTCGGAGCGGATGATGATGGTCATCTTGCCGCGACGCTTGTCGGAGCGAAGCTCGACCGTGCCGGAGATTTCCGCCATGGTGGCGGCATCCTTGGGCTTGCGAGCCTCGAAGATTTCGGTGACGCGGGGCAGACCACCGACGATGTCGGTCGAGCCTTTCACCTCGCGCGGCTGGCGGGCGAGCATGTGGCCGGCCTCGATGATCTGGCCCTCCTCGACTTCGATACGCGCCTTGGCGGGCAGGTAGTGGAAGTCGAGAATCTTGCCCGTTTCGTCCTCGATGACGATCTGCGGATGTTTCTCGCCCTTGTGCTCGATGACGACCAGGGCCGCACCGGTGCCGCGCTTGACGCCCTTGCCGGCGGCTTCGCCTTCGGGGCGGACGGTTTCGCCCAGCTCGATGTCGACGAAGCGGACGCGGCCGGCCTTCTCGGCGAGGATGGGCGTACGGTGCGGGTCCCACTTGACCAGGACCTGCCCCTTCTTCACCTGCTCGCCGGGCTTGACCATGATGTACGAGCCGTACTGGACCTTGTACTTCTCCAGCTCGCGGCCCTTGGCGTCGAGGATGGCGATCTCGCCGTTGCGCTTCAGCGCGACGAGGCAATCGTTGCCTTCATCGTCCTTGACGGGCACCTCGTTGGTGTCACGCAGCTCGACGATACCCGCCTGACTGGCGCGGTAGTCGGTCTCGACCAGCGTACGGTGGCCGATACCACCGGTGTGGAACGTTCGCATGGTGAGCTGCGTACCCGGCTCACCGATCGACTGGGCAGCGATGATGCCCACCGCCAGGCCCTGTTCCACAAGCTGACCGGTGGACATGTCCTGTCCGTAGCACTTGGCACACACGCCCAGGCGCGATTCGCAGGTGAGCGGGCTTCGCACCATCACGCTGTCGATGCCCAGCGCTTCGATCTTGCGGGCCGCCTCATCGCTGATGAGTTCGTTCTCTTCGACGATGAGTTCGTCGGTGATCGGGTTGCGGATGGTTTCGCGTGCCGTTCGGCCGACGATCGACTCGCGCAGCGGCACGTCGATTTCCTCGCCCTTGTAGATGGCGTACTTGCGCACACCGCCGCGAGTGCCGCAGTCGTGCTCGGAGATGAACACGTTCTGGGCGACGTCGGCGAGCTTACGGGTGAGGTAACCCGAGTCGGCCGTCTTGAGCGCGGTGTCCGCCAGACCCTTTCGCGCGCCGTGGGTGGAGGAGAAGTACTCCAACACGCTCAGGCCCTCGCGAGCGTTGGCGCGAATGGGGGTTTCGATGATCTCGCCTGACGGCTTGGACATCAGGCCGCGCATACCCGCGAGCTGCTGAATCTGGCTGACGTTACCACGAGCACCCGAGTCGGACATGAGCCACACGGGGTTGAGGTAGTGCTGGCCCTCCTGTGATTCGATGGGCACAGGGTTGCCATCCGCATCGCGACGGTCGTTCTTGAGCTCCTTGAGCAGCTCCTTGGTGACCATTTCGCGGCAGTGCGTCCAGAGGTCGAGCAGCTGGTTGTAACGCTCGCGATCGGTGATGGCACCGGCGTGGTAAGCCTTCTCGACGCGGTCGACCTTCTTCTGGGTCTCGTCGATGATGGCCTGCTTCTTCGCGGGGATGCGCAGGTCAGTGATGCCGAACGACAGCCCCGCCATGGTGGCGCGCTTGAAGCCGATCTCCTTGAGGTTGTCCAGCAGCTCGATGGTAGCCGGACGGCTGGCGCGGGCGTAGGTGTCGTCGATGACGCGCGAGCAGCCCTTCTTGCCCAGGTTGCAGTTGTAGTAGGGCAGCCCGTGCACGAGCATTTCGTTGAAGATGAGCCGGCCGACGCTGGTGATGATGCGTCGCGACGGCGGCATGGGCACCGGCTCGCCGCGCGGCTCGTTGACCATGTCGATGTACTGGCCCTCAGGCAGCCGCACCACGATCGGCTCGTGGATGTGCACCTTGCCCAGGTCGTAGGCCAGCAGTGCTTCGATCGGATCCTTGAACCAGTGCTTGACCTGCTTGGGGTCCTCGGGCATCTGGTACATGAACGTGATGTAATAGACGCCCAGCACGATGTCCTGCGACGGCGAGATAATCGGGTTGCCGTTCGCGGGGCTGAAGATGTTGTGCGGAGCGAGCATGAGGCAGTGTGCCTCGGCCTGCGCCTCGACGGACAGGGGCAGGTGGACCGCCATCTGGTCGCCGTCGAAGTCTGCGTTGAAGCCGGTACAGACCAGCGGGTGGATCTTGATGGCGTTGCCTTCCACCAGCACCGGTTCGAACGCCTGAATACCCATGCGGTGCAGGGTCGGTGCGCGGTTGAGCAGCACCGGGTGCTGGTAGATCACCTCTTCCAGCACGTCCCACACCTCGGGGTCGCGGCGTTCGAGCATCTTCTTGGCCGACTTGATCGTGTCGACCAGGCCATGCTCCTTGAGCTTGCGGATGATGAAGGGCTGGTAGAGTTCCAGCGCGATCTTCTTGGGCAGGCCGCACTGATGCAGTTTCAGCTCGGGACCGACCACGATGACCGAACGGGCCGAGTAGTCGACGCGCTTGCCAAGCAGGTTTTCGCGGAAGCGGCCCTGCTTGCCCTTGATCATGTCGGTGAGCGACTTGAGCGGGCGGTTGGACGAGCCGAGCACCGGGCGTCGGCAGCGGCCGTTGTCAAACAGCGCATCCACCGACTGCTGCAACATGCGCTTCTCGTTGCGGATGATGACCTCGGGCGCGTTGAGGTCCATCAGCTTCTTGAGGCGGTTGTTGCGGTTGATGATGCGGCGATACAGGTCGTTCAGGTCGCTGGTGGCGA
>CALKHT010000029.1 GCA_937988825.1 uncultured Phycisphaeraceae bacterium
GAACAAGCCCCGCTTTTCGCGGGGCTTGCACGGTGTATTTACTTGTCGCTTTCGGTTCCGAATCAGGAGAACCAGAGGTTGAACAGCCAGGCGGTATCGATGTGCCCGACGGGGAACTCGTTGGGGGTGAGGGCCAACGTGCCGAGCTGCCCCAGCGTGGTGGCGTCCACACTGATCGGGAAGTACGCCATGATGCCCGGCTGACCAGCATTGGAATCCGACGTGTCGTTGTCGTTGTTGGGGTCGTCGGGCAGCAGGAGGAAGTCACCTTCGGTTGGCTGATGGTTGAAGCCCATCGTGTGCAGCAACTCGTGCGCGATGGTATTCGCGAGCATGTTGCTGTACTGGTTAAGCATTTCGGTGACAGTGCTGACCTGCGAGAAGCCAGTGAACGCCTGCGTGGGAACGATCGCTTCATCACCCAGTTCCAGGCCCGCCAAGTCAATGTTGCTCGCCAGACCCAGATAATCCGGGATGATGTTGATCGCCTCACCGATGAAGATCGTGGTGTAGTCCTGACCCGGATACAGGCCCGACGACACCGGATCAACGACGGTGAAGAACAGACCGCTGGACGCGTTGAAGTAATCCGCCAGATCGTTCGGATTGCTGATGTCGATCAGATCGACGAACACCGAAGCAGCCGGGTAGCTGGTGAAGATGGTCAGCACCTTGTCGAGGATGCCCACGACACCATCGCCACCGTAGATCAGGCGCTCGGTCTGGCCTTCGAGCATCGGGTCGAGGACCGCAGCGTCGAACGCATCAAAGATAACCGTGCCTTCGAAGGTCTGGGTCGAGATACCACCGCCGAAGTTCAGGTACACCAGTTGCTTCTTGACGCGCTTGTTTGCCGAGAAGTAGGCGATGTCCTGGAAGTTGTTGCCACCGAGATAGATGCGGTTGTCCGCGGTGAGGACGCCGCCCATCGCGTTCGCCAGCGTCACATCATCGTCGGCCAGCGCGAGCTTCAGCGTGTAGCTGCCGTCCAGATCGGCTGCTGTGGTCACCGCGACGAAGTATTCACCCGTTTCAGGCAGCTCGAACGCCTGGAACAGCCACGGGTCGTCGAAGGTGTCTTCATACCGGGCAAGCACCTCGAACGTGTCATCCAGCGGATCGGCCGTACCCTGATCGTCGCGGAAGAACACGGCCATCATGGCGGCAGGGGTACCCTGGTACTGCACGGCGAAGTACTGACCCGCCACGCCATTGAAGGCGATGATGTCCACGTCACCGGCCACCTCGAAGGTGCCCATGACGGTCATCGTTTCGCCAACCACCAGCGGCAACGTGATGTAGTCCTCGATGAAGTCGTTGCCGGTGTCGGCAGCCAGGACGGTGATGATGTAATCGCCGCCTTCTTCGCCGTCGCCATCGCCGTCGAGGATGGTGCCCAGCGGGTCACCCACCAGCCGCAGTTCAGACCGCAGGCCCGAGCGGTCGACGATCGGGCTGTCACCCGTGCCGACCAGGCGGATCATGATCTCCTCGCCGAAGTCGCCATTGCGCGTCAGCGTGATCACGCCCTGGATCGTGCCATCGGCAGCCACCTGCTCGGTGTACACCATCGTGACGCCCGAGACGATCTGGCCGTTTTCGGTCACGATGACGGTGCCGTTGTCACCAAGCACCTGCGACAGCCGCAGCGAATCTGTGCTGACCGCCTCGGACAGGACGATACGGATGCGGTTGGGCGCCATCTGGGTGACGTCGACCACCGTCGGGGCGCCGAACGGATCATCGTGCGTCTGCGCCTGGATCGCCGCAGCACCGTTGCGGACGGTGATGCGGGTGATGCCATCGGCCGCGACCACCACAGACTGCCGCGAGGCAGCGGTGGTGATGGCACTGGTGATGTTCACCGTGCCGATCGTGCTGGGCCGCAGACCGCCCGCCTCGACCGAGTTGGTCACCGCGTTGTTGCCCGCGACACGACGCAGGTAGACGCGGTTATCCGCCGGGGCGCCCGGGCCAACCGACTCAGCCGGCAGGACGCCAGCCGTCAGCACACTGTCGCGGTAGGTGTTGAACTTCGCGTTCTTGAGCGAGCCGCCGCGGATCAGGTCGTCGCTGGTGTTGTACACACCATCCTCGCCCACCTGCACGCCGTAGGCGAACAGGCCATCGGTCGCGTTGTTGACGTTGAGTGAGTTGCCATCGCGGCCGACGATCAGCGCGCCGCCATCCACATCGCGGAAGGTGGCGTTGTTCAGGTCGCGGCCAACGATGACCGTGCCCTCGTGCACGCCCTGCACGTTCAGGGCGCTGACGTTGCCGCCCACGTTCACGACGCCGCCCTCGGCGGTGCCGTTGGTGAACTGGAGCGTGCGGGCGTCGCCGATCACATCGATGCGGCCGGTGTCATCGAGCAGCCCGATGCGGACGGTGCCCGTGACCGAGCCGAGCGTCGCCTCACCGGCGAAGCCGTTGTTGACCGTCAGTTGCGACACCGCATCGGTGACATCGATGGTCGCGCCATCGAGCACTTCGTCCAGCGCAATGTTGCCGGCCTGGAGGGCTTCGAGCGAGCCAGCGAAGAAGCCGCGCGTCTGGTTGAAGCTGGAGATGACGCTGCCCGCCACGATGCGCGCCTGGTCGAGCACATCGCCAGCCAGTTGCACCGTGCCGATGTCCATTGCCGCTTCGAGCAGACCGTGGAAGTCGCCCGAGCGCTGCGTGAACTGCCTGATGCCGCCCGCTGTCACCAAGGCGCCGTAGAAGTCGCCGTCGAGGGTGACACGGTTGAACGTGTTGCCCGTGGTGACCAGTCGGCCGTAGTACGGACCGTCGATGTTGACCTGATCGACGCTGACTGCCTGGATGCGGCCGGCCTCGACTTCGTTCGTGCCCTTGAGCTGCACGAACCGGTTCACATCGGTGTTCTGGAAGGAGTAGAACGACTCGGAAGTGACGTCGTACGCCAGATCGATGAGCTTCGCCGAGATCACCCCCGGCTCCGTACGAACGGCCACCGCACCAGTTGCCGGGTCGATCGTCACCAGGCGGCGGCTGGTCAGATCCAGACCGACCAGTTCGCCCGTCACTTCGTCGAAATCGATCGCGGACACCTGCACATCGCGGCCGGCCGAATCGACCAGTCGGCCGATCACGCCGAACGTGCCGGTGCCGACATCGAAGCGGACCAGTTCCCAGCCACCATCGTCCGTGCCGGTGACCATGAACAGCGCGTTGTTCGCCTGATCGGCGGCCAGCGGCACGTTCGCGCCCGTCTCGATCGACGCCGGAATGCCAATCGCATCGGAGATCGTCAGCAGTCGCTGGAACGCGCCAGTCACCAGATCGACCGTGCCGAGCACCAGCACCTGGCCATCGTCCGAAGCCGCACCGGCGTAGAACGTGCCGTCGCCAGCCGTGTCGTAGGCGTAGGTGCGGAACACGTCGCCGCTGCGACCCATCGCGAACACATCGATGTCCGGGTTGATCGGCGCACTGCCTTCGGTCAGCTCCTGGAAGGCCGACGCGTCTTTTTTAAGCGCCAGATCCTCAGCACTCAGGTAGATCAGTCGGCCGGAGATACCGTCGTTGTCGTACGCGACGAGGTTGCCATCCTGATCGAAGCCGATACCGCTGATGGTGGTCACACCCGCGCCACCACCGTTCACCTCGACGTTGCCGATCGAGGTGACCGTGCCGTCCAGCGCGATGCGGACCAGTTCATCGTTGGCACCATTGCGGCGGATGGCGTAGATGTTGCCAGCGCTGTCGGTGGTCAGGCCGGTGAAGTCGTCATTGATCACACCGCCATCGTCCAACAGCGTGCCCATCAGCGTACCGTCGCCGACCTGGTGGACCAGCACGAACCCTTCGGTCGGGGTGATGTCAATCTGCACCAGCGCGACACCCGCGGCGCCAGCGCCGTTGCCGTCCCGATCCGACACCAGCGCAATCAGTTGCTCGGAGTCGTTGCCCACCTTGCGGAAGGACAGTGCCAGCACGTGATTGGTGTAGTTGAAGCCGCCGATCGTCGAGCGCAGCGTGCCGACAACGGTCTGCTGCCCCGTGGCGGTGTCGATGCGGACGAGCTGATCGACACCCGTGGAGCTGTCGATCGCGTAGACCTCACCAGCCAGGTTGACCGCCAGGCCGCGCAGGTCGACGCCCCCGCCGGGGTTGATCGTGCCGATGAGTTGCGTCGGCTGCGGATCGTACAGTCGAGCGATGCCGTAGAGATTACCGCCGAGGAAGTCGATCCCCAGCAGCGTCGTCGGCTGGCCCGAGTAGGCATCCACGACGTTGATCGTTTCGAGGATGTTGTCCGCCAGCGTCGGATCCAGTCGATGCAGCACGCCGTTGCCCGCGTGGCCCCACACGTTGCCCGCGGCATCGATGCTGATCGCGTTGTACGAGCTGCTGTAGGCGGCAAGCATGTTCTGCAACGGCGTGTCGTTGGCGCTGCCGATCGTCAGCGTGCCAACCGTACCGCCGATGGTCACGCGGCCGGAGCCCTGATTCGCCAGGGTCATCTGACCGATGTTGCCACCGATCTGGCCCGTGAAATCGCCGCCCAGGTCGCGGAACTGGAAGCGACGCATCGAGCCGTCGATCCACAGGTCGACCGCGTCGGTGCCGTCGCCCACCAGGTCGCCGTCGAACACAAACTCGCCCACGGTGGCATCGTCCGCGGTGAGGATGCGGCCGATGTTGTAGTTGCCGCCGCCCTCGACCACGACGCGCGTCTTGTCCGTGGTGTCGGTCAGGACGATCGCATCCAGCACACCGTCGCTCGGATCGTCATCGTAGACGGTGACCGTGCCCGGACCGGTGACCACGATGCGCACCGCGCCGCCATCCAGCAGCAGCGGCGAGCCCTGCGTGGCGCTGCCGGCGTCGGCCTGCAGCGGGTTGCCCATCGCAGTCGTCAGATCGCTGATGTCGTAACTGACATCCTCCGTGACGGTGCCGCCGGCCACTTCCGTGGCGTTGTTCTGACCGATGCCCGCGTCCGCCAGCACCTGCGAACCAGCACCCACCACGGCATTGATGCGGCCGATCCTGCTCGAACCGCCCGTCACCGAGCTGAGCACATCCGGCGTGGCGAAATCGCCCGTCGCCCCGGCGTCGACACCAGCGCTGATGTAGCTGCTGATCATGCCGTCGCCGCCCACCGTCACCTGGCCGATGTCGCCCCAGAACAGCACGCGGTCATCGCCGCTGCGGGCTGCGTTCTGCTCCGCCACGTTCGCCAGGCGGGTGACATCGTTCTGCACCGCGCGGATGGCGTGGCTGCCCACACTCAGGCCCGCCGCGATCGAGCTGTTTTCCATCGTGCGGGTGGCCACCCGCGTGATCGTGCCGCCCGCCGCGATGATCGAATCGGTCATCGTGCCGACGACCAACTGCTGCAAGTGCGCGATGCGGCTGGTTTCGTTGGCATCTTCCTCACCCGCTGCCGCGGCGAAGATGTTGTCATCACCCGCGCTGATGCCCACCTGCACCAGCGAGTTGAACATCTCACCCTGGACGGTGAACTGGTTCACGTGGTGACCGAAGGTGATCACCGATCCACCCAGCGAACCGAAAAAGACCTGGTTCGCCCCGCCGTCGACGACCATGTCAACCGAAGCCTCACCCGCCACGCGGAGCTGGTTGATCGAACCGCCCACGTGCAGGACCGAGGCGAGGTTCTGCTTGATCATGTCGCCGCCGACCGTGATGGTCACATCGCTGTTGATGATGGTGTTGTCAGCGATGAACCAGTCGCCGCCGACGCGGATCTGCGTGCCCTGCTGGCGGTAGCCCAGGTTCAGGTCACCGCCCATATAGCCGGCCACATTGAGCGTCTGCAGCGAGCCGACGTTGATCACCGCTCCGTTGACGACCTCACCCACCTGCAGCGTGGTCAGCTCGGAGATGTTGATGACCGACGTGCCGAAGACTGATCCATCGAAGCGGATCAGCTTCGCCCGCCGCGCCTCGATCGTGCCGTGCAGGTCCGATCCGGTGACGACGATGCTGTTGATGTCACCTTCGGAAGCGATCATGTTGCCGAAGATCGAGCCGTTGGTGACGGTGACCTTGTTGATGTTGCCCGTGATGGACTGGACGGTCGCATTGGGACCGATGTTGCCGTTGCGCACCGTGAGGGTGTTCAGGTCGCCACCCACCAGAATGTTGTCGTGGATGAGCGTGCCGCCGACGTTGGCGTTCTCGGCGGTCACCACCAGCTGCTTGAGGTTGCCCGCCACCGTCAGCGCGCCGTCCATCTGGCCGAACACCGTGATGCTGTCGACGTTGCCGTTGACCACGATGTCCGCCACACGGGTCGTGCTGGCGTTGACGTACACCAGCTCGTCCGTCGTCGCATCCACCGCGATGAACGCGCCCAGTTGGCCCGTGAACGGATCGACCAGCAGCGGGTTGTAGGTCAGCCCCTGCAGGTTCTGGCCACGCAGCGAGTCGGTCACGGTTGTGCGGCCGATCTCATGCGCAACACCCGTCAGCGCGTTGAGGTGCAGCACGCGGCTGTTCTTGCCACTGGCCTCGATCAGCACAAAGGTGTTGTTCGCCGTCGCCGGATCGTCCACCAGCAGTTCCATGCCGGTCAGATTGGTCACCGGCTTGCCGTTCACGAGGATTTCCTTCGACGACACGATGTTGTCCGTGTCGTTCAGGTCCACCTCCAGCACGAACGTGCGGTTGCCTTCGCGCGACAGGGCCAGCAGCCGTCGGCCGTCCACATGGCCCGCATCCTCGTCGAACACGATGCTGTGGATCGTGCGCTGGTCGGTGACTTCGCCGAACGTGCCCGCAATGTCGACCACCGCGCCGGTCAACACGTTCACGCGGAACAGGCGGTCGATGCCACCGATGTCCGCCACGAAGTAGAGCTGGTTGCTGTCCGTCGGGTCGAAGGCTGCGGCGCGGATGGCGTCGATGCCGCTGGGCAGCGCAACCTCATCCTGCAGGTGGAACCGCACGACCGCCGCGCCCGTGGCAGTGCTCAGCTCGACGAGCTGCACCAGTTGCGTCGCCACGCCTTCGATGTCCACCGTCACCACGTTGAACGCGAACGTGCGGCGGTCGGGCCGGCTGGCCAGCGCCTGCAGGTTGATCTGGCTCACGCCCGTGTTCGACCAGTCGAACGTCCCCTCGGGGATCAGCAGATCGGTGATGCTGGTGCGACCGATCGCGATCACATCGGCGACGTTGGTCTTCTTCTGGTTGCCGACCACCAGCTTCTTGAGTGAGCCATCGATGTAGAGCGTGTCGCCCACCTGGCCCAGCGAGCCGGCCACGTTGATCGTGCCGACGTTGCCACCGATGCTCATCGAGCCGATGAAGTTGCCGCCGACCGTGATGCTGTTGACCGTATTGCCCTTGACGATGGTCGTGCCGTTGGCGGTGATGTCGCCGACCCAGTTGCCGCCGACCTTGATCGTCTTGATGCCGTTGGTCGCGAACAGGCTGCCTTCCAGTTCGCCCGTGACCGTGACGCTGCCGATCGAGCCGTTGATGCCCACCGCGCGGATCTGCGAGTCGCCGACCAGGTTGCCCTTGAGCTGAATCGACTTGATCAGCCCCGCGACCGTCAGGTCCAGCCCGCTCACATCCGCACCGGGTTTGAACTGCTTGAGCAGGCCCGTCACCACAGTCAGACCGTCGATCGTGTAGGGATCGTCATCGACACTCTTGCCCGTGATGATTGCGTCGATGCTGTTGCTGAAGGTGATGCTGCTGTTGACGATCTTGTGCGCCTTGATCTTGCCAGCGCTTACCAGACCGTTAATGGACGTGCTGTGAAGCTGACCAGCGGTCAGTCCATAGCGTGTCGCCGAACCGGGGTTTTCTTCTGAATCGAACGCCCGGCTCAGATCGTTGTACTCAGAGAGGTACACGTTGAACCGCGGGTCGTACCGCAGGCCGTAGTCAGAGTAGCGGACCGACTCGGTGTAGTTGGTCATCGCCAGCACGCGGCCATCGCCGGTGATGGTCAGGTTGCCCATCGAGTTGGCGGCCTGGATATTGACCCCCAGCACGCCGTAGCCGTCCACCGTGATGTTACCGATACCGCCCTGACCGTCGGTGAAGATCGACGAGTGGATGATGCCAAAGCCGTTCTTCACCGTGATGTTGCCGATGTCGTAGGCGGCGATGCTGCTGCCGATGATGCCGCCCTGCCCGGTCAGCGAGATCGTGCCGATCGACTGCCCGTTGACATAGTTCTGTCCGATGGTGCTCGGGACAGACACAGACTGAAGGTCCGTGACCACGCCGATGAAGGCATTGATGATCGCGCCGTGGTTCAGCTTGATGCTGTCGATGCCGGTCTGCGACACGATGTCGCCGCGAATGTCCGAGCCAAGTCCCTGGTTCACGACTTCGCCGATGCGGCCGATGACGTAAATGCCTCCGTGCGACATTGCACCGCTGCCGGAAGGCGCCAGCGATTCGCCGATATTCACGCGGAACAGGTCGCCCCCCACCGCGATGGGCGCCAGGATGCCTTCCACCTTGCCGGTGGTGTTCGTCTTGTCGTTGTTGGCCAGGATCTCGCCGACGCTGCCCAGCACAACGATGTTGCCCAGCGCTTCGCCAGCCTGAATCCGCTCGACGTGTCCCTGAACGGCAATCGCGGTGGTCTGCGCCAGGAAGGGGAACCCATCCACAATCAGGTCCGCCAGTACCAGCGCAGCGCCCGTGTGGTTCTTGGGCAGACCAAGCGTGCCCTTGACGCGAATCACGCCCACGCTGGCGGCGATCAGGCTCGCCAGTTCGCCGCCGGTCGAGTTCACGACCTCCGTGAAGTTGCCACCGACGATCTCCAGCACGTCGATGGGCAGCGCACCGCGGAACACCGCCGACAGCGGGGTACCGCTCGCGGTATCCAGCACCGGCCGGCCGTTGGCGTCCAGCACCACCTCCTGGCCCGCACCGGCCACCTGCACCAGGCTCACTTCCACCGGGCCGGTCGATCCGACGTTGCTCAGCGACTCAAAGTCGATGCCGAAGCCCGAGCTGGTCACGCTCACCAGCACGCTGCCGCCTGAACCGCGAATCGCGTAGCGGTGAATCGTCAGCGCACCGGACAGGTACCGCGGGTTGTCCGGCCCTTCGGGCAGCGTCGGATCAAAATCGGGGTTCTCGATTCGTCCCGGCGTGATGCGGACGCGGCCACCGCCGTCATCGACATGAACGTACGATTCGCCTTCGGCGAGGGTGATCTGCTCGTAATTGCCACCCATGAACATGGTGTCCTGGACGATCGTCCCGCCCACACGCATGTAGCGCACGTTGCCACCCGGGCCCGTGGTGATCTGCGGACCGCCGATACCAGGAACACCCAGGTCGCCCAGCACGTCGATCAGGTCGATGATCCCATCTTCGCCCGTGTGGTCCGCGTTCACGTAGATCGTGTCGCCACCAAACGTCATCGAACCCGCCCGAATCATGCCCAGGCTGGCGTTGGTGAAGATGGAACCGCCCACGTTGCCCGGCGACATCACCACCTGGATATCGCCATCCACCAGCGCACCGGGATCGCCGTTAACGAGGAAGTCACCGGTGATCAGATACAGTTCATCGCCGTCGGCCCGAACCAGACCGATGCCACCACTGCGCACCTCGATGACCGGCGTGCTTCCATTCGCAAGCGCCCCACCGACGTGAATCGACCGCAGGTTGCCATCGCGGACGTGGATGTCCGACGGCGTCGTGTGCGGCGCGTTTCCACTGGCGAACAGGAACGAACCGCCCGCCCGCAGTGCCCCCAGATCGCCACGCTGCACATGAATGCCACGCTGACCGGTGGCAACGGACAGATAGTCACCGTTCGCACGAACACCACCCAGTGCCACATCACCCACCTCATTGATGTGGATGGTGTAGCCCAAATCGAAGGGCAGCGTATTCCCCTCGAACGTCCAATCAAACGACACCACGATGCGATATTCGCCCGGACGATCCGCGGTGATACGGAACGGATCGAACGTGACATCGAAGCCCGTGGTGTGCGCGTTGGAGGCGATCAGTCGGCCATCCGGATCGTAAACACCCACCGCCAGGCTTGATGACAGAAGCTCATCCAGCACGATCTCAATCGTCTGGCCCGCCATCAGCGCGATGGAGTAGAAATCCAGCGGATCATTGGCCGAGCCCTGCAGCACACCCGTGATCGTCGTGCGGCCCGCTTCGCCGTTCTGCCCGCGCAGCGTGCCCAGCATCTGCGCGGTTGCAAACGTGTCGTTGAAGAATCGACCGTCTTCGTCAAAAAGCAGACCGTCGGACCAGTTGATCCAGGTAGCAATGTTGGGATCGGGGTCGATCTGACGTCCTTCCAGCTCCCGGAACTCGGTGTCCGAGCCCCGGACATTCAGATCGTTCACCACATCGATCGTGCCAATGATGCTGTGCAGCGCCCACACCTGACCCAGCATGCCATCGACCACCAGATCGAAGCCCGTCAGATACGGCGGCTCGATGCCGTTGGTCTGCGCAAAGGTGCCCATCGAGACACCCGAGACCAGGTTCCGCAGGTCGCCGCCGACGTGGAAGTTGCCCGGCCGGGTCGACGGTCCCAACGGCTGGCCGAATGCATCGCCCGTCAGGATCAGACCGGCGTAGAACGTGTTGATCGAGCCGGACAGGTCGACCTTTCCGGTCAGACGGCCGCCGATCATGATGTAGTCGATGTCCTGCGAGGTATCGACATCGTTGTCGATGCCACGCAGCTTCATGAGTACCGCCGATTCGAGCGCGTCAGCTTCCAGATCCGCCAGATCCTTCATGCTCGGCGCATTGTCCACGGCGAGGAAGCGATCGTTCGTGTAGTCGTAAGCGATGCCGCCCAGGGTCGGCCGCAGCGAGCCGGCTTCCGTCGCGACCTGCTGGCCCACCACGACCTGACCGGTCCCCACCATTGTCAGGTCCAGGTCCACCAGTCGGCCGTTTTCAGTGTCATGGCCCAGCAGCCGCGTACCCAGGCGGTTGAAGAAGATCGCCCCGATCTCCACCGGGTTCCCATCACTGTCAACGAGCTGATCGCCCAGGGTCAGGACCGTGCCATCGGTCGGATCGATCTCATAGAGTTGACCATCCGTGCCAATGACGTACAGGCCCTGCTGACCGGGCACCGAGCCTTCCGTCGGCGCAAACGTCATCGAGCGCACGCCATCGACACCCACCGGCAGGTTGAGCACGCCGATCGCGGTGAACTCGCCGAACGTCGGACTGTTCGGATCGGTATTGATCGTGCCCAGCGTCACGTCGCCGAGGATGTTGTAAATGGCGTAGAGCACCTCATTGCCGGTGAAGTTCACATCACCGAATGCGATGCCCTGCACGTTGGACAGCGGATTGGCGGTATTGCCGTCGATGACGTCGACCAGCGTAATCGCCAGGCCCGTCTGCGGATTGAGCAGCGCCAGTTGATCGCCACCGGCGCCACCGTTCATCTCGTTGCCTTCGTCGTCCACTCCGTCGATGTCGATCACCACGATCGCATCGTCGGCGGACTGATCGCGCTTCACCGCCAGCCCGCCGATGTTGTCCAGGTTCAACCCCATCATGCGCTCGGCTACCGTCGTGCCACCGATGAGGTAGTCCAACAGGCTCGGCGCAACGAACACGCCGGCGCTCACGTTGGTAAACGGGCTTTCCGGCGCCAGGTCAATGCCCGATGCGTATACACCCAACTGCTGCGCAAGCACGCCTTCTATCAGCGGGAGCAGCGGCTCCGGTTCCGTCCCGCCCGGCCGCAGCAACCACTGCAGCGCGCCGATGTGCACCCCACCGACATCGTCCGTCTGCGTAATGATGATCGGGTTGCCGTTCGGATCCAGCACGACCATGTCGTAGCGGGTATCGCTCGACTCCGTGATCGTGTTTGTGCCGTCGTCGTTCAGCTCCGACACACCGGTGAAGGGCGTCTCAAAAGCGATGTCCAGGTCGATGTGGAACGTCGAGACCGTGATCGACGCGTTCTCGCTGGCCTGCGACACGTAGATCGCGAACAACTGGTGGAATTCCAGTTCGAACGGATCGACGAAGACCAGTTCGTCGCTGGTCGCATCGATCGCCACGAACGCGCCAAGCTCACCCGTGAACGGGTTGAGGATGTTTGGAAGCCAGGTCAGGTCCTGAAGGTTCTGGCCGCGGACCGGCGGGGTCGTATCGGTCAGGTCCGGCAGCGAGCTGACCCTCACCGCTTCACCGGTGTTGATATCGATGAGGTACAGACCGCTGCCCGCCCCCGCGGACTCGACCGCCACCAGCACGTTGTCAGCGATACCGTCGATGTCCTGAAGCAGCGAGATGCCTTCCAGGTTGGTCAGCGCGCCGCCGGCGAAGTCAACCTCCACCTCCAGAAGGAAGGTGCCCGGAGCCGTCGGGTTCACCACCACGATGCGGTTGGCGCCTTCCTCCTCGGTCAGCACGATCAGTTCCGACACACCGCCCAGGTCGTCGAACGTAATCGCCTTGACGTCGCGCACATCGTCGTTGATTTCACCGAACGTGCCCACTTCCGTCACGACGCCGTTTTGCACATTGACGGTGTAGAGGTGGTCGATGCCGTCGGTTTCACCGACGAAGTAGAGCATGT
Source organism: uncultured Phycisphaeraceae bacterium (assembly GCA_937988825.1). GTDB lineage: Bacteria > Planctomycetota > Phycisphaerae > Phycisphaerales > Phycisphaeraceae > CALKHT01. Next base: position 12,563 of record CALKHT010000029.1, read on the forward strand.
CCGGATTGTTCGGGTCGAACGCCGCGGCACGAATGGCCTCGATGTCCGCCGGCAGATCGTTCTGCAGGTGGAAGGTGACGTTGCCCACGCCCGCAACGGTATCGATCTCGATCAGCTGGACGATCTTCTGCAGCGTGCCGCCGACGTTGGCTTCAAGAACGTTGATCGCATACAGGTCGCCATTGGAATTGGACGCCAGCGCCTGCAGGTTGATCTCGTTCACACCGGCGCCCTGCCAGGGAATCGAGAAGTTCGGGTCCACACCGTCGATGATCGACAGCGACGTGAGCAGCTCCACGCCGTCCGGCCCGACTCTCGAGCCTTCCTTGCCCACCTCACTGCTGACGAACCCGCCCGTCAGGTCACCCAGGAACAGGTTCTGGCCATCGGTGTGGGCACCGATCAGCTCGACGATCGCGTCGCCGTTGACCGTGATGCGAACGACCTGGCCATGAACGTCGATGAACTGGAACGTGTCACCGCCCACCAGGGTGGTCAGCAGCTTGCGCTGTTCCAGCGTTTCAAGACGGTGGAGCATCGGCTGGCTCTTGCGTCGAACGACGCGAGAGGTGTTGCCGCGATCGGTTCCGATCGATTTGCTCATGTCCCAACTGCACATGGCGCTGACCCCTTCACCTATGGTTCACGAATGGACACCATCGCTGGACCGTCGTCGACGGCCCGACAGATACAGCATCGCTGCCCGATCGGCGTCGATCGCGCAGCTTCCGGATCAAGCATCCTGCGTTAATGTTGAGATCAGCGCGGCAGCCCAGGCCCTCCGGCCGGTACACCCTGATGATTTCTCAGCCGCCGAAGACCGCCCACCTCACCATACGCGGCACAGAACCCTGTGCCTCGGACGCCCAGCGACAGGCCGGCCTCACACCTCCCAGGCCAACCATCGCTCCTGTTGTACGACGATCGTTCGCCGCCCCCGGTTCCCAGGCCGCCTGACGCCCTCGCGCCCAACGCCCTGTCTCTTGCGGGCAACGATTAACCGTCCCGGTCATTGCAGCCCTGGCAAACATACGTCGCCCGTGCTGTATGACGACTCGTCCACCCGCGGACGTGGCGGGCGGAACAACAAAAGGGCCTGCCCATAGCTCCGCACATGCTCCCAACGGTCGCAATATGCTCTGAGCCAAAGACTGCCCTCGCACACGCATTCTGGAAACCTTGCCCACTATGGGGGATAAGTCTTTAGTTCGCCTCCCCCATGCCGCTTGGTGCGGCCGTCGGGCGGCGATAAAGGCCGATGATTGCGGCCCTTTATACCACGCCCGGAAGATTTTGCAACGCCAATCGCCGTTCTTGCAACCAGCTACGCAACAGCCGCCAAGTTGATGCTTTAAATCAGCGATACATCAGGCGATATGATCAACGTTCAGCACGCGATGCGCGCTCCGCATCACGAATGGCTGCGATGGCGTCACCCACGTTGTCATACCGGAAGGTGAAGTTGTGTTCCTTCATCAGGCGGGTCGGAACACACCGCCGGCCCAGTAACGCCAGCTCCGGATCGTTGTTCAGGATGAAGCGACAGGCCAGTCGAACCGCGAATGCCGGCGCAGGCGGCCCCCATGGCCGACCGTACACCCGTCGCAACTCCCGCATGAACTGCCGGTTCGTCACCGGGTTGGGGGCGGTGACCATGTACACGCCGGTGTAGACATCCTGCCGGGCCGCCTCGACGATCAGCCGATTCAGATCATCCTGGTGGATCCATGAGATCCACTGCCTGCCACTGCCCACGGTGCCGCCGAGTCCCAGACGAGTGATGCGTGTCAGCCGCTGCATCGCGCCGCCGTTCGGCCCAAGGACGAAGCTGATCCGCAGCACCACGCCGCGCTGCTCGGGCAGCTTCGCCTCCGTGAAGGCCCGCTCCAACGCCACCCCCACCTTTGGCGCGATCTCATGCTGCGGGCCCGGCGGCGTCGATTCATCGCAGATCGTGTCCGGCGGCATCGGATCGCCCACGATGTGAGCCGTGGCGGACTGAATTCAGACGGGCGGCGGCTCTTTCACCTGACGCATCGCCTCGCCCAGCACCCGGCACGAGTCGACGCGCGACTCGAGAATGATGCGCTTGTTCTCCGGCGTCTTGCGACAGTCGACGCTGCGACCGACGAGATTGACGACGGCAGCCGCCCCCTTCCAGTTCCTGCGCCCAGTCGCCCAGCGTGCGTGCATCCCACTGTCGCCATCGCACCACAGCGGGCCAGTCGTTCGGTCGCGCAGCCGACCGGCTCAATACCACCGGCTCCCACCCCTGCGATAAAAACGCCTGCGCCAGCCCGCGGCCAAGAAACCCGCTGCCGCCCGCCAGCACGACCTTTGTCTTTGCCTGATTCACAGGGTACCCCCGGCCCGAAAAAAACCAGCGGTCACACCGTCGCTCCACAGGACGCAGCATGATCCGCACGTTTCTGTGGCCTCATGATAGCCGCAGAGCGTGAGCCGTTGCTGAGGATCATGCAACAAATTCAGCGTGACACCCCGTAGCCGTCGAACGGGCCGCCGGCTGCCGCTACAATGCCCCATAGATCGGGAAGTAGCCATCCGCGTGTTTTTGCGGAGTCACCGGACGTCAGTACGGAGCCAGCCGCTCCCGCCGGTGAACTGCATTTTGCAGCGTGCCAAACCGTCAGGGATTACCCCTTGGCGGTTTTTTTGTATCCGGACTGACTGCCCGCGGGGAAAATGAGGCACCAGCCATGATGGACCAACACAGTTTATGGGCGTGGGCGATCTTTCACGTGTTCGTGCTGGCGATGCTGGCGCTGGACCTGGGCGTCTTCCATCGTCGGCAGCACGCTGTCAGCGTGAAAGAGGCGCTGGCGTGGACGGGTGTGTGGGTCGCCGTGGCGATGATCTTCAATGCCATCATCCTCTTCTGGGGCGACGACCTGAACCTGCTCGCCTACGACAGCAACGGCAACGCGATGAGCCGGCAGCGCACCGCAGCGCTCTTCCTCACCGCCTATCTCGTCGAAAAATCGCTGAGCATGGACAATGTCTTCGTCTTCCTCATCATATTCCGCTACTTCGCCATCCCCTCGGAGTATCAGCACAAAACGTTGTTCTGGGGCATCCTCGGCGCACTGGTGATGCGTCTGATCTTCATCCTGGCGGGCGTTGCCCTGCTCGAACACTTCCACTGGGTGGGCTACATCTTCGGCGCGGTGCTCATCTTCACCGGCTTCCGATTGTGGACTCAGTCCGATGAACAGGTGCAGCCCGAGCGCAACCCCGTGCTGCGACTGATCCGCAGGGTAATTCCCATTCAGACCGATCTGGCAGGCGGACGCTTCGCCGTGAAACGCGATGGCAAATGGTTCGCCACACCGCTGCTGGTCGCGCTACTGGTGATCGAAACGACCGATGTGGTCTTCGCGATCGACTCCGTGCCGGCCGTGCTGGGCATCACGCGCGATCCCTTCATCGCCTACTCATCCAACGTGTTCGCCATCCTCGGCCTGCGGGCGCTCTACTTCGCGCTGGCGGGGATCATGCCGCTGTTCAAGGATCTGCACTACGGCCTGGCATTCGTGCTCATCTTCGTGGGCGGCAAGATGATCGCCGGCCAGATCATCCACCTGCCCGACTGGATGCACTGGGTGTCGCTGGCGGTGATCGGCGGAACCATGCTCATCTCCACGCTGACCTCGATCATCCGCCACAAGGACGAAGTCGATCTCGACGCGACCGTGTGATCGTGTGATGTGTTAACCGCGGCCCGATCAATCGCGCCCGCGCAACAACCGCAGCGCGTTGGCGATGACCAGCAGCGACGCCCCCGTGTCCGCCGCGATCGCCATCCACAGCGTCGCCACCCCCGCGAATGTCAACAACACGAACAGCAGCTTCAGCCCCAGCGCAAAGCCGATGTTCTGATGAATGATGCCCAGCGTTCGGCGGGCGTGCCGCACCAGCCAGGGCAGCCGCGCCAGATCATCCGTCATCAAAGCGATGTCAGCCGACTCGATCGCCGCGTGACTGCCTGCCGCACCCATCGCGATGCCGACCGTCGCACTCGCCAGGGCCGGTGCATCGTTGATCCCATCGCCCACCATCGCCACCTGCCTGTGCTCGCGCACCAGTCGGTCGACCAGCTCCACCTTGTCCTGCGGCAGCAGCTCCGCGTGGACCTCATCGATGCCCAATTCATCCGCGATCGCCCGCGCGGTGGCGCTGTTGTCACCCGTAAGCATGACGATCGGCCGAATACCCAGCCGATGCAGTTCCGCCAGCGCCTGCGTCGCTTCAAGCCGCGCCTGATCCGCCAGCGCGATCAGGCCGCACACGTGCTCATCCGTGCCCACCGCCACGACGCTGCTGCCGGCATCGGAAAGCTCATCGAGCAGTTGCATCGCCCGCTCATCGTCCGCCAGCTTCCGCTCCGTCAGCAGGCGATGTGAACCCAGCCAGATCGTGCGGCCGTCCAGTTCAGCCATGACACCGCGGCCGGGAATCGCCTGATGGCTTTGGACCACGGGAATCGCCAGCCTGCGCGACTGAGCTTCCTCCACAATCGCCCGCGCAAGCGGATGATTGCTGCCCGCCTCCAGAGCCGCCGCCCGGACAAGCAGCTCCTCCTCGCTGTGCCCGTTGAGCGGAACCAGCTGCGTCACCCGCGGCCGCCCCACCGTGAGCGTGCCCGTCTTGTCGAACGCGATCGCGCGGATGCGGGCGGGCGCTTCCATATAGATACCGCCCTTGACCAGCACACCCTGCCGTGCCGCCCGCGCCAGCGCCGCCACAATGCTCACCGGTGTGGAAATCACCAGCGCACACGGACACGCGATCACCAGCAGCACCAGCGCACGATAGAACCACACCTCCCACGCCCCACTCAGAACCAGCGGCGGCACCACCGCAACCAGCACCGCCAGCCCGATCACCACCGGCGTGTAAACACGGGCAAACCGGTCCACCCACTGTTCGCTGGGCGACCGCCGCGATTGCGCCTGCGTGACGAGCTGGATGATCCGCGCCAGCGTCGTCTGATCAGCCGGCTGCGTCGTGCGAATCTCCAGCAACCCGCCGCCATTGATCGACCCCGCGAAAACCTCATCCCCCGGCTGCACCGGCACCGGTGTGCTTTCACCCGTGATGGGCGCCTGATTCAGGTCGCTTTCACCCGCGACCACCTCACCATCCAGCGGCACACGTTCGCCCGGCCGAACAATGATGACCGACCCCACGGGCACCGCGTGCGGGTCGACCTCGATCTCGCGCTCACCATGCCGCAGCCGCGCAACCGGCGGGCTGGCCTCCAGCAGTTTCGCCACCGCCCGCCGCGCCCGGCCCACGCTCCAGGATTCCAGCAGCAGCGACAAGGCAAAGAGCATCGCCACCGTCGCCGCCTCGAACCATTCACCAATGCCCACCGCCCCAGCCACAGCGATGGTCATGAGCAGGTTCATATCCGGCCGCAGCGCTCGCAGCGCGTTCCATGCCTTCGGCAAAACAAACCAGACCCCCGCCGCAATGCTCAGCGCGTAAAGCACCGCAGCCGCGACGGGCACCTGATCGTCCCCGCCCACTCCCTCCCCGCGCAACGCTGCCAGCACACTGCCCGTGATCAGAACATGCGTCACGAACGCCGCGATGAGGAACCCGGCACTCGCCGCCGTCATCACCGCCCGCCCATGCCGTTTCCAGAAGCCTTCCTTTTCAGAAGTCGCCCCCGCCTCCTCCCACCGCCGGGCCTCCAGCCCCGCCCGCCGCACCGCCTCCAGTACCACCTCATCCGAAGCCTGCCCCGCATCCGCAAAAACCGTCATCCGGCCCTGCAGCAGATCAAACGCCAGGTTCCCCTCCCCCCCAACCCGCGGCCCCACCTCCCGCTTCAACGCCCCCACCTCACTGGCACAACACATCCCCCGCACCTCAAAGATCCGGGCCCGCTGTCCAGAGGCAGTCGATTGCTGGTAGTTCATGCAAACTGTTGGGACAAAAGCATTTATCTCACACCCACCCTTCAGGCGCTCTCTAAAGGATAGACAAAAAAGGGGTGAACGGTCAAAGCAGACAGCCAGACCACGACGCGATGACCGGAACGAACCGAAAGGATCGGAAAAAGTTTCAGAATTGGCCTTGATCCGAACAAAATCCAAATATATGATTGGCCGATGCCAGGATAAGTCAACCCGAATCCGGGAAAGAAGAGCCCCCCCTGTCCACACTCAGCACTCGCCAGCAGGGGTACAACTCGTTCACCTTTCTATACAAGATCGCCACAAGCCCAACATGCGCGATCGGTCAGAAGTCTCCCGAAGTATCAAAGAAGTATCCTGCTGATTGCCAAGAGGACTGAAGCTTGAGCACCGAGCAGTCCGTAAGTTACTTCCTTGCAACATCATTCCAAAGATGATGCGAACTGCTTATATATCATTCAGTGCTTTTGCGTTGACCGAAGATCGAGGTAGGTACTACGCCACAATTCGACGTCCTTACAGTTGGGGCTCATTGTTGACCAGATGTCCCTGTCTGTCATCCCAAGGACGACTGCGCGAGCATCCATAAACGCTGATGCAATACACCTCGCAGCAATGGCCTGACCTCGTGATGCCTCGGGTGTTCGCAAAGTCGCAGTGGACATATTTGAGTGGTTCGCGGAGGAATCCTCTGGCATCGCGGAGAACGCACCGCTCAGCGCAACTCATAAAGTTCGGGGGTTGTCATTTTGTCGCATTTGCCTGATACACGAATGACACTACACACCACCTGTTCTATACAGAATCTTTGCGGCATCACACTCGCTACGGCTTGTAAACCTCATCTAAATACTTCTGGAACGCCAAAGCAAATGGGGGAAGCTCAAGAACGAATAATCTATAGCCTGTTTCGCACGACGTTAAACGATACGTAGCGGCCACGTCGGCATATAGTATTTCCTGTCCCAGGAGTGTGCCCTCCCCTTCTGACGCCTTCAGCCCTAAACCGCCCCCTCCCAAAAGAAAATCGCAGAAAAAAGTAAAATCCACCCTCCAATTCGCGGGTTTCGGTGCGGTTTCCTTGGTGACCGGGGTGTGGCCCCCTGCTGGGGCGGGTTCAGACCGTCCGGATAACCTTTTATGGTGGATCAGTACGACAGCCCGCCTTCCGTGAACTCCCTCTCCCCCACGGAGCAGTTCCTGCGTCTGCTTCTGCCCAACCAGAAGCGCATCTATGCCTACATCCTCACGCTGGTGCCCCACTGGTCGGATGCGGATGACATCATGCAGGAGACCACCACGGCGATGTGGCGCAAGTTCGATGAGTTCGAACGCGGCACCGACTTCGTCGCCTGGGGGGTGAGCATCGCGCGGTATGAGGTGCTGCGGTTCCGGCGGAAACAGGGGGCGAACCGGCTTCAGTTCAGCGATGACCTGCTGAACATGATCGCCCAGCAGGTCGAAGCCGCGGCAAACCAGGCGGATGAACGGCTGGATGCACTGAATGAGTGCCTGGAGAAGCTGCCCGAGCGGGATCGCAAGCTCATTCGCCTGCGCTACGAATCGGATGTGACGATCAGGACGGTGGCGGAGCGTGTCGGCCGGCCGGTGCAGGGCATGTACAAGGCGATGGCGCGGATTCACGATGCCCTGTTGCAGTGCATTCGTCGCTCGCTGGCAGCGGAGGAGACCCGGTGACGCTGCCGCATAACCATCTTGAGCTGAGCGAACGGCTGACGCGGCTGCTCGAAGGCGCCATCGATGAAGCCGAGGTGCAGGCGCTGGAGAAACTGCTGCGCGAGGATGAGGAAGCGCTGCGGTATTACATCGATTACCTGCTGGTGTGCGGCGGGCTGCACACATCGGGCGATGTGCTGGCGAGCCAGCGCAACGATGAGCCGGATGATGGCACGCTGCTGCTGTCGGTGCTGGAGCAGGAGCGTCTGGCGGCACGACGGCGGGCGGAAGAGGAAGCGGCGCGTCGCGAAGCAGCCAAACGCGCGGCTTTGGAACGACGGGCGGCTTATACCTATCTCGACCGGGAACCGGCACCGCCCTACCGACATATCGTCATCCCGCGCTCGCTGGTGTACGCCCTGACGGGGGCGCTGGCGGCGATGGTGCTGGTGGTGGTCTATCTGGCGTTGCGGTCGGAGCCTGGTCCTGTGCCGGGGCAGGTGGCGGTGGTCGCGACGCCGGTGGCAACGCTGAGCGAGGCGACAGGAGCGGTGTGGGCGGAACCACATGGATCGCTGGCGCTGCGGTCGCGGCTGACACCCGGGCCGATGCGCCTCCTTTCCGGCGTGGTGGAAATCACCTTCGACAGCGGCGCGACCGCACTGATCGAAGGCCCTGCTGAGTTCGAACTGATCTCGCGCGACCGCTGCCGACTGCTCAGCGGCAAGCTGCTGGGCGAGGTGCCGCGACAGGCGATCGGTTTTGCCGTGACCACACGGAGTGCCAGCGTGATCGATCTGGGCACTGAATTCGGCGTGCGCATCGGCCCCGAGGGAGAGACCGATGTGCACGTCTTCGAGGGGGAAGTGCAGGTAACGCCTGATGCCGGCAACGCGACGCCCGCGGCGCGGAAGATCGTGCCGGCCGGCGACGCGGTGAGTGTGGATGGCTCGGGCATGGCGATGCGCGCGGTGACGCTGGATGAGTCGGCGTTCGTGCGGCGTCGCGAATTCGATGCCCGTGTGCGGGCTGAGCAGGGCTCGCGCTATCACGCGTGGCTGGCGTACAGCCTGATGCTGCGGCGACGGGCGGACCTGATCGCCTACTACCCCTTCGAAAGCCGCGATGAGGGCGAGCTGTTCAACCGCGCGATGCACGGCGGCCTGTCAACGCCCGGCCAGGTGTTGGGCGCGACATGGACGGACGGCCGCGTGCCGGGCAAGGGCGCGCTGCGCTTCAGCCGCAAGGGCGATCACGCGGTGTCGCTGGTCGACTTCGGCAATGCACTGGGCAATCGCGTGCAGCAGGTGTCGGTCATGACGTGGTTCCGCGTGGACAAACTGGCCAATTCACAGGGGCTGGTGCAGATCGGCCCGGGGTCGGACGGTGTGAGCGAAGTCACGTGCGACTTCAACAATCAGGGCCTGCACATGACGATGGCGATTCCGGGTTACGACGGGCCGCTGCTGATCCCCTCGACGCTGCCGCACCGTCCCTTCGCCATCGCCGACGCAGCGCATCTGGCGGGCGCCTGGCACATGGCGGCGATCGTTTTCGATGGACGGGCGGAACAAAACAACCTGCGGATTTACATCGACGGCAAGCTGGCGGCGACATTCACCACAGGGCCTCGCACGATCGATCTGACCGGCGCGCCGATTCGCCTGGGCGATGTGGTGCATCCGCAGGGCCAGGATTTTCAGTATCGCGGGCTGATCGACGAAGTGGCGGTGTTTTCCACCGCACTGACGGAACGGCAGATCGCTGAACTGTATGAAATGGGACAGGTGAAGTAAGCCTGGTGCTGCGATACGGCGGTTGGACGGTCGCCACCGGGAAATTGTTTTTCGTGGGACGTTCACGGCATTTTATTTCACAACCATTTCCTTAAAGGAGGATCGCCAATGCAATCGATCAAATCAGCGCTTGTGTGTGGTTTCGCGGTCATGGGCATCTCGACGGCGGCACACGCCGGACTGATCGCCCACTACACGTTCGATGGCCATCTCAACGACTCGGTGGGCAACAATCACGCCACGGCGGACGGCACGGTGAACTTCGTCGCTGGCGTGGCGGGCCAGGCGATGAGCGTGGATGCGCTGAGCTACGCCGTCTCGCAGAACAACGTGGGGATCAGCGGCAATCAGGCCCGCACGCTGAGCTTCTGGTTCAACGCGGCTGAACTGCAGAACCAGGCCCCCGTCAGCTTCGGCGAAAAGCTCAACACCGCCAAGACACTCTTCGAAGTGTTATTGGGTGGAGAGAGCAACGGTTACAAGCTGATTGGTCACTTCTGGGGTACCGGCGGTGACACGATCGACATCGCCGATGGCAGCTATACGCCCGGCACATGGACGCACATCGCGCTGGTGTATGACGGCTCGGTGGTGAAGCTGTATCAGGACGGCCAGCAGGTTGGCTCCGATTACGCCGTCGAGCTGAACACCGTGGATGACAAGCTCTTTCTCGGTGGCGGTAACCTCGATAACCCGTTCGGCGCCAACTACGTTGGTGCAATCGACGATGTGCAGCTCTACAACAACGCGCTGAACGCCGAACAAATTAACTTCCTGTACAGCAACCCGGGCGAGGCGGTTCCTGAGCCTGCGAGTCTCGCGCTGATTGGCCTGGGCGGTCTGCTTCTGGTGCGCCGCCGCGGGTGACATCCTCCTCGACAGTTCGTCGAAAGGCGAACTGTCGGTTTCTCGCCCAGTATCTCATTCCTCAACTCCTCCACGGGAAGGAGATTCCCATGCAACGTCGATATGCCTTCACGTTGATCGAACTGTTGGTGGTGATCAGCATCATCGCCCTGCTCATCGCGCTGCTTCTGCCCGCCCTGTCGCGCAGTCGTGAGGCAGCAGCGCGCGTGAAGTGTGCCAGCAACGCTCGCACATTGCAGACGGGGCTTATCTCCCTGGCCATGGATTCCAACGGGAAGTTCCCCCACCCGATGCGCGACATCGGCAGCATTCACCAGAGCTATCTGCCCACGCGCGTGTATAGCGATCTGGTGCAGCGCGTGCAGCTTCACACACTGGGGGCGTGTCCGAATCTGAACCAGATATCAGCCTACGGCTACCTCAATCAACTGCCGACCTACGACCCGCCAGACCTCACACCCCCACTCGGCGCGACCACCGGTTCAGGGCTGGGATGGGTCGTGGGCTTCTACTACCTGGGTGGCGTGCCGTGGGAGAACAATCGGCTGGTTGGTTTCCTCGGCCCGGGACCGACCGATTGGGATTCGCCCGAGACGATTGAGGAACACGGCCGGCTGCCGCTGGTCGCGGACGTGAACGAAAGCATGAAATGGGCGACATGGACGACCGGCTCCACCGCACCGCACACCGCGCACGGCGCGGCGCAGGTGCCGCCCGGTCCCGCCGGCACACAACAGGATCCGGACGACCTGGGCTCGGAAGGTGGCAACGTGGGATACACCGATGGTTCGGTGATCTTCCGCCCGATCAGCGACATGCAGCCTCACTCGGTTGGGTCGTACCCGATCGTGGGGTTCTGGTGAAACGTGTTCGACCGTTCGCACGGCGATACGCAGTGCGACCAAACCGATGGAGTTCAACATGCGAAGTGTTTTCCTGAGTGTGACGGCGTTCGCCGCTGCGATGGGTAGTGCAACCGTGCTGGCGAGCGACGCCAATCGGTTTGTGTCGCTGCATGACCCGACGCCTTACTACGTATCGCACACGTATCCGAAGCTGGTGACGCCGCAGTGGGTGGGTCAGCCGGGCGTGGAAGGCGTCGTCGTTTTCGCCATTGATGACCTGAACGCCAACTACGATACGTTCGAGACATTTCTGCGGCCGCTGCTGAATCGATTGAAGCAGATCGACGGCCGGTCACCGGTAACAATCTTCACCCTGCAGGCGGAACCGAACCATCCGCAGGTGCAGAAGTGGCTGGCGGAGGGGCTGAACCTCGATGTCCACACGCGCACCCATCCGTGTCCGCTTCTGATCAACGGTGACTTCAAAGGCGCGAAGTGGACGGTGGAAACGTGCATCGATGACATGCACCGTATTCCCAACAACCGGCCCGTCGCGTTTCGCATGCCCTGCTGCGACATCTGGAACACCAACTCGCCGCGGTTCTATTCAGAGATTTTCGGGAAAACGACCAGCGCGGGGAACTTCCTTTCGATGGCGTCATCGACGCTGATGACCTTCACCGATGACGACCCGGACCTGCCCGCTCACATTGTGAAGGATGAGGATGGTCGGCCGCGCTTCCGCAAATACTTCAATCAGGGGCACACCATCTTCGGCCGGGCGGATTACCAGTACGGCAACGCGATCTATAACTACCCCTACCCGATCCTGGTCGCGGGCGTATGCTGGGAAGTGCCGATGATGGTGAGCGATCACACCGCCGCGGAATATCGCGAACTGTACGGCAACCACACGCTGCGCGACTGGAAGGCGGGACTGGATGCGATGATGCTCAAGCGCGGCATCCTGTCGATCTGCTTTCACGCGAGCTACCGCCTGCAGCCGGAGGATCACGCCGCGCTGGCCGATTACATGCACACGAAGTACGGCAGCCGGGTGCTGTTTCTGAACTTCGCCGAGGTGCAGGAGCGCATCAATAAGAACATGCTGGCAGGTCAGCCGATCCGGGCTGCCAACGGACAGGACAACGGTGTGCGCGTGCTCGATATCAACGGCGATGGTTACCTGGACGTCGTAATCGGCAACGAGCATCTGATGCAGACACGCATCTGGGACGATGCAGCGAGCGCGTGGAAAACGACCACCTTCCCCACCCGGCTGGTCGACGTCGCCAACGATGGCACACGCACCGATGCGGGCGTGCGCTTCGGCGTGGTGGAAGGCGATGCGATCATGCTCGTGGCGAACGAGAACGTGCGCGGCGCCTGGCGGTGGCGCGATAACCGATGGCAGCGTGATGATGCACTGCTGCGCGGGCTGAACATTGCAGGCCAGCAGGTGTACACGGTAACCAATCGCCGCGACCGGGGCGTACGCCTGCGTGATGTGGACAACGATGGCTCGTGCGAACTTATTGTCAGCAATTCACAGCAGCAGGCGGTGTTCCGCTGGTCAGCGGCGGCCGGCGCGTGGGAACGCGCACCGTATGCCCTGCCGAAGGAAACGCTGATTGTCGACGATGAGGGCCGCGACGCCGGGCTGCGATTCGTCGATGTCACCGGCGATGGCTACGCTGATGTGGTCTTCTCCAACGATGATCACTACGCCGCGTACGCCTTCGTCGATCGGAATCGCGGCTGGGCACGGCAGCTCATCTCGCAACGCCGCGATGCGTTCTCCGTCATGTCGATTCCGCCGATCGTGTCCAACGGCACGTACAACGGCGCCTGGTTCGCCGAGAAACGCATGTTCGTGCAGAACGAGCACACAGGCCATCTGAAGGATCACGCCATCATCATTCCCTTCGAGAAGTTCGAGGAGATGGCGCGTTACGCCGGTCGCTTCCGTCCGCTCACGCAGTGGCAGGTGCTCGGCCCCTTCGCCAATGAGAACGAAAAGGGTTTTGAGACCGACTATGGTCCGGAAAAGACACCGGGCACAATCAGTCGCGAAGCGACCTACACCGCGGTGGACGGCCGGGCAATCCAGTGGCGGCCCGCGACCATGTCGCGCATCGGCTCGGCCCAGGGTTTCAGCCTGCCCGACTATTGCCGCGAGCACAACTTCCGCACCAACGATCTGGTGGTCTATCTGAGCACGACCATTGACGTCAACGAGCCGCAGCGCATCCGTCTGCTGCTGGGTTCGGAAGACGGCATCAAGGTGTGGCTCAACGGGCGCCTGGTGCACAGCAAGTTCGTGCGTCGGCCCGCCCGGCTGGGCGATGACCAGATCGACCTCACACTGCAGCCCGGACAGAACGTGCTGCTCATCAAGCTGGAACAGGTCAGTGCCGGCGGCGCGCTGGTTGCCGGCTATCTGACCGATGAAGCAGCCGCGACCGGGGATCCGACCGGCAAGGAAGTTTCGACCGCTGATCCCTCCTGCTGCACCGGCGCGGTGGCTGTCACACGTTAATTGAAGTAATCAAAGGTTGTACCGATGCGAATGAAACGCGCTTTGTCGTTGCCTGCTGTTATTGTCGCCCTGCTGGTTGTGTTCAGCGTTCTCACCGCGTCAGGCCGGCATGATGCCTTTGCCCAGGATGCCTCGCCGCAGCGTAAAACTGTGCCGCACAATGATCCGCAGGTGATCACCGCGGAGGAGGACGGCACACTGCGCCTGCTGGGCCCGAAGGCGGAGCTGTATGGCCGATCCGGCCCGGGCACAATCGCCATCTACGACAAGGAGATGTGCATCGGCTGGTGGAACCACAAGGACGATTACGCCGTCTGGACCGTCGATGCCCCGAGTGAGGGCGTGTACGACGTCTACCTGCACTGGTCGATTCCCGACAACTGGGCGGGCAACTTCTTCGCGATCGAAGCGGGTGAAAGCCGGCTCATCAACACCATCGCCTCCACCGGCGGCTTTGAGCATTTCCGAGTGGCGAAGTATGGCTCGATCATGCTGCAGCGCGGTCGCAACCGCGTAACCATGCGCCCGATCGGCCCGGTCAACGGTGAAATAGCCGACCTCAAAGAGGTACGGCTCGTGCCTGCTGACCCCGACAAGATGCCCGATGTGCCCGGTGGCGGCATGTCCCCCCAGCGCTCGCTCAGCCACGTCAAACTGCCCGATGCGTTCGAAATCACTCCCTTCGCCGTTGAACCGCTGGTGACCAATGTCACCTCGATCTGTGTGGACACGCACGGCCGCGTGTGGGTCGCTGAATCAGCGGTCTATCGCTTCTATCGAGCTGACCGCGCCGGGCAGATGCCCTTTGTCGATCGCATCAAGGTGCTGGAGGATACGGACAACGACGGCAAGGCTGACAAGGTGACCGTGTTCTATGAGGGCCTCATGGCGCCGATGTCGCTCGCGGTGGCGGGCAACAAGGTGTACGTCGCTGAGTCGCCCAAACTCTGGGTGCTGGAGGATGTGGATGGTGATCTGCGTGCCGACCGCAAGACGGTGCTGCTGGAAGGCTTCGGCGGCTGGAACGATGATCAGGCGCTGCATGGTCTGACGCTCGGCCCCGACCACAAGCTCTACATGACCCAGGGCGACCTCACCTTCGACGTCAAAGGACCGGACGGCCGACATGTGAAGCACGATGTCGGCGCGGTGATGCGCTGCGAGTTCGATGGCACGCAGCTTGAAGTCATCGCCTGGGACCTCAAGAACCCCATCGAAGTCGCGGTCGATTCCTTCGGCAACGCGTGGTTCTCGGGCAACGATGACGATGGCACCCGCATGTGTCGACTCGATTACGTGCTCGAAGGCGGCTACTACGGCTGGCGCTACTGGGGCATTTACGCCCAGCGGCGTGAAATCTACGGCTCAGGCCCCGAGGCGCACTGGCACAGCAACGAAATCGGTGTCGTGCCGCCCATCATGATCACCGGCTTCGGTGCGCCGTGCGGACAGCTCTTCATCGAGCATGACATGTTCGGACAGGCGTACCGCAACGCGATGCTGCTGGTCGATCCCGGCCCGCGTGTGGTGCGCTCGTTCACACGTGAACCGGCCGGGGCAGGCTACCGCGCACTGATGGAAAACTTCCTGAGCAACGAGGCCGATACCTACTTCCGCCCGATCGATGCGGCTGTCGGCCCCGATGGCACGCTCTACATCTGCGACTGGTATGACCAGGGCGTGGGCGGCCACGCGTACAACGACCCCAATCGCGGCCGCATCTACCGCGTGCGTCGTCGCGGCAACGACACGCATCAGCGCATCGGTAAGCCAGGCCCCTACACCAACGATGCCGACGCTGTCGAAGCACTGCAGAACCCCAACCTCGATACCCAGTTCCACGCTCGGCAGCGCCTGATCGCCTCCGGTGAAAAGGCGATCCCGCATCTGCGCAAGCTGCTGCAGCACGACAACCCTGTGATGGTGGCGCGTGCGCTCTGGGTGCTCGACCGCATCGGCGGCAAGGGCCGCGACATCGTCGCCGAACACCTCACACACCAGAACGAGGAACTGCGTGCCCTGGCTGTGCGCATCCTCGGCAGGCACGGCGTGGCGATGCAGGATCGGGTGCTTTCGCGCACGAAGGATCCCTCCGCCATGGTGCGTCGTGAGGTAATGCTCGCGCTTCGTCGAATTGAAACACCCGCCGCCGATGCCGCGCTCATCGAACTGGCGAAGCAGTGGGACGGGCAGGACCGCTACTACCTCGAAGCGCTGGGCATCGCCGCGCGCGGCCAGGCGGGGCAGGCCAACGATCGCTTCACCACGTTCCGCGGCCCGTACAGCACGCTCCGCCTCTCCGATGACACCCGCATGCGCAAGCTCTTTGCCGCACTGGTTGATCACCCCAATGCGGAACTGACGCCCGCGACGATTCAACTGGCGAAGCTGCTGCGGCCGGACCACGCGGCTGGTTACCTGCTCCAGCGTCTCACGCGTGAGAAGCTGCCCGAAGCGACGCAGGCTGCGATCCTCGCATCACTCGGCTCCGCGATCGACGCCGACGCCGGCCGCCGCATCATCGAGATGATCGGCCGGGATGATGTCGCCGTAGGCATCCGCCGCATTGCGCTCGATGCTGCGCGCCGCAACCTGCGCGGCTCGTGGAACGAACTGCGTGATGCCGGCGAGCTGCAGAACGCGATCACCGCGGCGCTCAACGATCCGGCCCTGCGTGCTGATGCGTTGCAGGCTGTGCGCGAAGCGGAACTGGGCTGGGCTGTCCCGCAGCTCATCGCCATCGCCTCGAGCAACGCCCCCACCGGTGAACGCACCGCGGCAATCGACATCCTCGGCGCGTTCGGCTCGCGCGAAGCCACGCCCACACTGCTGCAGCTCCTCGGCGATGAACGCCTGCGCGAACGTGCCTTGCATGCGCTGGTCGCCAGCTTCGATACCGATGCGCTGGCGCAGGTGCTGACTGGCGATCATGACGCAGCGATTCAGGCAGAACTGCTGCGCCTGGTCATGCAGCGCACCACCGGCGCGATCTGGATGCTGCGACTCATCGAGGAAAAGAAGCTCAGTGAGGCTCTCGCGCAGCGTGCCATCGCATCCGGGGCGGCTCACGTCGATACCAACGTGCGCACGCTCTACCTGCGCTTTGTTCCCGAATCACAACGTCCGCGCACACTCGGTGAAAGCATCAGCGCCGCTCAGGTGCTGAGTCTTGAAGGCGACCCGAAGCGTGGCCGCGATGTCTTCTTCTACAGCGATGCCGCCTGCGCTCGCTGCCACATGGTCGACGGCCAGGGCGCGGACATCGGGCCCAGCCTCAGCGTCATCGGCCGCAAACACGGCAGGGAAGGCCTGCTTCAGGCGATCCTCCAGCCCAGCGCCGCCATCAGCCCCGACTACATGGCCACCTACCTCGAAACCACGCTGGGCGAAGTGCACATCGGCTTCCTCCGCGAGCTGCCGGACAACAAGGTGCAGCTCAAAACCGTCACCGGCGAGATCATCACTCTCGATGCCGATGACATCGTCACCCGCCGCACGCAGTCCGTCTCGCTCATGCCCGAGCAGCTTGCCGGCTCGATGACTGCGCAGGACCTGGCGGACCTGGTCGCCTACCTCAGCACACTGCAGCGCGAAACGCAGATCGTGCCCTTCTGGTGGACGCTGGGCGTCTTCCCCAACGACAACGAACAGGGCTTCCACACCGACTTTGGCCCCGAGCGTAACGCGGGCGTTATCGACCACAATGCCGAATACACCGGCGCTGCCGGCCGCACGCTGAAATGGGAACGCATTGACACGCAGCCGTACCAGAACAGCCGCGGCGTCGACCTGCAGCGTTTCGTCGCGGAGCGCGGCATGCCCACCGCCAATCTCGTCGCCTATTACGCCATCGCCATCGACTCCCCCGAAGCCCAGGAAGCGCACCTGCTGATCGGCTCCGAGGATGCGGTGAAAGCCTGGCTCAACGGCGAACTGGTGCACGAACACTTCGTCCGCCGCAACCCCGCACAGCTCGGTCAGGATGTCGTCACCATTCAGCTCAAAAAGGGCCGTAACATCCTGCTCGTGAAACTCGAACAGATCACAGGTGGCGGCGGCCTCATTGCCGCTCTCCGTGTCCGCCACGATGTGCAGTTCGGTAAGCCGTAATGGCACACCCGTCGCTTCACGAACAACGCGCCAGCCCCACGCCGTCGAGATCGCACCGACGACCTCGCGCACTAGCGACCACCGTACGCGCGCAACCACCGTACGGCTCGGCAGCAACGGTGTAAATACTCCGCCTGACCCGCAAATTTAGTCGATCGGCCCCCTGTTACCCGCACCGATCACCCGCTTCGCCCGACCCGCGCCCGATTTTTGCTACTATGGTCAGCCTTTTGAGCCCTCAGCGGCTCGCCAACTTGTCTATGGAGTCCGGCAAATTGCCGGCCGGGGTGGTCCGCGACTTGCGGCCATCACGACGACGATTAACTGGGATACCAGGGACTGGGTTGGACGACATGCAGGGACTGCATCTGACTGCCGATCTGTACGGGTGCCAGTGCGAGGCATCCTTGCTGATCGAAGCGAACAGGCTCGCCACGCTTTGCCGGCAATCGGTTGCCGATGCGGGCCTCACGCTTGTTGACGAGAAGTACTACACGTTTCCCGACTACGAAGGACAGCCGGGCGGCGTCACCGGTGCGGTGCTGTTGGCCGAATCGCATCTGGCGGTGCACACCTGGCCCGAGCGCGGCTGTGTTACGCTCGATGTCTACGTCTGCAACTTCTCAACCGACAACTCGCCCAAGGCTGAACGATTGTTCAACAGCCTGATCCTGGCCTTCGCGCCACGCGAGCAGAACACCAACCGGATCCTGCGCGGCTCCAAAGATCCCCAAAGCAGTGCCGACGAACTATTGCTGGAGTGGGCCAGCGAGCACGCCGCCTACGGCTTCCGGATTTCGCGCCGACTGGAAACAATCCGCACCCCTCACCAGATGATCGAAGTCTTCGAAACGCCGCAGTGGGGCCGGCTCTTCCGACTCGATGGCTACTACATGACCTCCGAAGGCGACGAGTTCTTCTATCACGAACCAATCGTCCACAGCGCTGCGCTCGCCCACCCCGCACCACGCACAGCACTGGTGATCGGCGGCGGCGACGGCGGCTCCAGTGAGGAACTGCTCAAGCATTCAACGATTCAACGCGTCGTCATGGCTGAACTGGACCGCGAAGTGGTCCGCATCGCCCGACAGTACCTGCCCGGCGTGCATCGCGGCGCTTTCGACGACCCGCGACTCGAAATCCGCATCGGCGACGGCCAGAAGTTCATCGAAGAGCAGTTGACGCGTCCCGACGGCGAGCGCTTCGACCTGATCGTGCTCGATCTGACCGACCCCGATACACCAGCGCAACAGCTCTACACGCGCCAGTTCTTCGCACAACTGCGTCAGGTGCTCCACCCGGGCGGCGCGATCACGCTGCACATCGGTTCGCCGATCTACAACGCCGACCGCGTCAGACGACTGTGCACCGACCTGCGAGCGGTCTTTGCAATCGTTCGACCGTTTGCCACTTTTGTGCCGCTGTACGGCGGGCTGTGGGGCATGGCCTGCGCCTCGGATACGCTCGACCCGCCAGCCGTCGACCCGGACACGATCGACCATCGCATCACCGAACGCGGCCTGGACCACCTGCAGTACTACAACGGCCAGGTACACCGCGCGCTGTTCGCGCTGCCGAATTTTTACAGGAAACTCGTCGCGTGAATCGCGATTCACTACAGCAATAGCGGACGCGTTAATTCTGCCCCGGCTCCACGCCAACCACCATGTACTGCAGCGATGTAGAAATATGCGCTTCCAGCAGACTGGTTGAGGTGGGTTGAAACATAAACTGGCCGAATCAATGCCCAAGACACCGCTCAACTAAGAAACGGTTGCTTGCTGATCCCCAATACTGCCCCCATCGGCCCCCCAAACCGAACTTTCCGGCTGCCGTAACATCCGTTCAGCACCAATACTTACGTTCACTTCCCCAAATTTTTCTTTTCAGGCCGTACGAAAATCGCCATTTCCCTGGATTAATAGCAGCGAAGGTGAGAAGGGCTTCGCCTTGCTGTTTGGAAGGGAACGCTCATGAGGTGTCGGTTGAGTCATGTGGTCGTTTGCGGAGTCTTGCTGCTGGCTGCAGTGGCCGTGGGGGTGGGGACGGCGGTTGGGCAGGTGGCGGGGGCAAAACTGGCGCGGATTCGGGTAAAGGAGGCGGACTGGAACGCGCCGCGGGAGAACCTGGAGGCGGTGTGCCGGTCGGCGGCTGAGGCGATCTGGCGGGAGATGCCCAATCGCGACATCGCCCCCATCATCGTCGGCAAGACCGATGGCAGCCCGATCGTGCTCTATCAGCGCGGACCCAACGGCGAGTATCAGGTGAACATCAACGTCACCGGCACCTACTGGGCGCAATGTGCATTCCAGTTCGCGCATGAGTTCGGCCACATCTGGTTCAACACGCGGCCGGGCGCCAATCCCCAGATGTGGCTGGAGGAATCGCTGTGCGAGCTGGCGTCGCTGTACGCGCTGCGTCGCATGGCGGAAATGTGGGAGGAGAACCCGCCGTATGTGAACTGGAAGAGCTACGCCGCGAATCTGCGCAACTATGCCGAGGAACGCATCAAGGCGGGCAAACTGGAAGAGGGCGTCACATTTGCGGCCTGGTTTGAGAAAGAGCGCCAGACACTGCAGGCCAAAGCCCACGACCGCGAACGCAACCTCGTGGTTGCGGTGCAGCTTCTGCCTCTGCTGGAAGCCAATCCCCGGGGCTGGCAGGCGCTGGCGTACCTGAACCGTGGCAAGATCGAGGAAAACGAAACGCTGGAACGCTACCTGACCGCGTGGCACGACCGCGTACCGCGGGTTCATCAGGCGTTCGTCCGTGAAGTGGCGGCACAGTTCGATGTGAAGATTGCCGAGTCGGCCGCACAAAGACAATAAAGCTTAAAGGTCACACAAACTGCCCAAACGATGCAGATTTTCTGAATGAACCCGAAATCGGTTGTCACACGCGATGAAGTGACTATGAAAAGGAGCGTGTCAGGAAATCGGTGATATGCTGTGATAGAATGAAGCTCTCTGCACAGCAATCTCTGAGAAGTAAACCCGCCGTTTTGCACAAAAACCAACCGTAAGAAAATCGGCCGAAACGTGGATTAGAGATACGCGACGCGCCTTATTGGCGCAGCGCGTATAAGGCGCATCGCATGACTGCCACGCGCGAAGCGAGAATCCAGGAACTGACGGTACGCTGGACACACGCCCAGCCGACGGTGTCGGCTTTTATCATTTCCATGATCCCCGATATCCACGATGCGGAGGATCTGCTGCAGAACGTTGCATTGGCAGCGCTGGCGAAGATCGATTCGTACGATCCTTCCCGGCCCTTCACAAGCTGGGTACTGGGCATCGCGCGCATCGAGGTGCTGCGCTATCGTGCCGCGCATGCGGGCAACCCACGGCTGTTCGATCAGGAAACGATCGAACAGGTCGCTGCCGCGTATGACGAAGTTGCGCCAGAAATGGACGACATGAAGCAGGCGCTGGTGGACTGCACACGCAAGCTTCACGGTCGGGGGCGGCAACTGATCGAACTTTATTACGTGAACGGTTTGAAACCGGCACGCATCGCCCAGCAACTGGGCACCACGACCAACGCGATTTTCGCCGCTTTGCACCGCGTTCGCCGGGCACTGCAGCGGTGCATCGAAGCACAGCTTGATCGTCCTTCAGGGAGGCATGCATGAACGATGTCTCCGAAATGATCAGTGGCCATGTGTTCGACATGCTTGACCCGCAGCAGGTACGCGAGCTGTGCGACTGGATCAAGGCCGACCGTGAAAACGCGCGGCGGTTCGCGCGTGAAACGCTCATTCTGGCTCACGTGCGCCAGCAGATCATCGGCGAATCCAACCTGCGACTGGAGGCTGAATCGCAGGCCCTGTCGGCGGAGGAAGACCCGATCGACGACCGATTCGATTCAACGCTGATCCTCCAGGCAGTCGAGCAGGATCTGCGTGCATCGCAAACGCGCCGGCAGGCGACCGATCAGACATCGCCTTCCGTACCGGTCCGGCTGTCACCTGTGCACGTTTCTGACAGCGCATCCGAACCGCAGAGGCGCTACATCGTGATTCCGCGCAGCGTGGTCTATCTCGCGGTTGCGGCGATGGCGGCGGTGCTCATTCTGGCGGTTCAGCCGTGGTTTCGTTCGAACCAGCAGATGTTCCTTCCGCCATCACACGATCCTGCGGGGTTTGAAGTCGCGCGACTGACGGAAGCGGTCAACTGCGTCTGGGACGACCCACAGGTGCCCACCCAGTCAGGCGCGGAGCTTCGTCCGGGCAAGCTGAATCTGGTGCAGGGCCGTGCCCGCATCACCTTCCGCAGCGGCGCACAGGTGGTGCTTGCCGCGCCGTGCACGTTCGAGATCAAAAACGACATGCGCGGCTACCTGCATGGCGGACAACTGAGCGCCAACGTGCCACGCCGGGCGCGCGGCTTCACCGTGGAAACGCGCAGCGTGCAGATTGTCGACCTTGGCACGGAGTTCGGCGTGCGCATCGAGCCGACGACGGGCGAGGTGGAAGTCCACGTGTTCGCGGGTGAAGTCGAAGCACACATGCTCGACCGCCGGGGGGTGCCGCATCGCACCAAGCGTCTGATGAGCGAAGAGGCTGCCCGTTTTGACAGCCGCAACGAACAGATCACAGCGATCGCGGTGGATGAACGGCCGTTCCATCGCACGACGCTGGCGAACACGCCTTATGCAGCCCAAGTTCTCGCCGACCGTCCGCTGGGGTACTGGCCGCTGACCGAACAGGCAGGCCAGATGATCATCGAGGACCACTCGGGCAACCATTTCCACGGACGCGTTCACGGGCAGGTCGATGTTGCCGGCACGACCGGGATCGAACCGAACAACTATGCAGCGGTTTTCCGCGGCGAGGGACAAATCGACATCGGCGTGTTCCCGCAGTTCCGCATGGCCAACAACTTCACCATCGAGGCGTGGGTCCGGCTCGATGATCTGGAGGGACGTGGTGGCTGGTTCGTTTCCGCTTATGTGGGACGCGGCATCAATCACGGATGGGGGCTGGGCTACAACGTTCCCAATCGCTTCGATCATCGTCGTTTCCATCCGGGCATCCGCGCAGGCATCTTCGACGTGCGTGATTATGACTTCGCCTCGGCGACCTCTCTGCTGAAGCCGGGCACCTGGCACCATTGCGTGCTCACCGTCGATGAGCTGAGCGTCGGACGCTTCTATCTCGACGGCAAACACGTGCAGACCATCACCGGGGCGGAGCCGGCGATTCTGGACAACTACTTCATCGTGCTGGGCGGCATCCACAACGCGCCGTCGCACTTCAATGGTGCGCTGGCGCATGTCGCCATTTACAACCGTGTTCTGGGCGAGGATCGCATTGAAAGCCATTACCTGGCGGCCAACCCGACGGAGACGCGACCCGCTGATGGGAATTGAGAGAGAGCAGGCTGCACGCTCGTTGCGCGCAGCAGCAGAAAACCATGCCGAAAAACGACTCGGCGCCATGAAACCTTTTAGTTTTAGGAAGACCAGCATGTTGACCAAGAGCAAATCGTTCATTACAGCGGCCATCCTCGGCACGACCTTCGCCGCGACAGCCGTACAGGCAGCACCGATCCCGTTCACCTATACGTACCATCCGGACACGATCTTCTATGTCCCAATGGCCGGCCAGGAGAAGCATTCGAACTACGTCGAGCTGAATGACGGTTATGTGCCAACATCAGACACGCCGTGGGACGAAGACGGTGGTATCTGGCGCGACGAGACGAACTCATACCCCAAGCCCGGTGTCATCATTGACCTCGGTGACGTTTACGACCTGGAGTCCATCACGATCTACTACATGGTTCGGCAGGGTTCGGGTGTCTACGCGCCTGATACGCTGGACATCACCATCGACGATGTCGCCCTGCCCCAGTTCACCGACTTTGATCACAGCAACTGGGAAGCCGGAAACGCCGTGCGTTCGGTCACGATCGACCTGACCGGTTACTCCGGACAGTCGATCTACCTGGATTTCCGAAATACTGGGCAGTGGCTGGGTCTGGCCGAGATCGTCGTGAACGCCGTGCCCGAGCCGGCTTCGTTCGCACTGATCGCGCTGGGTGGCCTGCTCATGCTCAAGCGACGCCACTGATATTTCCCCACAACGTCCACTCGCCTGACGGCGGGTGGGCGTTTTCACACGTTGTAGCCCCGCTGACCGTGACAGCTGGACTGTCCAAGGAGCATTGTGCGATGAAAAAGAACCATGGTTTCACGCTGATCGAGCTGCTGGTGGTGATCAGCATCATCGCGCTGCTGATTGCACTGTTGCTTCCCGCACTGTCCAAGGCGCGCGAGGCAGCGCGAACGGCGCAGTGCCTGAGCAATCTGCGGCAGATGACGATGGCCTGGTACAACCACGCCATCGACAACAAAGGTGTCCCCACCACAAGCTGGGAAACCGATCGCACCCAATGGATCGTCAAGCTGCGCGGCTACTGGGTCAACAACGAAGTGCGATATTGCCCCTCCACGGAAAAGCCGACCTTCGCCTACGGCGTGGGCACTGCACGCCTGAGCTGGGCGATGTACGATCCCGGTTCGCAGCATGATGCCCGTGTGGGTGACGGCGGCAGCTACGGCTACAACAACTACTTCGAAAATACCCCGCAGGCATGGTTCCGCGCGGGCGACCATCCGGAGTGGTTCTTCACCAGCATCTCCGATCCCGTCCCCACCAGCCACACGCCCGTCCTGGCGGACTGCATCTGGGCGGAAGGCGGCTGGCCCTGGAACGATGAAGGGCTGAATCCGAACCACGACTATGAACTGGGCGACTACTCCCGCTACATGGCGCGCTACGCCCTCAATCGCCACAGCATGGCAATCAACGTCTCCAGGCTCGATGGTTCGGTGCAACTGACCGACGTCAAAGACCTGTGGCAACTGCGGTGGCACCGCGAGTGGAAGCCGCGTGAACAGCCGTGATCATCAGCTTGCCTGTTCTCATTACACCGGGTTGCCTTTGGCGCTGACAGCCAGCAGATCCTGAACGACGGGGATATCGAGCAGCTTCTTGCGTTCAGTGGCACCGAGGGGGCGAATGGGCAGTGGCGCGTAGAAGCCGGGGATACCCCGGGCGTTGAGGATGGCGCTGAAGGCGGCGTGAACGGTGGTGCTGCGCAGGGCATCCAGCAGATCGTTGAGCTGCTGCTGGTAGCGAGCGGCCGTCTGACGGTCGCCCGCATCGATCGCCCGCCCCATCGCAACCGTCCACGCGGGTGCCAGCGCGAAGATGCCATCGAGATGCTCATACACGCCGCGCTGCGAGAGCGTATCGACCAGATGTGGCTGGGCGACGATCACGCGGAAGCGATCGCCCATGCGTTCCATCAGTTCAAGCGACCAGTCAGCTTCGCACGACGCCTTGATGCCGTGGATGTTGGGGTGCTCGGCCACGCGCTCGACCACCCGATGTGACAGCTTCACCTTCGTGATCTCGGGCAGGTCGTAGAGATACACCGGGTGGCGCGACAGATCAGCCAGCGACGTGTAATAGTCGACGAGCTGATCCTCGTTGAAGGGGTAGAAGTACGGTGTGAGGATGACGATGGCGTCCAGCGGCTGAGCATTGGTCAGCTCGATGCGCTGACGCGTGCGTGGAAAGCTGGTGTCGCCCACGCCCACGAGAATCTCGCAGGAAGAATCGTGCAGCGACCCGGCCGCCTCAACAAGCTGGCGGTAGGTGCTGTCGGGCAGCATCTGCATGAGCCCCATGGTGCCGCCGATGAGCAGGCCATGGATGCCCGCCTGCAACTGATCTTCGATGTGCGCTTCGAAGGCGGCGTGATCGAGTGACTGGTCGGCAGTCACGGGCGTGCCCACTGCGGAAATGAAACGAATATGAAACATGCGCAGGTTACTCCTATGAGGCGGCAACCGGAACCGCCAGTTCAGTGGCGATCGTGACGTGCAGCGGATCAGGCGTACGGCCCTGAATCAGCGTCCGAAGCATGTCGCCGATCACCTCGGCAATGTCGTCGAATGTCGGCTTCGATGCGGAGCGCACCATGTCGAGTGGTTCCGCATCGGCCTGCGTGTAATCGTCGTAAACAATCTCAATCTTCTGACCCGCGGGACCACACAGCTTCGCGAGCGTGTCCCGCACCGAGCGTGCCAATGCCCGCTGGCGTGCGATGATGGCAGTGGGCGCATCGGGCAGCGCCAGCAGTTGTTCGACCTGTCCCGGCACGGATGAAAGATCGGGCGCAGCTGTGCGCACGAGCAGCGCGTTGGCGGGCAGACCCGCCTCGCCCATGGCACTGGTCACGCCCTCGAGGAACGCATCATCGCCCGGCCGATGCAACTGGTTGGTCAGCAATGCCAGCCGACGATGCCCGCGCTGGATCAGATGCTCAGCGAGCAGCCGGCCGGACTGGTGATAGTCCAGGTCGATCGAAGGCAGATGCCGCAGATCGTGATAGAGCGTACCGAAGACGACCATGGGCGTGCCGGTGTCGCTCAGGTAGCGGTAGACATCGTGGGAGCAACTGATGGCGACGATACCGGTGAGCTGACCCGACTCACGGGCCGGGCCGATCACCTCGCGCACGAACGCCAGCTCCTGTTCCGCGGGGAGGAAGCTGACGTGAATGCTCGCCCGTTCGATACTGCGGCGAAGGGCATCGAGCAGCACATCGAACACGACGCCGGTCGTGTACCGCACAGCCGCTGGCATGAGTACGTGGACGGTACGCACAGTGACCGATGCGGGGGCAAACCCCGGGCCGACAAACGTACCTGCGTTGCGCCTGCGGACGAGCTTGCGGCGCTCGGCCAGCAGTTTCATGGCCCGCCCGGCCGTGGTGGTGCTCACCCCCAGCAGGCACCCGGCCTCGGCGGCGGTCAGGTACCGGTCGCCCGGCCCCAGCCCGCGCCGCAGCACATCAGCCTCGATCTGCCGCGCCAACGCCGCGATGCTGCTGATCTCAAGTTGCGCCTTAGCCATGACTTCCCGCCATCATCCCCAGCCTCCCCAACAGTTTGACGACGATTGGGTTTATTGTCAAAGAAAAGTTCAAATAAAACCGGAAAAGGGTTCAAGGTGCAGGGTTCAAAGTTAAAGCTTGAGAGACAGGTTGGTTACGGGGGACGGGTTCTTCGGGGGGGGTGGACCCCCGTCCTTCGCTTCGCTCAGGGACGGGCGTTAAGGGGTGGTGTTCATCCTTAAACCTTCAACTTTGAACCTGCGCCGTTACTTTTGTCCTTTGAACTCCTTCCCTCCCTCCCGCTATCCTCCTTCCCATGCGCATCACCGCCATTACGCCCAGTCGGAGGCAGCCGCAGCGGGTTGTGATCCGGGTGGAGGGTCGGTCCATCGCCACGCTGCCGCACGCGCTGGTGGCGTCGCTGGGGCTGAAGGTGGGTGATGCCTGGTCCGAGGCGCTGGCGAAGCGGGTGGCGCAGGCGGCCACGTATGACAAGGCACTGCGGGCAGCAATGCGTCGGCTGGATCGCCGGGCCATGAGCACCCGCCAACTGGCGGACAAACTCCGCACTCTGGGGTTCGAACCATCCATCATCGAGCAGGTGACCGCCCGACTCACCGAACTGGGGGCGCTCAATGACAGGGCCTATGGCGAAGCACTCATCCGCGAAATCCAGCGCGGTAAGCCGGCCGGCCCACGCCTGCTGCGCGCCAAATTGACGCAGAAAGGCCTGGACCGCGCCCTCATTGATGAACTCCTCGCCGAGGCGGCCGCTGATGACGACCCGGTCGCTTGCGCCCGGTCACTGGCACAACGCCGACTGACCGCCCTTTCGCGCTACGATGTCCCCACGCGCAGGCGTCGGCTATGGGGACTGCTCGCCCGTCGAGGGTTCGACAGCGACGTGATCGAACAAGCGCTGACGGACCTGTTCGAGGACGATGCATTTTCCGATTAGAATGCCGGGCATGACCAGATGCGGGATCATGATGGGTCTGCTGATCGTGGCAGCTACAGCGTCGACCGGCTGCACGCAACGCACGATCACGATCACCTCCAACCCACCCGGGGCATTGGTGCATCTGAACGATCAGGAGGTCGGTCGTACCCCTGTCACCGTTCCCTTCACCTGGTACGGCACCTACGATGTCCGCTTGGAAGCCGAGGGACACCAGGTACTGTGGACACAGCAGGAAGCCAGGCCGCCACTGTGGGATCTGCCCGGCCCCGACCTCATCGCGGAAGCAATCCCCGGCTCACGCGTCGATCTGAAGTGGCATTTCGAGCTGCAGCCCAAGGCGCAGATGGATACCGCGAACGTGGTGGATCGGGCACGACAGATGCGCGCGTTGGTGCGCGAGGGCGCGGAATAGGTTCAAACGCCTCATTTCATCACATCCGCGCGAAGCGGCTCACATTCGCAACGGATCGCTGATTATTCACACCCCGTCCCCAAAGCACGTGTCCAGATCACGTGCCGCCGCCAGCAGCGGATAGTCCGGGGGTACCAGGCGCTGTTTATCTGCAACTTCGAGGATGTCGATGTCGCAGATGGTGCGGCCGCGCATCACGATCATGCGGTTTCGCTTGCCTGCCAATAGAGCGCAGATCGCGCCGTGACCGAATTCGGTCGCGAGGATGCGGTCCTCCGCGACAGGACTTCCGCCACGCTGCACGTGGCCCAGCACGGTGGTGCGGGATTCGATGCCGGTGCGTTCTTCGAGTTGATCCGCCACGACCTTGCCCACACCGCCCAGCCGCACCGGGTCGGGGCTGCGCGGGTCGAAGTGATTGACCACCTGTTCGCCACCCACGGGCCTGGCCCCCTCCGCGACACAAAGGATCGAGAATCGCTTGCCCCGCTGCGACCGCCGGACAACGTATTCACACACCTTGTCGATATCGTAGGGAATCTCGGGGATGAGAATGACATCCGCCCCCGCCGCCACTCCCGCATGAAGGGCGATCCAGCCGGCGTTACGGCCCATCACCTCGACCACCATCGCGCGATGGTGGCTGGCCGCAGTGGTGTGAATCCGGTCCAGCGCCTCGGTGGCGATCGTCCGGGCGGTGGCGAAGCCGAACGAAACATCCGTGCCCACGATGTCGTTGTCGATGGTTTTGGGCACACCCACGCAGTTGATGCCGTGACGCACGAAGTTGGCCGCCCCGCTCATGGTGCCGTCCCCGCCAATGACAACCAGGGCGTCAAGCTTGTGTTGTTCGATGTGCGCGAGGCAGCGGTCGGTCACATCCGCAAACACGGGGTTGATTTTGTCGCCGCCGACGGGGAATCGCTGCGGGTTGGCCTTGTTGGAGGTGCCCAGGATGGTGCCGCCGACCGTGAGAATGTTGCTCACATCCTCGGTGGTGAGCTTGCGGATGCGGTTTTCGATCAGCCCCAGAAAGCCGTCCTCGATGCCAAAGACCTCGATGTCGTGGTGGTAGATGGCGGTCTTGGTGACCGCGCGGATGACCGCGTTGAGTCCCGGGCAGTCGCCCCCGCCGGTGAGAATGCCGATACGTCGGATCGAGTGGCTCATATCTGCTGATCTCGCAAGAGATTTGGATAATAAGGAGAAGAAGGTATGATATTATCTTGATACCGTAAAGGTCGTTCCCGGGTCGGCTGGGCATCGTGGCCCAGCGCAGTCGTGGTGTTCGCCAGTTTCCTGCTTTTCGTTGATCGGTCCTTTCGCGAACCTCCCCATGATCTTTTCCAACGCCTGCGCTTATGCCATTCGAGCGATGTCGCGGTTGGCGATGGTGTCCCCGGACGGATACGTCCTGCTGGACGACCTGTGCGCCGCGACCTACCTGCCACGCCACTTCATGGCCAAGATCTTCCAGGACCTGGTTCGACGCGGCCTGCTCACCAGCGCCAAAGGACGCGGTGGTGGTTTCGCCCTCGCCAGACCCGCCGCCACCATCACCCTCTATGACATCGTCAGCGCCATCGACGGCGTGGAGGAACTGGAACAGTGCGTGGTCGGCATGGCCAAGTGCGATGACAAGCAGCCCTGCCCCCAGCACGACCAGTGGAAACCCATCCGCTCCATGCTCAAGGACTACCTCCGCAAAACCACCCTCGAACAGATGGCTACCGCCCTGGCCAGGAAACTGGAAATGGCCTCGGAGGAGCCAGCCCCTACCCGAATACGAAAATAATTGAGACGTAAGAGGTTAGTGTCCCTCGCGCGTCGGTGGCATGCAACGTGGCAATAGCGAATTGCCAATGCTTGTGCTATTGCACGCTGCCTTATTTACGAAAATTTCCATTCGAGCAATAGCTTTTTTAACCTCTCGTTTTCCTGATGCGCGGTGATTGCCGCCGACCATCATGGGCATGACGACATTCGACGCCCTGCACGATGGCTTCGGACGTCGTCTTTCCCCGGACGCCTGAACGGCGTGATGGCCCCTATTCGTCTACCGCACAAGGAGTAGCGATCTTGAACATGCAGGTTCTGAAGCTGATGTGCGTGGCCGCACTGGCGGTGTCATTGCTGGCGAGCGACTCGGCCCCTGTGAATGCCCAGGCGCAGCGTGCTGGCCAGACGCCGCTGAACCTGGTGCCCTGGCCGCAGAAGGTGACGCGGCAGGCCGGGTGGCTGACGCTGGACGAGCAGGCCCGCATTGTGGCGACCGATGCGAAGCTGGCGCCGCTGGCCGAGGTGCTGGCGCAGGAGATCGCGGCGGTGACCGGCCGGGAACTGCCCACGACGACGGGCCGCCCCCGCGCGGGAGACATCGCTTTGGTTCTGGACCGCAGTCTGCGTGACGAAGCCCACGCCGTGGCGGTGCGCCAGAACGCGATCGTACGTGGCGGCAACTACCACGCGGTGGCGCTGGGCACGGTCACACTACTGCAGGCGCTGGAGGTGGACGGCCAGACCCTGCGACTGCCGCGGATGGTGGTCGAGGACGCCCCGCACGCTGAATACCGCGGACTGTTGCTGGATGTGGCCCGCAAACCACACTCGATCGACAGCATCAAGCAGATCGTCGACCTGTGCCGGCTCTACAAGATTCGCTACCTGCAACTGCACCTGACCAACGATCAGCTGTGGATGTGGCCCTCCAAGGCGTTCCCGCAACTGGGCAGCAAAAACTACGACGGGGTGAAGCCCTACACGCTGGAGGAACTCAAGGATCTGGTCGCGTACGCGGATCAGCGCAGCGTGACGATCATCCCTGAATTCGATGTGCCCGGCCATGCCGCATCCCTGGTACGGACGATTCCGGAGCTTTTCGAAATCGGCGGTACCAAGCCCTACATCCACCACGCATCGATCAACTTCGTCAAGCCGGAGGTGATGAAGGCGGTGGAGACGATTGTCGACGAGATGTGCGAGGTGTTTCAGTCATCGCCCTATTTCCACATCGGCGGCGATGAGGCGGACCTGGCGCTGGCGAACCAGAACCCCGAGTTCCAGGCCGCGATGAAAAAGCACAACGTCGACAGTGTTTACGACCTGTACTGCCTTTTCCTCGTGCAGATGAACGAGATCGTCAAGAAGCACGGTAAAAAGACGATCGTGTGGGAAGGCTTCCACCGCGGAGGCAGGGTGGCGATTCCACTGGACATCACCGTGATGGCGTATGAAATCGCGTTCTATGACCCGCGTCATCTGGTGGAGGATGGGTATCAGGTCATCAACGCATCGTGGACGCCACTTTACGTGGTGAACCAGAAGGTGAGGCCGCCCGCTGAGATTTACGCGTGGCACATGAACCAGTTCAAGAAGTACGATGCGGCGCCGACAGATGAAGGCGTGATCGTGCCACCGACCAACCGTATCCTCGGTGCGCAGATGTGCGCGTGGGAACAGAGCGAAGCGCAGGAGCTGCCCAGCCTGCGCGGTCGGTTACCCACGATGGCTGAACGGATCTGGAACCCCACGGCGGGCAAAAGCTTCGATGATTTCCAGAAGCGGTTTGAAGCGACCGACCGCATTCTTGAAGCGCTGGTGACCGCTGATCGCAGCGGTGCAAAGGCGTTCGGGCCCGAGCCGGTGAAGTACACATCGTTCCGCAACGAGCAGTTCGATCTGCACGCGTGGTGCGGCAAAAACGTGGCGTTTCTGACGCGCGATGCGGACCTTGACCCTGAGGTAATGCGCAAGCTGTGCGACGCGTTCGACAAGGTGTACGACTACTACCACCAGGCGACAGGCAGGCACCCCGCGGATCTGCAGCGCACGGTCTACAAGGGACGCAGCACCATCGCGCAGGTGGACAACACGTGCGGCGCGGGCTGCGGATACCTGGGCGCGAAAGGCATCGAACTGATGACCGGTTCGTGGCGTGAGCTGTACGAGGGCGTGCGCGACCGCAACGAGTACGACCAGGTACTCTTTTATGAGTTCGGGCGCAACTTCTGGCTGTTCGAGGACAAAATCGAATATAAGGGCGACGACCGCTCCGGCGCGGTGACGACGGGCTATGCGGTGTTCATGCGTTTCATGGCGGCGGAGGCAGCGGGGTTACGCGGCGGACCGTTCCGCAACCGCACGTGGGACGAATTTCGCGATGAAGTCGAGCGCATGGTGGACCTCTATGTGGCAGACTCGTCGCTGACGTGGGAAAACACGCTGCGGGTGAACAAGGCCCCACGCAACCCGATGGGGCTGAATGCGACCGATCTTTTCGCCGGTTTTTGCCTCAAGCTGTACAAGGAGCACGGCGGGCTGCCCTTCATCGAGCAGTTCTGGCACGAGGTGGATCGTCGGCCGCGAGCGCGTTCGACGCAGGATGCGGTGGACAATTTCATCCTCGCCGCGTGTGCCGCCAGTGGGAAAGACCTGACGAAGCAGTTCACGGAGGAGTGGCGCTGGCCCATGAGTGAAGAGGCGAAGCGGCAGGTGGCGCAGGTGATCGCGGAAGCACGGACGCGGTAATTAGCAGCGGTGGATGAGGGCGCCTGCGAGGTGACCCGCAAAACCCGCGGCGAAGACAGCGTGGGTGCGTCGTTCCCGCACGGGAGCAGGGGCCGCACTGAGTTTGAACGGTTCGACCTGAATGGGCTGGGCCAGCCAGGGCATGGGCGGACGGCGACCGGTGCGGGCGATAAGGCACGCCAGGACGAGGGCGGCAAGGCCCGCGGCGCCGAGGCCGTGACCAATGGCGCCCTTGCAGGCGTAGACGTCAGGGGTTCGCGAAGACGCAAGCGGGGGTCGGGCCCCACCGGGTGAAGTGAACAGCGCCGCGTAAGCGGCGAGTTCAGCCGGGTCGTGGTCCGGGGTGCCGGGGGCGTGGGGGTGAATCATGTCGACGGGAGAGTCGCCCACGAGGTCGCGAGCCAGTTGCTCCAGGGCGGTCATGCGCGGGGCGGGACGAACAATATCAAAGGATTCGCTTCCGATCCGCGTGTCAAGAAGTTCGATTTCACCCGGAGCAGGCGGGGTATCGACACGCTTGAGCACCACGGCCGCGGCCTGCTCAGCCAGGGCGAAACCGGTGCGACGCTCATCGAGCGGGCGGCTGCGATAGTCGGTGGTGGTCAGTGGCGCGAGGACCCCCAGCCGGTCGTAGCTGTGGATGAACAGCGGCGTCAGGGCTGCCTCGCTCGTCAGTACGAGTGCGTGGTCGTGGCTGCGATCATGCAGCAGATGCTGTCGGGCGTGGTGCAGGGCAACGAGACTGGAAGCACACGCCGCGACCACGTGGCTGAGCACGGGCATCCCCAGGCGACGCTGCAATTCGGCGGCAAGGTAGGCGTGCGGCCCCAGCGCCAGAGCGTGCAGGGGGGCAGGGCGAGAAGACGCAAGCGTGACACGTCGTTGCGGGGAAACAGGTTGCGCTTCGGCAGCAGACGGTTGAAATGTGGCGATCGCACCTTTGCTGGTGCCCAGGAAGATGGGGCAGGTTTCGTCGCGCTCACCGATGCCCGCTTCCAGGAGAGCTTCACGGGCGGCTCGGTCCGCCAGTTCGATGGCGGGGTCGGTCCCAGCGTGGGGGGTAACGCTCACGCAGCCCAGGGCACGGATCAGATCCACCGGGGCAATGGCTGACGGCAGGGCTGCGGCCCGGTCGGTAAATGAGCGGCCGGCAAGCAACGCCGTGAAGGTCTGCCAGGCGGAGTGACCCAGCGGTGTGAGCAGGCCCACGCCTGCGAGGATGATCCGGGATGCGGGGGGCATGAGGGGATTTTAATGGAACTGATCCCGCCCTTCGGTTGCGCCCCAGGGTGGGCGTCAGGGGGTGGGCATCGGGGGATCATGGTAGGGATTCATGCGGGGTGATTGGCGCTGGGTTATCGGAGGGCCTATAATGGGGGCCACTCGTTGCAAGAGACTTGCGGTGAACCAGCGGGTGCGGTGGAGGGGGAGCCGTTACCGAACCGAGGGGCATCCCGCAGGAACCCGGCGTGTTGGAACCAACACGCAAACGGCCAATCGCCATGACCAAATGTGATCCGCGCTTCAGCAGGGACGCTGGGCTTGAGGTCTTCACCGGGAACGAGCTGCTGGTCAAAGGTGCACTGGAGACCACCGGCGGCGTCCATTTGCTGACGGGCTACCCCGGGTCGCCCATCGCCGGCTTTTTCGATGCGCTGGGATCGATCGGTCCCCTCCTGAACGAAAAAGGCATCGTCGCCAAGATCGCCAACAACGAGGCGCTGAGCGTCGCGATGGTGAACGGTGCGCAGATGGCGCACTGCCGGGCGATCACCGCGTTCAAAAGCGTGGGGTTACACGTGGCCTCGGACGCCCTGGCGCTGGGCGTGCTTGCCGGAACGCGCGGCGACAGCGGCGGACTGATCGTCTGCGGCGACGACACCTGGAGCGAATCGACCCAGGTGCCCAGCGATTCGCGCTTCCTGGCTGAGCATGTGCGCATGCCAATGATCGAGCCGAGCAACGCCCAGGAGCTGAAGGACTGGGTGGACCTTGGCTTCAAGCTGGGGCAGGCCGGCCGCATCTACATCGGTTACCTCGTCACGGTGGCGCTGGCTGACGGCGGCGGAACAGTCGAGTGCCGGCCCAACCACTACCCTGTCTTCAACGAGCATCAGCGCCGCACGCTGCAATACGACAAGGACATCGAACCGCTGCTGGAGCAGACCGTGCTACTGCCGCCGCGCACCGGCATGCGCGAGATGGGCATCGAAGCACGTTTCGCGGCGGTGAAGGCGGCAGCCCGGCAACTGGGGATCAACCGCATCCTCCATCGGCCTCAGAAGGACGAGATCGTCGACCTGGGCTTCATCGCCTCGGGCATGGGCTACGCCTTCCTCACACACGCCCTGCGCGAGATGGGACTGAGCGGACGGCTGCCGATTCTGAAGCTGGGTATGAGCTATCCGGTGGACGAGCAGATCGTCCGCGAGTTCGCCCGACACTGCCGACAGATCGTGGTGATCGAGGAGCGGCGTAACTTCGTCGAAAGGCAGGTACTCAACGCGCTCTACCCGCTGATCCAGTCGGGCGAGCTGCCGGTGAAGGTGTACGGTAAGACGTTCCCGGGCAACCTGCCGGGCATTCCGTCGACGCGCGGGCTGAACCCCTCACTGCTGATCGAACGACTGATCCCGCTGGTGCGGCAGTACGCATCGCTGCCGGTCGAGCTGACCAACGGGCGACTGACCTCGGAGCTGGAGCTGATCGAGGAGACGTCGCGCTTCGAGGTGAATCTGCCGGCTCGCACGCCGACATTCTGCCCCGGCTGCCCGCACCGCGATTCCTCCAGCGTACTGCTGGAGCTGCGGCAGGACCTGCTCAACCCCGAGTACATGTTGCGCGTTCACAAGCGCAAACCGGTCGATCTGGTGTGTCACGGTGACACGGGCTGCTACACCATGCTGATGTTCGCGCCCAACAAGCCGCTGATGCACAATTACAGCGGCATGGGCCTGGGTGGCGGCACCGGCACGGGTGTTGACCCCTTCATCGACAACAAGCAGCTCGTCTTCATGGGTGATGGCACCTTCTTCCATTCGGGGATGGCAGCCATCAGCCAGTCGATCTACAACGGGCAGGACATCACCTACATCATCCTCGACAACAAGACCACCGCGATGACCGGGCACCAGTGCAACCCCGGCGACGAGGTGGACCTTCGCGGCAATCCCGCCTTCGCGCAGGACATCGAACGCACGGTCATCGGCATGGTGCCGCGAGATCTGGCCGCCGACGTGCGCGTGGTGCGCATCAACCCGGCCGATCGCAAGCGCTATCGCAGGCTGCTGGAGGAAACGCTGCTGGCCGACGGTGTGAAGGTGGTCATCGCCGACAAGGAATGCGGCATCACGTTCCACCGTCGCGCCCGCTCGGCGGAGCGAAAGATCGCCAAAGAGCACGGCTTCCTGCCGCGCAAGACGCACATGAGCGTCGCCTCCGAGGTGTGCGAGTTCTGCCTCGAATGCACGACAAAGACCGGCTGCCCGGGCCTGACCATCGAGGACACCGATTATGGCCCGAAGATTCAGACCGATGATTCTTGGTGCGTGAACGACGGCGCGTGCGAGCGCGTAGGCGCGTGTCCCTCCTTCGAGGAAGTGACGGTGGTGCGCAAGGCTCCGCCGCGCGAGCCGCACGAAGCGATCGACCTGAGCAACCTGCCCGAGGCACCCAAACCGATCCATGCGGATCAGGATGTGTGGCGCTGCTATCTGGCGGGTGTGGGCGGCATGGGTATCGGCATGTCGACGGCGATTCTCGTCACGGCCGGTCATTTCATGGGCTACCACGTGCAGTTCCTCGATAAGAAGGGACTGGCGATCCGCAACGGCGGGGTGTTCAGCCAGCTCGTCTACACACGCGGCACCTCAGCCGGTGCGCTGCGCGACAGCGCCAACAAGAACTGCGATGGTGCCGGCCAGGGGCTGACCGCCTACATTCCCTACGGGAAGGCGGATCTGCTGCTGGGCGTGGACCTGCTTGAAGCGGTGCGTGCGATCGATCCCTCGCAGCCGCATCGCGTGGCTTCGCCGCAGCGCACCGCGGTGGTGGTCAACACGCTCAAGACGCCGACGATCCTCACGCTGATGGGCGAGAACGATTTCGACATTGCCCAACTGGAGGAAACGCTTCGCCGTTATACCCGACGCGATCAGTACGTGAGCTTCAACGTCGGCACGCTGTGCGAGCATCTGCTGGGTTCGAAGCAGTACGCCAACATCATGATGCTGGGCATCGCGTATCAGCGTGGCTATCTGCCCGTGCGGCTGGATGCGCTGGAGAATGCGATTCGCACCGTGGTGCGCAGTGAAACGGATCGCAACCTGCGGGCGTTCCACATCGGCCGCAAACTGGCGGTGGAACCCGAGGCGGTGTTGGACGCGACGTCGGGTGTTGAAACGGCCCGGCGGGCGTACCGGCGCAAGGTGGCGGCGATCCATCAGCGATGGCCCGGCCGGCGCGGCCGACGCATCGCCCGACGCTTCCGCGCCCTCATGAAGGAACTGTTCAGCGCCACACGACAACTGCACAATAACGATGCGCTGATGCGTGATATCATCATTCGCACGTTCGACTGCCTGTTGTGGGGCGGCCTGGATTATGCACGCGAATACTGCCAGCACGTCATCAGCGTATTCGAGAAGGACGATGCCAGCCGCGACTACGCCCTGACGCGCGCAGCAGTGTGGAACCTGGCGCGCGTCATGCTCATCAAGGATGAGATCTACGTCTCCCAGCTTCTGACCAGTCCCGAAAAATATGAACGCGACAGGCGACGCTTCAACATCGACCCGTCGCGCGGCGACCGAATCATTTACAAGCATCACAACCGGCCGGAGTTCGTCATCCTCGGCCAGCGAATCCGCTTCGAGTGGAAGAGCCGCGACTGGCAGTTGCGCCTCATGGCACGGGCGCGCTGGCTGCGGAAGCTGATGCCCGGCTGGCACCGGCGCGAACGCGAGTTCCGCGACTGGTATCTGGCGCTGGTGCGGCAGCTCGACTGGGCCTCCGCCCCGCCCCATTTGGCGTCGCGCAACTACGAACGCTGGCTGGCAATCTTGCGCAGCGTTGAGACGGTCACCGGCTTCCGCGAGGTGCGCGAACCGCGCATGGAAGCAGCCCGGCGACTGGCCGAACGCTACCTGGCGACCGACCCCGAGCTGTTCGAACCGCCCGGCGACAAGAGCGCCCGCCGCGAAACCGCCACCGTCGTGCCATTGCCCGTGCTGGCAACCGCGCGCCGCTGACACTGCGAACACGGGTTCCCCCTACCTCTCCATTCAGCGCTATCCAGAAATCAAGCGCCGCAACCGGCCACGTGACACGCTATCATCTCAACAGGGATACACATTCACCGGGAAATCCCTGAACGTTAAAAAATGGAGCCAGCCATGAGAACAGGAATGACGTTGCTGGCGGCACTGCTGGTCATGGGGGTGACGGTCGCGCAGGCGGCTGACCACGTCGATAACTTCAAACTGCTGGATCATCGCGGGCAGGCACACGAACTGTATTACCACAGCGACGCTCGCGCCATCGTGCTGATGGTGCATGGCAATGGCTGCCCGATCGTGCGACTCGCGGTGCCGCGCTTCCGCGAAATCCGCGATGCCTACCAGGACCGCGGCGTGCGCTTCGCCCTTCTCAACGCCAACCCGCACGACACACGCGACGAGGTGATCGAGGAAGCCCAAACGTTCGGCATCGACATGCCCATCCTGCTCGATGAAACGCAGCTTGTGGCAGAAATGCTCGACATCACACGCACCGCCGAGGTGATCGTCATCAATCCGCGCGACTGGCGCATCGTCTACCGTGGTGCGATCGACGACCGCATCGGCTACGAAACGCAGCGGCCAGCCGCACAGCAACACTACCTCACTGATGCGCTCGATGCCCTGCTGAACGATCAGCCCATCCTCACGCCGCACACGCAGGTCAAGGGCTGTCTCGTCAACCTGCCCGAGAAGAACAACCGCGAAGCACACAAGGCGATCTCCTACAGCGAAACGATCGCGCCGATGCTCATCGAAAAATGCGTGACGTGTCACCGCCCCGGCGGCATCGGCCCGTTCGCAATGAACCGCTATGAGCGTGTGCGCGGTTTCGCACCGATGATCCGCGAGGTGCTGCTCACGCGACGCATGCCTCCCTGGCACGCCGACCCGCACATGAGCCTTGCCTTTGCCAACGATCGTTCGCTAACCAACCAACAGATTCGCACGCTCGTGCACTGGATCGAAGCGGGCGCACCGCGCGGCGAAGGCCCCGATCCGCTGGCACAGTACCAACATCAGGAAACCGAGTGGGAGCTTGGCGCACCCGATGCGATCATCGACATTCCCGCGTTCGATGTCCCCGCGACAGGTGTCGTGCCATATCAGTTCCAGAACGTGCCCAATCCGTTCGATCGTGATGTGTGGGTGCGGGCCTATGAAGTGCTGCCCGGCTCGCGCAAGGCCCTGCATCACGTCATCATCACCGTACTCATGCCCGATAGCGAAGCCCGTGGCGGCTGGCGAACGGTCGGCGCACTGGGCGGTTATGTCCCCGGCGCGCAGGCGGACACCTATCCCGCGGACACGGGTGTGCTGCTTCCCAAAGGTGCGGTGCTGCGATTTGAAATGCACTACACCACCTTCGGACGGGCAGAAACCGATCGCTCGCGCCTGGGTCTTTACTTCCACAACGAGCCACCGCGTCACACGCTTCACACACTGGTCCTGCACAACGAACGCATCGTCATTCCGCCACATGCCCGGGCGCACACCGAGTCTGTCTCGCGGCGAATCCCACGTGACATCATCATCTACTCGATGCTGCCTCACGCGCATTACCGCGGCAAGGCGTCACAGTTCAAGGTGATCCTGCCCGATGGCCGCGAGGAAATGCTGCTGTCGGTGCCCGACTACAACTTCAACTGGCAGACCACCTATCGCCTTGCAACGCCCAAACACATTCCCGCGGGTAGCACCATCGTTCACACCACCGCGTGGGACAACTCCGCGCAGAACCCCGCCAACCCCGACCCTACACAAACCGTCCGCTGGGGTGAACAATCGTGGGATGAAATGCTCTTCGGGGCCATCACGTTCCGTGATGCAGATGATTGATCGTTCGAGGATAACCCGCTTGCAGCGGACAACGCCATGCACGCGATGATGCTCCATGACAGCGCACCGATCGAAACCGAGCCGCTGCGGTTAGTGGAGCTTCCCGACCCTCAGCCCGGGCCGGGTGAATTGCGTCTGCGTGTGCATTGCTGTGCCGTCTGTCGCACGGACCTGCATGTGATCGAAGGCGATCTGCCACCCGCGCGACGACCGGTCATTCCCGGCCATCAGATTGTCGGTCGTGTCGATGTGCTCGGCGAAAACTGCACGCAGTTTAAGATCGGCGATCGTGTCGGTGTCGCATGGCTGCACGAGACCGATGGCTCCTGCCGCTTCTGCACAACCGGCCGCGAGAACCTCTGCCCCAACTCGCGCTACACCGGCTATCACGTCGACGGCGGCTATGCCCAGTTCGCCATCGTGCCTGAAGCATTCGCCTATCCCATCCCCGATGCGTTCAGCGACGAAAAGGCCGCTCCACTCCTGTGCGCGGGTATCGTCGGCTATCGCGCGTATAAGCGAGCCAATCTTCCCCCCAACGGCCGACTGCTCATCATCGGCTTCGGTTCCTCGGCACACATCATCGCCCAGATCGCCCTTCACCATCAGCACGAACTCTACGTCGTTACCCGCAGCCCCGCGCATCAGGAGCTCGCCCGGCAACTCGGCGCACGCTGGGCGGGTGAACGATTCGACGACCTGCCCCACCGCGTCGACAGCGCCATCCTCTTCGCCCCCAGCGGTAAACTCGTCCCCCCTGCCCTCGAATCGCTCGAACGCGGCGGCACACTCGCCCTGGCGGGCATCCA
Organism: uncultured Phycisphaeraceae bacterium; assembly: GCA_937988825.1. Taxonomy (GTDB): domain Bacteria; phylum Planctomycetota; class Phycisphaerae; order Phycisphaerales; family Phycisphaeraceae; genus CALKHT01. Next base: position 53,075 of record CALKHT010000029.1, read on the forward strand.
CATGACCGATGTCCCCTCGCTCAACTACGCTCAGCACCTTTTCAATGAGCGCGATATCCACCCCGTCACCGCCAACACCCGTGAGGATGGTCGCGAACTGCTCGCCGAGGCTGCCGCCGCGCGCGTCGACCCGCACATCACGCACTACGACCTTGCCGATGCCAACCGCGCCCTGGCCGATGTGAAACATAGCCGCATTGACGGCACGGCTGTGTTGCGCATTGCGTAGCGAACACGCAACCCTGCCTCAGCAGACACGACAGGAATCACCGATCGATGTAGAAGGTGTAATAGTCATTCCAGCCCACACCGATATCGACGTGTTGCAGTCGGGCGTGTCCATCTGCGAAAGCCATGTTGAAATCAGGATCGGGACCATTCCAGAGCAATTCAGGCGGGCAGGGCCGGGGCCACTGAATCCATCCAGGCCAGAACGCACCGACCTCAGCCATCAGCACCATGCGAGAAGGACTGGGAACCTGATCGATGACTGTGCACTGGATGAAGCCATCGTTGTACTGTCCGGTGATCGGCTGATCGAGCACAAGCGTCTTATCGCCCGGTTCCCGCGTGTTCGATGAATAGGACGCTCCAAATGCCTTGTAGTAACTGTCGCCGTCAAGCGCGCCGATCGCCTCATCCTTGGGCGCACGGGCTACGGGCACATCCGAGTCGCGGCCGTAGACTCCCAGGTATTGGTTGAAGTATCGTGAGTCGCCGCCGAACTGCGCATAGATCGTGGTCAGACCTCTTCGGCCGACCCATGAGATCTGACTCGTGTAATGTGCCCCGTCGTATCCCCAGATCGTCTTGGGCGGAAACCGCAGGCGATGATCGTTGAGATACGCCTGCGCCGCACCGCCGATCTGTCGCAGATTGCTCAGCGACTGCGTTCGCATGGCCGCATCTCGCGCCGCGGAAAGCGCCGGCAGAATCAGCGAAATGAGCAGGACGATGATGGCGATGACGACCAGCAGTTCGATCAGGGTAAACGCTCGGCGTGACATGTTGCCCCTTTCAGCTTGGCGTCGTGGTGCATCAGGACCGGACGACGAATCGATCCGCTCTGCCGTCAGGCAAAGAAGATCGAGGGAGGCAACTCAGTGATGACGACGGCGCAGCAACAGCAGCCCCCCCCGCACCACCGAGCACAAGCGAGGCTGGTTCGGGAATCACCTGTCCCACCGGAGCGAAGGCGCCCATTGTGATGCGGATGTAATCGATATCAACACCGGTGTTGAGACTGTTGGAGTAACCGCCGACAAGGATCCGGTTGTTGATGAAAACGGGATCGCTCATGCTCTGGACGGCTTCGCTGTTGATGAGAATGTTGTCCAGCCACACCCAGATACCCTCGGCGTCCTTGGCAATGCGAAGATTGGCGAATCCCTCCTTCACGTTCCTGGGCAGCGCGTAGTCAATGTGCGATGCGCCATTGGTGGACAGAACGATCGAAAGCGTTGTGGCATCGCGAATCTCAACAAGTTCACTGATCGTGCCGTTGAAGTTGCTCGTACTCACCCCCCAATAGCCACGTGGCCCGGGGTCATCAGGGTTGGTCACGTGGGCACGCACTTCGATCGTCCATTCGGCAGCCGTGTTGAACCCCGCGCTTTGCCAGATGCTCGACATCCCACCGGATAACCGACCATCCATGAACGTGCCAGCCCCGGTCAAATGGGCAAGGCCGTCCGAAATGGTGACGTTGCCAATGTGCGCACGCCAGTCCGTGTGGGCGCTGCCATCCAGATTCTGCGTGGTTGGATCAACGTCCATCTCATACTTGTAGGTGAACTCGCTGGAATCGAGTTCAGTCATGGGCACCGCCGACGCCCTGGGCGCCGTTGCCAGAACGCTCAGCCCCACCGCTGTACCCGCCAGCATGTTTCGCATTGCCCTCACCCGAAACGTAGACATGACAATTCCTCCAGGGTTGAGTATCCAGGTTGCGGACCTCACGTGAGATCCTTCGTATTTGTGAAAGAAATGCCGTGACTGATGAAAGCTGTGAGGATGAATTCTCCTTCTCATCTCCTCGACAGTGGCTGCCGATCGAGAAAAGCCAGAACGTTGCGTTTGCCGGACTGAATCTGCTCCGCCATCAGGCGTTGCGCCAGGGGCGCATCGCGCTTCTTGAGGGCACGCAACAGCGCCGCATGAGCCCGCCATGACAACGCTGCTACGCGCAGGGTCAGAAAATCACCACTTCGCCGCACCGGGTTGTACACGCGCTCCATCAGCCGCAGGTCGGCGATGACCTTGATCAGAAATGGATTGCCCGTGGCGGAAATGATGACGTCGTGATAAAGCCGATCGCGTTCCAGCCACAGGTCGATCTCGCTGGCCGTGGCGTGAGGCCGCTTCTCATCACGCATGGCACGCACCACCACCAGCCATTCATCACAGATCGTCTGAAGGACGCCAAGCTGCGATTCACCGATGCGCGCGGCCGCCAGCCCCGCAGCGAACGGCTCCACCGCCTCACGCATCTCATACAGGTGCAGCAGCTCCTCGCGACTCATGCGGCGGATATAGGCGCCGCCCCCGGGGACATGCTCGATCAGCCCTTCGCTGGCCAGCCGACTCAGCGCCTCGCGAACCGGCACGAGTGAGCCGCCCACCTCACGGGCCACCCGCCGCGTGACCAGTCTCATCCCCGGCTTCAGCTCTCCGGAACTGAGCTTCTGCCGCATGTAGTCGTACGCCCGTTGAGACATCGATTCGACCATCACTCACATTTCCCAGCCAATGATCTAGCATGATCTATAATGATATATCAATATAGATCGTAATAGATCGTGCCGAGAGCTGTCAAGAGAAAAATTGGGTCAAAAAAATGAAGAAAGAGTCCCCCTCGCCTCCACATCCGTATCCCCCAACTCCATCCCCGGACCAAAAGCCCCCCCGGGGGATGGGACCACCTCCACACCCACAATCCAGCTCCGCACGCCCCCTTCATCGCAACTGCACAGACGGACGTGAGCTCAAGGCATGGCCCCGACAATGTCAGACATCGATGCCAAACGTTGGACAGTTTGTGAAGTGGCGTGACGTCTGGCCGGTGATACGCATGCGAAACAAGCCGAGTTGTTTCCAGTCACGGCGAATGCATGGGCAGTGGCATTCGTGCCATCCCGACGAATCGACCAACCCTTTCCAACACCACACCACCGCCTACGCTGCCGGTTTAAGCGTCAGCTTGCCGATGTGGTGTTGTTCCAGGGCGCGATGGGCTTCGGCTGCCTGTTCCAGCGAGAATGTGCGCGCCACGTGTACGTGGAATGGCGCGGGACCTGGCTTTTGGATGAGCCTGTTCAGTCTTGCGATCACCTCGGGATTGGGTGTGCCGTTGTAGCTGCGCATCATCAGACCCGGCCGGCCCTTCGGCACCGGCTCCACGCCATTGGGATACGCCACCCGTCCGCCGTCGCGCACCGCCTGTAGTGCCCGCTCAGCCGTTTCACCTCCTGCCGTGAGCATGGCTGCATCGATCCCATGCGGCGCGAACTGACGTGCTGCGGCCAGCACATCCTCCGATCGGCCATCGACCGCCGTGTCCGCCCCGAGTTGCTGCACCAGTTCCACGCCATCGCGTCCCGACGCCACCGCGAGGACGCGCGCCCCCATGCGTTTGGCCAGTTGCAGTGCGATGTGTCCCACCCCGCCGCTGGCGCCGAAGATCAGGAGCGACTCACCCGTCTGCAGCTCCAGCGTGTCATCCAGCCCCTGCAGCGCGGTGATGGCACTGATCATCATGGCCCCCGCCTCTTCCACGCTCAGACCCGGCGGGATCGGCGCCACCTGTTCAGCCGGCACCACAACGTACTCCGCATACGCCCCGCCCTTGGCGTTCAGGAATGACACGCCATACACGCGATCGCCAGGCCGCAGCCCCTCGACGCGCTCGCCACACGCCACGACTGTCCCCGCCACATCCGACCCGAGGATGTATGGAAACCGCGGCTCGATACCGAGCTCCCGGGCGAACCAGCCCTCCCGTTCAGCCGGATCCCACTCACTCACCCCGGCCGACTCGACGCGAATCAACACTTCCTCCGGCCCTACCTCCGGCACCGGGAGCGTCCGCAGCCGCAACTGCTCCACCCCGCCAAACTGATCCAGCGCCACCGCCCGCATCATCCCCGGCAGTTCCTGTGTCATGGCTTGCTCCTTCTGTCTTGTTCAGACATGATGCAAACGCCACGCCACCAGCCGAGTGCCCGCTTGAGGACCACATCAGTTTATCCGACATGCCCTGTAGAATCCCTTCACCCGGCCGCACGTTCGGCCCGAATGTCCCCACCCTGCGAAGGCACAAACTGGCATGACAAGCAGTCGTCCAGGTGGGTTTTCTACACGGCATATCCGACACCGTTCCGGTTTCGGTACGGCCGCTGCTATTGCTGACGCCACCGCCCGTCTTTGAAGATGTACACTTCATCTTCGTAGGTCGCCGTCGGTGCTTGTGAACGGCGCCCGGTAATTACGTCGACCGGTAACCACTGTGATTCCAACCAGATTGCTTCCTTCTTATCACGTGTAGGAGTTATCGCATATCCCATTGCCCATCAATGTCAAAATCCCATAGCATAAAGACCTTACCCTCGCGATCGTGTGAGAACAACGTGAGTGCATACACGTGCTCTTGATCTCCGGCTTGACGAAGTAAGGTCACAGCTGTATCGGCATTGACTTCAAGACCGGCAAACGAGACGACCCCGTCTTCGCCCTGTGTTTTGTACCGAGGAAAGAAATGCTTTCCTATCACCACTTCGCAATCCAATCGCTTTGGAAACTCAGGAACGGTGGTTACTTTAATGTCCTCTTTCTCTACTCAGTTTGACTCGGTCGAGTCGATTAGCTCCGACGATCGCGCTCACAATTAGAAGTGTCCCCATCAGTCGTCGCATTTCTTGTGCCTCCTGTCAAAGATTTGTTTAACTTCTTCGTGAGTGCCGCATGCCTTTTTGCAGTCCGGATCGGTCGGCGGCGGATCAGCAAGACATCTCCAGCACGGTTCACGAGTCTTCTGCTTGATTAAGACCTCCGCCCCCTCTGGAGCCATCTGTGCAACTGCAGTGATCTCAGATCCCGGGACAGCATACGTTGCGGCATAACCAATAGCAGGAACAACGTTAGAACCAGAAGCCGGGGCTCTTGGCGGAGCAGGCGGTGGCGGCGGGGGTGTCTGTCGCTTAATACAGTTTTGATAAATCCGTCCGCAGAGCGTGCCGCAGTTGACATTGGGACGGTTCTGACGCAAGCAATTCGTCAACAGTTCGCGCGAACATCAGCACACGAACGTCCTGTTGGATCTGTTGTAAACGTTGGACTGCTGCGAACATATTCATATACGTGGGCTCCATCGATATAATCCAGTGGATCACGCTGCACCCACCTTCCCAGCATCGGATGGTAGCTGCGGCGCCGGACGTGGTACATCCCGCTCTCGGCATCGTACTGATACCCCGCAAACAGCACATTTTGCTCGTAGTCGCTCACCCCGTCGGCGTCGTTGCTGAAGTCAGGTTTGAGGATGGTGACCTGGCCGTAGGGGGTGTAGTCGTAGCGTTCGATGACGGCGCCGGT